>DATKJV010000064.1:0-143141 GCA_035543235.1 Anaeromyxobacteraceae bacterium | reverse complement strand
GTGGCCTCTCATGGAACGGCCCGACAGACGCAGGTACCGCCCCACCCGCTCCCCCCATGAAGACCTCGCGCCCAGACCATATCGCCCATCCGCTTCGTCCTATCGTCCGGCGTGAGCTTCAGGGCACCCGCCCATTCGTCGTACTCGCATGCGGCCACGTCGTCCCCGGCGCCCCCGCGAGCCGCCGCAGTCGCTTCTTCCCGTGCCCCAAATGCGCCGATGTCATCGAAAGGTACCGTCAGTCACGGCCTGTCGCGTGACCTCCTGCCGTCGGGCACGGCCGAGAAGTCGACTTTTTCGCGTGGAGAGACACTGCATCGCGCGCGACGCGGAGGTCTCGGCCTGCCATCGAGCCGCCGCACCTCACCCGGCTTCCGCGGCGTCAACCACCACCCGGTGCCTCCCGCCAGCCGACCCTGAGCCGGCTCCGGACGCGGCCTCCTCGCCCACCGCCCCTCTAGCCGCACCCTCGACGCTTTCGACTCACGAGGCCCCGCCGCGGGAAAGTCCGCGCGAGTACGCGAGGACGGCCGGCTTACCGGGGATGTCAGGCCCGCTCATCCTGTGGAGCGCGGTCCACTTCCGGAGGGAACCGGAATGCCCATGGCCCGGCCGTCCGGGAGCGGCACCGTGGCCTTCGTTGTCCGGCGGTGCGCCCATCCCACCCCCACGATGGCGAAGCCCATGATCGCGTGCGCCCATCCAGCGACCGGCCGCAAGGAGTCCGGGACGAGATAGGCAATGGCGTAGCCCGACGCGACCCCGGCACCAGCGAGGAGTCCGAGGGCAAGCCCGCTGCTGCGCCGCTGGCGCAAAGCCCAGCCCCGGCTCATGTGGCCGGCGGCGACTAGCCCCAGCGCGAACACACCGGCGACCGCGGAGAGTCCATGCCACCGAAGGAGCCAGGGCTCCACGGGGTGCGGGAGTTCCCCTACCCCGGCACCGAGGAGGTAGTGGACAGGAATCCAACAGACACCGGAAAGGAGCAGCGACAACCCGGCGCCGATCACGGAATACCGCTGCCATCGAACGAGCGGATTTGCGCTCTGACGACCGACAGGCATCAATGGCATGCGCGACCCTCGGAGTGAATCCAGGCCACCGCGTGGTGGCGGGCCAGCAGCGGATGATCCGCCCGGCCGGTGAGCGCAACGACCTTCGTGAGAGCATCGCTCCACATGCAGCGCGGCGCCGCGACGCTGACGTGCCACGGACCCCCTGTCGCCAGGCCGGCGAGCCGGGCGCGAGCACCGAACCCGAGATGGCTCGTCGCGACGGCCCCCTCCCGGAGCGAGAGCCACGGGGACGCGCCCCCCCGGTGCTCGTCCCTCAGGTAGATCGGCACCTCGACCTCACCGACCCGAAGGTCCCCACCCGCGTTCACCCAGCACGTCGAGTCGCCCCCAAGCCCTTCCGTCAAAGCCTCGAAGGCCCGGTCCACTGCGTAGCCCTTGCCGACCCCCCCCAGGTCGATACGCACGGAGGCGCTGTGTTTGCACGCCCGTGGAGCGCTATCGCCCCCCGTGATCGACCAGGCGCGAGGGCCCGTGCCGAGGGAGACGTCGAAGAGTCCGCCACTCGCTTCATGGAGTTCCATGGCGAACCGGAGCACGGCGGCCGCATGGCCCCCGATGCGCACGGAGGAGCCCGCCGGTGCGGCGTTGAACCGGGCCACGTCGCTCTCGGAGCGGAACGCCGACAGAGCCCCCTCCACCTCGGCGAGCCTGCACCAAGCCGCACGGAGCGCGGCCTCCGCCCTTTCGTCGCCATCGGCGTGCAGCCCCATCTCCACGATGGTTCCGAGCGCCGGGCGCGCCCGTCGGAGCGTCCGCGGCGGGGTCACCCGAGCTTCCCCGCCTTTCGAAAGGCGTCCAGGACCGCCACGATACGCCTCACGCCGTCGGTCACGTGCTGGCAGGAGAGCGTCGCACCGCTGATGTTGGCGATGTCGTCGCCCACGCGCAGCGTCGAGGCAGCGGTCTTTCCGGCGAACTGGGATCGCCACCGCTGCAACCTGACCTCACCGCCATGGCTCTCTCGATACGCGAGGATCTCCACCTGGCGAAGCGCGCCGTCGGAACCCACTCCCGCGGCGAAGGTGATGCGGTCGAACTTTCCGATGACGTCGTCGATCACGGCCGCACCGACGACTTGGTCGCTCCGGCGGGCGACCCGGACGACCCAGCGGCTCCGAACCGGCATTCGCAGACTTGCCTGGAGCTTCTGCCGGATCGCGTCATCGAGCGTCAGTTCGACGAGCTCAAAGCGCTGTGCCTCGGGGAAGAGCGCCGCCTGCGCCTCGTCGAACGTCAGGTACTCCACCGCGAAGGCCGGGACAGGGGAGGGAAGCGCGGCCACCGTCGCCATGAGCGACCATGGAACCGAGGCTTGAATGCGTCGCCATCTCATGCGTGGTCCACCGAGAGCCTTGGCTGATCGGAGCTTGACACACCCTATTTGATATCAATAATCGTTCTCATTATCACGGACGCGCCCGGCTTTCCACTCAAGCGGAGTGCGCACGGGCCGCTCCGGGTCAACGATTCCCGACCTGGCGTCCCCAGGAGTGGGCCGGCACCAGCCCGTCCCGCCCACGGCCCCGGACCGCCCTCGCCGCCAAGTGGCGCCCGTCGACGCCCCAGAAGTGAGCCCGCCTCCACCTTCTCTTCGGCTCCTCGCCACAGCCGCGGCCCTGTCCTCCGCTCAGGATGGGAGCGCGCACGAGGCGCCTGCGCCGGAGCCCTCGCTACGGCAGCTCGAGCAGCAGCAGGAGCTCAAGGCCCGGGGAGAAAGAGCTCAAAAGCCGGCACGGGCCGCGTCTCTTTCAACTTGAAGTACGAGCTGGAGCACGCCGTCGCCTCCTCCGGCGACCTCGGCGAGTTCGAACTGGGGCAGCTCTACTTCGACTTCCAGGTGGCCGACTGGATCACCCTCACCGCCGCCTGTTCCTCATGCCTTTCGACTTCATGAACGAGCACCACGATCCGACGCAGTTCTACGGCGTGCAATCGCGAACCGGTACAAGGCGAACGCCGCCAACCGCGGCTCGCCGCGCCAGGTGACTACGGGAATTGGCCCCAGAAGACGACGCGTGGACGTTCGGGGAAAGCCCCTACGTGACTCCACGACGTCGTCGTCAAGGCCGACCACCAGATCTTCTCGGTCAACACGAACCTCACCCGGTTTGACCTCGGTGTCGGCGTGCGCCACTGACGCGGCCACCCGCCGACGGCGGGGCGGGACCGCGCTATGCCACCGATCTCGGCTGCTCGGGAGCCGAGGCAGGCTTTCCGAAGTGCGCCTCGATGGCCTGGTCGATCTCCTTCTCGCTCGCCAGCACCGGCTGGACGGGCAGGCCCGCCGCGAACCGCACGTCGTCGAGCGCGGCGAGGTCGCGCGGGTCCCGCATCGCCACCACCAGCGGTCCTTGCCGCTCGTCACCGGTGATCGCCAGCGGGATGACCCGACGCGCCCGGATGAGCTTCTCCGGGAGCGTCCGGAGCGCTTCCTTCGGGATCGTCCGCGCCTCGACCCGGATGCAGGGGACCCCCAGGTACTGCGCGAGGTCGAGCAGGAGTGCACGCTCCGTCACGAAGCCGAGCTCCACGATCGCCTGCTCGAACGACCTCCCCCACCGCTGCTGGTATCCCTTCGCGCTGCGGACCTGGAATGCGTCGATCCGGCCGATCGCCATGAGGAACTGCTCGAAGGGCGGCAATGGCTTCACGTCGGCCTCGCTCGGTGGGCCGCGCGGTCCCAGATGCCGCGGCCCTCGCGGTCCCTATAGAAGAGAATACGCCCGCGAACACGTGCGGATCGCATTCGCATTCGTCCCGCGTTGCCGGTACGGCTCGCGGGCGAGCGGCGCCCCGGGTCGCGATGTCGAGTCCTTCCGGGACGCTGTGCAGTGGCCGCACGTCGGGCCGGCGCGGGAGCCTGGGCGGCCCCACGCGAAGTGGGGATCGCGCCCTCGCCAACCACATGCGGCGCCCGATGCTCGCCTGTGCCCACCTCACCCCGTACCACACGCGTGGCACGCGTGCCCGGCGGCGGCGCGCGCCCCCACATGAACCGGGGCGCGGGCGGGACAGTGCGCCCTGCGCGTCGGGGGTCGCGCCCGTCTCCGTCCCGCGGAGTTCGAGGGCGGCGGCCGACCTGCGTCTGGACGCTCGGCCTTGGAGCGGGGCGGGCTCACGCCCCAGCCGAACGGCGGTGCCGCGTACGCCGCTCTCTTCGCCGGTAGACGCTCTCGGCACGGCGCCTGCGACGCCCGGCACTCGAGAGGTAGCGGCCGAAGAGCGCGATGAACAGCGCGAGGAGGGCGAAGTAGACGAAGATGCTCATGCGCGCCCCGGGGAAGGCTGGCAAACGTAGCTGGGACCCTATCCCATCGGCGTTGATCAGGGTCACCCGCCAGAGGCACGCCCCAAGGAGGTCCCCGGATATCGGCCCCGGGTCCAGTGGGAAACCGGAAGGTCCCGCGACGGGAGGGACGCGGCCACGCGGGTGGGGCGTCGCGCGGGCCCGCCCAAGGCGGAGATGCCTCCCGAGCCGAGGCTGTGCGCCGAATGCCGAGCCCTGCGACGCGCGGTCCGTGGTGCGGCTTCGCCAGGATCTGCCGTCGAGAGGACTCGGCCCCTGAGGCGATGTACCCCGGCCGGCCGCAAGCGCGCGGCGCGGCGGAGAAGCGATGCGGTCCCTGTCCCATGTTCACGAGTCTAGCGGCCCGGCTTTCGGCGGTGTCTCCTGCGGTCGTCCCCTTCGCGCGCAGGAGAGCGGCACGTGACCGAGGTCGGAATGACGGCGAGGCCCGCCCGGGTCCGTTTCGGGGACCTCTGGGTCGATGCCCTCACGTTCGACGAGGCCCTCGCCTCCATCGAGCGGCTCGTCGAACGCCGGCGGGGCGGCGCCGTGTTCACGCCCAACGTGGACCACGTGGTGCTCGCCGCCCGCGACCCGCGGTTCCGGGACGCGTACCGGCGCGCCGACCTGTCCTTGTGCGACGGTCAACCCCTTCGCTGGACCTCGGGGCTCGTCGGGCTGCGAATCTCCGAGAAGGTCTCGGGCTCGGACCTGTTCCTGCCGCTCATGCATCTCGCCGCACGCCGCCGCTTCCGCGTCTTTCTCTTCGGTGGCGCCCCGGACGTGGCCGAGCAGGCGGCCGCCAAGCTCCGGGCCGAGCTCGGGGTCGACGTCGTGGGCGTCCTCACTCCCCGGGTCGGCTTCGATCCGACGCCCGAGGAGGATCGGTCCGTCGCGCAGATCCAGGCGGCACGCCCGGACCTGCTCGTGGTCTGCCTGGGCGGCCACAAGGCCGAGCTCTGGATCGATCGGGTGCGGGAGCGCGTCCGCCCGGCGGTTGCGCTGGGCATCGGCGCGAGCATCGACTTCTTCGTCGGACGCGTGCGCCGCGCTCCTCGCTGGATGCAGCGGGCGGGTCTCGAGTGGCTCCACCGCCTGCTCCAGGAGCCCCGACGCCTCGCGCGACGCTACCTCGTCGAGGACGTGCGCTTCCTCGGGATCCTCCTGCGTACGCTGCGCGCACCGCGGGCCGAGAGGGTGCTCCCCGCCGGGCGCTAGGCCCGAGCCCACCCGGGCCCTGGTCAGTCCTGGACCTTCCGCGACTCCCCGGGCTTGAGGTCCCCGCAGTTCGCCCCGAGTCGGCGCGCCTCGAGTTCGAACCTCGTCTGGCTCTCCTTGCCCGCGACCTGCACCTTCATCTCGCCGTGGGCGACAACCGCGTCCGGGTTCTTCACCGTGATCTCGAACTTGCCGTCGGACTTCAATCCCGCGGCGTCCCCGGACGCGCACCGCACCTCCAAGGCGACGTGGCGCGGGGACCGGTCCGTGTAGCGCCGCTCGCAATCGCCGTCATCCGCCGCCTCGTCGAAGCGGAATCCGTTCCGGATGTCGCCCTCCGTGACGCAGGATCGGTAGGTGAATGTGCGGGGCTTGCCGCTCCGGGTTCGCGCCCGGGCAGCCTCCACGCGGGCGCGCTGCTCGGGATCGAGCTTGCTCGCGTCGAGCGGCTTGAAGTCGCCCTCCAGCTTCGTCGACGTCGTGCTCTTCGCCTCCCAGAGGCCAGGCTTGATGTCGAGCGGCGGACCGGTGCCGGCAGAGAGGGCGATCCCGGCGAGGGCGGTGGCGACGAGGTCGAGCGTCATCGGGCTGCGTTCCTCACCCTTCGCTCCTAAGGTCGCTCCCGATACTTGTCGAGCGAACCTGACGCCCCTGCCCGGGTCATGCGGCCTTCGCAGGGTGCCGCCAATCCTGGCCTCGACCGTCGGTTGGCGCGCCGGAGCTCGATGGGGTGTGGTCCCGGTCGCACAGGAGCGGACGCCGTTCGTGCCGGCACCGATGGAGGCAGCGACGGCCCTGGTGGCGTCCTGCGCCCGGAGTGGGTGCGGGGACTTACAGGGGCACACAGGGGCCGGGCTTTGTAATCCAGGTTTTTGTGCCGACAATGAAGGGCACGATGGTTCCGCCTACGGAAGGCCTCCCAGCGACGCTCTTCCTGCAGGAACTCGACCGGGAGCTCGAGAGCCTTGCGTTGCGCGGCGAACTCGAGCTGCCGCCCTACCCCGCCGTGGCCCTCCGCGTACAGGAGGCGCTCGGCCGACCCGACTTCGGGCTCGACGAGGTGGCACGGCTCGTCGGCTCCGACGCGGCCCTCGCAGCTGCGGTCCTCCGCTGTGCGAACTCTCCCCTCTACCGGCGTGGGGCGACTGCCACATCCCTCACGCAGGCGATCATCCGAGTGGGCGCTCACGAGGTCATGCGGCTGCTACTCGCCTCCTGCCTCGCGGCGCACGCACACACGGCCGGCCCGCTCGCTCCCCTCCGGCGGATGATCTGGATCGAGGGCCTGTGCGGCGCCGCGCTATGCCAGGAGCTCGCGCGCCTGCGCGGCCTGAAGCAGGAGGAAGCCTTCCTCGCGGGCCTGCTCCACGACTTTGGAAAGATCGTGGCGTGCACTTCGCTCGAGAAGATCGTGGAGAAGCGCGCCGGCGAGGGCACGGGCACTGCGCAGGCATGGCGGGCCCTCATCGATCGGCACCACGTGGCTCTCGGCGCGGCTCTCGCGACCCGCTGGAAGCTGCCACCGACCCTCGCGGACATCATCGGCCACCACCACGAAGAGGGCGTCTCGGCCGGCGATGGATCCGGCCTCCTCGACGTCGTCCGCATGTCCGATGCCATCGTGGCCCTCTTGGTGGCACGTCCCGGCATCTCCAGCGCGGACCTCGGGGGCGTCCCGGGCCTCGGCAAGTTCGTGGAACGCGAGGCGGTCGTCCGGGTGATCCAGAAGATCCCGGAGTTCGTGGACGCGTTCGAGTCGAACGGCGCCGCGTCGGCTGGCCCGTCGCCGCGCATCGAGCCTCCCGCGACCACCCTCGATTCGGCGGGCCGACCGGTCCGGTTCGGGGTCACCGTCGTCCAGGGCCGCAAGAGTCGCCAGTTCACGGCCCACACCATCGCGTCGAACGGCCTCGCGATGGTCGGCAACGAGCCGCTCCTCGACGGGCGGCTGCACGAGACGACCATCCACAGCCAGCCGGGGCCGCTTCACATCTGGTCGCTCGCCCGCCTCTCGCGCCGGGACGGCGGCTCGTATCACGTGGAAGTGCACCCGTTCGCGCTCTCGGGCGTCGAGCGGGGGCTGTGGTCGCAGCTCGCCTTGGGCGACCCTTCCGAGACTTAGAAGTCGCGGGTGGCTTCCTCGCGAGGTCGAGCCGTGCTCCGGCTACCGGCGCGGGCGCCTGCGCATCGCGTGCTGGACCACGAGCGGGCGCCTCACCCCGACGACCCAGTAGAGGCCGATCAGCGCAACGGGCGCGTAAAGCGATACCAGTTCCAGCATCGTGGCTCCCTGCCGCCACCGGCCGAGGTCCTGCCCCCATCCTGTGCATTCGCCGCGCCAGGGCGATGCCCCGGCCCCGGTGCGCGCTTGGGGCCAGAAAAATGGCGGAGCCGCCGGCTGCGCCTCCCGCCTACGGGGAGCGTTTGCCCCCACCCCGGGTCCGGTCCCACCCGAGGACCCGGCGGGGGCGACCGCCGTCCTGGCGAGAGTCCCTGGAGGTGGAAGTGCCCGGCGCGCCTTGACAAAGCCTACCGCGGCCGGTTTAACGGGCGCCGTCGCGGCAACCCGTGCCGCTCGAAGGGACCCACATGGCTCGCAAGAGGAACTTCAACGCCGGCCCCGCTGCCCTCCCGCTGCCCGCCCTCGAGCGGGCGCGAGACGAGCTCCTCGACATCGCCGGAAGCGGCATGTCGGTGATGGAGCACAGCCACCGCGGCAAGGAGTACGAGGCGGTGCACGACGAGGCGCTCGCCCTCGTGCGCGAGCTACTCGGCGTGCCCCAGACCCACGAGGTCCTGTTCCTGCAGGGCGGAGCGTCGGCGCTGTTCGCGCAGGTGCCCATGAACCTCATGGAGAAGGGGCGCCCGGCCCAGTACCTCGTCACGGGGGCCTGGGGCGAGAAGGCCGTCGGGGAGGCCAAGCTCGTCGCGGGGCTCTTCGGCGCCACGGTGGCGGTCCAGACGACCGGAACCGGCGACGGCAAGGAGAAGAGCTACACGCGCGTACCTGCGCCCGCGGAGGTGAAGGCCGACCCGGCCGCTTCCTACCTGCACCTCACCTCGAACGAGACCATCCACGGCGTGGAGTTCAACGTCGAGCCGTCGCGCGGGTTCCCCGCCGCGGGGGTGCCGCTCGTCGCCGACATGTCGAGCGACTTCCTCTGGCGCCCCTTCGACGTGTCCCGCTTCGCCGTGGTGTACGCCGGGGCACAGAAGAACATCGGGCCGTCGGGTGTGGTCGTGGCCGTCGTCTCCAAGGAGGCGCTCGAGAAGGGGCGAAAGGACATCCCGAAGATCTTCCAGTTCCGCACCCACGCCGAGAACAGGTCGCTCTACAACACGCCGCCGACCTTCGGCGTCTACATGGTCCGCAACGTCCTCGCTTGGGTGAAGGGCCAGGGCGGTCTCGCGAAGGTGGAGGAGGCGAACCGCCGGAAGGCAAAGCGGCTCTACGGCGTCATCGACGCGAACGCCCAGTTCTACCGGTCACCGGTCGAGAGGGAGAGCCGGTCGGTCATGAACGTCGTCTTCCGGCTGCCGAGCGAGGCCCTCGAGGAGCAGTTCATCGGCGACGCGAAGAAGCGCGGCATGGTGGGCCTCAAGGGACACCGCTCGGTCGGCGGGATCCGGGCCTCGATCTACAACGCGGTCCCCTACGAGTGGGTGGACGAGCTCGCCTCCTTCATGGAGGAGTTCGCGAAGGGCAAGTGACCGGGACCGGGCGTCGCGCCGCCCGGCTCTTCGCGGCCGAGAGCTACGCCGCCTTCGCTCCGCCAGCGGATCGCCGAGCGGCCCGCTCCTCGAGCCAGATGGTCATCGGGGCGGCGATGAACCACGTCGAGTAGGTGCCCGAGACGATGCCGATGGCCATGGCCGCGGCGAAGTCGAAGATCGTCCCGACTCCGAAGATGAGGAGGCCGACGAGGGAGAGGGCGGTCGCGAAGGACGTGAGGAAGGTCCGGCCGAGCACCTCGTTGATGGAGATGTTCACGATGTCGCCGAGCCTCTTCCCCTTCAGCTTCCCCTGGTTCTCGCGGATCCGGTCGTAGACGACGACCGTGTCGTTCACAGAGTAGCCCACGACGGTCAGGATCACGGCGACGGAGGTCAGATTGAACTCCCGGCCGCTGAAGGCGAAGTAGCCGAGCGTGATGATGGCGTCGTGGAGCAGCGCGATGATGACGCCGGGCGAGAAGCGGAAGTCGAAGCGCACGCCCACGTAAAGGACGATGATCGCCATCGCGTAGAGGATGGCCTTGAACCCCTGGTTGCGGAGCTCGCGCCCGACCGCTGGCCCGACGTACTCCACGCGCAGCACCTGGGGCTTCGCCTCCGCGAACTTGCTCAGCAGGTCGTTCTCCACCCGGTCCTGGATCCCCTGGGTGAGGACGGCGAGCGATCGGGAGCCCGCGGTCAGGCCCGCTTCCTCCCGGATCTCGCGGACGCGGACGCCGGCCGACTCCACGGCCACCTTGAGGTCGGCCGGGCTCGGAAGCGTCTGGAACTCGAAGTCGATCTTGTCCCCGACCTCCGGGCTGAAGTGCGGCTGCCCCTGGACCGGGAACTTGGCCTTCACCGCCGCGACGACCCGGGCCACGTCCTCCGGCGTGAGGAGCGCGATCCGCCCCACGCGGATGAGGTAGGCGTGGTCCGATTCCGGTCCGTAGACCTGCACGGACGCGTCCTTGAAGCCGAGCCCCTCCAGGCTCTTCCGGATCTCGCCCGGGTCGACCGACTTCGAGAACTGCACCTGCATCTCGGTGCCACCCGCGAAGTCGACCCCGAAGTTGAGCCCGTGGATCTGCGGCAGCGCCCACAGGATCACCGCGATGTTCACGATGAGGGACAGGGTAACGGCGATGCGCCGCTTCCCGACGAAGTCGTAGCTCGTCCCGTGCGGAACGATGTCGAAGCTCTTGAATTGCATCAGACGCTCAGCCTTGCCGTGTCCCGGCGCGTGAACCAGTCGACGATGACGCGGGTGACCACGATGGAAGTGAACATCGAGGCGAGCAGGCCGATGATCAGGGTCACCGCGAAACCCCGGACCGGACCCGAGCCGTACTGCATGAGGACCACGCCCGCCACAAGCGCGGTGACGTGGCTGTCCACGATGGTCCAGAACACCTTGTCGTACCCCTGGTCCACCGCCTGCCGAACCGTCTTCCCCGCCCGGAGTTCCTCACGGATGCGTTCGTTGATGAGGACGTTCGCGTCCACCGCCATGCCGAGCGTCAGCACGAAGCCGGCGATGCCGGGAAGCGTCAGCGTCGAGCCGAGGAGCGACATGATCGCGAGAACGAGAAGGCCGTTCTCCACGAGCGCCACGTCGGCGATGAGGCCGCTGCCCCGGTAGTAGAGGAGCATGAAGACCATGACCGCCGCGAGACCCACCACCGCGGCGACGGCGCCGCTCTTGATGAGCTCGGGCCCGAGCGTCGCGCCCACCGTCCGCTCCTCGAAGATCGTCACCGGCGCGGGAAGCGCCCCGGCCTTGAGCACGAGCGCGATCTCGTTCGCCTCCTCGAACTTCTCCTGGTAGTTGCGCCCCGACCCGAGGGTGATCTGGCCGTTCGTGGAGATCTTTCCCTGGATGTACGGGGCCGTCTCGACCTTCGAGTCGAGCACCGTCGCCATCCGGCGGTGCAGGTTCTCGGTGGTGAGCCGTTCCATGAGGCGGCCGCCCTCAGGCGACATGGTGAACACCACCACGGGCTCCCCCACGCCCTTCGAGCTGTCCACCGACGGGCGGGCGTCCGAGATGTAGTCGCCGGTGAGCTCGGTCTTCGCCCGCAGCAGGTAGGTCCGGTAGAAGCGCTCCTTGATCGGCCCCTGGCCGACCACGACCTCGCCGATGCCGATCTCCTGGTCGCGCGAGATCTTCGGCTTGAGCACCTTGTCGATGGCCGCCTCGAGGTCCTGGCGCTTGCTCGCGGCGATGTAGGTCACCTGGCGCTGCGTCCCGGAGGGGAGCTCGACCGACTCGACCAACCAGCAGCCGTTCTGCGGAAGCGGCAGCTGCAGGCCCTCGGGGCCGCTCGGGCAGGGCGCGAGCTCGGAGCGCACCGGGTCGAGAACGGTCGACTCGTCGTCTGCGATCTTGAACTCGAGCTGCGCCGTGCGCCCGAGGAGCTCCTTGGCCTTCTCGGGGTCCTTGAAGCCCGGCAGCTGGATCTGGATCTGGTTGTTCGCCTTCCGCTTGATGTCTGGCTCGCTGACGCCCCACTTGTCGACGCGGTTGCGGATCGTCTTCTCCGCCTGCTCGACGGCCTTCGCCTGGAAGTCCTGGATGACCCTGGGCCGGAACGCGAACCAGACCGCGCCCTCGGGCGCGCCCGAGGGCGCGGAGAGCTCGGCGCCGTACGCATCGAGTACGACCCGCTCGACGCGCTTGGGGTCCGGCGAGCGGACCTCCACCTTCGTGCCGTCCTCGGACGGGGCGCTCGCCGTCACCGGGACGCCCTTGTCCTTCAGGAAATCGGCGATCTCGTCGGCGCGCCGTGCGACCTTGGCCTTCACGGCCCGGTCGACGTCGACGCCCATGGCCAGCAGGATCCCGCCCTGCAGGTCCAGCCCCAGGTTCAGGTGCTTCTTGGGGTTTGGCGCCCACCCCGGCACGGACTCCTCGTACTTGGGGCCGTTGCGCTCGCCCGGGGGCAGCCGGAAGTAGAACCAGCTCGGGACGAGCTGGTAGATCGAAAGCAGCGCGACGGCGACAACGAGCGCCAGCCGCCAGTACCAGGTCCGCTCCATCTACTTCTTCTCCTTCGCGTCCTTCTCGGCCTCGCCCTTCTCCGACCAGGTCGCGGCCACCTGGGCCTTGAGGAAGCGAATCTTCGTGCCCCCCCCGACGTCCAGCGTCACCGTCCGGTCGTCCACCTGGAAGACCTTGCCGATGATCCCGCTGTTCGTGACCACGTCCTGCCCCTTCTGGAGCTGGCCGACGAATTCCTGGTGCTTCTTCATCTGCTTCTGCTGGGGGCGGAAGAAGACCAGGTAGAAGACGACGGCGATGAGGACGAAGGGCAGTAGCTGGAGCAGGGGGTTCGCTTGCCCCGGCTCAGACCCGGTCTGTCCCAGGAATGCCGTCAGGATCGAGTGCATCGCCGCTCCATATGTTGGGGAAAAAGCTCGGTCTTTTAGCCACACTTTGCGGCGGGAGGCAACCGAAAAACCGGCGTCTCAGCCGTCGAGCCCGGCACGATACGTCTCCAGGGTCGCGCGGCGGAACCCCCCGAACCGCCCCTCGGCGATGGCGGTCCGCGCCCCCTGCATCAGGGTGAGGTAGTGCTCCAGGTTGTGGAGCGTGTGGAGCCGCAAGGCCAGGAGCTCGCCCGAGCGGAACAGGTGGCGCAGGTAGGCCCGGGAGAAGGTCCTGCACGTGTAGCAGCGACAACCCGGGTCCAGCGGCCGCTCGTCGTCGGCGAAGCGGGCGTTGCGGATCGTGAGCCGGCCGCGGCTCGTGAACAAGAGCCCGTTTCGCGCACAGCGCGTCGGGAGCACGCAGTCGAACATGTCCACCCCGGCGGCGATGCCCGCGAGGAGGTCCTCGGGCGTGCCCACCCCCATGAGGTAGCGGGGCTTCTCGCGCGGCAGGTCCGGGGCGTGACGGGCGACCCCCTCCCACATTTCCTCGGGCTCCTCGCCGACCGCGTAGCCCCCGAGGGCGTAGCCCGGCAGGTCCAGCGCAGCGGCGTCGGCGATGGCCCTCGTCCGCAGGTCGGCGAAGAGCCCGCCCTGGGCGATCCCGAACAGCGCGGGGCGCTCCCCGTAGGGAGACTCGGCGGTGAGCCAGAAGGCCTTCGATCGGACGAGCCACCGCTGCGTGCGGGCGAGCGACTCCTCGTGGTAGAGCCGGTCCGCGCGGGACGGCGGGCACTCGTCGAACGCCATCACGATGTCCGAGCCGAGGTCGAGCTGCACCCGCAGGGACGATTCCGGGGAGAGAAAGTGGCGGGACCCGTCGAGGTGGCTCTTGAAGGTGACGCCCTCCTCGGCGATCGACACGAGCGGCCCGGTCCCGCGCTTTGGCGCCTCCTTGAGGCTGTAGACCTGGAATCCTCCGGAGTCCGTGAGGATCGCCCCGCCCCAGGACATGAACTTGTGAAGGCCGCCGAGCCGCCGCACCCGTTCCTCGCCGGGCCGGAGGTAGAGATGGTAGGTGTTCGCGAGCACGATCCGAGCCCCGAGGTCGGTCAGGTCGGCGGGCGAAAGCGTCTTCACGCTCCCCGCCGTGCCCACCGGCATGAATACGGGGGTCTCCACCGCACCGCGGGGCGTCGCGAGGCGGCCGCGCCGCGCCTCGCCGTCCCGGGCGAGGATCTCGAACTGGATCACCCGCGCCGTTTCCCCCGGCGGGCGCCGGATGTCAAGCGCGCGAGGCCCCTCGGGCGCAACTCACGCGGCTCGCGCCCCCGACCTCGCGACCTCGGCGACGAGGTTCTTCCAGGCGCGCGCCCCCCTGCCCTGGGGCACGATGCGGACGCCGACGGTTCGCTCCACGCCGCCGCCGAGCGCGTTCCAGCACACGACCGCGCGCGCCACCGGCGCGAAGAGCCCGTCGCCGATGCGGAGATTCACGAGGGCGCCGATCTCGGGCAGCTCACCTTGCCACACGATCGAGCACCCTCCCTCCGAGAGGTTCACCGTCTTCGTCTCGAACGCCGGCCCGGACGGGACGGCGACGGCGACGCGACGCTCGGCGGCGAAGCGCGGCGCCCGCTCCCGGAAGCTCACCGACTCCCCGCGCGCCGCCATGGCGAGGAATCGAGCCGCGGCGATGCTCGCCCGGTCGAGGGCCAGCTCGATCCCCGGGGGCAGCGACGGACGCCCCACCCGGCGGACGAGCGAGACCTTCCCGAAGACGGTCGCCCGGATCGTCTGGCCGTAGATGCCGATGCGGGCCGCCACCTCGTCACCCACCCGGGACTCGGAGAGGGCAGGCAAGAACAGCGCCCCCGACTGCGCCCGCCACCCGGAGAGGAACTGGGAGGCCTCCAGGCTCAACGCGATGCTGTGCATCCCCCGTGGACCCCGCATGGGGTACCTATACTAAACGACAAGGACGGCCCCTCCCACCTTCAAAAGGGTGTTCACAGGACGGCCATGGCGTCGCCGTAGCTGTAGAAGCGGTAGCGCGCCGCGACCGCCTCCCGGTACCCGGCGAGAACCCGCTCCGCTCCGGCAAAGGCACATACGAGCGCGAGGAGCGTGGAGCGCGGAAGGTGGAAGTTCGTGACGAGGCCGTCCACGGCCCGGAACTCGAAGCCGGGCAGGATGAATATCTCGGTGCGGCCGGGCCCCGGCCGGAGGGACCCGCCAGCCCATGCGCTCTCCAGGGCGCGCACCACGGTGGTGCCGACGGCCACCACCCGGCTCCGGCGAGCGCGGGCCTCGGCGAAGGCCTCCGCGGTCGCCACCGGCACGTCGAAGCGCTCCGGGTGCATCCGGTGGTCCTCGAGGCGCTCGGTCCGCACCGGGAGGAACGTTCCGGGGCCGACGTGCAGGGTGACGAGCGCCCTTCGCACGCCGTGCCGCTCGAGGCGGTCGAGCAGGGCGGGCGTGAAGTGGAGGCCGGCGGTCGGCGCGGCGACGCTCCCCGGCGCCCGTGCGACGACGGTCTGGTAGTCGCGCCCGTCGGACGCGACCGGCTCCCGGCGGATGTAGGGGGGCAGGGGCACGCGCCCGACGCGCTCGAGGGCCTCCTCGAGCGCGGCGCCGCCCCGATCGAACCGCACCGAGTAGAATCCGTCCCCCTCCGCGGCTTGCACCTCGGCGGCGAGGCCGTGAAAGTCGAGCCTCGAACCGGAACGGAGCGCCTTCGACGCCTGCCCCATCACCCGCCACAGCCCGGCCGGCTCGTCGAAGGGCTCGACGAGCAGCACCTCGCATCGGCCGCCACTCGCCTTCCGCCCGACCAGCCTCGCCGGGATGACCCGGCTGTCGTTCAGGACGAGCAGGTCTCCGGGCTCGAGCAGGTCCGGGAGGTCCGCGAAGCGCAGGTGCCGGGGAGCCCCGTCTCGGCGCGGGAGCGCGAGGAGCCTCGAGGTATCCCTCGGCTCCGCCGGGGCCTGGGCGATGAGATCCTGCGGCAGCTCGTAGTCGAGCTCGTCGACGCGCACGCGCGGAAACCCCTAGTACATCCTCACGAGCTCGGCCCCGGGGTAGTAGCGCCGGAGGATCTCCCGGTAGCCCTCTCCGGCGCGCGCACGCCCGGCGGCGCCCCATTGGCAGAGCCCCGCACCGTGACCGGAACCGCGGCCCTCGAGCACGAACCCGCGCGGGCCCACCTGGATCGCGAAGGCGAGCGAGGGGAGGCGGTCGAACCCGGCCCGGCGCCGGAACTCGGCCCCCTCGATGACCGCGCGCTCGTCGCCGGCTCGCACCTCGACCTGCGACACGCGGCCGGTGGGGGTCCGCCCGGCCACGCGAGCCGCGGTCGCCGGCCGGGAGAGCCCTGCGAGGCGCCCCATCTCCGCGGCCGGGAGAACGAGCTTCCAGCGATACCGCGGGGCGTCTTGGCACCTGCCGCAGTGGACCGAGGTCAGGTAGGGCAGCTCGCGGCCGAGCGCGTCGGCGCCGCTCTCGGTCGCTCCTCCGCAAGCGGAGTGGAAGTAAGCCTCGATCGGCCTGTGCTCGTAGACGAGCACCTCGCCCGACGTCGCCGCGGCCGCGGTCCGCGCGCGGGGATCGACGCCCCCCGCTCCCGGGTAGACCTGGTCGAGAACGGTGGCTCCGAGGTCGTAGTCGAGGCCGAGTTCTCGCGCCTCGATCTTCCGGGCCATGGCGAAGGTCCGTGCGGCGACCGCCTGCGCCTTGAGCGCTTCGGGGGGGAACGACGGCGGCATCTCCGCCCCGGTCACGGCGGCCACGTACTCCTCGAGCGGCAGGACGTCGATCACCTCGAGCCCGCCGAGTGCGCGCCGGACCTCCACCTCCCCTGACAGGTCGCGTCCCGCATGGCGGATGGGCCCCGTCGCCGTGAACGCGACCCCGGCGCCCGCGACCGGCTGGCCGTCGAGGAGGATTTCGCCGTCGACGAGGCGCAGCCGGGCGGCACCGCCCGGGACGGCCGTGCGGGTGGCGCCGTCGCGAAGCGGCTCGGCCGCGAGCGAGGCCGCCGCGACCTCGACCTCCAGGCGCCCCGTGGTCACGGCGATGCGCACGACCTCGCCCGCCCGCGCGCGGCTCGGCGGCAAGGACGCGAGGAGCGACGCGACGAAGACGGAGATCCCCCGGCCCACGCCGCGCGCTACTCCCCGGCCGGCTCTTCGCCGCTCCGCGCCGCCCGGACCTTGTGCCAGACGAAGGCGGCGACGGCGACGACGAGGACGACCCCGATGGCGGCGTCGAAGCGGTGGAACGCGGCCTTGAGCCTCGGGTCGCTGTTCCAGCGCTCGCCGAGCTTCATCCCCGCCCATGCGAGCCCGAGGCACCAGGGGAAGGAACCGACGAACGTGTAGACGACGAACTTCGCCATGTTCATCCGCGACACGCCCGCCGGAAAGGCGATGAACGTCCTCACCACCGGCAACAGGCGCGCCCAGAAGACGACCGCCGCGCCGTGGCGGTCGAAGAGCCGGTCGGCCAGGTCGAGCTCGTGATGGGAGACGAGGACGTACCGACCGTACTTCTCGATGAGGGGCCTCCCGCCGTACTGCCCGAGGTAGTAGGCGGGGATCGACCCGGCGACGCACCCCACAGCGCCCCAGAAGGCGGCCGCGACGAGCGTGAACTGGCCCTGGAATACGAGGTAGCCGGCGAACGGCATGATGATCTCGGACGGGAGCGGGATGCAGGCGCTCTCGATGCCCATGAGGAGGACCACCCCCCCGTACCCCATGGAGGAGATCACCGATGTGGTGAAGACCGCGAGGGCACCTAGGACCTTCGCCACCATCCGTCGCCTCTCCCGCGCGCTTCCGCGCGCCCGTAGAAGACCTCGTCGTAGGGGCAGGAGCAGTCGGTCTCCGGCGGCTCCGGATAGTAGACGCTGCGCCCTTCCCAGCTCCGCAACCAGTGTCCCTCCGCCTCGCCCGCGCCCGCGAGCCGCCCCGACCGCGCCGCCGCCCCGTCCCCCGGACCACCCGGCCCGAGGAGGTAGCCCGGCTGCAGCGTCACCTTGCCGGCGCCGTCCGGGAGGTCGACCGCCAGGTGCGGCACGGCGAGGCCGCTCGTGCGGCCGCGCAGGTGCTCGAGGATGGCCACCCCGCACGAGAGCGGCGTCCGGAGGTGCCCGGTCCCCTCGGCGAGGTCGCCCTGGTGGAGGTAGTAGGGTCGCACTCGCCAGGAGAGCAGCCGGCGGTTCAGGTCCTGGATGATCCGCGCGGACGAGTTCAGGCGCCTGAGGAGCACCGTCTGGTTCTCCACCGGGACCCCGTGGTCGACCAGCCGCTCGCAGGCGGCCCGTGCCTCCTGCGTGCACTCCTTGGGGTGGTTGAAGTGCGTGACGAGGAACAGCGGCGCGTGGCGGCGGAGCAGCGCCGCGAGAGCGTCGGTCACCCGCATCGGGTTCACGACCGGAGCGCGGGAGGCGACGCGCACGATCTCCACGTGGGGCACCGCGCGCAGCTCGCCGAGCAGCCATTCCAGCCGTTCGTCTCCGAGCGAGAGCGGGTCGCCGCCGGACACGAGGACGTCGCGGACGGCCGGGTGTGCGCGTACGTAGGCAAGGCCCTCCTCCGCCGATGCGCGGTCGAACGCGCCCTCCTCCCCGCCGGTGACGCGCCTGCGCGTGCAGTGCCGGCAGTAGGTCGCGCAGTGGTCCGCCGCCAGGAACAGGAGGCGATCGGGGTACTTGTGCACGATGGCCCGCACGGGCCGGCGCTCGTCCTCCCCGAGCGGGTCGCGCAGGTCGCCGGCCGCCTCGGCGGCCTCCGCCGCGGTTGGGATCGCCTGCATGCGGACCGGGCAGTACGGGTGAACGGGGTCCATGAGGGCCGCGTAGTAGGGCGTCACGCCGAAGCGGAACCGCGCCGCGGTGCCCTCGAGGCCGCTCTCCTCGCCGGGGGTGAGTCGTACGAGCCCCGCGAGATCCCGGGCGCTCCGCAGCATGTGGCGCTGCTGCCAGCGCCAGTCGCCCCACTCCTCCGCGGATACGCCGGGGAAACGCTGCCGAAGGTCTTCCATGCGCCGCCCCCGGCGGCGGCCCGGGGCGGGCGGAACCTACCGGCGCGGGGAGGCGAAGTCAAACGGCGTTCCGGACGCGTTCTGGGCTCGCCGGGAGCGCTCCGATTATGATGCTAGACAGGTTCGCCGAAGGCGTGTGGCGGAACCCCGGCTGCGTTAAATGCCTTCCAGGCGGACCGGCTCCGCCGAAGGAGCGGTTCGATGGCGACCCTTCCGGCGACCCATGGCGACCCGTCGCCCACCCCCGCGCAGGAGGGTGGCAACGGCCACGGCGGGAACGGACGCGCCACCCCGACCGCGAACGAGACCTCCGGTCCGGCGCCGAGCATCGCCTCGCGGTTCCGTCCCGGGCCGCGGGCGGCCTGGAGAGACGTGCCGGACGTCCTCTGGAACGACTGGCACTGGCAGCAGCGCGAGCGGATCACCCGCCTCGACCAGCTCGAGAAGGTGATCCGGGTGACGCCGGACGAGCGGCAGGCAGCCATCGAAACCGAGCGCGACTTCCACATGGGCATCACGCCCTACTACGCGGCCCTCATGGACCCGGACGACCCCCACTGCCCGGTCCGGCTCCAGTCCGTTCCGACGATGGGCGAGGCCCTGATCGCCGCAGCCGACCTCGAGGACCCGCTCGCCGAGGAGCGCGACATGCCGGTGCCCGGGATCACGCACCGCTACCCGGACCGGGTGCTCTTCTACATCACCCACAACTGCCCGGTGTACTGCCGCCACTGCACGCGCAAGCGAAAGGTCGCCGACCCGACAAGCGCCGCCGCGAAGAAGCAGGTGGAGGACGGGTTCGCCTACATCTCGTCGCACTCGGAGATCCGGGATGTCGTGATCTCGGGTGGGGATCCGCTGTCGCTCTCCGACGAGAGGCTCGACTACATCCTCGGTCGCCTGAGGGCCATCCCGCACGTCGAGGTCTTTCGCCTGGGCACGCGCAACCTCGTCACCCTCCCCCAGCGCGTGACCGACGACCTCGTCCACATGCTACGGCGCCACCAGCCGGTCTACGTGAATACGCATTTCAACCACCCCAAGGAGTGCACGGCCGAGGCCTTCGAGGCGGCGCGCAAGCTGGCGGACGGCGGTTGCGTGATCGGGAACCAGATGGTGCTCCTCAAGGGCATCAACGACGACCCGAAGATCGTCATGGAGCTCAACCACAAGCTGCTGCTCATGCGTATCCGCCCCTACTACATCTACCAGTGCGACCTCGCGAAGGGCATCAGTCACTTCCGGACGTCCGTCGAGGCGGGACGGAAGATCATCCGCGCCCTGCGGGGCCACACCTCGGGGCTCGCCGTGCCGCACTTCGTGGTCGATGCCCCCGACGGGGGCGGGAAGATCCCCGTCAACCCGGACTACGTGGTCCGCCACGAGGGCAAGAAGTGGGTGTTCCGGAACTTCCGCGGCAAGGAGTTCACCTACTACGAGCCGTGAGGCCGGGCCGGGCGATCGCCGCGTGACCCGAGCCTGGCCTCCCGCCCACGGGCGCGCGCCGGACCTGGAAGGCCGCGCTTCGCGCGGTCCCCTCAGTCCGCCTGGGCGATGCACTCGATCTCGATGCGCGCCCCGCGCGGCAGGGCCGCCACCTGGACCGTGGAGCGCGCCGGCGGGTTCTCCGGGAAGTGGCGCGCGTACACCTCGTTCACCTTGGCGAAGTCCGCGAGGTCGACGAGGAACACGGTGCTCTTCACGACGTGGCGCATCCCGAGGCCTGCCGCCGCGAGCACCGCGGCCACGTTCGCGAGGACCCTCTCCGCCTGAGCTGCCACGTCACCTGCGACCATCTCGCCGCTCTTCGGGTCGAGCGGAATCTGACCCGAGCACCACACGGTCCGCCCGCCCCCGGTCTCGACGGCCTGGCTGTAGGGCCCGATGGCCCGCGGTGCGTCCTTCGCCTCGACGATCTTCCTCATGGGCTCCTCGCGGGCGGGGGCGTCTCGCGCCCCACGCCTCCCTGCGGCTACACGCGCTCCACCGAGTGCACCCCCTCCACCCGCTCGAGGCTTCGCATCACCCCGGTGAGCTGCTTCAGGTCCTGTACGGACACCTCGAAGGAGAGGACGGCCTTGTCGGCGGACGACCGGACGTTCGCCTGGGCGATGTTGATCCCGGCCTCGCTGAAGGTCTGGGAGACCTTGGCCAGCATCCCGGGCTTGTCGTCGGTGATCACCTTGACGGCGACGAGCCGCTTGAAGTCGCCCTTGACGTCCCAGGAGACGTCGACCCGGCGCTGGGGGTCCATGGCGAGGGCCTTCTCGCAGCGGGCGGTGTGGACGGTGACGCCGCGGCCGCGGGTGATGAACCCCACGATGGGATCCCCGGGGAGCGGGTTGCAGCACTTCCCGAACCGGACGAGCACGTCCTCGATCCCGCTGATGCGGACCCCTCCGGTCGGGAGCCGCGCCACGCGGCGGAAGAGCTCGGTGAGGCGGCTCGTCACCGGCGCCTCCGCCGCGGACGGCTCGGAGAGCTTCTCCGCCGGGACGAGCTGCTTCACGAGCTGGTCGGGGTCGACCTTCCCGTAGCCCACCGCCACGAGCACGTCGTCGCCGGTGCGGTACCCGAGGGCGGCCGCGGCCTTCTCGAGGGAGCCGTCCTTCGCCGCCTTGGCGAGCGACACGCCGTAGCGGCGCAGCTCCCGCTCCGCGACCTCCTGGCCGATCTCCAGGGACCGCTTGTGCTCGGCCTGGCGGATGTGCTGGCGGATGCGCGCCTGCGCCCGGCTGGTGCGCACGAAGGTGAGCCAGTCCTTCGAGGGGTGGGAGTGCGGCGAGGTCAGGATCTCCACGGTGTCGCCGTTCTTCAAGCGGTACCGGAGGGGGACGATCTTCCCGTTGACCTTCGCGCCCACGCACTTGTGCCCGACCTCGGAGTGCACTGCGTAGGCGAAGTCGAGGGGCGTGGCCCCGCGCGGAAGGCTCTTCACGTCCCCCTTCGGCGTGAACACGAATACCTCGTCCGCGAACAGGTCGACCTTCACGGTCTCCAAGAACTCGGTGGGGTCGGAGAGCTCCCTCTGCCACTCGAGCAGCTGGCGCAGCCACCCGTAGGTCTCGGCGTCGGCGGGGCGGATCCCGTCCTTGCCGGCCTTCGCCCCGTCCGCCCCCCTCCGCTCCTTGTACCGCCAGTGCGCCGCCACGCCCTGCTCCGCCACCCGGTGCATCTCGTCCGTCCGGATCTGGATCTCGATGCGCTCCGCGCGGGGGCCCACCACGGTCGTGTGGAGCGACTGGTACATGTTCGGCTTGGGGATTGCGATGTAGTCCTTGAAGCGCCCGGGAACGGGCTTCCAGAGCGAGTGGATCAGTCCGAGCGCCTCGTAGCACTGCGCGACGTTTCCGACGATGACCCGGAAGGCGATGAGGTCGTGGATCTGCTCGAACGGCAGCTCCTGCATCCGCATCTTTCGCCAGATGGAGTAGAGGTGCTTCACGCGTCCGTAGACCTGCGCGTCGATCCCGTTCTCCTTCAACCGGTCGCGAACGAGCTCGATGACCTCCGCCACGAACCGGTCGCGCTCCTTCGCGCGGCTCGAGACCCGCTCCTGCAGCTCCAGGTACTCCTGGGGCTTCAGGTACCGGAAGGAGAGGTCCTCGAGCTCGCTCTTGACGGACTGCATGCCGAGCCGGTTTGCGAGCGGCGCGTAGATGTCGAGGGTCTCCCGCGCGATCCGCTCCTGCTTCTCGACGGGCATGTGCTCGAGCGTCCGCATGTTGTGGGTGCGGTCCGCGAGCTTGACGAGCAGTACGCGGATGTCCTTCGCCATCGCCACGACCATCTTCCGGAAGTTCTCCGCCTGCTTCTCCTCCTTGGTGTTGGCCGCAGAGAACTGGGAGAGCTTCGTCACGCCGTCGACGAGGTCGGCCACCTCCTCCCCGAAGAGCTCCTCGATCTCCTCGCGCGTGGCGAGGGTGTCCTCGATGGTGTCGTGGAGCAGCCCGGTGACGATCGAGGCTTCGTCGAGGCGCAGCTCGGCGAGGATCCCGGCGACCTCCAGGGGATGGACGAGGTAGGGCTCACCCGACTCGCGGATCTGCCCCTGGTGCACCTTGGCCGAGTAGACATACGCCTTCTTGATGACGTCCAGGTCGGCCGAGGGGTGATAGCCGGCGACCTTGTCCAGGATGTCGTTCAGGCGAAGCAAGCGTGGCCTTCCAGGGTAGCCGTGCCCACCGCGCGCGGGCAAGCGGTTGCCCTTGTCTGTTTCGTAACCGTCCGGCTGCGGCGACGCCAGGGCGGCCGGAAGGCCCCGGGGAAGGCCGGCGCGCGCTAGACTCGCAGCGGATGCTCCCGCAGCGGCTCTTGCCCCCCGCCGTGGCGCTCGCGACCACCGTCGTGATCGGGGTCGTGGGCTACTGGCTCATGGGCCACGGGGCCTGGTCGCTCACCGACTGCGCCTACATGACGATCACCACCGTGTCGACGGTGGGCTTCGGCGAGATCCTGCCCATATCCCAGGTCCCCTTCGGCCGGCCGTTCACCATGGTGCTCGTCCTGGGAGGGGTCGTGTCGCTTTGGTGGTTCCTGGCCACCGTGACCGCCGTGCTGGTCGAGGGCGAGGTCCGGGGGCTCCGCTGGAGGAGGCGCATGGACAGCCAGCTGAAGAGGATGCAGGACCACATCATCGTGTGCGGGGCCGGGTCCACCGGGATCCATTGCGTCCGGGAGCTGTCGACCCTGGGCGTGCCCTTCGCGGTCGTGGACCGGAACCCCGACGTGCTTCGCGAGGTCACCGGCGCCCACGGGGGAGCGGCCGTGGCGGGCGACGCCACCCACGACGAGATCTTGGAGGAGGCGGGCATCGGGCGGGCGCGCGGCATCATCTCCGCCCTCACCGACGACAAGGACAACCTTTTCGTCGCCATCACCGCCCGGGCGCTCAATCCCCGGCTTCGCATCGTCGCGAAGGCCATCGACGTGAAGGCAGAGGCCAAGCTGAAGCGCGCCGGGGCCGACAGCGTCGTCTCCCCCAATGTGATGGGGGGCTTGCGCATGGTGTCGGAGATGGTGCGCCCCGAGGTCACGAGCTTCCTCGACGTCATGCTGCGCAACAAGGAGCAGCCCCTGCGCCTCGCGGAGATCGCTGTGCCGTCGGCCTCCCCGTGGGCCGGGAAGCCGCTCGCCGAGCTCGACCTCGCGAGCAAGGGGCTCCTCCTCCTCGCCATCCGCGACCCCGTCGCCGAAGGCGGGCGTTTCACCTACAGCCCTACCCCGGACGCGGTGGTCTCCGGGGGCTCCATCCTGATCCTCCTCGGGGCTCCCGACAAGGTGCGAAGTTTGAGCACCGAGGCCGCCTCGGGGTAGAAGATCTTCCGAGAGGTTCCGGCCCTTGCTCGAGTGCTTTCACTGCGGCGGCAAGCTCGACGTCACGATGGCGGAGTGCCCTACGTGCGGCGCCGAGGTGGAGATGGGCCGCCTGACCGGCATCCTCGGGCTCGTGTGCCGGAACTGCGACGCCTACAACGAGCCGGGCACGAAGGCCTGCATCTCCTGCGGCCAACCGCTATCCCCGGCCCGGCCCGGCGGCTCGCCGCCTCGTGCCCCGGCTGCCCCGGGAAGCCCGGCACCCGCGTCGAAGGTGACGCCCGCGTTCGAGGCGCTCTCGGTCCCGGCGCTCTCGGACCTGCCTCCGCTCGACCTGTCGCTCCCTCCCTCGGAGCCGGCCGCTGCCCCGCCGCCGGCACCTCCCCCGGCGCCACCCACCCCTGGGCCGAACGGATGGGACGACCTCGACCTCGAGCCCCTGCCGGCGCGGGCGGCGCCCGTCCCGCCGGGGCGAGCGCCGGTGCCCGCGGCCGCCCGGGCGGAGCGGCCCGAGCGGACGGACGAGACGCAGCCGATACCGCTCGTCGCGGCCTGCCCCCACTGCGGCGAGGAGTCGGGGGGAGGCGCATGGTGCGTCCGCTGCGGTCAGCCCATCGGAGCGGCCCACACGCGCCCCATGGCCGCGCAACCTCCGGCGCCGGGACAGCGGACCCCCTCGCAGGTGTTCGGCCCGGCGGAGCCCGGCAAGGCCACGCTGGTCCTCGAGCGGGGCTCCGGTTTCGAGGGCGCGGTGTTCCGCCTGTCGGGGCCGGAGGTCGGCGCCGGGCGAAGCCAGGGGGTCGTCCTGTTCCCCGACGACGGCTCTCTTGCCCCGCTCCACGCGACCTTCTTCTACCGGGAGGGGCACCTCTACCTGCGGGACGAGGGATCGAGTGGCGGCACCTACCTCCGCCTTCGGGGACTCAGCGTCCCCCTCCGGGGCGGCGACTTCTTCGCCGTCGGCGATCGGCTCCTGCGCTTCGGGGGACTGCTCGCGCCTGCCCCCCCACCCCCGTCCGACGGGACGCGGCGCCTCGGCTCGCCCCGCCCCACGGGGCTCGCGGTCGTGGTGGAGGAACGGCTCGAGGGCGGGTCGACTGGCCGGGTGTGGATCCGCCCGGCGCCTTCGGTGACGCTCGGCCGCGCCGGATGCTCCATCAACCTCGGCGACGACCCCTTCCTCTCCCAGGCCCACGCGGAGATCTTGGTGGAGCCCGACGGCGTCGCCAAGCTGCGCGACCTGGGGTCGTCGAATGGGACCTTCGTGCGCATCCCGCCCCGCTCGGAGCGCGAGTTGCGGGACGGCGACGTCCTGCGGATGGGGCGGGAGGTCCTGCGCGTCGTCTCCGGGCCGGGATAGCCGGGCCGGGCGTCCCGCCCCCGCGGCGCCCGCCCGGGGATCTGGGCCGCCCGCGACTGGGGGGAGAGGAGGCAACTGCGATGGCCGTCGTCTTCGTGACCATCACGCCGCTCGGGACCGGGTCTCCCAGCGTGTCGAAGTACGTGGCCGGAGTGGAGAAGATCCTTCGCGCGAGCGGGCTCAAGAACCAGCTCACCGCCATGGGGACGATCATCGAGGGCGATCTCGACGAGATCCTGAAGGTCGTCCGGGCGATGCACGAGCACCCGTTCGCCCAGGGGGCCGTGCGGGTATCGACGTTCGTCAAGATCGACGACCGCCGCGACAAGGAGCACACCATCGAGGGCAAGATGCGCTCGGTGGAGGAGAAGCTCCGCGGCTCCTAGGCCCTAGCCGACGACGAAGACCGTGCACGACCGGGCGCCGTGCGCCCCGACGACGAGCGCCTGCTCGATGTCCGCGGTCTTGGACGGGCCGGAGATGAACAGCCCGTAGCCCGGGCGCTCGATCTCGATGCGCGCGTACGCCTCCTGCATGCTCGACACGACCGCAACCGCAGGCACGACGAGCACGAGGTGCTCGGCGATGACGAAAACCGCCCGGTGAGGCCCCAGGTTCCGCCCCGGGACCCAGACGGCGCCGTTCTCGGCCACCGCGACCTCTCCGGCGATCACCGCTGTGTCGAGCCCCTCGAGCTCGTGGGGGTCCGCGACGGACGCGAGGTCGAGGCTCGAGCGCCCCGCGCCGGGAACGAGCGAGACCGCCTTCTTCGCCTGCGCCCACGCCGGAAGGGACGCGAGCTCGGCATCCAGCGCGGCCATGTCGCGCACGCGCGAGGCGGCACCGCCCACGGCCTTCACCATCTCCAGGAAGTGCGAGACCGGGTCGTCGAACCGCGTCGGCTCGGGGTCCTCGGGCCGCGGGACGGCGCGCGCGCTCGCCCGGCGGAGGGCGGAGAGGACGGTCTCCCGGGAACTCACGGCCGCTCCTCCCGCGAGGCGGCGCGGAAGAGGTCCCGGAAGCTCCGAGGGGGCGCCGCCGGCAGCTCGCGCTGCCGCGCCCATGCGCCGCCAGGGCCCAGCCGGGCAGCGGAGGGGAACGCCCGCAGCACGAAGCGCGCCGCCCGCCCCGCCGCCCGGTACAGCGCCGGGTGGCGCAGCACGAAGGAGCCGAACCTCATGGCGACGCGCTTTCCGAAGGGGAGGATCCCCCTCGCCGCGATGTCCTCGCGCAGCGCGAGGAGCTCGTGGTGCAGGTCGATCTTCACCGGGCAGACGTCGCTACAGGAGCCGCACAGGCTCGAGGCGAAGGGGAGGCTCCCGTGCGCCCGGGCGTCACGCTGGGCGCCGAGCACCGACCCGATCGGTCCGGGGATGAGGTAGCTGTAGCTGTACCCGCCGCTGCGGCGGTAGACGGGACAGGTGTTGAGGCACGCTCCGCACCGGATGCAGGAGAGCGAGCGGCGGAAGTTCTCGCGCGCCAGGATGTCGCTGCGGCCGTTGTCCACCACCACGACGTGCATCTCGCCGCCCCGGATGGGGCCGTGGAAATGAGTCGTGTACGTCGACACCGGCTGACCGGTGGCGCTCCTCGCCAGGACCCGGAGGAAGACGCCCAGGTCGCGGGCGCGCGGGATCACCTTCTCGACGCCCATCGAGGCCACGTGAAGGGGCGGCAGGCTCGTGCCCATGTCCGCGTTGCCCTCGTTCGTCACGACCACGATTCCGCCCGTCTCCGCGATCGCGAAGTTCACGCCGGTGAGACCGGCCTGGGCGCCGAGGAACTTCCTCCGGAGGTGCTGGCGTGCCGCCTCGGTGAGGGTCTTCGGGTCGGAGAGGCCCGCCGGAGTCCCGAGCTTCTCGTGGAAGAGCTCGCCGATCTCCTCCTTCTTCCGGTGGATGGCGGGCATCACGATGTGCGAGGGGGGCTCGCCGGCGAGCTGCACGATCCGCTCGCCGAGGTCGGTGTCGACGACCTCGATGCCGCGCGCTTCCAGGTAGGGGTTGAGGCCGCACTCCTCGGTGAGCATCGACTTCGACTTCGCGACGAGCTTCACGCCGCGGCGCTCCAGGATCTCCCCGACGATGCGGTTGTGCTCGGCGCCGTCCCGCGCCCAGTGCACCTGGATGCCGTTCTTGCGGGCGTTCGCCTCGAATTCCTCCAGGTAGTCGGCGAGGCGCGAGAGGGTATGGGCCTTGATCCCGGAAGCGGTGTCCCGCAGGCGCTCCCACTCCGGCACGGAGGCGGCCGCCCGGTCGCGCTTCACCCGCACGAACCACAGCGCCGTGTCGTGCCAGCGGGCGTGGGGGACGTCGGAGGCGAACGCGGCAGCGCGCTCGGCGTGGGAGGCCTTCATGGCGCGAGGCTCGCCTTCTCGAGGATCTGGGCGACGTGCATCACGCGGATGGGCTTTCGCTCCCGGCGGAGCAAGCCGTCCAGGTGCATGAGGCACGACATGTCGTACCCGGCGATGACCTCGGCCCCGGCCTTCTCGTGGTCGGCGATGCGGTCCTTGCCCATGAGGCAGGACACGGCCTCCTCGTTCACGGCGAAGGTCCCGCCGAAGCCGCAGCACTCGTCCGGACGCTCGAGCGCGACGAGCTCGAGGCCCCGCATCTGGGAGAGGAGCCGCCCGGCCTTGTCGAGCGGCGGGTCCATGCGCTCGCTGGAGCGCCCGAGGCGCAGCTCGCGGAGCCCGTGGCAGCTTCGGTGAAGGCCCACCTTCCCCTGGAACTCCCCGTCGACGTGCCGGATCCCGGCGACGTCGACGAGGTATTCGCACAGCTCGTACGTTCGGGCGGCGACGTCGCGGAGGTCCGCGCGGTCCCCGAGGAGGTCGCGAAAATGAAGCCGGACCATGGAGACGCAGCTCCCGGAGGGGGCGACGACGTGGTCGTAACCGGCGAACACGCGCAGGAAGCGCTCGGCGAGCGGCCGGGCGTCCTCGGCGCACCCCGAGTTGTACATGGGCTGCCCGCAGCAGGTCTGGTCCTCCGGGAACTCCACCTCGGCCCCGAGGCGCCGGAGGATCCGGTACGTCGCGAGCCCGACCTCCGGGTAGAACTGGTCGACGTAGCAGGGGATGAAGAGTCCGACTCGGGGCATCGGGGCGCTCGCTCTCCTGCTCGTCGGGGCGGCGGGGCACGGCGCCCCGCCGCCGTCGGCGTCCTAGTGGGGGATCATCCCCGGGAAGAAGTTGTGCTGGACGAACACGAGCACGCCCACGAGGCAGGCAAGCACGAGGCTGTGCCAGAAGACGTAGCGGAGGATCTGGCCCTCCTTCCCGTGCTCCCCGGTCGCCACGGCCGCGACCACGATGGACTGGGCGTCGATCATCTTGCCCATCACACCGCCCGAGCTGTTCGAGGCCGCCGCCAGGATGGGCGACATGTTGAGCTTCTCGGCCGACACGACCTGGAGGTTTCCGAAGAGCACGTTCGAGGAGGTGTCGGACCCGGTCAGGGCCACGCCCAGCCAGCCGAGCAGCGGGGAGAAGAACGGGAACAGCGCGCCGGTGGACGCGAAGGCGAGGCCCATCGTCGAGTCGGACCCCGAGAAGCGCGTCGTGAAGCCCAGCGCGAGCATCGCCGCGATGGTGAGCAGCGAGAAGCGCACGCGCTTCAGCGTCCCGAAGTAGGTCTGCACGAGGGATCCGAAGGAGAGCTTGAGCAAGAGCCCCGAGACGATGCCGGTGAGCAGGAGGCTCGTACCGGTCGCGGAGAGGATGTTGAAGACGTACTTTGCGTCCTCGAGGGTCGGCTTCTTGGCGACGGGCGGCACCTTCTGCACGAGCTTGTGGAGGTTCGGGACCTCGAAGCTCGGCGCCCAGATTCCGTTCAGGATCTTCTTCACCTCCGGGAGTCCCCAGACGAACACGAACACCGAGAGCACGATCCAGGGCATCCAGGCGAGGAACGCCTCCCTCGCCGAGTGCCGCTTCACCTCGGGGTGGGCGGCCTCGCGCTCCTCGGGGAAGCGCCAGATCTGCTTCGGCTGCCAGAACTTGAGGAGCGTGTAGGTCGCGGCGATGGAGACGATGGCCGCGACGATGTCGACGAGGGAGGGACCGAAGAAGTTCGAGACGATGAACTGCGGGACGGCGAAGAAGACGCCGGCGACGAGGCAGGCGGGCCAGACCTCGATCATTCCGGAGAACCCGCTCATGGCCCACACCAGCCAGAACGGCACGATCACCGAGAAGAAGGGCAACTGCCGCCCCGTCATCGCGGAGAGCTGAAGCTCGGAGAGGCCGGTCACCTTGGCGAGGGTGATGATGGGAGTGCCGAGCGCACCGTAGGCGACGGGCGCCGTGTTGCCGATGAGCGCGAGCCCTGCGGCGGCGAGCGGCTTGAAGCCGAGGCCGATGAGCATGGCGGCGGAGATGGCGACGGGGGTGCCGAACCCGGCCGCGCCCTCGATGAAGGCGCCGAAGGCGAAGCCGATGAGCAGGACCTGGATGCGCCGGTCGGCGCCGATGCCGGCGATCGTGTCCTTCACGATCTCGAACTTCCCCGTCTTCACGGTGATGTCGTAGACGAAGATGGCGTTCAGGATGATCCAGCCGATGGGCATGAGCCCGAAGAGCGCACCGTTCACTGCGGCCATGCCGGCCATGCCGGCCGGCATCCCGTACACGAGGACGGCGACGCCGAGCGCGGCCGCGAGTCCGACGATGGCGGCGACGTGCGCCTTCACGTGGAAGAACGCGAGCGCGCCGAGCAGCAGGATGACGGGGATGGCGGCGACGAGCGCCGAGACGAAGAGGTTGCCGGCTACCGGGGTGTAGACCTGGGTCCAGGTCATCGTTGGCCCTCCGAGGCTCTCGAGAGGCGGGGTGGGCGTTCGCTGCAGTGGAGCTACGAACGTCGGATTAGAACCGGTTGTGCCGGGCCAATTCAAGCCGGCACGGCCTGACCCACCGCGTCATGGGGCGGCCCCCGACCTCGGCTCGAGGCGCGAGGTCGCCCGATCCACGAGGAAGAGGATGGAGCGGTAGGGGATGCCTCCGTGCACGGAGAGGCCGATCTCGCAGGTACGGCTGTTGGAGAAGCCCTCGCCGCAGCCGGCGACGCCGCTGCGGAGCTCGGCGAGCGCCGAGGCGTTCAGCTCCGGATGGCTGAAGCCGCGGTCCCCGGCGAACCCGCAGCACCCCACGCGGGGCGGGACGACCACGCCCTCCGCGCACGCCTCCGCCACCGCGCGGAACTTGTCGGCGAGCCCCATCTTCGTGGAGCTGCAGGTGACGTGGATGGCGACCGCCCCCGGGCGCTTCTCGAAGTGCAGCTTGTCCATGAGGTGGCCGTGGACGAACTCGACCGGCTCGAGGAGCTGGAGACCGGACGAGAACACCTTGCGCATGCGGTACAGGCACGGGCTCGTGTCGCAGACCACCGGGATCCTGCCGCCCTCGCTTCGCTCGAGCAGTGCGCGCTCGAGCTCGCGCGCCTTCTCGTCGGCCACGTCGCGGAACCCCTTCGAGTCGAAGGCGAGCCCGCAACAGAGGGAGTCGACGTCCTTCGGGAACAGGACGTCGTAGTCGGCCTTCTCGAGCAGCGACAGCATGGCCTCGGAGGTCGCCCTTCCCTCCGGGTCGCCGCGGGCGGGCCCGAAGGCCCTCGCCACGCACGACGGGAAGTAGACGACGCGCCTTCCCCTCCCCCGCAGCACGTCGCGGAGGCCGTCGGGCCTCGCGGGGCGGGGCATGTGCGGGTTCCACTGCGGGAGATGACCCCTGCTAGCGACCCGGGCGGCGTGGGACAGGGCACCCAGGAGCCTCGTCCCGAGGACCGCGTGGGCCACGTCCGCGGCGGCGAGGCCCCGGCGCACCCAGGCCTCGGTCCCCGCGAAGTCGGCGGCGAGCCGCCTCGCCCGGGCCCGTCCGGCCTCCGCGTGCGAGGCCGCCCGCAGCTCCTTCACGAACTCGCCCGTGTCGATGGCCACCGGACACGCCGTCGCGCACAGGCCATCGGTCGCGCAGGTCTCGTCGCCGAGATAGCGGAACTCCTCCTCCAGACGCGCGAGGCGAGCCGCGTCCTCCCCGGTCCGCCGCAGGCGCGCCATCTCGCGCTGGACCGTGATGCGCTGGCGAGGCGTGCTCGTGACCTCCCGGGAGGGGCACTTCGGCTCGCAGAAGCCGCACTCGATGCACCGGTCGACGACGTCGTGCGCCGTCGGCAGGGGCTTCAGGTTCTCGAGGTAGACGCGCGGGTTGTCGTTCAGGACGACGCCGGGGTTCAGGATGCCACGCGGATCGAGGAGTGCTTTGACGCGGCGCATGATCGCGTACGCCTTCGCGCCCCACTCCCTCTCCACGAAGGGTGCCATGTTGCGCCCCGTCCCGTGCTCTCCCTTGAGCGATCCCCCGTAGCGCCCCACCACCATCTCGCAGACCTCCTCCATGAGCGCCTGGTAGCGCGCCACCTCCGCTCGGGTGGAGAAGTCCTGCGTGAAGGTGAAGTGCAGGTTCCCGTCGAGCGCGTGCCCGAAGATGATCCCTTCCTCGTACCGGTTGCGCCGCATCGTCCGCTGGAGGTCCAGGGTCGCGGCCGCGAGGTGGCGCATCGGGAAGGCCACGTCCTCGATGACCACGGTGGTGCCGATGCGCCGGGCGGCCCCCACGGCCGGGAAGAGGCCGCGGCGGACGTCCCAAAGCTTCTCGTACTCGGCCCGGACGTCGGTGAAGGCGACGGGAAGGAGCTTCGGCACGCCTTCGATGAGGGAGCGCACCTCCTCCGACTGGCGGGAGAGGTCGGCCGGAGACGGCGCGCGCGTCTCGACGAGGAGGGCGCAGGCGTCGGGTCCGAGCTCCTTGAGGTAGGAAGGAAGTCCGGCCTTGTTCTCGACCGACCGGATCGAGGCTCGGTCCATGAGCTCCACGGCCGAGACCGGGCCCTCCTTCAGCCGCTGCGTGGCGATGGCCGCCTGCTCGATGTCGGGGAAGCAGACGAGCGCGCTCGCCTTGTGGGGGTGGTCGACGACCGTGCGGAACGTGACGCGGGAGATGAAGCCGAGCGTCCCCTCCGACCCCACCATCAGGTGGACCAGGATGTCGACCGGGTCCCTGTAGTCGACGAAGGCGTTGAGCGAGTACCCCGTCGTGTTCTTGATGCGGTACTTCTCGCGGATGAGCGCCGTCAGCGGCTCGTCCCCGGCGACCTCGTCGCGGATGGCCGAGAGCCCCGCGACCAGGTCGGGATGTCCCTCGGCGAATCGCTGCCGCGAAGCGGCGTCGGAGGTGTCGAGCAAGGTACCGTCCGCGAGGACGAGCCGCATGCTCTCCACGGTCTGGTAGCTGTTGAGCGCCGTTCCGCAGCACATGCCGGCGGCGTTGTTCGCGACGATGCCGCCGATCATGCATGCGTTGATCGACGCCGGGTCCGGGCCGATCTTCCGGCCGTATGGCGCGAGCACCTGGTTCGCCTCGGCCCCGATGACGCCTGGCTCGAGCGCGATCCGAGCGCCGCCGTCGAGAACCTGGCAGCCCCGGAAGCCGCCGGCGAGGACGACCAGGATCGAGTCGGAGACCGCCTGGCCGGACAGGCTCGTACCCGCCGCCCGGAAGGTGACCGGGGTAGCGAGCCTTCCGGCGAGCGCCACGATCCGCGCCACCTCGTCGGCGGAGGAGGTCTTCACGACCACCCGGGGCACGAGCCGGTAGAAGCTCGCGTCGGTCCCGAAGGCCAGCGTCCGGAACGGGTCGCACATCATCCGTTCCGCAGGCAGGAAGCCTGCGGCCCCGTCCCAGAACCGCCGGTAGGCGTCCGGGAGCGCGCGGTAGTCGCTGCGTCGGTTCAGGTTGGCCATAGAGCCTCCCCGCAGGTCCGCTCGTGCGCGGCGGGTGGGACATTGTAGCACCGGAGCGTGTTTGACCCCCCGTGGCTCCCGGGATACATCTTCGACGGTGGCATCCGTCGCGCTGAAATGCCCGCGCTGCGGCAAGGAGAACGACCCGTCGTTCTCGTTCTGCCTGGACTGCGGCCAAGCCATCCGCGCTGCGGCGGAGCGCCTCTGCCCCCACTGCAGCGCGAAGATGCCGGCCGCCTTCCGCTTCTGCGGTCACTGCGGGCGCCCTGTCGAGCCCGCCCCGCACGTCACCGGCAAGGCGTCGTTGGCGGCGGCGGCCGCGCCGCCCCCGCCCGCGCCCCCGGAGGCCGTGGAGGTCCCTCCCCCGCACCTCGTGCTCGTCCGCCACGACGGGCAGCCAGGGCAGGTCCTCGAGCTCTCGAAGGATGTCACCCTCTGCGGCCGCAAGGAGGGCGACATCCTCCTACCGGAGGACGGGTCCGTGTCCCCGCGTCATGCCTCCTGGACGTTCCGGGACGGGCGGCTCCGCCTCGAGGACCTGGGAAGCGCCTCGGGCAGCTTCGTCCGCATCCGCGGACCTCGATCGATCACCTTCGGCGACGAGGTCCGGATGGGGCGGCAGCTGCTGCGGCTCGAGCCCCTCCCCCGCGAGGCCGCGGCACCGGGCGAGGCCCGCCCGTGGGGATCTCCCGACCCGGGCTTTCGCATGCGGCTCGTGCAGCTCCTCGAGGGGGGCGGAACCGGAGAGGTCTTCCCCCTCCGGCTCGGCGCGAACTCCGTGGGCCGGGAGATGGGGGACGTGACCTTCCCTGGCGACCGCTACGTCTCCGGTCGCCACGCCCGCATCGACGTGACCGAGACCGCGGTGACGGTCACCGACCTGGGGAGCTCGAACGGCACGTTCCTGCGGGTGACCGGCCCGACGGACCTCGCCGCGGGCGACCAGGTGCTCCTCGGGATGCAGCTGCTGCGCGTGGAGGCGTGACGCGGCCCTAGCTGAACGACCGCTCCTTCTGCTCCTGCTCTTCCTTGCAGCGGATGCAGAGGGTCGTCACCGGCCGGGCCTCGAGTCGCTTGATGGAGATCTCCTCCTCGCACTTCTCGCAGATCCCGAAGGTGCCGTTCTCGATGCGCGCGAGCGCCTTGTCGATCTTGGCGAGGAGGAACTTCTCGCGGTCTCGGAGCCGGAAGATCATCGACTGCTGGTACTCGCTCGAGGCCTGGTCGATCTCGTCCGGGAGCTCGTTCGTGTCGAAGCTCGACTCCTCGCTGAGCGTCTTCTTCGCCGAGGCGAGAAGCTGCCTTTTCGACTCGTCGAGCATGGTCTTGAACCGCTTCAGGTCCTTCTTGTTCAAGCCGCCACCCCCACGAGGAGCCCTTCCGGGTTCCCAGAAGAGCGGGAGAGGCTAATCGCGCCCCCCCCGACTGTCAAGCCGCGCAACGCGACCGGGCGGGCCGTCCCGTCCCGCGCGGTCCGACCCGCCCCCGCGGGACCGTACGGCGCGGCGCCTTTCCCCGCTGCGAGCCGGGCCCGACTGCGCGCGCGCAGAGTGGACAGCGCGGCCGCGCTGTCCTAAACGTCGGGCGATGGCCGACCCCCGGATCGAGCGCGAATTCGTGCGCGCCGCGCTGTCCCTCGCGGCACGGCCGGAGGTCGACCGGCTCATCTACGTCTCGGACGTCCCGCTCGCGGTGAGTGACCTGCGCGGACGTCCGATCAAGAGGAAGCTCGTCTACGCGGTGACCGGCGAGACCCTCGCCCAGCAACTCGCGGCCCGCAAGTACGCCGCCGTCGTCATCCCACCCTACGGCTACTCCCGGGTCGAGAAGATCCGCGTCGCGCTCGTGGCCTGCCAGAGCGAGGGGCTCGTGAAGGAAGGGGACACGGTGCTCGCGCTCGCCGGGAGGGAGAAGGCGCTCGACACCCTCGTCCGGATCCACATGGGCGCAGACGACGAGGAAGACAAGGTTCGCGTGGACGCCCTCGACCTGCCCGAGGACTTCAGCTTCCAGGTCGTCGAGCAGGTGATCTACGTGGCTCTCGAGATCGGCGCCCAGGGCTACGAAGGGCATCCCGTCGGGACCATCTTCGTCATCGGGGCCTCGACGAACGTCATGGAAACCAGCCGGCAGATCACCCTGAACCCCTTCCAGGGAATGAGCGAGGCCGAGCGAAACGTCATGGACCCGACCATCCGGGAAGCCCTGAAGACCTTCGCGGTCCTCGATGGCGCCTTCGTGATCCGGGAGGACGGGGTCGTCCTCGCCGCGGGACGCTACCTGCAGGGCGGGTCGGACAAGGTCCGGCTCCCCATGGGGCTCGGCTCTCGCCACCGCTCGGCCGCCGCCATGACCGCGAACACGCGAGCCGTGGCGGTGACGGTCTCGCAGACGACCGGTACCGTCCGCGTCTTCAAGGAGGGGGACATCGTCCTCGAGCTTCGCCAGACGGCTCGCCGGGTGTGATGGACCCGATCCTTCCCCGCCCGCGATCTGCGATTTCCCCGGCAGCGGCGGCGCTCCTCCTCTTCGCGTTCGCCACCCTCCTGCGCGTCGCCTACGCGGGCTTCGTGCCTCTCAGCCCCCAGGAGGCCTACTACTGGCAGTACGCGCGCCACCCCGCGCTGTCGTACTTCGACCACCCCCCCGCCGCGGCTTGGACCATCCGGGCGACGACCGCGCTCTTCGGGGACGGCGAGCGCGCCATCCGGCTCGCGGCCGCGGCCTGGTCAGGTGTCTTCTTCCTCTTCCTGTTCCTGTCCGCACGCCGCCTGTTCGGCGGCCGGGTGGCACTCGTCGCCTCGGCGGTCATCCTGGTCACGCCCTTCTTCTCGCTCGGGCAAACCATCATCACCCCGGACGCGCCCCTCGTAGGATGCTGGATGGCGGCCTTCTACTTCACGGTCCGGGCGCTGGACGAAGAGAGGGGCGCCTGGCTGCTCCTCGCAGGCGCCGCCACCGGCGTGGCCTCCCTCGGCAAGTACACGGGGTTCCTCCTCGCCCCGCAGATCTTCCTCGCCCTGCTCTTAGACCCCCGGGGCCGGCCCCTGCTCCGCACGGCCTGGCCGTACCTGGGCCTCGCCGTGGCCAGCCTGCTCTTCCTGCCGGTCCTGGAGTGGAACCGCGCACATGGCTGGGCGAGCTTCGCGTTCCAGTTCGCCGGACGGGGCCGGTCGATGCGGCTCGAGCCCGTCCTCGTCGGCCGATTCCTCGGGTTGCAAGCGCTCGTCGTCTCCCCGGTCCTGCTCGTCGCGCTCCTCGCCGCCCTCGCCGGCGCGGCGCGTCGGCTGGGGGAGCCGAGCATGCGCCTGTGCGCGATCTTCTCCGCCCCGCTGCTCGCGATCCTCGCGGCGGTCTCGCCCTTCCACTGGGTGAAGATGAACTGGGCCGTGTGCGCATATCCGACGGCGCTCATCGCGGCGGCCGCCTTCTACGCCGCCGAGCCGCGCCGCTTTCGCCCCGTCCTCGTCGGGGCGGTGGCGGTGGCGGCCCTGTCCGCCGCATACCTGGCGCTCATGCCGCTCGTGCCCGCCCTCCCCTTCCCGGCCCGGGACGCGACCACGGAGGGATGGAAGGAGCTCGCGGCCCGCGTCGAGCGCGAGCAGGGGGAACGCCCCGGCATGCCGGTGGTGGGCTGCTTCTACCGGATCCCGAGCGCGCTCGCGTACTACCTCCCCGGCCGGCCTGCGACCTTCTCCTCGAACGCTTTCGGGGAGGCGGGCCTCGCCTACGACTACTGGGAGGACCCCGCCACCCTGGCCGGGCGCGAGGTCCTCGTCGTCCTCGACGACCGCGACAGCGAATGGTGCCGGCGCCGCACCGAGCAGTGCCGTCCGCTGGTGCCCCTCGAACCTCTCGTCGTCCGGCGCGGCACGGCCGTCGTGACCACGTTCCGGCTCTGGCGCTGCGGCTACCTCGGGCCGGGGCGCTGACGGAGCGTGCGCCTCCCCGCCGGACAGGCCCCCGAGAGCGGGCAGCGCCCGCAGCGCGCCGGATCGCGTCGCGGAGGGCAGCCGCCGCTCATGCCCAGGTGGCAGAGTGCGAAGTCGAAGCGGACCGGGTCCGAGGGATCGACGGCGCGCAGCGCGCGCGTGACGTCCTCGGCGGTCCGCCAGGAGAGGTCGCGGCGTCTCGTCAGGCCGAGGCACCGCGCCACGCGGGCCACGTGGGTGTCGAGCGGCACGAGCAGCGCCGCCGCGGGCACGCCCCGCCACAGGCCCAGGTCGACCCCGTCGGGGCCGCGCACCATCCAGCGGAGGTAGAGGTTCCAGCGCTTGCTCGCGCCCCCGGCCGCCGGATCGGGGCACAGGTGGCGCAGGCCTCGAGTACCCCGGCGGGCGAGCAGCACGCGCGCCTGCGGGGCCTCGCGCAGCTCGCTCGCGAACGCGGCGAGGGCCGAACGCACCGGCCACGCCTCCCCTCGCGCGGAGGCGTCCCGGAAGAGCGCCGCGAAGCGCTCGCCGAGCGATCCATGGAGGCGACGCAGGTGGCCCGCGGCCGCGAGGAGGGCCGCGACGTCCGCGGGACGGTTGAAGCGGTACCGGAAGGCGGCGAACGGCGCGGCGTCGGGGGCGAGGGCCATGCGCTCGGCGAAGGCCGCGGGAGAGGGCCCCGCCGCGGCGAGGAGGCTCTCGAGCGCGGGCTTGAACACGTCCGCCCGTCCGTAGGCCAGGCAGGCCGCCAAGAGCCCCGCAACCTCGGCGTCGGCGGGATCCGGATAGCGGCGCGGGAACTCCACCGGATCGGCGGCGATGCGCCGGGCCGCGTCGAGATCCCGCTGCAGTCGGTCGAGCGCGGCACCGAGCGCGCCCGCGGGTGGCCTCGGAGAGACGCGTCCACGGCGCATGGGCGAAAGCTAGCGGGGTCGTCTCTCGCGCGCACGGCGGCGCCCCGCGGGCTACCTCGGGTGGGCGCCCCCGCCCTTCTGGATCTCGTGCAGGAGGTGGCCGAGTTCGGGCGCGATGAGGCGCTCCCAGGCGAGCCGCACGGCCGCGGTCGATCCGGGGACGGAGAACAGGGCGAGGCCCCGCCAGACCCCGGCCACGGCACGCGACAGCATGGCCGCGCTTCCGATCTCCTGGAACGAGAGTGCCCGGAAGAGCTCCCCGAACCCGTCCAGGCGCTTCTCGAGCACGCCGGCCACCGCCTCGTAGGTCCGGTCCCTGGGCGAAATGCCCGTGCCGCCGTTCAGGATCACCGCAGCAGCCCCGGCCGCCGCGGCCTCCTCCAGCACGGCGCGGATCTGCACCGGCTCGTCCTTCACGATGCGGTACCCGGCGACCTCGTGCCCCGCTCCGGCGACGGCTTCCCGGAGGTACCGCCCACTGTCGTCCTGGGCCTCCCCCCGGGTGTCGGATGCCGTCACGATGAAGACCCGTGCCGGGTGACGCCCCTCGCGGCGGTGTTCCTCGTGTCCCACGCGGTTTCTCCGACCCGTCCTAGGGCCTGAGGCCCGGGATGGTGATGTCGCCCCGAGCGGCCTCGATGGCCTTCTCGACGGCCGCGCGGTCCGGCGCGTCCGGCTGCAGGGTGATGTAGACGCTGAATTCCTGCACCGCTCGGCTGCGGTCGCCGAGCTGGCGGTATGCCTCGCCGGCGACCCGGTGGGCGAGCGCGGTCTCGGCCACCGCGAGGGACGCCTTCGCGAAGGCGAGGGCCTCGGTGGCGTGGCCGGCCTTCGCGAGCAGGGCGCCCGCCTGGGCGAGCCCTGCCGCGTCCCCGAGGTCGAGCCTGCGCTGGCTTCCGAAGCCGGTGGGCCGCAGGACGATGTCGAGCCGCCCGTTCGCGGCCTTGGCACCGGGGACCTCGACCTCCGCAACCTCGAAGCCGGACGAGTGGGCGCGCACCCGGTAGGTGGCGTCGGGGTCCCTGACGGGAAACGTCAGGGGGGCACGCCCGACCTCCTCGCCGTTCACTTGCACGAGGGCACCCGGGGGCAAGGTCTCGACGTACGCCTCGGGGGGCCTGACCTCGCTCCAGGATGGCGCCTTTGGCGCGCAGGCCAGCACCGCGAGGCCGAGGAGGCTGGCGCTTCCGTGTCGCGGCGTCACGATGTGCTGCAGGGTATAAGACCCTCCCGATGATCGACAAGCACACGGTGGCCCGGGCACTGCGCGAGGTGGGCATGCTGCTCGAGGTCAAGGGCGAGAACCCGTTCAAGGTGCGCGCCTACGACACGGGCGCCCGGGCCGTCGAGGACCTCACGGAGGATCTCGCGACGCTCGTCGCCCAGGGCCGCCTCACGGAGGTCCGCGGGATCGGCGAGGCCCTGGCACAGAAGATCGCCGAGCTGTGCAGCACCGGAAGGCTCGGGCTCCTCGAGCGGCTGCGCGCCGAGTTGCCGTCCGGCATCGGGGAGCTCCTGCAGGTGCCCGACCTGGGACCGAAGAAGATCGCCGCCCTCCACGCCGCGCTCGGCATCGGGAGCGTCGCCGAGCTCAGGACCGCCTGCGAGGCGGGGCGCGTGCGCGAGGTCAAGGGGTTCGGCGAGAGGAGCGAGCAGAAGATCCTGGATGGCATCCGCCGCTTGGAGTCCCGCGGCAGCCGGGTGCTCCTCGGCGACGCCCTCGAGTCCGGGGAGGAGATCCTGCGCCACCTCCGCGGCACGGGCGCGGCCGACGCCCTCGCGCTCGCGGGCTCCGCACGGCGCTGGAAGGAGACGGTCGGGGACCTGGACGTCGTCGCCGCGTCGCGGAACCCTCCCGCGCTCTCGGAGGCGCTCGTCGCCTACCCCCTCGTCGAGGAGGTGGTGGCGCGGGGCGACACGAAGACCACGGTGCGGCTCCGGAGCGGCCTCCAGGTGGATCTCCGCGTCGCCCCGCCCGAGGACTATCCCACCCTGCTCCACCACCTCACCGGCTCGAAAGCCCACCACGTGAAGCTGCGCGGCCTCGCCAGGGATCGAGGTTACTCCCTCAGCGAGTGGGGGCTCGCGCGCATCGAGGGCGGCGAGCGCGCACCGGTGCGCGAGGAGGATGACGTGTACCGCGTCCTCGGCATGCAGCCCGTGCCGCCCGAGCTGCGCGAGGACCAGGGGGAGATCGAGGCAGCGATCGAGGGGCGGCTCCCGGAAGACCTCCTCCGCGAGGAGGACATCCAGGGGATGGTCCACGTCCACACGCTCTGGTCGGATGGGCGCGCCTCCCTCGAGGAAATGGCGCGCGCGACGGAGGCGATGGGCCTCAGGTACCTCACCATCACCGACCACTCGCGCAGCGCCGCGTATGCCGGCGGGCTCGACGCGGCGCGGCTCAAGGCGCAATGGGACGAGATCGACCGCGTGCAGCAGAAGGTCGGGGTCCGGATCCTCCGGGGCACCGAGGCGGACATCCTGGAGGACGGCGCGCTCGACTGGCCGGACGACATCGTCGAGCAGCTCGACGTCGTCATCGCGAGCGTCCATTCTCGCATGCGGATGGATGGGGACGAGATGACGCGCCGGCTCGTTCGCGCGATGCGCCTCCCCTTCTTCAAGATCTGGGGCCACTCGACGGGCCGGCTGCTCCTCGAGCGCGACCCCTACAGCTTGCGGATGGAGGAGGTCCTGGACGCGGCCGCGGCGTCGCGCGCCGCCATCGAGGTGAACGGCGATCCGCACCGCCTCGACATGGAGCCTCGCCACCTCCGCATGGCGCGGGAGCGGGGCATCCCGCTCGTCGTCACCACCGACGCCCACTCGCTGGCGGGGCTCCGCAACCTCCGCTTCGCGGTCATGACCGCTCGGCGGGGCTGGGCCCGGCGCGGGGAGGTCCTGAACGCCCTGCCGGTCGAGAAGTTCGCGGCGGCGGTCCGGCCCGCCGCCTCCTGAGCGCGCCTTTACGCTCCGGACCCGAGGCGATAGCCTCGGCTCAGCGAGGCGGAGGCGGAGAGAGCGTGGCGCGACCCAACCCGACAGCCGGCGGCGGGCCCGTTTCCGGCCGGACGCTTGGGGCCCGGGTCGCCGCGGCGCTGTTGCGCCCTCCCGTTTACTTCGGCTTCCTCCTCTTCCTCGCCGCGGCCGCCGCCGTCCACATGCTGCTTCTCGGACCCCAGGCCTTCCCCAAGACGCAGGCCTTCCCCTACGGGTTGCCCTCCGAGGACAGCTGGCCCGGCCCCTATCTCCACGTCAACAACTTCGTCATCTTCAAGCGGTCGTTCGCGCACCTCCTCGCCGGTCGGGACCTCTACGCCGCGTTCCCGGCGGACCACTTCGATTACTTCAAGTACAGCCCGACGTTTGCGGCGCTCATGGCGCCGTTCGCCTACCTGCCCACGCCGGTCGGGGCCGTCCTCTGGAACGTTCTCAACGCCGGCGTGTTCGTGGCCGCGATGCGCAGGCTTCCCGTCCTCGACGCGCGAGCGAAGGGGCTCGTGTGCTGGTTCGTGGTCCCGGAGTTCCTGGGCGCCTGCCAGAACATGCAGACGAACGTGCTCGTCGCCGGCCTCACCATCCTCGCCTTCGCCTCCTGCGAGCGATCGGACGACGTGGGGGCCAGCCTGGCGGTGGTCCTGTCGTTCTACGTGAAGATCTACGGGCTGCTCGCCGCCCTGCTCTTCCTCCTCTATGCCCGGCGGAGGCGGTTCGTCCTCCTCGCCGTGGCTTGGGGGGTCCTCCTCGGCCTCGTCCCGCTGCTCTTCGTGCCGCCGGCGCAGCTCGCCTTCCTCTACCGCAGTTGGTTCCGGCTCGTGCAGGCGGATCGGCTGACCACGGTGGGCTTCTCGGTCATGGCCTGGCTCCGCGCGTGGTTCCACATCTCCCCACCGCCGCTCGTCGTCGTCGGCGCGGGCTTTTTGGGGCTCGTCGCGCCGCTCGCGAACCGGAGGGCGTTCGGCGACTTCGGGTTTCGGCTCACCTTCCTCTGCTCGCTGCTCCTGTGGGCGGTCGTGTTCAACCACAAGGCCGAGTCCTCGACCTTCGTGATCGCCATGGCCGGGGCCGGCCTCTGGTACTTCGCCCGGCCGCGGCGTCCCTGGCGCACGGCGCTCGCGTGGCTCGCCTTCGCCCTCACCTCGGTGGCCTACTCGGACCTCGTCCCGCCCGACGTGAAGGGCCGATTCGTGATCCCGCTCGTCCTGAAGGTCGTCGCCCTCCTCCTCGTGTGGCTCGCCACGGTCGTCGAGGAAGCCCGCTGGCCCGGCCCCGGGGCGGACACGTCCGTCTCCGGCACCGTGCCGGCCTGACCCCGGCGCTCGGGATCGGCGTCGCCGCGGACTCGACGGCGACCCTCCGCCGCCTTAGGCTCGGGGCGTTGGCCTCCATCCGCAACCGGCGCGTCCAGATCCTCGGGCTGCTCTCGGTGTCGGAGGGCATGCCACTCGGGTTCGTGCTGCAGACCCTCCAGGTCTTCCTGCGCGGGGCCGGTGTCAGCCTCCGCACCATCGGGCTCCTGCAGGCCGTCTCCCTCCCGTGGACCCTCAAGTTCGTGTGGTCGCCCCTCGTCGACCGGTACGCGTGGCGCTGGCCCGACCGGCGCCGGAGCTGGGTCCTCGCCATGCAGCTCGCGCTCGCGGCGGGCCTCGGGGCGCTCGCCGCCTTCACGGCGCGCCACCTCGTCGGCTCGGGGGGGCGCGCCGCTCTCGCTGCGGGAGCGGCGTCGGGGATCGCGCTGCTCGCCCTCGCCCTCGCGTTCTTCTCCGCGACGCAGGACATCGCGCTCAACGCCTACGCGGTCGAGATCCTCGAGCCGGACGAGGTCGGACCGGCGAGCGGCCTGCGCATCCTCTGGTACCGCGTGGGCATGCTCGTCTCGGGGGCGCTCGCCATCTTCGTCTCCGAGTGGGTCCCCTGGCCTTGGGTCTTCGCCGGGCTGGGCGGCCTCTTCCTGCTCTTCACCCTCCTCACGCTCGCCGCACCGCGCCCGACGGCCGAGCCGGCTGCGCCGCGATCGCTCGCGGTCGCCGTGTGGGAGCCGCTCCGCAGCTACTTCGCGCGGCCCGGCGCGATCACCGTCGCCCTCTTCCTCGTGTTCTACAAGTTCGGGGACAACCTCGGCCTGTCGATGGTGAACCCGTTTCTCAAGGACTTGTGCTTCTCCAACGCCGAGATCGGCCTCGCCGTGAAGACCATCGGCACGGCCTCGGTGATCGCCGGAGCGGGGCTCGGTGCGGCCCTCATGACCCGCATGGGCCTCGGCCGCGCGCTCTGGGTGTTCGGGATCGCCCAGGCCGCCGGAAGCCTTCTCTACGCCGGCGCGGCCGCCACGCACCCGGGGGCGGCGGACGTGGCGCTGTGCACGGCCGGAGTGGGCGTCGCCGCGTCGACGCGGATCGCCACCTACGTCGCCATCGCCGGGGAATACGCCTCCCAGGGCATGGGCACGGCGGCGCAGCTGGCGCTCGTCACGCGCCTGTGCGACCGGAGGTACAGCGCGACCCAGTACGCGCTTCTCTCGAGCCTCTTCGGCCTGGGGCGCTGGGCGTCTGGACCGCCGAGCGGGTGGCTCGCGGAGCGGCTCGGCTACCCGGCATTCTTCTTCACCGCGGCGCTCGCCGCGATCCCCGGGCTCCTGCTCCTCCAGGTCATCGCGCCCCTCGGGCAGCGCGAGGTCCCCGGAGCCGCGCTTCCGAGGGTGGAGGCGTGAGGGACGTTCCTACTTGGACCCGCGCCCGGCGGCCTTCGTCTCGGACGCGAGCGCCCGCACCGAGAAGCCCGGCGTCTGGCTGAACTCGTCGGCGGCGTCGCTGGCAAACGGCCGGGCCAGGTCGCGCATCCGCTTCATGCCGTCCCCGGGTAGGTCCGCGCCCCGGCGCAGCCAGGGGTCGTAGTCGTAGGAGACCGGCGGCCCGCGCAACAGCCTCTTCTCGTCGTAGATCTGCCCCACGCGCTCGTAGGAGGGCGCCGGGTGCTCACCCGTGTCCATGCGGATGGCGTCCTTCGGGCAGGCCTCGACGCAGAAGCCGCAGACCACGCACCGGAGCTCGTCGATGACGAACTTCTTCGGGTACTTCTCGATGGGATCGTTCTCGACCTCGCCCGCCTCGATGTAGATGCACTGCGCCGGGCAGGCCGTCGCGCACATGTAACAAGCCACGCAGCGCGGGTTCCCGTCCGCGCGCGGCACGAGGCGGTGCAGGCCGCGGTAGCCGGGCGCGTACGCCGTCCGCTCCTCCGGGTACATGACGGTCGTGACCCGGCTGCGGGAGAGGTCCCGCGCGAGCACGTCCGGATTCCGGTCGCGCGAGAAGAAGGCGTTTCGCCAGAAGGTCCGGATGACGAGTCCGATGGCCCGGAAGATCTCCGGAAAGTACAGGCTCTCGCGGACGTCGGCGGGCTGGTTCTCGAGCTGGTAGGGCATGTTCTAGTGTCCGGCGGCGTGGGCGGCGTGCCCGTGGTCGTGGCCGTGCTCGGCCGCTCGCGCGGGCGCGCGGGTCGCGGCCGCGGTGACGCCGAAGATGGCGACGATTTCCGCGATGCCCACCCAGGCGAGCAGCTCCAGGCTCGGGTCGATGAGCACCGCAGCGCCCGTGACGAACAGGTTGAGGAGCGCCGCGGGCAAGAGCATCTTCCAGCACAGGGCCTGGATCTGGTCGAAGCGGAAGCGCGGCAGGAGCCAGCGGATGATGAGCTGGAGCCAGCACAGCAGGACGACCTTGGCGAGGAAGACGGTGGCGCACACTGCGCCGAAGAGCGCCGGCGGGAGGTTCGCGCGCAGCAATCCCTCGAAGATCACGGGGTGCCACCCGCCCAGGAACACGGCGGTGACGACGCCCGCGAGGATCACCACCTCGACGAACTCGGCGAGGAACATCATGCCGAACTTCATGCCGGAGTACTCGACGAAGTACCCGACGATCTCGCTCTCGCCCTCGGGCAGGTCGAACGGCGCGCGCTTCGTCTCCGCGAACGAGCTCGTGAAGAACACGAGGAAGGCGAGCGGCTGCAGGAGGATGCCGAGGGCCGGGACGGGACCCAGGACCGAGTTGCCCTGGGCAGCGACCATGTCCTGGAGGTTCAGGGTGCGGTAGGCGAGCATCACCCCGACGAGCGACAGACCCAGCGAGACCTCGTAGCTGATCATCTGAGACGACGCCCGCACGCCGCCGAGGAGCCCGGCCCGGTTGTTCGAGGCCCAGCCTGCGAGCGTGGTCCCGTACACGGAGAGCCCGGCGAGCGCGAAGATCCACAGGAGACCCACGTCGGGGCTCGCGACGACGAGCGCCACCTGCTGCCCGAGCACCTCGACGCTCGGGCCGACCGGGACGACCGCGAACAGGGCGAAGGTGGGCGCGAACGCGAGCACCGGGGCGAGCTCGAAGAGCAGCCGCGACCGCGCCGCCGGGTAGGTGGCCTCCTTCGTCAGCATCTTGAGCGCGTCGGCGAGCAGGTAGGGCACGCCGCCGAGGGCGGTACCGAACACCTTGATGCGGTTCGCGCCCACGCGGTCCTGCATGGCCGCGGACCACTTTCGCTCGGCCACCGTGAGGAGCGCGGCGACGGTCATGAGAAGCACCGCCATGAGCGTGACGGTGTTCGCGATGGCGCTTCCGTAGAAGGGGGGCGCCCCGAGGCTCGCCGCGACGCCCGCGGCCAGGGCCGCGAGCGCGTAGAACGCATAGAAGAGCGCCACCAGCCCCACGAGGACGGCGCCGATGACGAGCCACATGCCGACGAATCGCTTCACGGCGTTCTCCTGTTCAGCGGCTGGGCAGCCGACTCCACTCCACGTTCCCGCTCGCGTCGAGCGGCATGCGCTCCCGGTGGCCCGGCAGGCGCCCGTCGACCGTCCCGGCGGCGAGCGGCACGAGCGACCTGCGCCGGTCGACGGCGGGCAGCGAATCCCAGCGGAACCCCGCCAGGCCGTCGGCGACTCGCCGGCCGAGGTCCTCGAACACCTCGCGGGCCGTACGCCAGCGGGCCGTGAGCCCGAGGGCTCGGCCGACCTCGCCGGCGAGCGCCCAGTGCGGCTGGGAATCGCCGCGCGGCCAGTAGGCCATCTCGAACCGCTGTGCCCGCCCCTCGAAGTTCACGAAGGTGCCGTCCGACTCCGGCACAGCCGAGGCGGGCAGGAGCACCGTGGCCGCGCTCGAGAGCTCGCCCTCGCTCGTCGCCTGCACGAGGAGGGCTTCCGCTCTCGTCAGCCGCGCCGCGAGCGCCGGGTCCGGGAGCTCGTGGCCGATCGCCCAGACCCCTCGGACGGCCCCCGACTCCACCGCCGCCGCCAGCGCGGCGGCCGGCTTCACCGCGAGACCGAACGCTTGGGCCACGAGCTCGAGCCCCTTGCGGTTCGGATTCTCGTCGGCGCGCTTCAGGAAGTCGTCCTGCCAGCCGTCCGGGCGGCCGCCGACGTAGATCTCCCCGAGCCTGAGCCCGTCGCGCGCGACGAAGAGCCCGACGAGCAGGTCCTCGAGGGAGGCCACCGGCGAGGCGAGCAGCGCGAGCGTGCCCTGCCCGGCGTGGCCCTTGAGCGCCTCCGCCGCCGCGGCGACCGCCTCCGCCCGCGAGGCCCTTCGGCCCGGGGCGCGCCCGAGCCGGGCGGCGAGGACCCGTGGGTCGTTGAACTGCTTGTAGGAGAGGCGACCCTGGTCGCACATCCACTCCTGGTTCACGTCCTCGTTCTCGCGGGGGCGGTAGCGGTACGTCGAGTCCCGCATGTAGTCGAGGAAGGTGTTGCACCCGCGAGCGCAGCCGGTGCACACGCTCCGGGCGCTCGAGAGGAACCAGACGCGGCCGCGGAAGCGGAAGTCGGCGGAGGTGAGCGCCCCGACCGGGCAAAGGTCGACGACGTTCCCGGAGTATCGGTCGTCGAGGGGCTTGCCGGGCACGGTGGTGATGAAGGAGTGGTTGCCGCGAGCCTCCACGCCGAGCTGGGGGTTCTTGCGCACCTCCCGCATGAAGCGGACGCATCGGGTGCAGAGGATGCAGCGCTCCTCGTCGAGGACGACGAGCGGCCCGAGCCCCACCCGCTTGCGCATCTCGACCTTGTCCATCTCGAGGCGCGACGGGCGCGCGTCGAAGGACATGTAGTAGTCCTGCAGCTTGCACTCGCCGGACTGGTCGCAGATCGGGCAGTCCACGGGGTGGTTGAGCAGCAGGAACTCGAGGGTCGCGCGCTGCTGGTCCTTCACCTTCGCGGTGTCGGTCCGGACGCTGATTCCCTCGGCCACCGTCATCTGGCAGGCCGGCATGAGCTTGCCGCCCGGGGCGTTCGACATCTCCACGAGGCACATCCGGCAGTTCGCCGCGATGGAGAGGCGCTTGTGGTAGCAGTAGTAGGGAACGTTCACGCCGACGGCGCGGGCGGCCTCGATGAGGTTCGTCCCGGGCTTCACCACGGCTTCGCGCCCGTCGATGCTGAGGGTCACGAACCCGGGGTTCTTGGGCGGAGGCGGCCCCGGCGGCTTCGGCGGGGCGGCCGCGGGTGCGGGGGGCTTGGTCTCTTCGGCCATCTCGGGCTCCGGTCGAGGCGCGGCGCGGGTCGCTACTGCTCGACCTCGCCGCCGATCATGTTGATGGTGTCGAAGGTGGGGATGAGGTCGGCGAGGAGCTGGCCCTCGAGCATCTCGGGAAGCGCCATGAGCATGTTCCAGCCAGGCGCCCGCACCCCGAGCTTGTACGGCCGGCCACCGCCGTCGGAGACCACGTAGAACCCGAGCTCCCCGTTCGCCGCCTCGATGTAGCTGTAGGCCTCGCCGGCGGGGACCTTGATGCCCTCCATGATCAGCTTGAAGTGCGCCATCGCGCCCTCGATGCTCCCGTAGACCTCGGGCTTCGGCGGCAGCACGTAGCGGTAGTCGGCGACCGCGATCTCGCCCGGCGCCATCTGGCGGAAGCACTGCCGGACGATCCGGTCGGACTGCTTGAGCTCCTCCATGCGCATGAGGTAGCGGTCGAAGTTGTCGCCGTTGGAACCCACCGGGATGTCGAAGTCGAGGCGGTCGTAGACGAGGTACGGGGACGCCTTGCGGACGTCGTAGGGTTCGCCCGTGGCCCGGAGGCACGGACCGGTGAACCCGTAGGAGATGGCGTCCGCCCGCGAGATGACGCCGGTGCCCCGCACGCGATCCATGACGATGCGGTTTCGCGTGAGCAGCTTGTCGATCTCGCCGCTGAGCTCGGCGGCGCGGTCGAGCGACTTTTCCACCTTCTCCGGCCACCCGGGCGGGACGTCTCGCGCCACGCCGCCCACGCGGGCGTAGTTGGAGGTCAGGCGGGCGCCGCAGATCTCCGTCAGGCGGTCCCAGATGAGGTCGCGCGCCTCCATCGCGTAGATGAGCACCGTCATCGCCCCGAGCTCGAGCCCCATCGCGCCGACGAGCGTGAGGTGGTCGGCCATCCGGTGCATCTCGGAGGTGAGCACGCGCAGGTACTTCGCCCGCTCCGGCACGTCGAGCTTGCACAGCTTCTCGACCGCGAGCGCGTACCCCACGTTGTTCATGATCGAAGACACGTAGTTCAGCCGGTCCGTGTACGGGAACACCTGGTTCCAGGTCACGTTCTCGCAGGACTTCTCGAACCCCCGGTGGAGGAACCCGATGTCGAGACGCATCGAGTGGATGTCTTCTCCGTCCAGGTCCACCACGGCGCGCACGGTGCCGTGCATGGCCGGGTGGCTCGGCCCGAGGTTCAGGTGCATCCGCTTCGTCGGGAAGGGCGCCTCGAGGGCGTCCGCGGGGGGCTGGGTCTCGATGTCGTTGGCCATGGATCCTCGCCTGGGCGGGGGGGCGTCCGCGCCCTGGGGCTAGTCGCGGGACGCGGGCCCCGGGCCGCGCCAGGGCTCGTCGACCTGGCGCTCCGGAACGAGCGGCTGCCGGCCGCGCAGGGGGTAGTCCTTCCGCAGCGGGTGGCCGACGAACTCCTCGTACATGTAGAGGCGCCGGAGGTCGGGGTGACCCGTGAAGCGGATCCCGTACATGTCCCAGCAGTACCTCTCGTACCAGTTCGCGCCCTTCCACAGCGTGGTGACCGTCGCCACCACCGGGTCGGACTCCGGGACCGGGACGCGAAGCCGCAGCCTGTGGTTCTTCTTTGTCGAGTAGAGCTGGTAGACGACTTCGAAGCGCGGGGTCGACCCCATGTAGTCGACGGCGGTGATGTACGGGGCCATGTCGAAGGCGAGATCCGGGTCCTCCTTCAGGAGCCGGCAAACCTCCTCGATGCGGTCCTTGTGGACGATCGCGACGTCGTCGCCCCCGACGCCCTCGTAGATGTCGGCGACGGCGCCCGGCAGGCGCTCCTTCAGCCTCAGCACGGCGGCCTGGGCCACGTCTCTACCCCTTCCCGGCGAGCGCCGGCTGCGAGCGGTCGATGAGCTTGTGGGGCTGCTCCTGGATCCGCTTCTGGAGCAGGAGGATCCCGTCGAGGACCTGCTCCGGCCGCGGGGGGCACCCGGGGATGTACACGTCCACAGGAACGATGCGGTCGATCCCCTGCACCGTCGCGTAGTTGTCGTAGAACCCGCCCGAGGAGGCGCAGACCCCGAAGGCCACGACCCACTTCGGGTCGGCCATCGAGTCGTAGATGCGCTTGAGGATCGGCGCCTGCTTGCAGTTCACCGTCCCGACCACCATGAGGAGGTCCGCCTGGCGGGGCGAGAAGCGCGGCAGCGCCGCCCCGAAGCGGTCGAGGTCGTAGCGGGCGGCGGCGACCGCCATGAACTCCATCCCGCAGCAGGCAGTGACGAAGGGGTACTGGAAGAGGCTGAACTTCCGCGCCCAGCCGAGCCCCTTGGAGACGAGCTTGGAGAGGCCGGTGAGCGCCTCCTCCCGGCGCGTGGCGATGGCGGGGACGAGATCCAGGTCGGCGGCGGTGGACGTGCTCACTCTCTGCTCCAGTCCAGGGCACCCTTCTTCCAGACGTACACGAGCCCGACGACGAGGGTGAATCCGAAGACGGCCATGGTGACGTAGCTCGGCCAGCCGATCTCCTGGAGGGTGACCGCCCACGGGTACATGAAGACCGCCTCGATGTCGAAGACGACGAAGAGCAGCGCGAGCAGGTAGAACTTCACGTCGAACCGCTCGCGCGCGAGGCCCGACGGACGCGACCCGAACTCGAAGGGGCTCGACTTCGCCTCGTTGGGCCGGCGGGGCCCGAGCAGGTTCGCGAGACCGAGCAGCGTCAGCGCGAGTCCCACCGCCACGACGAGTACGACCGCCAGCGGAAAGTAGCTCTGCAGGGGTGTGGTCATGTCGGGAGGGGGAAAGGGGTCAAGGTGCTCCTAACTGCCTATACTCGTCGGTTTCGTCAAGGGGAATCACCCCTTGACTCCATAGTCCAGACATATAAACTCCGCGCCCTTCTCAGGTCACCCTCTCCGGTCACCCTCACCCCTCCAGGGTTCCGACATGGGCTACCAGTTCGGCGCTGTTCTCGCCTTCGCGGCCGTCGCGGTGCTGCTCCCGTTCGGGGCGCTCGCCGCGTTCCGCCTCATCCGCCCCTCCTTCCCCGAAGCGGACAAATCGCTCATCTACGAATGCGGGGAGAAGCCGATCGGGCGGGCTTGGTTCAACTTCAACCCGCGCTTCTACCTCATCGCGCTCGTGTTCGAGATCTTCGAGGTGGACATCGCGCTCACCTTTCCCGTGGCCGTCGTCTACAAGGACTGGGTCGCGGTCTCGCAGGACCTGAGCCTCGCCTGGGTCGCGTTCGCCGAGCTCGTGCTCTTCATCGCCATCCTCCTCGTGGGGCTCGTGTGGGTCTGGGCCCACGGCGACCTCGAGTGGGTGAAGAGGCTCGCGACGGTCGAGGAGAGGCCGGAGACGGACGCGACCCCCACGACCCGCGCCGCCTAGGCCAGGCACCCCACCGACGACCCACGGGAAGAGAAGGAGACGTTCACGATGGCGAATCGGGACACGATGGACTCCGGCATCGGCGGCGAGATCGTCACCTCCCACACGAGCCAGCTCGACCGGATCATCAACCTCGCCCGGGCGAACTCGCTCCACTACCTGCTGTTCGGCCTCGCCTGCTGCGGGATCGAGCTCATGCAGTTCGGGGGGCCCCGGGCCGACGCCGACCGCTTCGGCGCGGTGTTCCGCGCCACGCCTCGCCAGGCCGACTTCATGATCGTGGCGGGCACGCTCACCTACAAGATGGCCGAGCGCCTGAAGCTCCTCTACGACCAGATGGCCGAACCCAAGTACGTGGTCTCCATGGGCTCGTGCGCCAACTGCGGCGGTCTCTTCCAGCTCGCCTACTCGGTCTGCAAGGGGGTCGACAAGGTGGTCCCGGTGGACGTCTACGTCCCGGGCTGCCCGCCCCGACCCGAGGCCCTCACGGAGGGCCTGCTGCGCCTGCAGGACCTGGTGATGCGCGAGCGTTGGAAGGACAAGCGGCGGCCACCGCAGGCTGGCGGCCGGGTCGCTTGAGGCCGGACCGCCGAGTTCGAAGGTGGGGCGGTGCGGCCTCGGCGCCGCTCGCTCCCCCGCACCCCGAGGGAAGCGGATGACCACGACCGAGATCCACGAAAGGTTGAAGGCCCAGTTCGGGGAGGCCGTGGGGCCCCTGTCCGAGCCGAAGGTCGACGCCTTCGCGTTCGTCACGGCGGAGCGGCTCGTCGACGTCTGCCGCTATCTCAAGGAGACGCCGGGCGTCGAGCTCGACTTCTGCGAGGATCTGACCGCTCTCGACTGGCCGAAGCGAAACGTCATCGAGGTCGTCTACCACCTGTTCTCCTACAAGCACCGGCACGGGATCGTCCTGAAGGTCGAGGCGGCCCGCGCGGAGCCGCGCGTTCCGAGCGTGGAGGGGGTCTGGAAGGCCGCGAACTGGATGGAGCGAGAGGTCTATGACCTCTTCGGCGTCTCGTTCGCGGGCCACCCCGACCTCCGGCGCGTCATGCTGCCGGACGACTGGGTCGGCCACCCGCTGCGCAAGGACTACCAGGAGGCCGGCGGGTTCCACGGGATCCCGAACCTCCGCGAGAACCCGCTCGTCGAGCTCCGGCGAATCGACGAGGTCCGCATCGCCGAGCACGCGAAGAACAACCCTCCGCCCCCGGCTCCGCCGGCGGCCCCGAAGCCCCCGGCCCCTGCCGCGGCCGGCGGCGGCGCACCGCCGGCCCCCCCGGCGGCCCCGAAGGCCTAGCGAGGAACGGACATGTCCAAGCTCGTCCTGCGCCGCATCGACCGGAACAACGAGGAGATGCTCGTCAACTTCGGGCCGCAGCACCCGTCGACGCACGGCGTGCTGAACTTCCTCGTCGAGACCGACGGCGAGGTGATGCGCCGGGCCATCCCCGACATCGGCTACCTGCACCGCTCCCTCGAGAAGATCGGCGAGATCGTCGGCTACCCGGGCTACATGCCGTACACGGACCGCATCGACTACCTCGCCGCGATGTTCGCGAACGAGGGATACGCCATCGCGGTCGAGAAGCTCATCAAGGTGGAGGTCCCGAAGCGCGCCCAGTACCTGCGCGCGGCGAGCTGCGAGCTGAACCGCATCGCGAGCCACCTCGTGTCGATCGGCACGATGGCCACCGACATCGGCGCCGTGACCCCTCTCGTCTACGCGCTGCGCGAGCGGGAAGCGATCAACGACCTCGTCGAGGCGCTGTGCGGCGCCCGCCTCACCTACAACTACCACCGCATCGGCGGGGTGGCGTTCGACGCCCCCGAGGGCTGGCGGGACAAGGTGCTGCGCTACCTCGACCGCTTCGACAGCCTGCTGCAGGAGTGGGACCGCCTCATCACCTGGAACGAGATCTACCTGAAGCGCCTCGGCGGGGTGGCGCTCATCACGCGCGAGCAGGCCATCGACTACGGGCTGGTGGGGCCGAACCTTCGCGGCAGCGGCGTGGACTGGGACCTGCGCCGCGACGTGCCCTACGGCGCCTACCCCGACTTCAAGTTCGAGGTCCCGGTCGGGCGCGGCTGGGCGGGCGCCGTCGGCGACGCCTTCGACCGCTACTACGTGCGGGTGCTCGAGATGGCCCAGTCGTCGCGGATCGTCCGCCAAGCCCTCGAGAAGCTGCCCGAGGGCGACTACATGGCGAAGGTCCCCCGCAAGATCAAGCCGGAGGCGGGCGAGGTCCTCTCGCGCGTCGAGAGCGCCCGCGGCGAGATGGCCTACTACGTGGTCGCGGACGGGACGGAGCGCGCCTACCGCGTGAGGGCGCGAACCGGCTCCTTCCTGGCGATGGGGATCATCGAGGACATCTCCCCCGGCCTCATGATCGCGGACCTCATCGCCCTCATCGCCTCGCTCGACGTCGTCGCCCCCGAGACGGACCGATAGCCATGCAAAGCCAGTTCTCCTTCGCGTTCCCACGGCCCACGACCCGCCGGGTGCTGCTCACCGCCTCGGTGGGCGTGGCGGTGGCCCTCCCCCTGGCGCTCTTCGCGATCCTGGTCGCGTACCTTCCGTTCCTGCAGCAGCCGGTCTTCTTCGCCTTCGTGCGGGAGAGCCTGCGGCACGACCCCGCGACCTGGCCCGGGACCCAGTGGGTCTACGGCGGCGCGCTGCTCGTCGCCGGCATCCTGGCCTTCACGTTCGCGGCGATCGCCGGCGGCATCTTCTCCTGGTACGAGCGGCGCGTGGCCGGCCGGATCCAGAGCCGCATCGGGCCGAACCGCGTGGGAGCGGGCGGCTTCTTCCAGTGGATCGCCGACGCCGTGAAGCTCCTCTTCAAGGAGGACCTCGTGCCCGCGGAGGCGGACGCCCTCCTCTTCCGCGCCGCCCCCTACTTCGTCGTCGCCGGGATGACGCTCACGCTCGTCGCCCTCCCCTTCGGCCAGGCGGTCATCGTCGCCGACCTCAACGTCGGCATCTTCTACATCCTCGCGGTCACGGCCCTCATCGTCGTCGGCATCCTCCTCTCCGGCTGGTCGTCGAACTCGAAGTGGGCGCTCTTCGGCGGCATGCGATCCGCCGCCCAGGTCATCAGCTACGAGGTGCCGAGCGCGCTCGCCATCATGACGCCGGTGCTCATGGCCGGCACCCTCTCCATGCAGGGCATCATCGGGGCGCAGGGCGGCTGGCCGTGGGAGTGGTTCATCACCCGCAACCCGGCGGCCTTCATCGCCTTCTTCATCCTCTTCACGAGCCAGCTCGCCGAGGCGAACCGGACGCCCTTCGACCTGCCCGAGGCGGAGAGCGAGCTCGTCGCGGGCTACATGTCCGAGTACTCGGGCTTCCGCTTCGCGCTCTACTTCCTCGTCGAGTGGGCGAACCTGTGGATCATCAGCGCGGTCGCGGTCTCGCTGTTCCTCGGCGGCTGGCAGATCCCGGGCGTGACGGCTCAGGACTGGGCGGCGTGGCGCGGCGGGGCGACCTTCCCCCGAGCGGTCTGGTGGGTGATGCAGTTCGTCTCCGTGCTCGTCTTCGCGGTGAAGACCCTCACCCTCGTGAACGTCGTCATCTGGCTGCGCTGGACCCTGCCGCGCATCCGCATCGACCAGATGATGAACCTCTGCTGGAAGTACCTCGTCCCCGGCGGCTTCCTGGCGATGCTCTTCACGCTCGTGTGGCAGATCTTCGTCGCGCGGGCACCCGTCCTGGGCCTGGTGAGCGGCGTCGCCCTCACGGCGCTCTCCGCCTTCCTCATCTTCCGCTTCTTGGTCCTCACCCGGCAGAACATCTCGCGCATCGTCGGCGAGCGCGTGGACCTCTCGAACTGGTAGGCGAAGGAACCATGCCCACGTCCCCCACCGAATACATCGGCAACATCCGCGACACCGTGAAGTCGTTCTGGCACGGGATGTCCATCACCCTGTCGCAGGTGCTCCGCCGGCCCATCACCGTCCAGTACCCGGACCGCCTCCCCCTGCCCGTCCAGGACGTGCTTCCGGCGCGCTACCGCGGGTTCCTCGAGGTGGACACCTCGATCTGCACGGGCTGCCAGGCGTGCGAGCGCGCGTGTCCCATCAGCTGCATCCAGATCAACCTCGACAAGGACCCCGCGAACCCCAAGCAGCGCGTCGTGTCCCAGTTCGACATCGACGAGGCGAAGTGCATGTTCTGCGGCCTCTGTGTCGAGCCCTGTCCCACGGGCTCCATCCAGCACACCCGCGAGTTCGAGGCGACGCAGCGCTCGGTGCGGAACCTGGTCTTCCGGTGGGCCGACCCGCTCCACCCCTTCCCGGTCTACAAGGTCCAGAAGGACGCCCCCTACTTCCCCCGCGCCCCGCTCGGATCGCTCGTTCGCGCCCTCGTGGCGCAGCGAGCCTGGGACGCGAGCGGCCCCGCCTACCTTCCCCCGGAACCGCTGAAGCCGCCCCCGCCCCCGGCGAAGCCCGCCGCCCCGAAGCCCGCGGCCGCCGCCGCTCCCAAGCCGGCGGCTCCGCCCGCCGGCGCGGCGCCCGCCGCTCCCGCCCCGGCGAAGCCTGCCGCCGCTCCCGCACCGGAGAAGCCGAACGAGCCGGGCACGGGCGAGCCCAAGCCGTGACCGTGAGGCCCCCCATGCGCTCCCATCGAAAGCTCCTCGCCTGGTCCGTCGCCAGCCTCGCCGTCCTGGGGGCGGTGGCCGTGGCGTCGGCGCACCTCTCGCCCGCCCTCGCCGCCTCGCCCGGTCCCTTCGCGGGCGGGCGCTTGAGCCTGGCGGACCTCGTGTTCTGGTTCCTCGCCGCCCTGGCCGTGGCCGGCGCCGCCGGCGTGGCCCTCTCGCGGAACATCCTCTACACGTCGCTCGCGCTCCTGTTCTCGCTCCTCGGGGTCGGCGGCCTCTACGTGTACCTCTCGGCCGACTTCCTCGCCGTCGCGCAGGTCCTCATCTACATCGGCGGCGTCCTCGTCCTCATCCTCTTCGCGGTGATGCTCACGAGCCGCATCGGGGACGTGAACATCTCGAACACGAGCCTGGGCTGGGCGGGAGGCGCCATCGTCACCGCCGTCATCGGACTGCTCGTCGTCGTGGTGGCGGTCGAGGTCCCCTGGAGGGCCCGGGACGTGCCGCTCGCGCCGACGACCGCGCAGCTGGGGAACGGCCTACTGCAGGGCTGGCTCCTGCCCTTCGAGCTCGCCTCCCTCATCCTGCTCGCCACGATGATCGGCGCCATCGTCATCGCCCGCAAGGAGCTCAAGGCCGACTAGGCCAGCGAGGACCGAATGCTACACGTCACGCTCTCCCACTTCCTCGGCGTCGGAGCGATCCTCTTCGCCCTCGGCCTCTACACGGTCCTCACGCGCCGCAACGCCGTCGCCGTGCTCATGGGGGTGGAGCTCCTGCTCAACGCCGCCAACGTGAACCTCGTGGCCTTCAACCACTACGTCGCGACCGGCATCGCCGGCCAGACCTTCGCGCTGTTCGTCATCGTGCTCGCCGCCGCCGAGGCGGCCGTCGGCCTGGCCATCGTCCTCAGCATCTTCCACACGTTCAAGACCATCGACGTCCGCGCCGCGGACCTGATGCGAGAGTGAGATGGAACACCCTCTGAACGAGCTCGGCCCCATCGTGGTCCACCAGGTGAGCTACCTCTGGCTCATCCCGCTGTTTCCCGCCCTGGGAGCGCTCGCGAACTCCCTGTTCGGGATCCGCCTGCAGCGTGCGTTCGGCAAGCGTGCGGTGCACCTCATCGCCATCGCGATGATGGTGCTCTCGTTCTCGGTCGCCGTGCGGGCGTTCCTGGAGCTCTACGCGCTCGCCCCCGCCGACCGGTTCCTCTCCCAGACCCTCTGGCGGATGCTCTCGGCGGGGCAGCTCTCCTTCGACCTCGGGTTCGCGCTCGATCCGCTGTCGATGATGATGGTCCTCATCATCACCTTCATCGGCACGCTCATCCACGTGTTCTCGATCGGGTACATGGCGGACGAGCCGTCCTACTGGCGCTTCTTCGCGTACCTGAACCTCTTCGTCTTCGCGATGCTGCTCCTCGTCATGGGGGACAACTTCGCGGTGATGTTCTTCGGCTGGGAGGGAGTGGGCCTCGCGAGCTACCTCCTCATCAGCTTCTGGTACACGGACGTCGAGAAGGCGAAGGCCGGCATGAAGGCCTTCGTCGTGAACCGGTTCGGCGACTTCGGCTTCGTCCTGGGCCTGTTCCTGCTCTTCTGGTCGCTCGGCGGCGTCTGGGAGCCGCGGGCCGACGTCCGCTCCCTCAACTACCACCCGGAGATCGGCGCCGGCGCCGTCCCCGGCGCCGCTAACCCGTTCCTGGCGGTCGGCCCGCGGACGACCGAGGGCGAGCATCCGGTGAAGCTCGGCCCCACCCTGAACTTCCGCGAGCTCCGCGACCAGGTGGTGATCGAGAGCACCGGCGTCGCCGAACACCTGAAGAACCAGCACGTCTGGGGCTTCGCGCTCATGGCGGTCGTCGGGATGCTCCTCTTCGTCGGCGCCATGGGCAAGAGCGCGCAGCTCCCGCTCTACGTGTGGCTCCCCGACGCGATGGCCGGTCCCACCCCCGTCTCGGCCCTCATCCACGCGGCCACCATGGTCACGGCCGGCGTCTACATGGTGGCGCGCCTGAGCTACCTGTACGCGCTCTCGCCGACGGCCATGGGATGGGTCGCCGCGATCGGCATGCTCACCGCCTTCTTCGCGGCCACGATCGGCTTCTTCCAGTACGACATCAAGAAGGTCCTCGCCTACTCGACGGTCTCGCAGCTCGGGTTCATGTTCGTCGGCGTGGGCGTGGGGGCCTTCTGGGCCGGAAGCTACCACCTCCTCACGCACGCCTTCTTCAAGGCCTGCCTCTTCCTCGGGTCCGGCTCCGTGATCCTCGGGTGCCACCACGAGCAGGACATGCGGGAGATGGGCGGCCTGAAGAAGCACATGCCCGTCACCGCCTGGACCTACCTCATCGCCTGCTGGGCCATCGCGGGCTTCCCGTGGGCGTCGGGCTTCTACTCGAAGGACGAGATCCTCTGGAAGGCCTTCACGGCCCGCGACCTCGCCTTCCTCGGCCACACGGCGCCCTGGCTCGGCCCGGCGATCTTCGTGCTCGGCATCGTCGCGGCCACCGGGACGAGCTTCTACATGTTCCGCAGCTACTACATGACCTTCACCGGGAAGTACCGGGGCGGCGCGGGTCACGCCGAGGAGCACGACGAGGACCCGCACTCCGCGCACGCCGCGCCGCACCATGCGACCGCGGCGCACCCCCAGGACAACATCGACCCGAACGGCGGCCACGGCGCAGCGCACGCGAAGAAGGACGACCACGGCCACGGAGTCCATGGCGCGGACGCGGGCCACGGCCACCGCCACACGCCGCACGAGTCGCCGCTCTCCATCACGGCGGTCCTCGTGGTGCTCGCGGCCGGCGCGGTGCTCGCGGGCCTGCTCGGCGTCCCTGCCGCCTGGACCCACCACGAGCCGATCCTCGAGCGGTGGCTCGCGCCGTCGCTGCCGGTCGAGACCCGGTTCGCCGAGTTCCCGCACTCGACGGAGCTCCTCTTCCAGGGCATCGGCGTCGCCGCCGCCGTCGTCGGCTGGTTCTTCGCCCGCCTCCTCTTCAAGGACGGCCGGAGCGCCGTCCCGGCCGAGCTGAAGAAGCGCTTCTTCGGCATCTGGACGGTCGTCTACAACAAGTACTACGTGGACGAGGGCTACCAGGCCATCATCGTCCGGCCGTCCCTCTTCCTCGCCCGCTTCCTCTTCTGGTTCGACCAGCACGTCGTGGACTGGCTCGTCAACTTCGCCGGCTGGCTCGGGCGCCTGGTCGCGAACATCGACGGCGCCATCGACACCTACGTGGTGGACGGCGCCGTGAACGCCGTCGCCGGCATCACCGGCGAGGCGGGCCGGGCACTCCGCCGCATCGAGACCGGCCGCATCACCACCTACCTCTACGGGCTGACCTTCGGGTCACTGCTCGTGCTGCTCCTCAACTTCCTCTTCCGCTAGGAGACCGGCCCATGATCCGCCCCGACAACGTCCTCGTTTGGGCCACCTTCTTCCCGCTCATCGGCGCCGCCGTCATCCTCGTGCTGACGGCGCTGCGCTACGCGCTGAAGCTCCCGAAGAGCTTCATGGACCAGTCGGCGCGCTGGGTGACGCTCGTCGCGAGTGCGCTCATGCTCGTCGCATCGGTGCTCGCGTGGCACTGGTACGACCCGGCCGCCCCGGGCCTCGCCGTCGCCGGCAAGGACACGGGGGTCCAGCTCGTGAGCCGTGCGGTCTGGATCCGGCCGTTCAACGTCGACTGGTTCGTCGGCGTGGACGGGCTCTCGATCTCGATGGTGCTCCTCACCGGCGTCATCTCCTTCGTCGCCGCCATCGCCTCCATGCCCTGGTGGCAGGGCAGCAAGCACTGCGCCGAGATGGCCGGCATGGTCGAGGACGGGCACGACGACCCGCACCACCCCAAGCACTTCTCCGTGCGGATGGTGCCCGCGTACATGGTGCTCCTGCTCCTCCTCATGACCGGGATGATGGGCACCTTCGTCGCCCTCGACATGTTCCTCTTCTACGTATTCTGGGAGGTCATGCTGCTGCCGATGTACTTCCTCATCGGCATCTGGGGCGGCCCGCGCCGCGAGTACGCGGCCATCAAGTTCTTCCTCTACACCCTGGCGGGCTCGGTGCTGATGCTGCTCGCCATCATCGCCATCTACTACCGGAGCCTCCCCGCCCCGCTCGCGGACGGGACCCTGTCGGCCCGCCACACCTTCAACCTGCTCGAGCTCGCCGCCCAGGGACGGGCCGGCCAGTTCGCGAGCGCCGGCCCGATCCTCGGCTTCGCCTTCACCAAGATCGTGTTCGTCGCGCTGTTCATCGGCTTCGCCATCAAGGTGCCGATGTTCCCGTTCCACACGTGGTTGCCCGACGCCCACGTCGAGGCGCCGACGCCCATCTCGGTCATCCTGGCCGGCATCCTGCTGAAGATGGGGCCCTACGGCATGCTGCGCTTCAACTACCCGGTGCTGCCCGACGCGACGGAGTGGGCGGCGAACGCCATCGCCATCTTCGGCGTCATCAACGTGGTCTACGGCGCGTACGTGTGCCTCGCGCAGAGGGACTTCAAGAAGCTCATCGCCTACTCGTCCGTGTCCCACATGGGCTTCACGCTGCTCGGCATGGCCGCACTGACCCCGGTGGCCATCTCCGGTGCCGTGCTGAACCTGTTCACCCACGGCATCATCAGCCCGGCCCTGTTCCTCCTCGTGGGCGTCATCTACGATCGCGCCCACCACCGCGACCTGGACCGCTTCGGCGGCCTCGCCCAGGCACTCCCCGAGTACAGCGGCCTCACCGGCCTCGCCTTCTTCGCCTCGCTGGGCCTGCCGGGGCTCGCGGGGTTCATCGCCGAGTTCATGGTGCTCTCGGGGAGCTTCCCCGTGTACCTCACCTACACCGCCATCTCGGCGACCGCGGTCATCATCACGGCCGCGTACTACCTGTGGGCGATGCAGCGGATCTTCCTGGGGAAGCTGAACCCCGTGTACCACGACTTCCCGGACGTGAACTGGCGCGAGCGCTTCGTGCTCTATCCGCTCTCGGCCTTCATGATCTTCCTCGGCTTCTACCCGCAGTTCATCCTCTCGGCGATCAACCCTACCCTCCACCAGCTCATCCAGAACATCCGGGCGTAGAAAGCCATAGGGGCCGGAGATGATCCACTCGTACCTCGTCGCCGAGAACCTGCGCAGCGCCCGGTGGTTCCAGCCGGAGTTCTGCCTGACCTTCGGCTCGCTCGCCCTGCTCCTCCTCGACGTGTGGTGGCGCCGGAGCGCGGAGCGCGCCCGGCTGATGATGCTCGCCACCCTCGCCGTCCTGGGGATCACGGCGGTCCTGCTCGCGGCTCAGCCCGTCTACCCGCAGGCCCTCTTCAACGGCCTCATCGTCCACGACGGCTTCGCGACGTTCTTCAAGTGGCTGTTCCTCGCGGGCGCGGCGCTCACGGTGCTCATGGCCGCGCCGTCCGGGGCGTTCCCGCCGAGCCGCGTGGGGCAGTTCTACGCGCTGCTCGTCGCGATCGTCCTCGGCCTCTTCCTCATGTCGAGCTCGAGCGATCTGCTCATGATCTTCATGTCCATCGAGCTCGTCTCGATGGTGAGCTACGTGCTGGCGGGGTTCGCCCGCGGGAACCGGAAGGCGTCGGAGGCCGCGCTGAAGTACGTCATCTTCGGGGGCGTCGCCTCCGGGGTGATGGTCTTCGGCATGAGCTACCTGTACGGGCTTCTCCACACGACGAACGTCCTCGACTTCGCGCGGGCCATCGCGCTGCTCCCCCCGACCTGGCCCGTGAAGCTGGCGCTCGTTCTCTCGGTGGTCTTCTTCTCCGCCGGCGTCGGCTACAAGATCGCGTCCGTGCCCTGGCACATGTGGTGCCCGGACGTCTACGAGGGCGCGCCCACGCCCTTCACGGCCTTCCTCTCGGTCGGCCCGAAGGCCGCCGGCTTCGCGCTCGTCGCCCGTCTCCTGTACGGCGCGCTCAGCACCCGCCCGGACCTCGCCGGCTTCGCCGACGCCCTCCACGGCGTCCCCTGGCCGGCGGTGGTGGGCGTGCTCTCCGCCGTCACCATGACGCTCGGCAACCTGACGGCACTGCCGCAGACGAACCTGAAGCGCCTGCTCGCGTACTCCTCCATCGCGCACGCCGGCTACGCGCTCATGGGCGTCGCCGCCAACTCGACCATCGGGACCCAGGCAGTGATGGTCTACATGCTCGCCTACCTGGTCATGAACCTCGGGGCCTTCCTCGCGGTCATCGTCGTCGAGCGGCTCACCGGCTCGCCATCGATCTTCGAGTTCCGCGGGCTCGGCCGGCGCGCCCCCCTGGCGGCGCTCTCCTTCGGCGTGTTCCTCTTCGCCCTCACCGGGCTGCCCCCGTCGATCGGCTTCACCGGGAAGTACTACCTGTTCCTCGCGGTCATGGAGCGCGCGAACGGGCCCGGCGGCTTCTGGTACGCGGCGCTCGCGCTCGTCGCCGCGCTCAACACGGCGGTCTCGCTCTACTACTACGCGCGGGTGCTCCGGGCGATGTTCCTCGAGGCGCCGTTCTCGGAGACCGAGGTCACCTACCCCGTCTCCTACAAGCTCCTGCTCTCGGGCTTCGCCGCGGCGACGATCCTGTTCGGCGTGTGGCTGAACCCCGTGATCGACTGGACCCGCGCCTCGCTCGTCCTCTTCCGCGGCGGGTAGGCACGCCGGGTCGCGCGCCGGGCCGTTCGATCAGGCCCGGCGCCGTTCCAGCCGCTCCAGGTCGTCGGACGACATCCGGCCGGTCCCGAGGTAGCGGTCGGGCGAGATCGCCTCTCCGTGGAAGTCCGACCCGGACGTCGGGACGAGGTCGAGCTCTGCGGCGATCCGGGCGTACTTCTCGACCTGCGACGGAACGTGGTCGGGATGGCTCGCCTCGACCCCCTCGAAGCCCATCGCCTTGAGCCGCGCCAGATCGGCGCGCTCGATCTTCGAGACGCCGGGGTGCGCCAGCGTCGCGACGCCGCCCGCCCCGCGAACGAGCTCCACGGCCTGCTCCGCCGTGAGGCGATATCGACCGACGAACGCGGGCTTGCCCTCCCCGAGGTAGAGGTCGAAGGCCTCCTTCACCGTGGACACGTACCCCGCCGCGACGAGCGCGCGCGCCACATGGGGACGGCCGATCGTCTTGCCTCCACTTTGCGCGACGATGTCTCCCTCCGTGACCTGGATGCCGAGGCCGGCGAGCTTCCCCGCGATCTGCGCCATCCGCTCCCGCCGCCGCTCGGCGAGGAAGTCCTCGAAGTTCCGGAGCGACGCGTGGGCCGGGTCGACGAAGTGCCCGAGGACGTGGATCTCCCGGCTGTCGAGGAAGACGGAGAGCTCGATCCCGGGAACGAATCGGACGCCCAGCCGGCGGGCCTCCGCCGCGGCCGCCTCCTGCCCGGCGACGGTGTCGTGGTCGGTGAGAGACCATACCGCCGTGTTGGCGGCGGCCGCCCGCGCGGCGACATCTGCCGGGGGATACTGGCCGTCCGAGGCCGTGGAATGGGTATGCAGATCGATGACCCCTGCATCCCCCGCCATGTCGTGCCCCTCCGCGTGGTATCATAACGTGGGCGTTGGGTGGCGCCTCAGGGGAGAGCAAATGCAGCACGTGCTGCGCGTCTCGCGGAAGATCGACTACGGCCTGCGCGCCATGGTGTACCTCGCGGCCATTCCCGCGGGGACCGTCGTGCCGTTTCGCGAGATCGCCCGCCAGATGGACATCCCCGAGGACTTCCTGGCCAAGATCCTGAAAACACTCGTAGATCAGGGGCTGGCGCGGTCGAGCCGCGGCCCCCACGGCGGCTACCAGCTCGCACACCCCGCAGACGCCATCAGCTTCCTCGACGTCATCGAGGCGGTCGAGGGCCCGGTCGCCCTGAACGTCTGCCTCGACGGCGACGACGCCTGTGGCCGCGCCGCCACCTGCACGATGGTGGCGGTCTGGCGCGAGGGCCAGGAGCGCATGCTCGACGTCTATCGCCAGGCCAAGCTCTCCACCCTCGCGCCCCAGCTCCGCCAGGCATCGGGAGACCTCGTACAGCTCCCCACGCCCCAGGCGGCCGTCCGCTAGGAGCCACCCACCGGGGATCCGGAGCGCCCCGGAGCGGCTGTTGACGGGCGTCGGCCGGTCCGACAGTATCCGCGGCCGCCATGACGAAGCCGACCTCGCGCAAGGATCTCCGCCGGCGCTACCTGTCGCGCCCCCCGGTCGAGCCGATGCGGCTGAGGCCGGGGATGTCGGTCGTCGACCTGGTGGACGTCTACCGCCGCGCCGGCGCCTTCAACGGGGGGCGCCTCGCCGAGGGGTGCGACCTGCTCGGTCGGATGCTCGACGCGAACACGACCGTCGCGCTCACGGTCACGGGCGCCATGGCGCCCGCGGGTCTGGGCGGTGCCATCATCGCCATGATCGAGGCGGGCTTCGTGGACCTCGTCGTCTCGACGGGGGCGAACGTCTACCACGACCTGCACTTCGCCCTGAAGCTGCCCGTCGTCCAGGGCCACTTCCAGGTCGACGACCGGGAGCTCTACCGCGCCGGGATCGAGCGCATCTACGACGTGTTCATCACCGAGGACTCCCTGCTCGACACCGACGCCTTCGTCCGCGAGGCGCTCGACAAGGCGCCCCCGGAACTCCGCGGCACCGTCTCGACCGCCCGCCTCCACCACTACCTCGGGCACCTCGCCCTCCAGGAGGCGCCGCTCCCGGAGCGGTCCTGGGTCGCCGCGGCCGCCAAGTACGACGTCCCGGTCTTCACGAGCTCCCCGGGCGACTCGTCGATCGGCATGAACGTCGCCGCGATGAAGCTCCGCGGGGGGACGACGACGATCGACCCGGACCTCGACGTCCTGGAGTCCACCGCCATCGTCTACGATGCCGAGCGCAACGGGGTGGTGATCCTCGGTGGCGGGTCGCCGAAGAACTTCTACCTCCAGACCCAGCCCACCCTCTGGCAGATCCTCGACCTCAACCGCGGCGGTCACGAGTACGTCTTGCAGATCTCCACCGACTCGCCGCAGTGGGGTGGGCTCTCGGGGGCGACGCCGAGCGAGGCGATCAGCTGGGGCAAGGTGCAGGCCGACCTCGTGAAGAACCACGTGGTCGTGTACTCGGACGCCACGATCGCCGCCCCCCTCGCCTTCGCCCATGCCCTGTCGACGCACAGGCCGCGGCGGCACAAGCGCCTCGCGCGCCGGCTCGGGGAACTCTACGAGAAGCTGCGTCGCGCCCACCAGAGGCGCCACCCGGGGTCCGGCGCCATGCCCGAGGTGGGGCAGGCCACGCGCCAGTCGAAGCCGCGCTCGCCGCGCCGGATGCGCTAGGGGCCAGGGCCGGCCCGGTCGATCCGCTCCTGGGCGCGCTCGAGGCGCTCCCGGAAGTCGGGGTCGGCGAGCAGCTGGAGCGCCCGCGGAGAGGTCCCGAGCTTCGCCGTGCCGGGCGCGACGAGCAGGTCCCGCACGCGCGGATCGTCGGCGAGCCCTCGCAGCTCCGGGTCGCCCGCCAGGCGGGCCGCGGCGCGAGGATCGGCGGCAAGCCTCAGGAGTTCCTGCAGGGCATCCTCCGCAGGCTTTCGCCATCCGCCGAGCAGGTCGTTCTCCCGCACGAGCCCGGCGAGGTCACTCTCCGCGAGCTGTCGTCCGAGCCCCCTCGGCAACAGCGGTGCCGCGGCGTCCGTGACGGAGAGCGCCACCCACAGGGCGAGCCCCGCCGCCGCCCCGGCGAGCACCGCCCCCGCAGCGCGGTCGCCGGGCCGCCGCTCGCCGCTCGCATTGCGGCTGAGCGCCCGGCCGATGAGCCCCGCGATCGAGACGGAGGCGAGGAAGAGCAGGGCTGCGGCCGCCGGCTGGGCGGCGGGCGAGGGCAGGATCCGCTCGAGCGCCCGCCCGAGCGGCGCGGCGAGGTGGTGGGCCGCGAACCATCCCGCGGCGGCCCCGGCCGCGAGGAACAGGGGGCGGAGCGCCCCCGCGATCGCGCCCGCCATCGCGGCCAGCGCGAGGAGCGAGATGGCCGCGGCGTCGAGCGTCATGGCGGCTACTTGATCCGGAAGTCGACCTTGGGCCGGTTCTTCTCGATGAGATCCATCTGCTCGCGGAAGCGGGCGTTCTGCGGCTCGTACATGAGGGCCATCTTGAGGCTCCGCTCCGCCGCCTCCCAGCGTCCCGCCTCGATGTCCTTCACGGCCGTCGCGTAGAACTTGCGGCCGTTCGGCGTCTGGCCGATCTGCTCCTCGACGCGCCGCTTCTGGGCCTCCCGGACCTCGGCCTCGTCCGCGTCCGTGAAGCGGAGCTTCGACTCCCGCTCCGGGCCGCTCAGGTCGGAGAGGTACTTGGCGCGCCGGGCGTCGTCGCGCAGGACGGTGTAGGCCTCGTTGATGCGGCGGTAGACGCGGCCGACGAGGGCCCGCAGGTGCTCGTCGCCGAGCGCGGCGAAGCGATCGGGGTGGTAGGTCCGCGACTCCCGGTGGTAGGCCGCCTTGATCTCGGCCGGCGAGGCGCCCTGCTGCAGCTTGAGGATGGCGAAGTAGTCGAGGTGATCGAGCGCCCCGGCCAGCGTCTCCACCTCGATCCGGAAGCTCTCGTCCATCGGGGGAACCCCGCCGCCTACGAGGCGTGCCCCGCGAGCACCACCTCGGCGTTCTTGTCGATGGCGCTCTGGATGTCCTGCTCGGACAGGCCCGAGGACAGGTTGATGGTGGTGGAGGCGTTCTGCCCGGTCTCGGTGTCGGTGGCGGAGACGTTCACGATGCCGTTCGAGTCGATCTCGAAGGTGACCTGGATCTCGACCTCCCCCCGGTACCCGATCCGGAACCCCGTGAACTCGAACTCCCCCAAGAACTCGCACTCGTCCGCGCGCTTCGACTCGCCCTGGTAGACGCGGATGCGCACGCGGTCCTGGCCGTCCCGGCTGGTCGTGAAGGCCTTCGACTTCTCGATGGGGATGGGGGTGTTCTTGCCGATGATCGGCTCCGCCCAGCCACCGGCCGTGCCGACGCGAAGGGTGAGCGGAGTGACGTCGAGGAGGTAGCTCGCCTGGCCTGCGACCGCCGCGTCCCGGTTGAGCAGCGCGCTCGCCTGGATGCTCGCCCCGAGCGCCACCACCTCGTCGGGGTCGATGCCGGTCATCGGCTCCTTCTGGAAGTAATGGCGGACGCTCTGGCGGATGATGGGCAGGCGGGTCGGGCCGCCGACCAGGATGACGGCGTCGATGTCGCTCGCGGTCATCCGGGCGGACTGCAGCGCCTCGTCGCAGACCTTGAACGTGCGCTGCACGAGGTCCATCACCATCCGGTTGAACTGGTCGGCCCCGAGCTTGTGATCGAGATCGAGGACCTCGCCCTCCGGCGTCTGGCAGATCCCGGGGACATGGATGGCGGCCTGGCCGTCGCGCCCCACGTCGATCTTCGCCTTCTCGCCTGCCTCCTTGAGCATCTGCAGGCAGAACTTGTTCTGGCGCAGGTCGAGCGAATGCTTCTTCAGGAAGTCGTCGGCGAGCCATGCCATGATCCGGTCGTCGAAGTCGTCGCCGCCCAGGTAGGTGTCGCCGGCGGTGGCCATGACCTCGAAGACGTCGCGCCCGATCTCGAGGATGGACACGTCGAACGTGCCGCCGCCGAGGTCGTAGACGCAGATGCGCTGGTTGATGTCCTTGCCGAAGCCGTAGGCCAGGGCCGCGGCCGTCGGCTCGTTGATGATTCGGAGCACTTCCAGCCCCGCGATGCGCCCCGCGTCCTTGGTGGCCTGCCGCTGGTTGTCGTTGAAGTAGGCCGGGCAGGTCACGACCGCCTTGCGGACCTCGCGCCCGAGCGCGGTCTCCGCGATGGCCTTCATCTCCTTGAGGACTAGGGCGGAGATCTCGGGGACCGCGAACACGCGTTCGCCGACCTGGACCCGGACCGAGTTGTTCGGCCCCTCCACGATCCGGTAGGGCATCACCGCCTGGGCCTTCTTCACCTCGTCGGAGAAGTAGAATCGGCCGATGAGGCGCTTCGCCGAGTAGACCGTGTTCTCCGCGTTCGTGATGATGTTGCGCTTGGCGCTGTTGCCGACGAGCACGGTGCCGTCGTCGAGGAAGCTCACCACCGACGCGTGGGTGCGCTCCCCCCACTCGTTCGGGAGCACCTCCGGCCGGCCCTCCAGGACCGCGGCCACCGCGCTGTAGCTCGTGCCGAGGTCGATCCCCACCGCGATGTCGTCGCTCATCTGTCGATTTTCCGGACCGTTTTCGGTGTCAGCCAAAAATCGTAGCGGCGACCGGGGGGTCCGTCAAACCTGCGTCTCCCGCGTCGGGGCCGCGGATGTGGCGGGAGTCCTCCTCGGTTATATGGGCGCCGACCTCAGCGGCCTCGCTCGGGCGTGGGAAAGGCAGTGGTGGCAATGGGTGCGCTGATCGCGATCCTGCAGAACGACCCGAATCTCCTCGCCTGCCAGGTGACACGGCTGAGGCGCCAGCTGGTCCTGGCCGAGGGCGGTGAGCCTCTCGAGCTCTGCGGATGGGGCTACCATCGTTCGGGGGAGGTCCTCGTGGGGCGGCGTCCGACCGGCGCGCCGCGCCCCCTGGAGCTCCCGGATCTCGTGGGGCCCGTGTCCGGCGAGGCCCTCGTCGTCCGCGCCCAGTCCGCCTCCGGCTTCCCCGCCAAGGACGAGAACACCCAGCCCTTCCGCTTCCGGCGCTGGCTGTTCGCCCACGTGGGCGGCGTGGAGGCCTGGCCGGACGTGAAGCCCCGCCTTCTCTCGACCCTCCCGGATTTTCTCAGGCGCCCCGTCGCGGGCGACACCGACTCGGAGCACGTCTTCGCGCTGTTCCTCCATTACCTCCGGGATGCCGGTGCCCTCGACGACCTCGACGCACCGGCGGAGACGGTCGGGCGTGCCCTCGCGCGCACGGTGCGCCAGGTCGACGCGTGGAGCCGAGAGGCAGGAAGCCAGCGGCCGAGCGACCTCGCCCTCGCGGTGACGAACGGCCGGATGCTCGCCGCCGTGCGGCGCGGCCGGCCGATGCATTACGCGCTCCTCGAAGGCATCGTCCCGTGTCCGCTTCACGGAATCGACGCCTCGACCCGCGACAGCGACCCCCGGCTGCGCCCGCACCGGCAGGCCAAGGCGGTCGTCCTCGCCACCGTCCTCGCCGAGCCCTCGGGATTTCTCGAGGTCCCGGAGGGCGCGATCCTGACCGTGGACCGGTCGCTCCGGCTGCACATCGCGCCGATGAACTCCCACTAGAGGCTCAGACGATCGCCCACGGCCGCGGCATGAAGACCTTCTCCCAGGTCTCGAGCGCGAACCGGTCGGTCATACCCGAGATGAAGTCGGCGACGGCCCGTGCCACATCCTCACCCGCGCGCGGCGCCACCCCGAACCGCTGCCAGAGACGCTCTGCGTCCTCCGTGCACCAGCGGTAGAGGTCCTCGAGGATGCGCTGGGCCTTCGAGAACTCCTCCTGCACGACCGGGTTCTCGTAGACGCGCGCGTACAGGAAGTCCCGGAGCGCGAGCAGCGCGACCTGGACGTCGCGCGACATGGCGATGTGGCCGCCGCCGTCGATGTCGGAGCTGCGGATGACGTCGCCGATCAGCGTGGCGATGCGCTCCGAGTGGCGGCCGCCGAGCGTGCCGACGATGTCGGGCGGCACGTCCTCCTCGCGCAGCAGCCCGCCCCGCAGCGCGTCGTCGAGGTCGTGGTTCACGTACGCGATGATGTCGGCGAGCCGGACCACCTCGGCTTCCAGCGAGAGCGCCGTCGCGCCGCCGGCCATGAGGACCTGGCCCCGCCCCTTGGAGTGCCGGAGGATGCCGTCGCGTACCTCGGCGGTCAGGTTCAGGCCCTCGCCGTCCTTTTCCAGCACGTCCACGACCCGGAGCGACTGGACCACGTGGTGGAAGCCACCCGGGAGCACGCGGTCGAGCACGCGCTCCCCTGCGTGGCCGAAGGGGGTGTGGCCGAGGTCGTGGCCCATGACCATCGCCTCCACGAGCATCTCGTTGAGACGCATCGCCCGGGCGATCGAGCGGGCGACCTGCGCCACCTCGAGCGTGTGGGTGAGGCGATTCCGGTAGTGGTCTCCCCGGGGCGCCAGGAAGACCTGGGTCTTCCCCATGAGCCTTCGGAAGGCCTTGCTGTGGAGGAGGCGGTCGCGGTCGCGCTGGAAGGCGGGCCGCATGTCGTCCTCGGGGTCGGCCCGCTCCCGGCCGCGGCTTCCGCGGGACCGGGCTGCGCGAGGGTGCAGCGTCGCCTCCTCCTGAGCCTCGAGCATCTCGCGGATGTTCGTCGCCATCGGCCCTCTTGTAACCTCCCCGGCGCCCGCTGTCACCGAGCGCCCGGGAGCCCCGCCTCGAGGACCGCGAGAAAGAGGTTCGAGACCGCGTGGACGAAGACCGGGGCGGCGAGCCCGTTGGTGCGCTCTCGCGCCCAGCCGAAGAGGAGGGCGGGGAAGAACGTGAGGAGCCGCCAGGGGTCGAGCGACACGAGGTGCCCGGCGGCGAAGAGGAGTTGGGTGGAGAGGAAACCCGCGCCGAGGTCCGCTCCGAGCACCCGGACGCGCCGACCGGGCGCGCTCCTCGCCCAGCCGGTCTGGAGGTAGCCCCGGTAGAACATCTCCTCCGGGAGCGCGACCACGAGGAGCTGCGTCACCGCGAGGAGCGCGAAGCCCGCCGGGAGGCGAAGGGGGAGGCGGAGTACGTCCGGGCGGGGCCCGTTCAACCGCGCGGCGATCTCGGCGAAGCCCAGGAAGGCGAGCGCGAATACGGGGAGGACGACGGCGCAGATCGCGAGCCCCTCGAGCGCCCCCCTCGCCCAGGCGCGCCAGGTGCGCGCGTCCGTGGCGCCCCACCAGGGCAGTCCCTGCCCCCCCCAGGTCTCGCCGCGGCGGCGGAGCTCCCGGTCCGGGAGCAGGATGAAGAGGAGCGCCGCGACGGCGCCCAGGTTCGAGCGGGCGAGACCGGTCGGGTCGAGCGTCGACGCCGCCCGGGCGATCGCGAGCAGGCCAATGGCCTTCGCCCAGGTGGCGACGAGCGCGCGCCGCGCGCCGCGCGGGTCCGGGTTGCCTTCCACGTCCTATGCTTCGCCCGCGCTACGGGCAGGGACTCGCCGCCGCCTTGACGGTGACGGCGATCGGCTGGGAGGCGTTGGTCGTCGGATAGCCGGGGTTCACGATCGTGATGTTATAGGAACCGGGCTGGATGGGGCTCTGGCCCGTGAGGTCGACGACCACGTTGAGCATGCCGTTCGCGCACTGCCCGAGGACGAGGTTTCCCGACGCGCAGGTCGTGGGGAGCACGGAGTCCTGGACGCCCGGACCGCTGACGTGGGCCACCGACGTCGGGTAGAAGTAGCTCCCCGTCGCCGCCGCCACGATGTAGCTCCCGAGGTTCACGCAGGTGTTGGAGACGCTCTTCAGCACCGGGATCCCCTCGTTCACCTGGAACTTGAGGGACGAGGACCCGCCGCCGGAGTTCCTCACCCCGATGTTGTAGAGGACGCCGACCGTCAGGCTGCCGGGGTTCGCGACCACCGCCGTCGCCGCCTGCGCGCTCGCCACGGTCGTCGGGAGGTCCACCGACGGGACCGACGTGCTCGGGGCCGACAGGCTCGCGACCATCCCCGGCTGGAAGCCGAGGCCCGTGAGCGCGAGCGTGTCCGGCCCCGCGTCGCTCTGGAGGATCCCTGCGGGGGAGACGCTCTCGAGGAGCAGGTCCCCCGTGAGGGTCACCGGCACGGTGTTCGAGACGAGGGGCCCGGCCGAGCCACCCCCCGGGTTGGGGTTCAGCACCCGCACGAGGAGCGACCCCGACGTCGCGCCGGTCAGGTCGACCGTGACCGAGGCAGAGGACAGGCTCGCGACCGAGAGCGGCTGCTCGACGGACACGCCGGCGCCCGTGAAGCGCGCCCTCGCCCCGGCCTGGAAGCCGTCTCCGGTGAGGTGGAAGGCCGCGGTCTGTCCCGGCGAGAGGCTGCTCGGGTCAACCGCCCGGAGGAACGGGTTGCCGGTCGGGAAGACGCAGCCGCCCTGGCACACGAAGCCGGAGGAGCATGTTGCACCGCAGCTCCCGCAGTTGTGCGGATCGGTCGCCTGGTCGACGCATCCGCTGCCGCAGTCGACCTGTCCCGAGGGGCAGCTCGACCCCGAGCTGCCGCAGGCGGAGAGCCCCACCGCGACCACGGCGAGCAGGGCGAGCGGCGCACCTGCCCGCCGCGAGCGGCGGCGGAGCCGCGGCCCGAGCGCGAGCGCGAGGAGGCCGAGACCCGCGAGGTCGGCGCCACCCGCCGAGCTGCAGCCGCCGCCCTTGCCCGACTTCGGCGCCTGACCGCCTCCCGTGGACGGGGTCACTCCACCGAAGCACTGCCCGTTCGCGCAGGCGCCGACCGGGCAATGCACCTCGCTGCATGGGTCGTCGACACAGGCCCCGCCCTGGCAGACCTGCCCGGCGCCGCAGCCCACCCCGATGCACGGGTCGGTGACGCAGCTGCCGTTCACGCAGGCCTGCCCCTGCCCGCAGGACTGGCCGCACGGGGGTACCTCGCAGAACCCGTCGACGGAGCAGCTCTGCCCGGTCGGGCAGGCGACGTAGGCGCAGGCCCGCACGCAGTCCCCGGACCGGCAGAAGGTGCCCGTGGGGCAGTTGGCGGCGGCACAGGGATCCGCGACGCACTGGCCCTGGACGCACGCCTGGCCGGTGGCGCAGCCCGTGAACGCGCATCCGCCGTACTGGCAGGTGCCGGCGGCGCACACGGACCCCGGCCCGCAGGTCACGCCCGCGCACGGATCGACGCAGGCACCCGACTGGCAGATCCGGCCAGCGGGGCACGCGGAGCCATTGCAGAGGATCGGCTGGCAGGCCCCGCTCTGGCACGTGTAGCCGGTGGGGCAGGCAGGGCCCTCCACACCACACCCGTTCGGGAGGCAGAAGCCGTTCGTGCACACCTCGCCCGTCGGGCACTGCGTGTCGAGTTGCCCGTCGCAGTCGTTGTCCTTGCCGTTGCAGACAGGCGGCTGCGGGAGGACCTCCCCGACGCAGGCGCCCCAGACGCCGCTCGAGCAGGTCTGGGTGCCGGCCGCGCAGGTGCCCTTCCCCTGGGTGCCAGCTGGGCCGTCGTAGCACGGGCGCGTCGACCCCTCCTGGCACACGGGCGGGTTGCAGACCCCGCCCTCGTCGACGAGGCCGTTACAGTTGTTGTCCTTGCCGTCGCAGACCTCGGGCGACGGGAACACGGTCTGCACGCAGGTGTAACCGCCGCTCGAGCTGCACTTGAGCACGCCCTCGGCGCACACCCCGAGGAGGCCCGTGTTGCAGGAGGTGTTCGGGTCGGCGCACGCGAACCCGAGGTTGAAGAGCGTGTTCAGCACGATGCGCGTGCCCGCGGTCTGGCCGGCGACGGCGCCGTCGACGGAGGGGGAGTAGTCGTGCCCGCCGAGGTAGGCGACGCTTCCTCCGATCGCGGAGTCGGGGCTCTGCGTCTGGAAAGTGCTCGCGATGTCCCAGGACGGCGGCACTGCCGTCGTGGTCGTCGCCGGCTGCACGATCAGGCGGTCGACGCCCGCGAGATACGCCTGCGGTGGCTGCAGCGAGCCGTTGGGGTAGAAGGTCGTGATGGCTCCGGTGACGAGCGAGTACTGGAAGTCGCCAACCTGGACGTTGGGCTGCGCCGGGTCGAGGAACTGCGTGGAGGAATAGCTCCCGTTCCACTTGAGGATGCCAGCCGGCGTCTGGAACCGCGTCGCCGGGATCCCGTAGAGCGGCCCGTTCACGTTGGTCTGCCCCGTCACGCCCTCGAGGGCCTGGATCCCGAGGCACTCGACGAACAGGTTGTTGCCCGCCTTGACGAACGAAGCGATGTCGCGGAGTTCCCATGCGAGCCTGTCGGCGGTGGTCGCCGGCGGGAGGACGGGCGTCACGCTTGCGTCCGTGGATCCCGTGGGGACGACGCCGCCCGTGTCCCAGTGAGGGACCCACAGGAGCTTGTAGTTGCCCTGCGCGAGTTGCGTGTCCGCGTAGGTCGTGCCGGCCGCCGGGGGGATGAAGTCCCCGTCGCAGAGGAGGTCGTAGATGTCGCTCGCGGCGTTCGAGCCGGTGTTGAAGTTCGGGGCGCACAGGCAGCCGGCCGTCCCGGCCGTGCACCCGGTGGGCGTGCACACCTGGGGGATGGCGCGGTCGCCGGCAGGGTTCGCGAGGTAGGCGAGCACGGTCGAGAGCTTGCACCCCGGCCCGAGGCCGCCCGCGCAGTCGCCGTTGCCCACGCAGGGCCAGCTCAGGCCCGCGGCCACGGCGTACTGGTACATGACGTTCGCCGCCGTCTTCTTCCCTGCGGGCGGCGTGATGTTGAGGATGGCGAGCTTGGGCGGGGGGCCGGCGAGCGGACGCACCTGCGGCGCGGTGAAGCCGGTCTCCACCTCGTGGATGTCCACCATCGCCTGGGCGCGGAAGGCCGCGAAGTCGGCGCCCGTGTTGAACAGGCTCAGAGCGGCCGGCGCGTCGGCGGCGTCGATGACGAAGGGGCCGCCGATGTAGTTGATCCCCGTCCCGGCGGTATACGGGCAGGTTCCGGGGGTCGCGCATCCGGGAGCGTCGTAGGTGACGACCTTGCCGCTCGCCCAGTCGTAGCGCTTGATGACCACCCCGCTCGCGGGCGCCGGGACCGGGACGTCGACCCCGGTCACCTGCGTCTTCGGGGTCGCGCCGTCGACCGCCCAGTACACGCGAACGTTGTTCTTGAGGAGGAAGTAGACGAGGCCGTAGGCGCGAAACACGCCGTCGTCGGCGGCGACGTTGCAGGCGATCGTCCCCCCGCCCGAGGCAGAGGTCTTGTCCCGTTTCTGGTAGCAGTTGTCCATCGGGATGACGAGCGATCCCGCCGAAAAGCTTCGCGACTGGGGCCCTTGCGTCCCGCAGGGAGCGCCGAGCATCGACAGCGCGAGGAGGGAGACCGCAAGGCGGGAGACGTACGGATGGCGCATGTTCACACTCCAGCCCAGGCGCGCAGCAGTGGCAAAGAATTGACCGGACTCTATTCCCCGAGCGTGTAGGGGCGCGCGGGGGGCGGGAAGGTCGCAGGCCCACAGTGTGCGGGGCGGTGCGCTCAGCCGTCCGAGGGCAAGACCGGCGGCCCGATGGCCCGCCTCACGCAGCCGACCGCGACTTCCGGGTCGAAGGGCTTGCGGAGCACCTCGTCGGCGCCGATGCGGCGGTACGTCTCCACCTCGCGCTCGGCGATCCGGCCGCTCATGAGCACGAGGTAGATGCGCCGCCAATGGGGGTGCGCCTTCAACAGGCGACAGACGTCCGCCCCGTTGAGCCTCGGCATGTAGATGTCGAGGAGCACGGCCGACGGGCTCGTCTGCGCGAGCTTCCGGAAAACCTCCTCCCCGTCGGCCGCCGTCGCCACCTCGTACCCCGCCTCCTCGAACGCCCCGGACAGGGCGTCGAGGAGAGCCGCGGAGTCGTCCACGATGAGGATGGTCTTCCTCGCTGCCATCGGAGGGCGATTATGTTGCACGCCCCATCGGATCGCCAACCTGCCGTCGCAGGGCGCTTCTATCCCGGATCCCCCTCGGCGCTCGCCGAGGAGGTTGCGGCCCTGCTCGCCGAGCGCCCGCAGGGGCGCCCCACGCCCGAGCCGCCGCTGCCGGCGCTCGGCGTGCTCGCCCCGCACGCCGGCTACATGTACTCGGGCCGGGTGGCGGGCGCGACCTACGCGCGCGTGGACGTTCCCGAGCGGGTAATCGTGCTCGGGCCCAACCACACCGGCATGGGCGAGCGCGTGGCCCTCTGGCCGGCCGGCGCCTGGCACACCCCCATCGGCCGGGTCCCTCTCGACGCCGACCTGAACCGCGATCTCGTGGCGAGCGGGCTCGTGCGCGAGGACCGCGAAGCTCACCGGCTCGAGCACGCCCTCGAGGTGCAGCTGCCGTTCCTGCAGCTTCGACGCCCGGAGGTGGCCATCGCCGCCGTCTGTCTCGGCCCCCTGCCCTTCGCCCGGTGCCGAGAGTTGGGCGTCGCGGTCGCCGGCGCTGCCCGCCGCCACGGAGCGCTCGTCGTGGCGTCGAGCGACATGAGCCACTACCTCCCCGCCCCCGTGGCCAGGCGGAAGGACGAGCAGGCGCTCGAGCGCGTCCTCGCGCTCGACCCGGAGGGGCTCTACGAGGTGGTCCAGCGGGAGGACATCAGCATGTGCGGGTTCGTGCCCGCGACGGTCATGCTCGTCGCGGCGAAGGAGCTCGGCGCCCGCGAGGCGGAGCTCGTCCGCTACGGGAACTCCGCCGAGGCGAGCGGGGACGAGTCGAGCGTGGTGGGCTACGCGGGCGTCGTCGTGCGCTGAGTCGCGCGCGGCGGCCCCGGGCGAGTTGTGCTAGCTTTCGGCGGCCATGGACAAGCCGCGCCTCCGCTTCGCACCCTCTCCCACCGGCTACCTTCACATCGGCGGGGCCCGCACGGCCCTCCTGAACTGGCTCTGGGCGCGGCACGCCGGCGGCACCTTCGTGCTTCGCATCGAGGACACCGATCGGGAGCGCTCGACGCAGCAGGCCGTGGACGCCATCCTGGACGGCATGCGCTGGCTGGGGCTCGACTGGGACGAGGGCCCCGGCGTGGGCGGGCCCCACGGACCCTACTTCCAGATGCAGCGCCTCGACCTCTACAAGGCGCACGCCGAGCAGCTCATCCGCCAGGGGCGGGCCTACGCCTGCTACTGCACGAAGGAGGAGCTCGACGTCCTTCGCGAGCAGGCGAAGGCCGCCAAGGTGCAGTTCGTCTATCCAGGGACCTGCCGCGACAGGCCTTACGAACCCTCCCGGCGCCACGTGGTGCGCTTCCGGCTTCCCAAGGTCCTCGAGGTCACCTTCAAGGACCTCGTGAAGGGGCCCATCACCCGCCCCGGGTCGACGCTGCAGGACGAGGTCATCGTCCGGGCCGACGGCGTCCCCCTCTACAACTTCGGCGCCGTCGTCGACGACGTCACCATGAAGATCAACCTGGTGGCGCGCGGCGACGACCACGTGAACAACACCGCCATCCAGATCCTCCTCTACGAGGCCCTCGGCTACCCGGTCCCGACGTTCGCGCACCTGCCCATGATCCTCGGGTCCGACAAGACGCGGCTCTCCAAGCGCCACGGAGCGACGAGCGTCACCGCGTACCGCGAGATGGGCTACCTCCCGGAAGCGGTCGTGAACTACCTCGTGCGGCTCGGCTGGTCGCACGGGGATCAGGAGATCTTCACCCGCGACGAGCTCGTGAAGTACTTCTCCTTCGACCACGTGGGCGCGACCTCGGGCGTATTCAACCCCGACAAGATGCTCTGGGTGAATCACACCTGGATGAAGTCGCTCTCGCCCGCGGAGCTCGCCCGGCGCGCCCTGCCCTTCTTCCACGCCACCGACCTCTCGGTCGCGGAGGGAGAGAAGCTCTTGCGCACGGTGAAGGTCTTGCAGGAGCGCGCCAAGACGCTCACCGACCTCGTCGCCCAGGCCCGCTACTTCTTCGCCCCGATCGAGGTCGACCCGAAGGCCAAGGAGAAGTTCCTCACCCCCGAGTCGCGGCCCGTGCTCGAGGCCATCCGGGCGGGAATCGCCGCCATGCCCGCGCCGGACGAGGTCCAGCTCGAGAGGCTCTTCTCGGAGGCCGCCCAGTCGCGCGGCCTCGGGCTCGGCAAGGTGGCACAGCCGGTGCGGGTGGCCCTCACCGGAGGCACGGCCTCTCCGGGGATCTACGACGTCGTCCTGATCCTGGGCCGGGACGAAGCGCTCCGGCGCCTCGACGACGCCATCCGCCTCGCCGCCTGACCCGCGCCGTCCCCTGGACGAGGCCGCCGATCGGCCACGCGCCGCGTCACGCGCCGCGCGATGGGGTGGGATCCGCTCCCCGTCCCGATTAGGAGAGGGCCATGGATCCACTCCCCGATCCCGACCCCCAGGAGACCCGGGAATGGCTCGAGGCGCTCGAGGCCGTCCTCGCGAGGGAGGGGCCCGACCGCGCCCACTTCCTCATCGAGCAGCTCATCGACCGGGCGCGCCGCTCGGGCGCCTACTTGCCCTTCTCGGCGAACACCGCCTATGTGAACACCATCCCCGTCGATCGGCAGCCGCCACTCCCGGGCGACTTCGCGATCGAGCAGCGCATCCGGCACTACGTCCGCTGGAACGCGATGGCGATGGTGGTCCGCGCGAACCACCACACGAACGTCGGCGGCCACATCGCGAGCTTCGCCTCGGCCGCGATGCTCTACGACGTCGGGTACAACCACTTCTGGCGGTCCCCCACGAAGCAGCGCGGCGGCGACCTGGTCTTCATCCAGGGCCACTCGGCGCCGGGCATCTACGCGCGCGCCTTCCTCCTCGGCCTCATCACCGAGGAGCAGCTCGACCGCTTCCGCCAGGAGGTCGACGGCAAGGGCCTGTCGTCCTACCCGCACCCATGGCTCATGCCCACCTTCTGGCAGTTCCCGACGGTGTCGATGGGGCTCGGGCCGCTCATGGCGATCTACCAGGCGCGATTCATGCGCTATCTCCAGGACCGGGGCCTCGCCACCACCGAGGAGCGCAAGGTCTGGGCCCTGTGCGGCGATGGGGAGATGGACGAGCCCGAGTCCATGGGGGCGATCGGGATGGCGGGCCGCGAGCGGCTCGACAACCTGATCTTCGTCGTGAACTGCAACCTGCAGCGGCTCGACGGTCCGGTTCGCGGCAACGGCAAGATCATCCAGGAGCTCGAGGCGGAGTTCCGGGGGGCCGGCTGGAACGTGGTCAAGGTCATCTGGGGGCGCCACTGGGACCCCCTCCTCGCCCGCGACAAGAACGGCGCCCTCGCGCGCCGCATGATGGAGGCGGTCGACGGGGACTACCAGACCTACAAGGCCAAGGACGGGGCCTACGTCCGCAAGCACTTCTTCAACTCCCCGGAGCTCGCGGCCATGGTCGCCGACTACTCCGACGACGACATCTGGAACCTCAACCGCGGAGGGCACGACCCGTTCAAGGTGTTCGCGGCCTACCAGGCCGCCGTCCAGCACCGGGGGGAGCCGACGGTCATCCTCGCGAAGACCATCAAGGGCTACGGGATGGGGGAGAGCGGCGAGGCCCAGAACATCACGCACCAGCAGAAGAAGATGTCCGTCGAGTCCATCCGCCGCTTTCGCGACCGCTTCCAGCTGCCGGTCCCCGACGACAAGCTCGAGGAGGTGCCCTACCTGCGCTTCGAGGAGGGGTCGAAGGAGCTCGAGTACCTGAAGGCCCGGCGCGTCGAGCTGGGAGGAGACCGACCGAAGAGGCGGCGGCGGGCCGAGCCCTTGCCCGCCCCTCCCCTCGCCGCGTTCGAGCGCGTCCTCCAGGGGTCGGGGGACCGCGAGGTCTCCACGACCATGGTCTTCGTGCAGATCCTCCAGCAGCTCGTGCGCGACAAGGACATCGGCCCGCGCGTGGTGCCGATCGTCGCCGACGAGTCCCGGACCTTCGGAATGGAGGGCATGTTCCGCCAGCTCGGCATCTGGAGCCAGGTGGGGCAGCTCTACACCCCGCAGGACGCCGACCAGCTCATGTTCTACCGGGAGGACAAGCACGGACAGATCCTGCAGGACGGCATCAACGAGGCGGGCGCCACCTGCGACTGGATCGCCGCCGCGTCCTCGTACTCCGTCCACGGCGTCCCGATGATCCCCTTCTACATCTTCTACTCGATGTTCGGGTTCCAGCGGGTGGGCGACCTCCTGTGGGCCGCCGGCGACATGCGCTGCCGCGGGTTCCTCTTAGGCGGAACGGCCGGCCGCACCACGCTGAACGGGGAGGGCCTCCAGCACCAGGACGGCCACTCGCACCTCGCCGCCTCCGCCGTCCCGAACTGCATCGCCTACGATCCGACGTTCGGCTACGAACTCGCGGTGATCGTCCAGGACGGGCTGCGGCGCATGATCGCCGACCAGCAGGACGTGTACTTCTACCTCACCGTCATGAACGAGAACTACCGCCACCCTCCGATGCCGGAGGGCGCGGCCCCGGGGATCGTGAAGGGCATGTACCTCTTCCGGAAGGGAGAGGGCTCCCCTGCCAGGCCGCGGGTGCAGCTCCTCGGCTCCGGCACCATCTTCCGCGAGGTGGTCGCCGCCGCCGACCTCCTTCGCGAGGAATGGGGGGTCGATGCCGACCTCTGGAGCTGCCCGAGCTTCACCGAGCTCGCGCGCGACGGCATGGCCGTCGCCCGCCACAACCTGCTGCATCCGGGCGAGGCCCCGCGCCGCTCGCACGTGGAGGAGTGCCTCTCCGGGACGGCCGGGCCGGTCGTCGCCGCGACCGACTACGTGCGCGCGTTCGCCGAGCAGGTCCGTCCCTACGTCCCGCGCCGCTACGTCGTGCTCGGGACGGACGGGTTCGGCCGCTCCGACACGCGGGAGAAGCTGCGCCGCTTCTTCGAGGTCGACCGCCACCACGTGACGGTCGCGGCGCTCAAGGCGCTTGCCGACGAGGGTGGCATCGAGCCGGGGCGCGCCAGCGCGGCGATGGTCAGGTACGGCCTCGACCCGGCGAAGCCGGCTCCCTGGACGGTCTAGCCATGACGAAGAGCCCGGTCCGCGTCCCGAACATCGGCGACTTCAAGGACGTCGGCGTCGTCGAGGTGTTCGTGAAGCCCGGCGACGCGGTCAAGGTCGACGACTCGCTCGTCACGCTCGAGTCGGACAAGGCCACGATGGACGTCCCCTCCCCGGCGTCCGGGACCGTGGTCGACATCCAGGTAAAGGCCGGCGACCGGGTCTCGGAGGGGAGCGTCTTGCTCACCCTCGCCGAGGAGGCTCCTGCGTCGGCCGGGTCGCCGCCGGAGGCGGCGCGCCCCGCTGCCGCACCGCTCGCGCCTCCGGCTCGCCCGGCGCCCACAGAGGGGACGCTCGCCCCTTCCCCGCCGATCCCCGGCGAGGCGGCGGAGCGGCCGCCGGGGGGCGGCCGGGCGCACGCGTCGCCGCTCGTGCGCACCCTCGCTCGCGAGCTCGGGGTCGACCTGTCGCGGGTCTCGGGCAGCGGGAGGAAGGGGCGCATCCTGCGCGAGGACGTGCAGCGGTTCGTCAAGCAGGCGCTCGCCACGGAGGGCGCGGAGCGCTCGAGCGCGACCGGCCTCGACCTGCTGCCCTGGCCGCGCGTCGACTTCGCCCGCTTCGGGCCGGTCGAAAGCCGCCCGCTCGCCCGGATCCGCCGGATCTCCGCCGCCAACCTCGCCCGGAACTGGGTGATGATCCCGCACGTCACCCAGTTCGGCGAGGCGGACATCACCGAGCTCGAAGCGCTCCGGCTCCGGCTGAACGGCGAGGCCGCCCCCGGCGGTCCCAAGGTGACGCTGCTGGCCTTCGTGGTGAAGGCATGTGCCGCGGCTCTGCAGCGGTTTCCCGACTTCAACGCCTCGCTCGACGGCGACAGTCTCGTCTGGAAGCGCTACTACAACGTGGGCTTCGCGGCGGACACGCCGCACGGGCTCGTCGTCCCGGTGCTCAAGGACGCCGACAAGAAGGGCATCCTCGACATCGCCCGGGAGCTCGGCGAGCTCGCGGCGAGGGCGCGCGAGGGGAAGCTCGCCCCGGCGGACATGCAGGGAGGCACGTTCTCCGTCTCGAGTCTGGGGGGGATCGCCGGCACCGCCTTCACGCCCATCATCAACGCGCCCGAGGTCGCCATCCTGGGCGTCTCGCGCACCGCCACGAAGCCGGTCTGGGACGGCCACGCCTTCGCGCCGCGGCTCGTGCTGCCCCTGTCGCTCTCCTACGACCACCGCGTCATCGACGGCGCCGCTGCCGCCCGCTTCGTCGGCCACGTCGCCGAGCTCCTCGGCGACCTCCGCAGGGCGCTCCTGTAGGGAATTGCGCCACCCCTGACGGGGGTCGGGGCGCTTGCTTGCCCCCAGTCAAGGGGCGGCACGCAAAAGGGTGATGGGATGGCTCGGCAGGGCCGCCGGGAGGCGATGTCGAGCCCGCGCATCGCCAGGGAACGGCCCGGGAGGCGTCCCGATGAATGCGTTGACACTCGTGCTCGCCGCGCTCGGCATCTTCGCGATCGCATACCGCTTCTACGGACTCTTTTTCGCGGACCGGGTCCTGCAGCTCGATCCGGGTCGCACCGTGCCGGCGGTCGCGCTTGCCGACGGGCACGACTACCACAAGACGAACAAGTACGTGCTCTTCGGCCATCACTTCGCGGCCATCGCCGCCGCTGGGCCCCTCATCGGGCCGGTGCTCGCCGCACAATTCGGCTACCTGCCCGGCGCGCTGTGGATCATCTTCGGGGCGGTGCTCGCCGGCGGGGTGCACGACACCGTCGTCCTCTTCGCCTCGGTCCGCCACAAGGGGAAGAGCCTCTCGCTCATCGCCGAGCAGGAGATCGGGAAGACCGCGGGGGTCGTCGCCTCCTTCGCGATCCTGTTCATCCTCATCCTGACGCTCGCCGGCCTCTCGATCGCCGTCGTGAACGCGCTCTTCGAGAGCGCATGGGGCACCTTCACCGTCGCGTGCACGATACCCATCGCGCTCGTCATGGGGATCTACCTGTACGGGATCCGCAAAGGCGACGTGATCGGCGCGAGCATCATCGGCGTCGTCCTCCTCGCCGCGGCCCTCGTCGCCGGCCCCTACGTTCAGGCCAGCCCGACCTGGTCGAGGATCTTCACGCTTTCCCGCAACCAGATCGCCTTCCTCATCCCTGCGTACGGGTTCGTCGCGTCCGTCCTGCCCGTGTGGCTGCTCCTGTGCCCGCGAGACTACCTCTCGACCTACCTGAAGCTGGGGACCGTGGTGATGCTCGTCCTCGGCATCGCGGCCGTCCATCCGCAGCTGCAGATGGCAGCGATCACCCCGTACGTGCACGGCGGCGGCCCGATCATCCCCGGCTCGGTCTTCCCGTTCATCTTCATCACCATCGCCTGCGGCGCCCTTTCCGGGTTCCACGCGGTGATCGGGACGGGGACCACTCCCAAGATGATCGGGAACGAGAGGGACATCCTGTTCGTCGGCTACGGGGCGATGCTCGTCGAGGGCGTGGTCGCCATCATGGCGCTCGTCGCCGCGACCGTCCTCGTTCCGGCCGACTATTTCGCCATCAACACCAGCGCGGCCGCCTACGCGAAGCTCGGGTTGAGCCCGGTTCACCTCCCGGCCCTCGCGACCGCGGTGGGCGAGCAGATCCAGGGCCGGCCCGGAGGCGCCGTGTCGCTCGCGGTGGGGATGGCCTACATCTTCTCGTCCGTCCCCTTCATGAAGACGCTCACGAGCTATTGGTACCACTTCGCCATCATGTTCGAGGCGGTCTTCATCCTGACCGCCGTCGACACGGGCACGCGCGTCGGGCGCTACATGCTCCAGGAGATGCTCGGCAAGGCCTGGCCGAAGCTCGAGGAGAAGAAGTGGATGCCCGGGATCGTCTTGACGAGCTTCCTCTTCACCGGGTCTTGGGGGTACCTCGTCTACACCGGGGACATCCGGACAATCTGGCCGCTGTTCGGCATGTCGAACCAGCTTCTCGCCACCTGCGGGCTGATCGTGGGCACGACCATGCTCATCCGGCTCGGGCGGGCGCGCTACGCCTGGGTGACGGCCGCGCCGGCGATCTTCATGATCCCGGTCGTATTCTCGGCCGGCTACCTGAACATCACCACGAACTACCTGCCGAAGGGCATGTACCTGAACGTCGTCATCTCGGTCGTCCTGATGGTCCTCATGGCCATCGTGTTCGTCGAGGCCTTCAAGAAGTGGTACGAGATGCTCCGGATCCACGAGTTGGTGCGCGACAAGTACGGACAGCTCGTCGTCCGCGAGGTCGAGGACTAGCAGCCGGGGGACGGCTCCTCCGGCGGCCGCGGTCCCCCGGGACCGCGGCCGCCTCCCTTGAAATCCTCGGCCCGTGCCGCGAGCGCGCGGCGCCAGCCAAGGGTGCCGGCAGAAGGCAGGCCCGCGCGAGACGTCGCGAAAGGTGCGGGCAGCGGGCGAGGCGCCGCCAGCCCCGAGCAGACCAGGAGCCGAGCCCTGCCTACTGCTGGCTCTGCGCAGCGAAGCAGGTCGTCGAGCCTTCCTGGCAGATGACCACGTAGGTCTTCCGCTGGCCGCACCCCTCCACGCCGATCGTGTACTCGAGCCGGGTCACGCCCACGTTGGCCCAGTAGCCCTGGACGGCGGGCTGGATGTAGTCGCTCGAGAGCACGGTCGCCGTGGCCGCCGGACAGTTCAGGTCGAAGCGGCCGCGCGCGAGCGCGACCTCGGCGGCCGTGGGCTGGCTCTGGGCGAGCTGCTGGCTCTGGGTCGCACATCCTGCGAACACTGCCAACGCTGCGAGAGCCACGACGGTACGCATGCCGAACCTCCCTTGTTGTCGATGGAGCCGGTCCGAGTTGCGGCCCCGGCCCCGCGTGAAACTACGCTCCAGGCCCCCCGTTTTCCACAGGCGCCCGCCCACCCGAAAGGGTACGCGGCAGGCCCTCCGCTCCGCCGGCTCGGGGCGCCCTACCCGGCGGCAAGCGCGCGCGCGACGATGCAGCGCGCCTCCTCGACAATGGCGGAAAGGTGACGCTCTCCCTCGAAGCTCTCCGCGTAGATCTTGTAGATGTTCTCGGTTCCGGACGGCCGGGCTGCGAACCAGCCCGTCTCGCTCACGACCTTGAGCCCTCCGATCGGCGCGCCGTTCCCGGGCGCCCGGGTGAGCTTCGCGGTGATGGGTTTGCCGGCGAGCTCGGCATCCTTCACGGCCTCCGGCGACAGCTTCGCGAGGAGCGCCTTCTCGGCGGGCGTGGCCTCCGCGTCGATGCGCGTGTAGCAGGGCGATCCGAACTGGGCGGTGAGTTCCCGGTAGTGCTCCCCGGGATCCCGGCCGGTACGGGCCGTCATCTCCGCAGCGAGGAGGTCCATGATCGGACCGTCCTTGTCGGTCGTCCACACGGTCCCGTCGAACCGGAGGAAGCTCGCGCCCGCGCTCTCCTCCCCCCCGAAGCACATCGTGCCGCCGAAGAGCCCGGCGACGAACCACTTGAAGCCGACCGGGACCTCGCAGAGCTCCCGACCCAGGCTCCCGACGACGCGGTCGATCATTCCGCTCGACACGAGCGTCTTCCCCACCGCGGCGCCAGCCGGCCACGAGGGCCGGTGCGCGAGGAGGTAGCGGATCGCCACCGCCAGGTAGTGGTTCGGGTTCATGAGCCCGGCCGAGGGGGTGACGATGCCGTGGCGGTCCGAGTCCGGGTCGTTCGCGAAGGCGACCCGGTAGCGGTCCTTCAGGGCCACGAGCCGCGCCATCGCCCACGGACTCGAGCAGTCCATGCGTATCTTTCCGTCGTGGTCCACCGTCATGAACGGGAAGGTGGGGTCGATGGCGGGATTCACGACCTCGATGGAGAGGCCGTAGACGGCGTTGATGGGCTCCCAGTAGGGGCGCGCCGCGCCGCCGAGCGGGTCCACGGCGAGCTTCAGGCCAGCGGCCCGGATGGCCTCCATGTCGACGACGTTCCGGAGGTCCTGCACGTATGGCAGGACAAAGTCCTCCTGCCGGGTGGTGGGAGCCTTGATCGCCTTCTCGTAGGGCACCCGCTTGACCCCGGCGTTCCCGGCGCGCAGGAGCTCGTTCGCGCGGTCCTGCACCCAGCCCGTCACGTCGGTGTCGGCGGGCCCGCCGTTCGTCGGGTTGTACTTGAAGCCCCCGTCCTCCGGAGGATTGTGCGAGGGCGTCACCACGATGCCGTCGGCGAGCTGTCCCCTGCGCCCCCGGTTGTGGGCGAGGATGGCCCGGGAGACCACCGGCGTCGGCGTGACCCCGTCCTTCTCCTGGATGATCGCCGCGACCCCGTTCGCGGCGAGCACCTCGAGCGCGGTCCGCTGGGCGGGGCTCGACAGCGCGTGGGTGTCCTTGCCCATGTAGAGCGGGCCGTCCGTCCCGGCGCGGCGCCGCCACTCGCAGATCGCCTGCGTGATGGCGAGGATGTGGGCCTCGTTGAACGAGCCGCGGAGCGAGGAGCCCCGGTGGCCGCTCGTCCCGAAGGCCACGAGCTGCGCCGGGTCGCTCGCGTCGGGGACGCGCTCGTAGTACGCGCGCTCGAGGTGCGCGACGTCCACGAGGAGTTCCTTGGGGGCCGGCTTGCCGGCCAGGGGCGAGTTGGCCACTTCGGTGCTCCTCTCGTCGGTGCCCGCGACTCTACCCGACCGGGCAGGGTTTGACGTTCCAGATGTCGGCCGCGTACTCGCTGATGGAGCGGTCGCTCGAGAACTTCCCGGAACTCGCCACGTTCAGGACCGCCTTGCGCGCCCACGCGTCCGGATTGCGGTAGAGCTGGCCCATCTTGTCGCTCGCCTCCAGGTAGGAGTCGAGGTCGGCGAGGTGCATGTAGGGGTCGCCCTTCGTGAGGAGCGCCTCCCGGATGGGGGCGAACACCCCGGGTTCGTACCGGCTGAAGTGGTCCGAGAAGATGAGATCGAGCGCGGCGCGGGTGTCCGGGTCGTTCTCGTAGTGCCAGTGCGGGCTGTACCAGGGCCGGCTCTGCTCGACCTGCTCCGCCGTGAGCCCGAACAGGAAGAAATTCTCCTCGCCGGCCGCCTCCGCCATCTCGATGGTGGCGCCGTCGCGGGTCCCGAGCGTGAGCGCCCCGTTCATCATGAACTTCATGTTGCTCGTTCCACTCGCCTCGTACCCGGCCGTCGAGATCTGATTGGAGACGTCCGCGGCCGGGATGAGCCTCTCCGCCAGCGAGGCGTTGTACTCCGGCAGGAAGACCACCTTCATCTTCCCCCGCATCGCGGGATCGCCGTCGATGGTGCCTGCCACGTTGTTCACGAGCTTGATGATGACCTTCGCGAGCCAGTAGGCCGGCGCCGCCTTTCCCGCGAAGAAGAACGTCCGCGGCTCGACCTCGAGGCCCGGCTTCTCCCGGAGGCGGTTGTAGAGCACCACGATGCGGAGCACGTTCAGGAGCTGCCGCTTGTATTCGTGGATGCGCTTCACCTGGCAGTCGAAGACCGTCCGCGGATCGACGACGTGGCCGGTCGTTCCCTTGAGCCAGTTCGCGAACACGGCCTTCTGGTGATCCTTCGCCTTTCGCACGGCCTGCCGGAAGGCGGCGTCGTCCGCGTGCGGCGCGAGCCGCGAGAGCTCACCGAGGTCGCGCACCCAGTCGGATCCGATGGCCTCGGAGATGACGCTGGAGAGCGCGGGGTTCGCGAGGCGGAGCCAGCGGCGAGGGGTGACCCCGTTCGTCTTGTTGTTGAAGCGTTCGGGGAAGAGCTCGGCCAGGTCGCGGACGGTGCGCGTCCTCAAGAGCCCCGAGTGGATGGCGGCCACGCCGTTCGTGCTGTGGGAACCCACGATGGCGAGGTGCGCCATGCGGATCTTCCGCTCCGGCCGCTCCTCGACGATGCTGGTGCGCTCGACGCGCGCCGCGTCGCCCGGGTACTTCGCGCGCACGTCGTCGAGCAGGCGGCGGTTGATCTCGTAGATGATCTCGAGGTGGCGGGGCAGCATCGCCTCGAACCACGCAAGCGGCCACTTCTCGAGCGCCTCCGGGAGCAGCGTGTGATTCGTGTAGGCGAGGGACCGGCGGGTGAGGTCGAAGGCCTCGTCCCACCCGAGGTGGGCTTCGTCGAGGAGAATCCGCATGAGCTCCGGCACCGCGAGGGACGGATGCGTGTCGTTGAGCTGCAGCGCGACCCGGTCGGGCAGCGAGCGCCAGTGGCCATTGTCGGAGACGAACCGCCGGATCACGTCGGCGAGCGAGCAGGCGACGAGAAAGTACTCCTGCACGAAGCGCAGCGCCTGGCCCTGCGACGTCGAGTCGTCGGGATATAGCACACGGGTGAGGCTCTCGGCGGCGAGCGTCTCGGCGAGCGCCCCCACGAAGTCGCCGCCGCTGAAGGCCTTCAGGTCGAAGTAGTCCGGCGCTCCCGCAGCCCACAGGCGCAGCGTGTTGACCGTCCTTCCGCCGTAGCCGACCACGGGACGGTCGAACGGCACCCCGTAGAGGCTGGAGGGGCGGCCCGGCACCGTGCGAAGAACCCCGCCCCGCATCTCGAAGGAGCAGTGGAGCTTCACCTCCACGCGCTCGCGCGGTCGTGAGACCTCCCACGGGTCGCGGTGTCGGAGCCAGTTGTCCGGGTGCTCCTGCTGCCAGCCGTCCCGGATCGTCTGCCGGAACATCCCATACTCGTACCGGAGGCCGTAGCCCATCGCCGGGAGTTCGAGGGTCGCCATCGAGTCGAGGAAACACGCGGCGAGCCGCCCGAGCCCGCCGTTGCCGAGACCCGCGTCGGGCTCCTGCTCGACGATGTCCCGAAAGTCGAGCCGATGCCGGTCGAGCGCGTCGCGGACGACGCCCTCCAGCAGCAGGTTCGTCACGTTGTTCGCGAGCGACCGCCCCAGCAGGTACTCCATCGAAAGGTAGTAGACCCGCTTCGGGTTCGCGCGCTGGTAGGTGGCCTCGGTCCTCACCCACCTCTGCGCGAGAATGTCCCGGACCGAGCGGGCGAACGCCTCGAAGCGCTCGCGGTGGCCGGCCGCGTCCGGGTCCACTGCGGCGTCGAAGAGGAGGTGGCGCTCGTAGAGACCGTCCTGGGTGCCTGAGAACTGGACCGGACCGCAGCCGTAGCGCGCGAGAAGCTCCTTGGAGCCCTGGTCAACTGTCGGTGCGCCTTCCTTCTTGCCGATCCTTGCCATGCACCCTCCTAGCCCGCCGCGTTCGCGCCGCCCCTTCTTAGCTGCCCCGCGGCCTGCCGGGCAGACCCCGTTCGGGACGAGCGGAAGCCCTCTCGCGCCCTCCCGGATGCGTTCGACCGTCGGTCTATCGGCATTCTGGCCTCGGGTTGCGGCTTGCGAACGGCGACAGGGGCGCCGGGCTACCTGGCCGCCTGCCACGCACCGGCGCGAGCGAGATCCGGCGCCGGTCCGGCCGACACCACGTGCGCCGTCGGGTTGTTCGCGACCTGCGGCTCGGAGAGGACCTCGCTGCACCCGGCGGCCCACGCCGGCGTCCGGCGAAAGGCCGCGCACCGGCCCCGGCAGCCGGTCGCGTCGACACTCCACCTTGCAGCGCGATGAGCGCGGCGCAACCACGTGATGATGCGTGGAGTTCAAGCAGCGGTCGACCCGGCCGCCCGCCGGGACGGAACACATGAGCTGATCGTGGAAGACGAGCTGCGCGCGAGATCGTTCATCGCCGCGGACGCTTCCGATCGGCGGGCTGGGCGACTCCGGCGTCTCGGGTCGGACTTCGTGGACGAGGGGACTGAGGCCCCGCAGCCCGGGCATTCAACGGCACGTGCACCCGGGCGCTGCACGTCCTACCATTCGGCCAGTTCCCTGACCTCCTGCCCGCGCTTGATCTGCCACCACTCGTGGGAAGGCACTTGCCCGATGAGCCAGGGGCCTTTGCCGGGGCCGGCGGAGGTCCTGTATCGCCCGTCGACCATCTCCTCGCGTCCGCCGCCTGGCGTGGGGCACGACCAGTTCCGGGCATCGCGTACGGCACAGCGGGTACTCCTGCGAGCGACGGCTTCGTCCTCCGTCCAGCTGAGAACTTCCTGGCGCTCCAGGCTCGCCCGGAAGGTCCTGTGGCCGGTGGCCTGCCAGGGCTGGGAGCACGCGAGACCGTCTCGCAGGCCGGGACACGTGACCCAGTAGATCGTGATCTCGTCGCTGAAGGGGCCGCGACAGGCGGCGACGAGGCCTGCCGACAAGCCCACGGCCACCATCAGCTTCAGGTGCGCCTGCCAGGACCCGCAGTGGCAGCGCTTCGAGCCGCGGGGACGAGCGGGGTCCCGCGCCCCCGTCGAGCGGCCTGGCGATTGGACGAGCACCGCAACTCGATTTGAGCGCGATCGGCAGGGGCTCGCCAGTTCAAAAGAACGGCCGCGCCAAGCTCGCCTGGGGCGGGGGCGACTGACGACCCCTACGGGACTTGAGGCGCCCAGGAACGGATCTGCAGGCGCTCCCCAGTTTCTGCGAGTCGTCGCGGACTGCCGTCCGCCTGGGAGACAGTCGGGAGACGCCGGGGCGGCCCACCTTGGCCAGGCGGAGCCCGTGGCGCATCATGCGAGATGCACGCCCGGGCCGCGGTCGACGACAGCGCGCGAGCTCGCGCATTCAAAGACAATGGCAGCGATCACCCGAGACAGGAACTCAGCATGCCGAAGATCGATCTCTCCGCCGTGCCTGTGCGCCAGGGCACAGGCTATCCAGCCCCCTTCGATACACCTTGCCGCGACCGTACTCGCAGAAGGCTCGGTGATGCAGGAGGCCTCCAGGACTTCGGTGTCAACCTCATGAGCTTGCCCCCTGGGGGCTGGTCCAGCCAACGACACTGGCACAGTGATGAAGACGAGTTCGTCTTCGTCCTCGAAGGAGAGTTGATGCTTGTCGAGGACGAAGGGGGAACCCTGCTGCGCGCAGGAGAGTGCGCGGCCTTTCCCAAGGGCACCGGAAATGGCCACCACCTGAGAAATGACTCCTCTGTCGTGGCCGTCTACCTCGAAGTCGGGTCCCGCAAGCCCAGCGACCTCACAACCTGCTCCGACATCGACATGATGAGTTCGAACACAGACGGAAGATTCGTCCACAAGGACGGCTCACCCTATCCGTAGCCCAAGGCGGGCGCCCCCCGACAGGAGCCCTGGAGTTCGAAGGCAACCGCTTGTTCCCACGATGAAGTCCCTCTCCGCACCGGCGCCCCCTCCCGTCGTCAAGGCCGATCCTGGAGGGGGCAAATGGGCTGGCAGAAGGGGCCGGCCACCTCGGACAGGCGACGGGTGGCGCGTCAGACTGACGCGCCGCCCGCTACCCCTTCCCGAGCGAACCAGGCATACACGCCCCGGACAAATACACCGATAGGGAACGACCCGCTGAACCGGGCGCCCGTACGTTGGCGACCTCGCGGTTGAGGAGTCGACGCCGATCGGGATCGGGGCAATGAACGCGCGCTTGGGTTCGCCAAGTACCGCTGGTCGAACCGCGAGGGCGTCGAACGGAATCCTTTCCGACATCGAGCGCCCACCCTGGCCTCGAAGCTGGAATGCTCGTCGGGCGTACCTCCCGACCTTCGAGCGGCGCTCGCTCCGACATCCACGGGGGGGCGGCGCGAACAGGAGAGCCCGACGGGGCACGGGCCGATGTAGATTTCACGGCCAACCGCGAAGACCGGGTGACTACTTTGGCAAGCGAAGCCGGATCCGAAACGTGTAGTTGACCTCGAGAGGCGTGCCGCTGCGCATCGCAGGTGTGTAGCGACGCGCCTGTAGCACGGCGACCACCGCCTCATCCATGAACGGCAGGCCGTTCAGCACCCGGCATTCGTGCACGTGCCCGTCGTCGGTCACGACACATCGCACGACCATCAGGCCCGCCACTTCGTTGCGAAGGGCCTCGGGCGTGTACTCGATCTTGGGCCCTTCCAGGAACTTCGGGGCGGTCATGGTCTCGTCGAAATCCAACCTCTGCCGCTCGGTGATCGGCGGCCCAACGGCGCCTCGGCCGTCCGTTCCCGGGATCCCGCCCACCACCCCGTCGCCCGCCCCCCCGGACTCGGTTCCCCCCACCGCAATCGCCTCGCCCGGTGGAGTGGCCTCTCTCGGCGGGGGTTCGGCCACGGCAGGAAGGGCAGCCGCGAGGGTCTTTGGCTGGATGACAGGGGACGTTGCCGGCTTCGGGGGTGCGACCTTCGGCCGCTGCGGAGCGGGCTGGCGCTGAGCCGGAAGCGGAGCGACTGCCGGCCCCGGGTGCCGAGTCCGGATGAGTCTGACCTCGACGGCTGGCTCGGCCCGGTGGGCTTGGCCTCTGCCGCACGTCGCCACGAGGAAGACGACGACCAAGGTCTGGGCGACCACAGAGGCGAGCGCAAAGGCTACCCGGCGGGCAATCCGGCTCCCCCGCCGAGCGCTCGCGATGTTCCTGAACAAGTGCAACCCGCCACGGAAGGACGACCGGTCCAGACGGGCGATCCCCGAAGGAGCCTCGGCGTCCACCCGTTTGGCACGGGGTCGCGACAGGTGAGATGCGGATCGCATGGGGCGTCGGTGCCACGCCCGATCGGCTACTGGACCGGCACTGGCGCGGCTCGCTGGGTGAGCGTGCCGTCGCCGAGCTGACCGTGGTTATTGTCCCCCCAGGCCCACTGGGCGCCGCTCGATGTGAGAGCCGCGGTGTGCCATCCGCCCCCGACGACGGAACCGAGCGTCGTCAAACCGGGCACCGCGACCGGCACCAAGCTGCAGGGGGTCGCGCCGTCGGAACACGTATCCGTGCTGGGGCTCCCGAGCTCGCCAAAGGTGTTGTCCCCCCAGCACGACACGCCGCCGCTCGTGAGCGCACAGGTGTGCTGGTAGCCGGCGGTCACCGAGACGTATCCACTTCCTATCTCCTCGGGAGAGGATTGATTGTTCGTGGTCCCGTCCCCGAGCTCGCCGAACGCGTTGAGGCCCCACGTCCACAGCGTTCCGTCGGTTTTCAGGGCGACGGTGTGCAGGCCAGCCGCGACGGACGCGAATCCGCTTCCTATCTCCACCGGGGAGTTCTGCTGTATGGTCGTGCCGTTTCCGACCTCGCCGGCTCCATTGTCGCCCCAGGCCCAGAGTACGCCCGAGGTCGTTATGGCCAGCGAATGCACGAACCCGGCGGCGATGGACGAGAACCCGCTGCCGACCTGTTGGGGCGAGGGTTCGTTGTTCGTCGTGCCGTTGCCGAGCTGGCCAAAGGCGTTGTAACCCCAGGCCCAAAGGGTCCCGTCCGCCTTCAAGGCCAGCGTGTGGAACCCACCGGCTGCAACCGCCGCAAACCCGCTTCCGATCAGGACCGGCACGTCGCTCGACGAGGTCGTTCCGTTCCCGAGTTGCCCGTAGCTGTTGTCCCCCCAGGCCCACAGCGTGCCGTCCGCCGTGAGCGCCACGGTATGCCGACCGCCCGCGGCGACGAACGCATACCCCGGCCCGACCGTGACGGGCGAGCTGCGCTGCTGCGTGGTCCCGATGCCGAGTTGCCCGTAGACGTTCTCCCCCCACGCCCACAGCGTGCCGCCGTCGTCGATCCCCACCGTGTGGTCAAAGCCCGCCGAGACCATCTTCCACGCGGCGGGAGCGGATGGGGGGTCGGCCGCGGGGGAGACTGCCGTCCCGGAGCCGCCGCACCTGGCGAGTGCCACCGCGAGTGCTACCGACAAGGCCTTACGGGTCTGCATGACGTCTCCGGGGCGAAAGACTCTCGGCGCTGACTTCCAGAGCGCTTAGAACCGCACGGTCACGGTTCCCCGCAGCTGGAAAGGCTCGGCGGGGTGGATCTCGTAATCCCAGATTCCCTGCGGGTACTTGGCCGGGGACTCCCAGAACTGCCGCGTCTGGTAGTAGTAGGCGATGTCGTTCACCTTGGCGTTGAGCAGGTTCAGCACCTCCAAGGTGAGCTTCACGTTCCTCGTGAGCTGGTAGGACACGAGGCCGTTCAGGATCGTGCTGGAGCTGGACCAGATGGGAGTGGCGTTCTCGGGACCCCCGCTTCCTCCACAGGTACCTTCCGTGCAGAGCACACGAGGACCGAAGTAGCGCAGAAAGAGGCTTGCAGACCAGGGCCCGAGGTCGTGGACGGTGACGCCTGCGGCCACCGTCCACTCGATGGCCTCGGGAACGGGCTGCCCTGCCAGCTCGCCCGTGGCCGGGTCGTTCTGCGTGAAGATCGCCTGCGACCAGGCGACGTTGAGGTCGATGATGAGCCAGCGCAGAGGCTGATAGCTGCTGGCCCATTCCACTCCAAGTCGGCGCGTGGGGGCCGACGGGTCGGTCGTGCCGGCGTCGGCGTCCCAAACCAGTTCGGACGACAGGTAGAGGACCCAGAAGTCGAGAGACGTCTGGAGGTTCGGAACGAACTCCGTCCGCACGCCGACTTCCGCGCCGATGGATCTCGGGAGCGGAGCGGCCGGCGCGATGGGTAACCCGGTCGTCGCGTCCACGGTGGCAAGGACTCCCCGGGCGTCGTTCGAATGGTAGCCCTCACCGAAGTTGAGAAAGAACTCCGTCTTCTCCCAAGGTCCGAACGTCAGGGTCGCCTTGGGGAGCAGAAGCCCCGCCGTCCTGGTCCCCGAGTTTTGCGGAATGTTCGACTGCACGTTGAAGTAGTAGAGGATCCCGCGCAGGCCCACGAGAGCGTGCAGCCACGGCGTGATGCGGCCGTCGACCTGACCCCAGAGAGCGCCGCTGGCCTCCAGCACGTTGTCCAGGCTCCAGGTGTAGATCTGTTCTCGATCGACGGTCTGGAAGAGCCCGATCGGGTCGATCTCGTCGACGCGCGCCTCCCAACCCGCCTTCCACGTCAGGTCCATCCCCGCGACCGGCGCCCTCCAGGTGATGCTCCCCAAGGTCCCCTCGAACCAGCGACGTTCCATCTGCTCCATCTGGTCGCCGTTCACGGGGTCCACGAGGTAGTTCGTGAAGTTCGAGTAAAGGGTGAGCTGGTAGTTCACGGCGAACACGTTCGCGCGCAGGTTTCCGCCGAGCGCCTCCCCTTCCCAGGCGGCAGATACGATGTACCGCTGCGACGACCCGCCATCCGACGGGCTCAGCGTGCCGAAGTAGCCGATCGCCCCCGAGTCGATGGCCCGTTGGGCGACCTGGTTCGTGGCGTTCCACTGACCGTAGTAGCCACCTGCGAGGATGGATAGCGTTCCACCGCCGACGGAACGCGTCCATTGCAGGAGCCCGTTGAACTTGTTGTAGTCCTCGGGAACCACCCACGCACCGTCCTGATGCATGTACTCGAAGGCGGCGAGCAGCTTCCCTCCGAGCAGGTCCGGGGACGTCGCGCCCAGCGCACGGTAGTAGTTGTACGAGCCCACGGTGCCGAGCAGCAGAGTCTCCGGAAGCTGGCTGGCGTAGTAGATGTGCTCGGCACCTGCAGACGAGAAGTCGCCCTCCTGGGCGTAGTACGGACCCTTCACGTAGTCCGCGTGGGTCACCAGTTCCGGAATCAGGTAGTTGAGGTCCATGTACCCTTGCCCGTGAGCGTTCGTGGGCAGGTTCACCGGGACGCCGGCGATGGTGGTGGAGAAGTCGGTTCCGTGATCGAGGTTGAAGCCGCGCAGGAAGTACTGGTTGGCCTTCCCTGCTCCGCTGTGCTGGGTGACGATCATCCCAGGCACCAGCTCCTCGACCTCGCCAGGCCGAAGCAGTGGCCGGTCCACGATGAGCTCGCTCGTGTAGCTGCCGGCGCTCGCGGAGTCGGTCGTTCCGGTCCGGTTCACGTAATGGCCGACCACCTCGATGTCCTCGCCGTAATCGGGCTTCTCGATCTTCGGGCCTGGCGACGGCGCCACGTCTTCCTGGGCTTTCCTTCCGCTGGAAGCGTCCACCTGGGACGCTTGAGGCGTCTGGCCCGCCGGCGGCGGGGATGGGTCGCCTGCCAGGACTGGAGCTGCCAACGCCAGGGCGAGGCACGAAGCCGGTAGTCGTTCGAGCATCCGGCACCACCTGGCGGAGAGGGCCGCCTACACATTGCAGATTCGTGCTACGGGCGCGCAGTATATACGAATCGACAGAATGTGCTACGGGGACTTCGCCCATCCGATCGTTCCCGGAGACCTCTCGCGAGGCCTCAGGGAGCGCCTCCTTGGCAGCCGAGCGACTGCGCGCCTTTCCGTGGAACACCGGCGGGAGGCCTCGCCCGGGCGGGGGGCGTCTTCGTGCGCCGATTCGAAACGGCTGGAGGAGGTCAGCGAAGGCCTTCCCCCGTCGTCGCGGGGAGGAGCTTGCCGAACTTCACACCCTTCGCGGCGACCAGGCCCTCGCCCATTTTCAGCACGGTGCTCGCTTTCCCGCGTAGCACGAGAACCTCGAGGCAGTTGTGGGCGTCCATGTGCACCTGGGGCGAGGAGACTACGGCTCGATGGTTCTCGTGCCGGAGGTGCGCCGACCTCCGGGAGAGACTGGAGGAGTCGTGATCGTAGACGAGCGCGGCCCGATCGTCGCCGCTCGTGCAGAGGCCCATTTTCGATGCACCGGCGCCTCGCAGATGAGGCCGCGATTCGCTTCGGACCGGTTCACGTATTCCTTGTCGGCGATGATCCGGTCGAACTGCGCGAGCAGTTTCTTCTCCAGGGAGATGCCGATCCTCTCGACCCCTGGTGACCTCCCGACGCGAGCAACTCCGCCCCGAGGCCACCCCTTCAGGATGACTCCGGGAGGCGCGTTCGGGCTGGCCCGGGTGCCTGCATGGGTGGCGACGCGACCAGGACCAGGTTAGCTTCGAGGCAAGCGCGGAGGTCGCGATGCACGCACACGAGCACGAGCACGTGCACAGCCACGAGCACGTCCATCCCGACGGGACTGTTCACAGCCACCCTCATTCCCACCGGCACGTCCACGAGCACCACCACTCGAACGGGAGTGAACGGGAACACCGTCACCAGCACGAGCCGGGGCAGATCCACGAGAAGGCTCTGGAGCACGGCCATTCCCACTGAAGGCCGTGTCGGCCTAAGGTTCTAGCTACTTGCGAGCGCCTGCCGGCCTCCCGCGCCGGCTCGATGGTGCTACGCGCTCTGTGCCCGTGCTGCGCGGCGCCCCGCCCGGCGGAGTTCCCGTCCCCCTTCGCCGTCATGCTGGCGGTGCAACTGGGTCGTCGCCCCCTCGTGACCCTCCTTTAGGGCGTCATACGGCTTCCTGTTGATTGATCCCTAGTTCGCATAATCGATGGGCCACCAGTGGAAGAAGGTGCTCGAGCGGATCGTCTCCTTGTTCGCAGCGAGCGCGCGGCATCGCTCCGCGATCAAGTCCTCGAGCTCCTCAAGGGTCTCGATCCGTCGGTTGGCCATGGACTCGCGTACGAGCGGCCAGAGGTGCTCGGCCGGCTGAAGCTCGGGCGAGTACGCAGGCAGGAAGACGAGGTGGATGCCCTCGGGCACGACGAGGTGCTTCGACGCGTGCCAGCCGGCCCCGTCCAGTACCAGGACGATGCGCTTGTAGGGTCCGGCCCCGACCGCCTCCGCGAAATGCTTCAGGGCGAGGGAGAAGATGTCGGTATCGACCTCGGGCAGGATGAGCCACTGCACCTCGCCGCTGCCGGGGCGCACGAAGCCGTAGAGGTACAGCCACTGGTACCTGCGCTGGCCCAGCGCCAGAGGGCGTTCGCCGCGGGCGGCCCACACGCGGCGCACGACGGGGATCAGTCCGAGGCGCGCTTCGTCCTGCGCCCAGAGCTCCACTCGCGCGCCGGGACACTCTCGATGAACACGGCGAAGGATCCGCGGGAGTTTTTTTTAAACGCAGCCTGTGCTTTCGGGTCGGCTTTCACGTGCCGGGGCCGGGGACGCTGCAACGTCATCCCCAGGTCGCGCAGGTAGATCCAGCCCCGCTGGGGCCACACCTTCTGCCCGAGCCGCTCCTCCATCCAGCGGGCCACCTTCGCACTCGTCCACAAACCTCCGTACGGTGAAGGCTTTCCAAGCGCGACAAGGAGCTCTTGGCGCTGCGCCTCGGACAGCAGTGGATCCCGGCCGTTGCTCGCCCGCTGGTCGCCGAGGCCGTCAGGACCTTGCGCGTTGTAGCGCCGCACCAGCCGGCGGACCCAGTCCGGCTTGAATCCGGTGCAACGCGCGACCTGCTTGGTCTCCCAGCCCTGCGCCTTCAGCCAGATCACCTGAAGGTGCCCCTTCAACACCGCGTCCTCGGCCTCGCGGTACCGCTCGAACAGCTCCATCACCCCGAGGTGGCCCGCCACCTCCAGCCGCCGCCCTTTCCCCATGCCCGTACCTCCGGGCACCCACTCTGATCCTCTCGGCGATCCACTTCAAGAGGACGCCGTATCACGGGCATGATTCTCTCCGGCTTCGGGCGGGCCCACCTCGACATGGCGCGACGATCTGATGCCATGTCGAGGAAGGTCCGCCTCGGAGGAGTTGCGCCCTTGGCAATCAGGCAAGGTCGAAGCGATCCAGGCTCATCACCTTGTTCCAGGCCGCCACGAAGTCGTTCACGAACTTCTTCTGCGCGTCCGCGCTGGCATAGACCTCCGCCAGGGCCCGGAGCTGGGAGTTCGAACCGAACACGAGATCGACACGGGTCGCGGTCCACTTGGGCTCGCCCGTCTTGCGATCGCGCCCCTCGAACACGTCCGCGTCCTTCGACGTCGGCTTCCACTCGGTGCCCATGTCGAGCAGGTTCACGAAGAAGTCGTTGGTCAGAGCCTCCGGCCGCTTGGTGAAGACGCCGTGCTGGGACCCTCCGACGTTGGCGTTCAGGACGCGCAGGCCTCCCACGAGCACCGTCATCTCGGGCGCGGTGAGCGTCAGCAACTGCGCCCGATCGACCAACAGCTCCTCGGCCGATACGGAGTAGCGGGTCTTCTGGTAGTTGCGGAAACCGTCCGCGATCGGCTCGAGCACCGCGAAGGAAGTCCCGTCCGTCTGCGCCTGCGAGGCGTCCATGCGTCCCGGTGCGAAGGGGACCGTCACCTTGTGACCGGCGTTCTTCGCGGCCTGCTCGACGCCCGCGCAACCAGCCAGAACGATCAAGTCGGCGAGCGAGACCTTCTTCCCGCCGGACTGCGCCTTGTTGAACGCCCTCTGGATGCCCTCCAGGGTCTTCAGCACCTTTGCCAGCTGGGCGGGCTGGTTCACCTCCCAGTCCTTCTGGGGGGCGAGCCGGATGCGGGCCCCGTTCGCGCCGCCGCGCTTGTCGGATCCACGGAAGGTGGAGGCCGACGCCCAGGCGGTCGATACCAGCTGCGAGACCGACAAGCCTGAAGCCAGGATCTTGCCCTTGAGGGAGGCAATGTCCTTCTGGCCGATCAGCCTGTGATTGACTGCGGGAATGGGGTCTTGCCAGATGAGGTCCTCGGCCGGGACCTCCGGGCCAAGATAGCGAGCGCGCGGCCCCATGTCGCGGTGCGTCAGCTTGAACCACGCCCGGGCGAACGCGTCCGCGAACTGATCCGGATGCTCGAGGAAGTGCCGCGAGATCTTTTCGTAGGCCGGGTCGAATCGCAGGGAGAGGTCCGTCGTCAGCATGGCGGGGGCATGACGCTTCGACCCGTTGTGGGCGTCCGGCACGGTACCGGCACCGGCACCGCCCTTCGGCCTCCACTGGTTCGCACCGGCCGGGCTCTTCGTCAGCTCCCATTCGTAGCCGAACAGGTTCTCGAAGAAGTTGTTGCTCCACTTCGTCGGGGTGGCGGTCCAGGTGACCTCCAGGCCGCTCGTGATCGCGTCGCCGTCCTTGCCCGTGCCGAAGCTGCTCTTCCAGCCCAGGCCTTGCTCCTCGATGGCGGCGGCTTCGGGCTCAGGACCCACATGCTTCGCATCGCCGGCACCGTGGGTCTTGCCGAAGGTGTGGCCGCCCGCGATGAGCGCTACCGTCTCCTCGTCGTTCATCGCCATCCGGGCGAAGGTCTCGCGGATGTCCCGCGCCGCGGCGATCGGGTCCGGGTTCCCGTTCGGGCCCTCCGGGTTGACGTAGATGAGTCCCATCTGCACCGCCGCGAGAGGATTCTCGAGGTCCCGCTCCCCGGAGTAGCGCTTGTCTTCCAGCCACTTCTTCTCGGCACCCCAGTAGACGTCCTCCTCGGGTTCCCAGATGTCCTCGCGCCCGCCGCCGAAGCCGAAGGTCTTGAAGCCCATGGATTCCAGCGCGACGTTGCCCGCGAGGATCATCAGGTCGGCCCAGGAGATCTTCCGGCCGTACTTCTGCTTGATGGGCCACAACAGCCGGCGCGCCTTGTCGAGGTTGACGTTGTCGGGCCAGCTGTTGAGGGGCGCAAAGCGCTGGCTGCCGTGGCCTGCGCCACCGCGACCGTCGCCGGTGCGGTAGGTGCCGGCGCTGTGCCACGCCATGCGGATGAACAGGGGGCCGTAGTGGCCGAAATCCGCCGGCCACCAGTCCTGCGAATCGGTCATCAGCGCCCGGAGGTCCTTCTTCACGGCCTCCAGGTCGAGGGTCTTGAACTCCTTGGCGTAGTTGAAACGCTCGCCCATGGGATCGGACAGGGACGAGTGCTGGTGCAGGATGTTCAGCTTCAGTTGATTCGGCCACCAGTCTTGGTTCGCCGTGCCGCCGCCGGCAGTGTGATGGAATGGGCACTTTGATTCGTTCGACATGCGCTTCTCTCCTTTCTCTGCATGCAACGTGCTGCTTTCCGCGCCTGGAGTCCAAGACAACGTTGGTATCGGCCTGAAAGCCTGCGCCTATCCTTCACCGCCCACACCGGCCCTTCCCTCGGGCAGTGCAGCGCCGTCGACGAGCGTGCGCGGGAACGGCGTTGGAGTTGGAAAAGGGGTCGGGCGCGATCACCGCCTCGAAGGGCGAGTTGCCCGTCGACGGTGACCCTGCGTGTGACCACTACGGGACCGATCAGAAAAAAGCCCCGCCCAATCTCACCTTGGGCGGGGCACGACTGGTGACCCCTACGGGACTTGAACCCATGTTTTCGGCGTGAGAGGCCGACGTCCTAACCGCTAGACGAAGGGGCCACGAACTCCCGTTCTCCTATGTGCGGGCGCCCTGGAAGTCAACGCCCGCTCACTCCTTGGTTTGGCTGGGGGACTAGGATTCGAACCTAGATAGCCAGATCCAGAGTCTGGCGTCCTGCCGTTAGACGATCCCCCAAGTTCCCTGGCGCCCTACTTCGGTGGCGCCCTCTTTCCTCCGGGCGGCGTGACGAGCACGAACACCTTGGTCTCGCCGTGCGCCTCGTAAACGTTGAGCCCTTCCCAGGTCCCCGGCCGCGCTTCGGGGTTGTCGATGTGCACCGCCCTCACCCCGGGAAGGCTCGCGATGGTCTTCGTCGGGTACCTCGCCGGCGGATACACGGACCGGTAGAACTTGAGCGTCTCCTCGTACGTCCTGTCCGCGCGGTAGCGGTTCTCCGACACCCACCTCGCCCCGTCGGGCAGCACCGCGCCCGCAACCTTGTCGCCCCAGCCGAGCGTGGGCACGGTGACGGCAAGCGCCGCGAGGGCGGCCTTGTAGCGCGCAAGTGGCTTCACAGTCAAGGTTTTCTGTAGCCCCGGCGCCCTTCGAAGTCAACGAACCGATCGCGCGCCAAGGAGCGGCGGTCATCGCCAGACGGCGACCGTCCGCCCCTTGTGCCCCGGCTCCCGGAGCACGAGGTCCCCCGCCTTCACCCGGGCTGCTGCAGCCGGTCCGACCCACCACCCCTTGGGGTCGCTCCTCCGCCAGGACTTCCGGAAGAACTGGTGGACGTCCTCGAAGATGCGCCTGAGCGCGAGCGGCTTGCCGAGGCCCTTCGCCTCGGGAGAGTCGGTGACGTCGAGCTCGGCCCACAGGCGGCCCCCGACGAGTTCGCCCTCGTCGTTCGGGTGCGAGCGCTCGTAGTGGAACACGGGCGACGGGATCTCGGCGATCTCGAGGAGCCCCTTGTCGCGGCCCCGCTTGAGCGGGCGGACGATGACGGGGCCGAGCCGTTCCGCGGCGAGGTAGTAGGCATCGCCATCGAGGACGCGTTGCGCCGCCTCGTCCGCGGCGACGCCACGCGTCCCCTGCGGGAAGACCTCCGGGTAGAGGGTGAGCCCGTGGGGCGCGAGGTGGCGAAACAGGGAGCGCTCGTCCTCGGGAAGCATGAAGTACCGGAGCGTGGCGGCCATGGGCGGTCGGGCGTGCCCGGGCGGCTACGGGACGGGCTCTGCCGGCGGTGGGACGACGAGCTGGACCGCACGGACCGGCGCGAGCGTCACGTTGCCCACGTCCACCGTGGCGCCCGCGGCGACCGCGACCTTCAGCTCCGCCGGCGGGGAGTCCGCGACGACGGCCTGCGAACGCCGGAAGCTCACGGCCCAGGTGCCCGCCGGCACGCGGACCTCGAAACTCCCGTCGGGACCGGTCGCCACGCTGCGGTGGGCCTTGGCGACCGAGACCGCGGCCCCCGCCGCGGGCTTCCCGGACTCGAAGACGCGCCCCTTCACCATTCCCTCGCCAGCGACCGCGTCACGGGGCGCTGGCTGGAGCGACCAGCGGACGAGCCGGACCTCCGCGAGGTCCGACTGCATCTGCACGATGGCTCCGTCCGGCGCGAGCGCGAACTCGCGAAACTCCCAGCGGCGGTCCCCCGGCGGGACCGAGAGGGACCCGGCCACCTGCCCCTGCGGCGTGACCTCGAGGAGGAGCACCTCGCCGCGAGCGGCCTCGTCGTCGCTTCCCTCGGCCCGGTCGACGGCGAGAACCACGTCGCCGCGCCGGCTCACGCCGACGAGGCGCACGCGCGTGACGGGGACCTGCGACCGCAGGTTCAGGGCGCGGCGCACGCGCCCGTCGGCCGCGAGGAACTTCACCTGGACCATCCAGCGGCTGGCGCGCTCGGCCTGCACGTACACGCCGCCCGCCGGCAGCCCCGGGAACGGCCCCTCCGCCCGGATCCCCCCCCAGCCCAGCTCGCCGCGGACCGACTGGCCGTTCAGCATCAGGAAGAGCGGCCGCTGTCGTCCGGCGACGAGCTGGTCGACCCCCTTGAACGACGGCGGCAGCGCGCCGGCGAGGATCACCTTCCCGGCGGCGTCGAACTGGACGAGCGAGGGGCTCTCCCCCTCGGTGAAGACGAAGACCCCTCCCTCGTCGCTGACGGCGATGTCCGCCTCGACGACGGGCTCGCCGTTCGTGCGAGCGAGCGGGAAGGAGGCGGCGAAGTGCCCCTTCGGATCGAAGCGCTGCACCCGCCCGTTGAGCGAGTCGAGGACATAGATGAAGCCCTGGGGGCCGATGGCGAAGCTGGGCGGGCCTAGCGCGTCCTCGTCCTCGCGGGCGGGGTTTCCCTGGAGGGCGAACTGCCCCGACCCGGTCCCGGCGGAGCCCCGCACGAGGATCTGGTCCGGGGCGGCCGAGGAGGGGCCGACGCCCGTCCCGGGCAGGTCCACCGCGGGCGCGTCGGGTGCGGCGGCCACGGTCGGCTCGGCGCCCGGTGCCGGGGGCGGCGCCGGCGTGCACTGGGGAGGCCGCTCGTCGGGCCACACCTCGACGATGCCCAGGTCGTGGATCTTGCCGGGGACCGCCACCACCTCGTCGACGCGTTGGTCCGCGACGATGCCGGGGCCCCGGACGACGAGGGAGTAGGAGCCCCCGGGCAGCTCGACGACGAAGCGCCCGCCCGCATCGCTCGTCGCGACCCGGTCGCGTCCGATGACGGCGACGGTGGCGCCGGGTACGTTGGTGAGGCACCCCTTGTAGCGCAGCACGCCAGCGACGGTTCCCGTTCGCGTGCCGGCCGCGCCCGTCAGCGCAAGCACGGCAGCGGCGGCGAAGGTCGCGCGCGGTCGCATCCCCGGCATTCTGTCACGCGCGTCCGGGTTTCGTCAGCTTGCGCACGTCGAGGATCCGCCGCGCCTCGGCTCGGGAGAGCCCGGCCTTCTCGACGGCCAGGTCCTCGATCGAGCGGCCTGTGCGCACCGATTCCTTCACGATCTCGGAAGCCGCGAGGTACCCGACCCGGGGAGCGAGGGCGGTGGCGAGGCTCACCGTCCGGTGCGCGAAGAACGCGGCACGGTCCCCGTCTGCCTCGAGGCCCTTCGCCAGCTTCTCGTCGAACGCCCGCACCGCGCGCTCGAGGATGCGGAGCTGGTGGATGAGGTCCCAGGCCACGAGCGGCATCATCACGTTCAGCTCGAGCTGGCCGGCGGAAGCGGAGAACGCGATGGCCGAGTCGAGGCCCACCACCTGGTAAGCGACCATGGCGAGCATCTCGGCCATCGACGGGTTCACCTTGCCGGGCATGATGGAGGAGCCGGGCTGCACGGCCGGGAGCCTCAGCTCCGCGAACCCCGTCGCCGGGCCGGAGGCCAGCAGCCGGACGTCGCCGCCGATCCGCAGGAGCTCGACCGCCGCGTTCCTGAGGGAAGAGGAGAGCCCCGCGAAGGGGGCAAGCGACTGCATCGCGTAGAAGGGGTTCGGGGCCGGGACGAGCGGGATGCCGGTCAGGCGCGCCAGCTCCCGCACGACGAGCTCCCGGTACCGCGGCGAGGCGTTGATCCCCGTCCCCACGGCGGTTCCCCCGATCCCGAGCGACGCCAGCTCCGGCAGGGCGTCGTTCACCCGCGCGGCCGCGGCCGAGAGCGCTGCCGCCCACCCCGAGACCTCCTGTCCGAGGCGGATCGGGGTCGCGTCCATGAGGTGGGTGCGGCCCGCCTTGACGATATCCTCCCAGCCCCGCGCCTTCCGCGCGAAGGTCCCGGCGAGCCCCTCGAGCGCCGAGACCACGGCGGGCGCCGCCTCGAGCGCGGCGAGGCGCATCGCGGTGGGGATGACGTCGTTCGTCGACTGCGCCATGTTCACGTCGTCGTTCGGGTCGACGGAGCGGTCGCCACGGCGTCCCCCGAGGATCTCCGCAGCCCGGTTTGCGAGCACCTCGTTCACGTTCATGTGGAACGAGGTTCCGGCCCCGGCCTGGTAGGCGTCGACGACGAACTGGTCCCGGAACCGCCCGGCGAGGACCTCCCGCGCAGCCCGCTCGATGGCCCGCGCCTTGCGCGGGGGCAGAAGACGCAGGCGCGCGTTCACCCGTGCGGCCGCGAGCTTGATGCGGACGGTGGCATCCACGAGCTCGGGCGGCTCGCGCAGCCCGGAGATGGGAAAGTTCTCGACGGCCCGGGCGGTCTGCGCCCCCCACAGGGCCGAGGCGGGAACCTCCAGGGTTCCGAGCGAGTCGCGCTCGCGGCGGGTGCGTCCCCTCGTCTTCGCCATGGCTTCGCCCACCCTCCTGTCAGCGCAACCGCTCCTTGAGCCGCCGGAATGCGATCTCGGTCTTCGCGTCCTCGATCTCCCCGCGCTCGCAAGCCAGGATGCCCGCCTCGAGGCTCCGCCAGGCGAGCTCCGCCCCCTCCTCCATCGGCGACCCGTCCCCCTCCGCCGGAGCCTCGAAGGCGGCCACGGGGGCTCCCCGCTCCACCTCCGCGGCGAGGAGGTGGATCTTCTCCGAGATGATGCCGGGCAGCATGTAGAACGGGGCGCCGAGCGGCTCGAAGCGCTCTGCCGGGATCGAGAGCCCCGCCTCCTCGCGCACCTCTTCCGCGGCCCTCCGCTTCAGGGCCTCGAGCCCCCGCTCCCCGGGCTCCAGCACGCCCGCCACGAGTTCCTCGAAGAGGAGGAGGTCCTGCTCCGGCATCGCGCGCGGGCGACCCCTGCGGAAATGGACGGCGGGCCGGAGCTGCCGCCGCAGCAGGACGTCGATCCCTTTCGACGTCCTCGCCCAGAGGCAAACGGCGACCGCGTCGAGCGATGGGCGGTCCACGACGTCGATTCGGTACACGCTGGACAGCGAGCCGTCCGCCCGGCGGTTCCGGGCGCGGTAGCGCCGCACGTGCAGGAACCCCTCGTCGCAGCGGGACGAGGCGGTGCGGTCCTCCACGATCTCGATGGCGGTGACGCGGGGCATGCTTGGCCGATAGCCCACCCGGGCCGCCCGCGCAAGGCGCCTCGACCCTCGATCGCCGCTTGCCGGCCCGAGAGGACGCCTTACCCTTCCGGGCATGAAGGCGTACCTCTGCGCCCGCTGTGGCGCGCTCAACCGGGTCGGGGCCACCCCGACGCGAGCGGCGCCGGTGTGCGGGAAGTGCCACCTCGATCTCGACGTGTCCGGCGAGCCGCAGGCCGCGACCGCCGCGGCCCTCGACGCGGCCGTCCGGAACTCGCCGGTCCCCGTCCTCGTCGACTTCTGGGCGCCCTGGTGCGGCCCGTGCCGAGCGGCCGCGCCTGTCTTCGCCGACCTCGGACGGAGGGCGGCCGGGGAGCTCCTCGTCCTGAAGGTGGACAGCGACGAGGAGCCCGAGGCGGCGGCGCGGCTCGGCGTCCGCGCCATCCCGACGTTCGTGCTGTTCGCGGGCGGCCGCGAGGTCGCCCGCCGCAGCGGGGTCGTGCCTCGCCCGGAGCTCGACGCATGGGTCCGGGAGAGCCTGCGCGCCTGAGGCGTCGCCGACCGAGCCCGAAGAGCACCGGGGGGCCGGCAACCGCCGCCCCCCCGGCCTCGTTCCGCCACCGCGTGTGGCCGCGGGCCTCGCGCGGGCCTACGCCACGACGCGCATCTTCTTCTTGTCGACCGGCCGGTAGTCCGGCAGCTCGTCGAACTGCAGGTACCGATAGACCTTGTCCGCCTTCGGCGCGACCTTCTCGTTGTAGGCGGCGAAGTACTCGTCCTTGGTCGGCAGGCGCCCGAGGTTCGACGCCACCGCGCCGAGCTCCGCCGAGCCGAGGAAGACCTTCGCTCCGTCGCCCATGCGGTCGTCGAAGTTGCGGGTCGAGGTGGAGAACACCGTCGCGCTGCCCGGGACCCGCGCCTGGTTGCCCATGCAGAGCGAGCAGCCCGCCACCTCCACCCGCGCGCCGATCTGGCTGAAGACCTGGAAGTACGCCTCGTCGCGGAGCTCCTGCTGGTCCATCCGCGTGGGAGGGCAGATCCAGGTGCGGACCGCAGGGTTGAACTTCTGCCCCTTCCAGATCTCGCCGGCCGCGCGGAAGTGGCCGATGTTCGTCATGCACGAGCCGAGGAAGACGTCGTCGATCTTCGTGTTCGCGACCTCGGAGAGGAGCTTCACGTCGTCGGGGTCGTTCGGGCACGCGAGGATCGGCTCCTGGACCTCCGCCAGGTCGATCTCGATCACCGCGGCGTACTCGGCGTTGTCGTCCGCCGAGAGGAGCTGTGGCTTCTTCAGCCACCTCTCGGCGGCGTCGATCCGGGCCTGGAGGGTCTTCGCGTCCTGGTAGCCGTCGGCGATCATCTTCCGCATGAGCGCCACGTTCGACCGGAGATAGTCGGAGATGGTCTTCTCCCCGAGCTTGACCGTCGCCGCGGCGGCACTGCGCTCCGCGGCGGCGTCGGTGAGCTCGAACGCCTGCTCAACCGTGAGGTCCGGGAGCCCCTCCATCTCGAGGATGCGCCCGTTGAATACGTTCTTCTTGCCCTTCTTCGGGACGGTGAGGAGGCCCTTCTGGATCGCCCAGTACGGGATGGCGTTCACGACGTCGCGGAGCGTGATCCCGGGCCGGAGCGATCCCTTGAAGCGCACGAGCACGCTCTCCGGCATGTCGAGCGGCATGAAGCCCATGGCGCCGGCGAAGGCGACGAGGCCCGATCCCGCCGGGAAGGAGACGCCGATGGGGAACCGGGTGTGGCTGTCTCCACCCGTGCCGACCGTGTCGGGCAGCAACAGGCGGTTGAGCCAGCTGTGGATGACGCCGTCACCGGGCCGGAGCGAGACGCCGCCCCGCTCGACCACGAACTGCGGCAGCGTCTTGTGCATCTTCACGTCCGCCGCCTTCGGGTAGGCCGCGGTGTGGCAGAACGACTGCATGAACATGGGGGCCTGGAAGCGCAGGCAGGCGAGTTCCTTGAGCTCGTCCGCGGTCATGGGGCCCGTCGTGTCCTGGCTCCCGACGGTGGTCATCCGGGGCTCGACGTACCAGCCCGGCAGCGCGCCCGGCAGCCCGCAGGCCCGGCCGACCATCTTCTGGGCGAGGCTGTAGCCTTGGCCCTTCTTCGGCTCGGGGTTCTTCTTCACGACGAAGACGTCGGTCGCGCCCTTCTTGAGCGCCTTGCGAGCCTTGTCGGTCACCGCGCGCCCGATGATGAGGGGGATGCGTCCGCCCGCCCGGTACTCGTCGCCGAGGTTGTCGGGCTTGAGCTGGAAGGTCGACAGAACCTCCCCCGACTCCCCGCGGATCTCGCCCTTCTTGAAGTCGATGGTGACCACGTCGCCGGTCTTGAGCTTCGCGACGTCGGTCTTGATGGGCAGCGCGCCGGAGTCCTCCGCGGTGTTGAAGAAGATGGGGGCGATGACGCCGCCGATGACGAGCCCGCCGCGCCGCTTGTTCGGGACGTGCGGGATGTCCTCGCCGATGTGCCAGAGGACCGAGTTGATGGCGGACTTGCGCGAGGAGCCCGTACCCACGACGTCGCCGACGAAGGCCACCGCAAACCCCTGCGCGCGATACTCGGCGATGGTCTTCAGGCCCCCCGGGAAACGGGTCTTGCCCATCGCGAGCGCGTGGAGCGGGATGTCCGGGCGAGTGGATGCGTCGCCGGCGGGGGAGAAGTCGTCGGTGTTGATCTCCCCGTCGACCTTGAAGACCTTCACCTTCAGCTGGTCGGGCACGCCCGGGCGCGACGTGAACCACTCGGCCTCGGACCAGGACTCGAGCACCCTCCTCGCCGCCTGGTTCTTCGCCTTCGCGAGCGCGACGACGTCGTCGAATGCGTCGTAGACGTAGGTGAGGCCGGAGAGGGCCTTCGCGGCGTCGTCGGCGAGCGCCTTGACCTTGAGCGCGCCGACGAGCGGCGGGACGTTGTAGCCGCCGCCCATCGTGCCGAGCATGAAGATCGCGTCCTTCTTGGAGATGAGCGGCGACTTCTTCTTGCCCGAGACCACCTCGGCTAGGAAGCCCGCCTTCACCTCCGCGGCCGGGTCCACGCCCGGGGAGACGCGGTCGCGCAGCAGCGAGAGCAGGAACTCCTCCTGGCCCTTGGGAGGCTTCTGGAGCAGCTTGCAGACCTCGCGGGTCTGCTCCGGGTCGAGGGGGCGGGGGGGGATTCCTTGTCCGTTGCGCTCTTCGACGTGCTTCAGGTACGCGTCCATGACTGGGTTCGTCACGCGAGGTTCTCCTGTCGGTGGTCGGTCCGGAGCCTCTCGTCTGACGGGAGGCGGTTGACCCTCTGCCGGCCCGGAGCGACGGCGCGCCGCCGCGCCGAATCGCTCCGAAGGGGCGTCGATATATACCCCAATCGTCGGGCCGGTGTCAGCCCGCGGCTGGGCGCGGGTCGGCCACGGGCGCGGAGAAGGACTGCGCCCCAACCTGCGATTTTTTCTGGTGTTTCCTTGGGCCACGCCCCGCCGTGGACGCGCCTCGAGGGCGGCTGCGTCCGGCCATGCCCGTGCGGCCACCCGCCCGTGACCGAGCGGCCGCGTTGACGGGCGGCGGCCCGCGGCAGACCTTGGAGCCGCGTGAGAGCGCTCGTCACCGGCGCGAACGGATTCCTGGGCCGCGCGCTCGTCCGCGTCCTCCTCGAGCGTGGCTACGCCGTGCGGGCGCTCGTCCGCCCGCGGCGATCGCCGGGAGAGCTCGCCGCGCTCGGCGCCGAGGAGGTGGCAGGCGACGTGACCCGGCCGGAGACGCTTCCCGCCGCGGTCGTCGGGGCGGACCTCGTCTTCCACCTCGCCGGGATCCGGCGCGCGCCGCGGCGTGATGATTTCCTTCGCGTGAACGCCGACGGCACGCGGCACCTCGTCGAGGCCTGCCTCCAACACGCCCCTTCGCTGCGCCGCTTCGTCCTCGCGGGATCGCTCGCCGCCTCCGGCCCGTCGGCGGAGGGGCGCAGGGAGGAAGATCCGCTGAGCCCGGTCGAGTGGTACGGCGAGTCGAAGGCGGAGGCAGAGCGCATCGCCCTCTCGCACCCCGGGCGCCTCCGGGCGAGCGTGGCGCGGCCCCCGCGCATCACGGGCCCGGGGGACCGCGAGAACCTCCTCTTCTTCCGGCTCGCCGCGCGCAGGATCCTCGTCGCCATCTCCGGCCCACCCCGCCCGCTCTCCTTCGTGGACGTCGACGACTGCGCCCGCGGCATGCTGCTGCTCGCCGAGCGGGAGGAGGCGATCGGGGAGGCCTTCTTCCTCGCACACGAGTCGCGCACGGACTTGGAGGGCCTGCAGCGGGAGGTCCTCGGGGCGCTCGGGGTGGAGCCGGTCCGCCTGAGGATCCCGCCCTTGCTCCTGCGCATGGCCGGCTCCGCGGCAGACGTCGCGAGCCGCGTCCTCGATCGCCACCTCCCGTTCAACCGCAAGCTCGCGGAGCAGATCCTCGCCCCGGGCTGGACTTGCCGCACCGACAAGGCGGCGCGGATCCTCGGCTTCGAGGCGCGGATCGACCTCGCCGAGTCGATTCGCCGGTCGACGCGCTGGTACCGCGAGCGAGGATGGATCTAGGCCTGCACCGCAGCGGGCCGGGGCGGCGGCGGCTGCGACCGCCCGCGCGCCTCCAACTCCCCGAGCTCGGGGGTGACGGGCACGAGGTCCCCGCGGGCCACGAACCAGACGAGGGTGTCGCGGGGCGTCTCCTCGAGGGAGCGCGTCCGGCACCCGAGGTCGCGACGACCTCCTGCACGAAGGCCGAGAGCATCGTGCGCGGGTACGCCACGGGCAGGGCGCGGGCACACCGGCTGCCGGGTCGCACGAGGACCTTCAGTGAATGTCAGGCGCCGCGAGCCCGCGCGCGGCGCAGCGGCGTCCGGCACCCGGGCGGCTCCCGAGAAAAACCCCACGCATTTCGCGCGGCTGCGGAGGGACGCCTGCGGGCACGCCCCGGCTGGCACCCCTCGAGGCGGCCCGGAGGCCGGCCTCGCCCGACCCGCCCCGGGCGCGACGCAGAGCGGATATCGCTGCTTTGACACGCACCGGGCGGCTCGACTAAACCGGCTCCATCGTGGACGAAACCCGAAAGGCGGCCTTCTTCGACGTCGACGGCACCCTCGTGCGGACGAACATCGTCCACGCCTTCGCCTTCTACGCGATGAACCAGGGGACGATCTTCGGGACCGCCTGGCACACGGCAAAGACCGTCGTCTCGCTGCCGCTGCTGTGGGCGACGGACCAGGCGAACCGCAAGGCGTTCAACGAGATGTTCTACTCGTTCTACCGGGGGCAGAGCGAGGACCGCCTCCTCTTCCTCGCCGACGAGCTCTTCGAGCGCGTGCTCCGCCCGGCCGTCTACCCGGGGGCGAAGCGCCTCATCGAAGAGGCGCGCCGGGCCGGGTGCCGAGTGGTCCTGTGCACGGGGGCGCTCGACTTCACGGTCCGGCGGCTCGCCGAGCACCTCGGGGCCGACGACCTCATCGCGAACCGGATGCACTTCGTGAACGGCTTCGCCACCGGGCGCGTGGTCCCCCCCATCGTGGAGGGCGCCCACAAGGCGCTCGCCATTCGCGACTACTGCAGCCGCGAGGCCTTCGCGCTCGACCAGAGCTTCGCCTACTCGGACAGCTTCTCCGACTACCCCATGCTGGCGGTCGTGGGGCACCCGGCCGCCGTGAACCCGGACGTCCGCCTGCGGAGCGTCGCCCGGGCATACGAGTGGCCGGTGCTGTCCACCCAGGAGGCCTGAGAGCCCGTGCGCCCACCGAGCAAGCTGCGCCGCTTCTACGAGACGACCGACCAGGTCGTCGTGACCGACAAGGACTCGCCGCCGCGCCTCATGTTCTTCGGGGAGGACTTCCTCGTCGAGGACCTCCCGGTCGGCACCAAGGTGATCTTCCCGAACCCCCCCGTGGCGGGCCTGCCGAACGTGAGGGCCGCGATCCGCTGGGCCGTCAACCACCCCGAGGGGTGCGACCCGCTCCACGCCCAGCTCCGACCGGGGATGAAGGTCACGATCGCCATCGACGACATCTCGCTGCCGCTGCCGCAGATGCGCACTCCGGACGTTCGCCAGCAGGTGCTCGAGGTGGTGCTCGAGCTCCTCGGCGACGCCGGCGTCGACGACGTCCACCTCGTGATCGCCATCGCCCTCCACCGCCGCATGACGGCCGCCGAGGTCCGGCGGATGGTGGGGCAGCGGATCTTCGACTCCCACTGGCCCGACCGGCTCTACCACCACGACGCGGAGGACCGGGACGGCCTCGTCTCTCTCGGAACGACAGGGCACGGCGAGAAGGTGGTCCTGAACCGGCGCGCCGCCGAGTCGGACCTCGTCATCTACGTGAACCTGAACCTCGTGCCCATGGACGGCGGCCACAAGTCGATGTCGACGGGGCTCACGAGCTACGAGGGCGTGAAGGCCCACCACGACCCGCGGACCATCCGCCAGAGCTGGTCGTACATGGACCCCCCGCACTCCGAGCTCCACCGCTCGGTGGATCGGGTGGGCCGGGTCATCGACGAGCACCTGAACGTCTTCCACATCGAGACCACCATCAACAACCGGATGTTCGACGGGCAGCTCGGCTTCCTCATGAAGCGCGAGGAGGACTTCACCGATGGCGACCGGCTGAAGCTCGAGGCCATGCGGGCCTCGCTGCGGCTACTGCCCAAGGCCGCCCGGCGCCGGCTCCTGCACTCCCTCCCCGCCGCCTACGAGGTCATCGCCGTGCACGCGGGGCGCACCGAGCCCACCCACCAGAAGATCCTCGAGGCGAGCTACGGACAGTACCTGGTCGACGTCGACTTCCAGGCGGACGTCGTGGTCTACGGGATGCCCTACATCTCCCCGTACAACGTGCACTCGACGCTGAACCCGCTCCTCGTCCAGGTCATGGCCTGCGGCTACTTCTTCAACTTCTACCGCGGGCGGCCGCTCGTGAAGCCGGGCGGCACGCTCATCATCGCCCACCCCTGCTCCGACGAGTTCGACCCTGTCCAGCATCCGAGCTACATCGAGTTCTTCCACCGGCTCCTGCCCGAGACCCGGGACGCGGCCGTCCTGGAGCGGAAGTACGAGCGGGAGTTCGCCGAGAACCCGACCTACGTGCACCTCTACCGCACCGGGAACGCCTATCACGGCGCGCACCCGTTCTTCATGTGGTACTGGGGCGAGAACGGCCGCCAGCACCTGGGGCGGATCATCGCCGTCGGCGCCGACAACGACCACGTCCCGCGCCTGCTCGGCTGGGACACGGCGAGCACGCTGTCGGAGGCGATCGACATGGCGCGGTCCACCCACGGTCGCGGCGCCGAGATCGCGATGCTCCACTTCCCGCCCATCGTCATGACGCAGGGGCCGGCATGAGCGACAGGCGGGAGCGCGACCCGGGGGCGCGGCGCGAGCCGCCCCTTCGTCCCGTGCCGTCGCCCGCCCCCCCGCTGGACGTCGGGGCCGCGCTGTCCGGCCGCCGCATCCTCCTCACCGGGGCGACGGGATTCCTCGGGAAGGTGGCGCTCTCCCTGCTGCTCGACCGCTACCCGCAGATCGGTCGCGTCTTCGTGCTCGTCCGGGTCGGTGCGGGAGGGAGTCCCGAGGCCCGATTCGCCGACAAGGTGGTCTCGAGCCGGCCCCTCGACCCGGTGCGGGCGCGCCACGGGGCGGGGCTCGAGGCGTTCCTCGCCGAGAAGTGCGTCCCCGTGGCCGGCGACGTCACGGACCCCCTGTTCGGCCTTTCGGAGCGAGACCTGGCGCGCATGGAAGGGCTCGACCTCGTCGTGAACTGTGCCGGGCTCGTGGACTTCGCGCCCTCGCTCGACCTCGCCATCCAGGTGAACGCCCGCGGGGCCGCCCATGCGGTCGGCCTGTGCCGGCGCCTCGGGGCGGCGCTCCTCCACGTCTCCACGAGCTTCGTCGCCGGCAACCGGGACGGCGTGGTCTTCGAGGACGAGCCGATCCGCGGCTATTTCCCGCGGCGCGAGGACGTGGTCCCGCACCCCAAGGGAGGCGCGCTCGACCCCGCGGCCTTCGACCCCGAGGAGGAGATCGCCGACTGCGAGCGACGCATCTCCCAGGTGCGCGAGTCCGCGGACGACCGGACGCTGCTCTCCCGGTTCGGGGAGCGGGCCCGGGAGCGCCTCCGCCAGGAGGGACGCGATCCCGGCGACGCCCGCGCGCTCCGGCTCGCCGTGGGGCGCGAGAAGAAGCTCTGGATCGCGGAGAGGCTCGTCGAGCTCGGGATGGAGCGCGCCCGCCACTGGGGATGGCCCAACACCTACACCTACACGAAGTCCCTCGGCGAGCAGGTCGTCGCCGCGAGCGACGTCCGCTTCGCAATCGTGCGCCCGTCCATCGTGGAGAGCGCCCTGCGCTACCCGTTCCCGGGGTGGAACGAGGGGTTCACGACGAGCGCCCCGCTCGTGTTCCTCTCGCTGAAGGGCCACCGCGCCTATCCAGGGGGGAAGAAGACCGTCCTGGACGTCGTGCCCGTGGACCTGGTCGCCGCCGGGCTGGTGGCGGTCGGCGCGGACCTCCTCGACCGCACCCGGCTGCGGCGCACCGCGCCGCCGTCGGCCGCCGAGCCGTCCGCCGGTCGCGTCTACCACCTCGCGTCGGGCGACGTGAACCCCTTCTACGTCCACCGCTGCTTCGAGCTCGTCGGCCTCTACCAGCGCCGCCTGTACGCGCGGCGCGAGGAGGGGAACCCGCTCTTGAACCTCGCGCGCTCCCGCCTCGAGCCCTACCGCGTGGACCGGGAGCACTTCGACCAGTTCAGCACGCCCGCCGCCGAGCGGCTCGCCCGCGCGGCGCAGCGGCTGCTCAGGGAGCGGACGCCCCGCTGGGGCATGCCGCGCCTGCAGGCGCTCGCGGAGCGCCTGTCGGAGGGGCTCGACGAGTGGCAGAGCCAGCTCGAGCGGAGCCGGCAGCTCTTCGAGCTCTTCATGCCGTTCTTGTGGGACAACGAGTACGTCTTCCGCTGCGCGGCGATCCGCGAGCTCTACGAGCGGCTGTCGCCGGAGGACCGAGCGCGACTCCCGTGGGATCCGGAGCGGCTCGACTGGCGCTCCTACTGGATCGACGTCCACGTGAAGGGCCTCGAGCAATGGGTATTCCCGGGGCTCGAGGAGGAGTCGCAGAAGAAGGTCCACGTCGTCAGGCCGCACCGGGACCTCATCGAGCTTCTCTTCGCCGCGGCGGAAAGGCACGGGCACCGGGTGGCGCTGCGGATGTCGGGGGAGCGCAAGGAGACGCTCACCTACCGGGAGCTCGCACGCCAGGCCGACCGCGTGGGGGCGTTCCTCCGGGCGGCCGGCGTCGCGAAGGGCGACCGGGTGCTCCTCGCGAGCGAGAACCGCCCGGAGTGGGCGTCGGCCTACTTCGGCATCCTGCGGGCGGGAGCGGTTGCCGTCCCGGTGGACGCCCTGCTCTCCCCCGGCGAGCTCGCCCACCTGGCGCGGAGCGCCGGGGCGCGCGTGCTGCTCGTCTCCGAGAGGGTCCGCGACCGGGCCGAGGGGCTCGAGCTCGCGCTGCGCGCGGCAGGCATCGAGGCGCGGCTCGCGCTCCTGCACGAGGCGCTCGCGGGCGGACCACCGACCGAGCTCCTCCGCGGCGCCGCCCCGGACGACGTGGCGAGCCTGATCTTCACGAGCGGGACGACGGGCACGCCGAAGGGCGTGCTGCTGACGCACCGGAACTTCGCGAGCCTGGTGGCGAAGCTGGGCGGCGTCTTCCGGGTCGGTCCTGGCGACGGGCTCCTCTCGGTCCTTCCGCTCCACCACACCTTCGAGTTCGCCTGCGGCCTGCTGGTCCCGCTCGCCGGCGGCGCCGAGATCGAGTACCTCGACGAGGTCAGCGCCGACCGCATCGGGGACGCCCTCGAAGAGGGGCGCGTGACGGCCATGATCGGGGTCCCGGCGCTGTGGTCGCTCCTCCACCGGCGCATCACCCAGGAGATCTCCGCCGCGCCCCGGGTGGTCGAGGAGGGAGCGGCGCTCCTGCGGCGACTGAACGCCTCCCTCCGCGACCGCCAGGGGCTGAACCTCGGCAAGCTCCTCTTCTGGCCGGTCCACCGCAAGCTCGGCGGCCGTCTGCGGATCCTCGTCTCGGGGGGGTCGGCCCTCTCGCCGGAAGTCCAGAGGGCCTTCCACGAGATGGGGTTCGACCTCTACGAGGGCTACGGCCTCACCGAGTCCGCCCCCGTGCTCTCGGTGAGCACCCCGAAGGACGCGTCGCGGATCGGTCACGTGGGTCGGGCGCTGCCCGGGATCGAGATCCGCATCCACGAGCCGGACGCGTCGGGCGTCGGAGAGGTGCTCGCCCGGGGTCCCAACGTGATGCTCGGGTACTTCCAGGGTGGACCCGGGCAGCCCGAGGTCGATCGCGACCAGACCGCCGCCGTTCTCCGCGACGGGTGGCTCCACACCGGGGACCTCGGCCGCCTGGACGCCGAGGGACGCCTCTCCATCGTCGGCCGCAGGAAGGACGTGATCATCGACGCGGACGGAAAGAACGTCTACCCGGACGAGGTGGAGGCGCTCTATGCCGAGCCCGCGCTCATCCAGGAACTCGCCGCCGTCGGCCTCCCCGAGGCGGAGGGCGAGCGGGTGGCGCTCCTCGTCGTCCCGGCGGCCGACGGACGCGACCCGGCGGAGGCTCGACGCCTCGCCGACGAGCACCTGCGGCGCGTGAGCGCGACGCTCCCGTTCTACAAGCGAGCGAAGGTGTGGCACTTCTCCGACGGGCCGCTCCCGCGCACGGCCACGCGCAAGGTCAAGCGAGCGCTCGTCGTCGAGGAGCTGCGGCGGCTGGAGGCCTCCGCGCACCGGGGTCGCCGCTCCCGGGAGGCGGCGCTCTCGGGCGCCGACGACTGGGTCCTGCGCCTCCTGGCCGAGGTCGCGAGGCGGCCGGGCGATGCCGTGGGACCGTCGAGCCACCTCCTCGCGGACCTGGGCTTCGACTCCCTCATGATGACGGAGCTCCAGGCCGCGCTCGAGGACCTCGGCGTCTCGGCCGAGACCCTCGAGCAGGTGCCCTCCGCGCAGACCGCGGGTGACCTGGTGCGGCTCCTCTCGGGCTCCCGGCAGCGCGAGGACGCGCCGCCGAGGCGCGCTCCGGACCGTGCGCGGGGGCTCCCCGAGACGGCAGCGCTGCCCGAGACGGTCCGGTCCGCCGGCCGCGCCGCGTTCGGGCTGGCGCAGCGCGCCCTCTACGGCGCCGTCTTCCACGCGAAGGTCTCCGGGCAGGCGAACGTGCCCGTGGACCGGAACGTGCTCGTGGTCGCGAACCACGCCAGCCACCTCGACATGGGGCTCGTCAAGTACGCCCTCGGCGAGCAGGGGAGCCGCCTCGCCGCCATGGCCGCCGCGGACTACTTCTTCGACACCCCGCTCAAGCGCGCCTACTTCGAGAACTTCACGAACCTCATCCCGATGGAGCGAACGGGCTCCGTGCGCAAGAGCCTGCGTTCGGCCATCTCGGCACTTCGGCGGGGCTACAACGTGCTCATCTTCCCGGAGGGGACGCGATCCCGGGACGGAGCGCTGCAGCCGTTCAAGCCGACGGCGGGCTACCTGGCGCTGCACTGCGGTGTCGACACGCTCCCCGTCTACCTCTCCGGAACCCACGAGGCGCTGCCCAAGGGAGCGCTCCTCCCGCGGACCGCGGACCTGAAGGTCGCGATCGGCCCCGTGATCCGGGTGGACGACCTGCGCGCCCGCACCGCCGACCTGCCGAAGGGCGAGGCCCACAAGGTCGCGACGCTCGTCATGGAAGAGGCCGTGCACGCCCTGCGCGACGCCGTGGCGTCCTCGCCCCCGGCGGAGGTGCGAGCCCCGGGCGAGGCCCCGCCGGAGCCGGAGGGCGCGCCGCGGGAGCCCCGGGCAGGGGAGCGGCCGGCCTCGCCCCGGACGGCGGAGGAGCAGAAGTGAGGGTGCTCGTCACCGGCGGAAGCGGTTTCCTGGGGCGCGCACTCCTCCCCGTCCTCGTCCGGGCCGGCCACGAGGTCCGTGCACTCGCGCGCGGCGACGTCGAGGATGCGGCAGCGCTGGGTGTGGAGGTGGTGCGAGGCGCGCTCGAGGACAGGGGCTCGGTCCGCACGGCGCTCGCGGGGGTGGAGGCCGTCGTGCACCTCGCGGGAAGGGTCGACTTCGACCCGACCGACCCCGCCGCCCTGTACCGTCTGCACGTCGAAGGCACCCGCACGCTGCTCGAGGACGCTCTCGCCGCCGGGGCCTCCCGGTTCCTCCTCGCGTCGAGCTCGGGCACCATCGGCGTCTCGGAGGAGCCCCGGGAAGCGACCGAGGCGGACGACTACCCGATCGCGCTCGTGGCCTCCTGGCCCTACTACCTCTCGAAGATCTACCAGGAGAAGGTGGCGCTGCGGTTTCATCGCGACACCGGGTTCCCGGTGGTCGTGCTGAACCCGTCGCTCCTGCTCGGGCCGGGGGACGCGCGGCTCACCTCCACGGACGTCGTCTTCAAGTTCCTGGAACGGCGCGTGCCGTCCATGCCGGGGGGCGGGCTCTCGTTCGTGGACGTGCGCGACGCCGCAGCGGCCTTCGCGGCGGCGGTCGGGCGCGGGCGCCCCGGCGAGCGCTACCTGCTCGGGGGCGCGAACATGAGCTTCGCCGAGTTCTTCGCCCGCCTCGCGCGCCTCTCCGGGGTCCCGGCCCCACGCGTCCGGCTCCCTTCCGGAGCCGGCGTCGCGGCCGCCCGGCTCCTCGAGCGGTTCCACGCGTGGCGCGAGAGCGAGCCCCCGGTCTCCACGGCCGAGGTCGAGATGGGCGAGCGCTACTGGTACGTGAACGCGGCGAGGGCCCGCGCCGAGCTGGGCTTCGCGCCCCGCGACCCGCAGGAGACGATCTTCGAGACCTGGCGCTACGTCGAGGAGCGCTTCCGGGGACGCCGGACGACCAGCGCCGCCCCCGCCGCAGGGAGGCGGTAGGCAGCGTCACATGGTCCCGCCCGACACGTCGCGGAGCTTCCGGACGGAGGCCACGCCGCAGCGCTCGCCGCACGCCGGGCACACCTCGTAGGTCATCTCCTTCACGACGAGGACGTCCGGATGGGACGACGCGGGGGCGATCGCGCAGCCGCAGTCGGGACACGCGAGCTCCTCCACCGGCTCCGCCCGCGCGAGGACCTGGGAGCGCCGGGCCCCGGGCGCGCAGCGCCGGCACTCGACGCCGTACAGATAGCCGCGCTCCGTCCTTGGCGGGCTCGCCTCGAGGTCGGCGCCGCAGTACTGGCACTCCGGGGCCACGCCCCCCAAGTAACTCGCGCACCCTCGCCCGGCAAGGCGCGGGCGGCGCGGCGGCCTACGAGGTCAGGCAGATCGTGACCTGCCAGGCCACGACCCCGACGAACGAGACGCAGAGGGCCTTGAGCGGCCAGAGGGTGTAGCGCACGAGGAGGGCCGCGAGCAGCATCGAGAGGGACACCTTCAGGGTGACGAAGGTGCCGATGCCAGTGCCGATGAGCTGCGCCATCACCGGGTTCACCTCCGTCGCACCGTGCATGACGAGGTACGCGGTCGTGCCGGCGTCGACGGCGTTCAGCCCGACGAAGAGGAGAGCGAGAGCGTCGGGGGTCAAGGTTGCGCGGACGAGGGTGGCCATTGGGCTTCCTCCCCCTCCCCGGGTCCCTCTGCTGGCCGGCGGAAGGCGAGGTCGTCGCGATGGTCACATGGACGCACCCCCCCACGGTAGCTCCCCAAATGTGGGACATGTGGGACGGGGGCGCACCGGGCCGGGCAGTTCCAGCTTGCGCTGAAGCAGCATACTACATTGATTTAGTTGATTTTTTCTATTCGTTCCGCAGCGCCGCATCGACGAGCGCCAGGAGGTCGCCAACACCGTTGGCCTGCGGCGCCTTGCCCTCGTCGAGGGTGACGCCGAACTCCTCCTCGAGCGCGAGCAGGACGAGGAGGGCCCCCAGCGAGTCCCAGCCGGGAACGGCCTCCCTGCCGGCGTCGAGGCCTGGAGCGACCGCGAGCCCGAGGGCGCGGGCCACCGCGGCGGAGACCCGCGTGGGCAGGTCCTCGCCGTCCGCCCCGACCGCTCGCTCGCCCCGGGGGCGCGCCGGGACCCCGCCCACGCGTGCGCCTGCGGCGACGATTCCCGAGACGACGCTGCCCGCCTCGACGGTCGCCCCGTCTCCGATGGCGGCCCCGCGCAGGATGGTGACGCGCGCTCCGATGCGCACTCCGCGGCCGATCGCGATGGGGGTCGTCTCGGGCTCGGCGTCCCTCTGCCCCGCGACGTGGAAATCGGTGTCCGCGATGTTGGCGAAGGGCCCGATCCGGCAGCCGGAGCCGATCCGGATCGATCGGTGCGCGGCGATCGCCGCCCCGTGCCCGACCACCACGTCGTCGCCGATCTCGAGCGCCGCGCCCCGGGCCACGACGAGGTGGGACTGGACCGGCAAGCACGACAGCCGGAATCGCGCGCCGACGGCGAGGCGGCCCTGGTTCGAGATCCACGGGGTCCCCGTCGCCCGGGCTCCTGCGCCGAGCCGGCGCGTCCAGAGCGCGCCCCTGAGCGCCGCGACGCTCACCGCCTGGCCCCCTTCCAGTCGAGTTGGATGGAGCGGTGCACCGGATAGTCGACGGAGACGTCCCACCGGAAGACGTTGGGCGCCGTCGACTCGAAGCCGCTCGACTGCCAGAATCCGAGGCACGGCTTGTTCTTGGCCGTGGGCACGAGCTGCGCCTCGACGAAGCGCCCGTTGAGCGTCCGCGCGGTCTCCACGGCCAGGTGGACCATCGCTTCCTCGATGCGACGCCCCATCACGCGGCAGGAGAGCAGGTAGTCGACGACCCGGCACACCGCGCCATCGGCCTCGACGCTGACGATCCCGGTGAGCCCGGCGTCGCCGAAGCGGTCGGAGACGGACACCGTCCAGAGCCGCCGCCCGTCGCCGCCGCTCCAGGCGACGAGCTCCTGCTCGGTCAGCCGGCGCGTGGCGAGGTTCATCTGGTTCGTCTTGTTGAGCAGTTGCGCCGCACGGGTCAGGTTCGAGGGGCCGAGGGGCTCCACGGTGACGCGGGTCCCGAGGCCCACGAGCCAGTCGTCGATGGAGCCGACCTCCTGGCGCAGGGCCTCGCGCTTCCTCTCCTCGGCGTACAGCCGCGTGCGCTCCGCGTCCTCGCGGCTCAGCGCCGGGACGTCGAAGCAGCGGAGTCGCCCGAGCGCGCTCGGGTAGAGAAGCTTGTCCTCCGGCCAGTCCGGAACGAGGACCTCGGGCAAGGTCTCGGCCACCCGCGCCCGCTCCACGGGGTTGTCGTCGAGGAAGACGACCGACTGGAGCCCGAGATTGAGCTCGGCGACGATCTCCGCGAGGTTGCTCGCCTTGTCGCGCCAGTTGATGCGCCAGGCGACGAAGTCGTCCTGCCGGAGCACCATCGCCGGATGGGAGCGGATGGCCTCGAGCGCGACCGACTCCTCGTTCTTGGAGACGATGGCGAGCAGGACCCCGCGCCGCTTGAGCGTCGCGAGCCCCTGCTGGAAGGCGACGAGCGCCTCGCCGACCGCGTCGTGCCCGCCGAGCCGCAGGTTCTCCCACCCGAGGTCGCCCACGATCCCGCCCCACAGGGTGTCGTCGAGGTCGACGACGACGAGCTTGCGCGCCCCGCCGCCGAGCCCTCGCAGGGCGGCCTTCACGTCCCGCGCCGCCTCCGCGAACGCTCCGCCGCCGAAGGCGATCTTCCCGAGGAACCAGGCGCGCGGGTTCTGGGCCTGAGGGCCGCCTGCCACCGCCCACCTCGACGCGTCGAGGACGTAGACGTTGCCGGACGCGGCCAGCCGGTCCATGAGCCTCAGGTTCATCGCCGCGAGGAGGCGAGCGCAGCCGCCGGCCCGCGCGTCGATGAACCCGAACCCCCGCTGGTGCGGGGGGAGCGTCCAGGTGGCGACGAACACGGCGCGCCAGCGCCCCGCCCCACCGGCGACGAGGTCGCAGAAGCGGTCCACGTCCTCGAGGACGGCGCCTTCCTCGACCGCCTCCCCCCCGAGCGCGCGGGCGAACGCCGGAGCGGCGGACTCGGGGCGCGTCCAGACGAGGAGGAAGTCCGAGGCGTCCGCCCTGGGCCCGGCGAGTATGGTCTGGGCCACCTGGCCGAAGGGGGCCACCTCCGCGTGCACGACCGGAGGGTCCGAGGGATCGGCGAGATGGCGCGCGAGGTCGTCGACCGTGAAGTCCGACGCGAGGACGCCTCGCACGCCCGGCGCGGGTGCCGCGGCGGGGACGGCCCGCCCAGAGGGGGTGGGCGCGGATGCCCCCGAGACTGCCGCCCCATCGAGACGGCGCAGCACGCGGGCCGGGTTCCCGCCCGCGACGACGCCGGCCGGGATGTCGCCGGAGACGACGCTGCCGGCGGTGACGACCGATCCCCTTCCGATGCGCGACCCGGGGCGCACGGTGACGCGACCCGCGAGCCAGGCGCCATCCGCGATCTCCACCGGCTGCGCCGTCTCGGGGCCGTCGCCGGGGGCCTCGGTGTCCGAGATCACGCCGTACTGTCCGATCTGGACGCCGGCGCCGATGCGCACGAGCCGGCGTGCGGAGACCCAGGTGCCGAAGTTCAGGTGGGCGCCGTCGCCGAGAGAGAGCGTGGCCCCGGGGCCGCAGTCGAGCTCTATCGGGCACCAGCGCGAGTTCAGGAACACGTCGTCGCCGACCTCGAGGGCACCCTGGTTCTCGATCCGCGGGACGCCGACCGTGCGGACGCGCCGGCCGACCCGGGTGCAGCCACGCAGCGCGAAGGGGGCCGCCGCCATCTCCGCTGCCACCTCGGCCACCCGGCCGAGCCATGAGGACAGCGAACGCCCGTTGCGGCTGGCCCTCAGCCGTTCGGTTATGGTGGTCATCTCGAGGCCTCGCCTCCCCGCAATCCCTCGCGAAAAACAACTCCCTACGGAGCGGACGCCGACATGGGAGCACCGGAGCAGGCGGGCGACAACCCCGTGGCCGGGGCTCCCATGAACGTGGGACGCCTGTCGGAGATGGGGTTCAGCGGGGTTGCGCGACCTTGACCCACATGGCGGTCTGGTCGCCCTCGTACACGAGCGTTCCGCCCTGGGAGAACTCGAACGTGTAGCGAGCCAGCACGCGCTCCTCGCCCCGGCGGACTTGCGTCGCCACCCCGCGGAGGAGGAGCGGCTCGCCGAGGCGGGCGAGCCCGTGGAAGCGCGCGGAGTGGATCCTCGCCCCGTACCCGACCCAGCCGTCGCGGTGCCGGAGGCCGAGAACGTACCAGGCGTGAACGAAGCCGAGCATCCCCGTCATGTGCACGAGGAGCCCTCCGTTCAGGTGAGGCGGGTGCAGCACGGGGTGGTTCCGCTGCTCGTGCGTGAGCGGCAGGTCCCCGGTGGTGGGCATCCGGGCGACGACGAGGCCCCGCGCCCGGTCGACCTCCAGCACCTCGTCGATGAGGAGGCCACCAGGCCCGTACGGACAGTCGGCCACGAATTCCGGCTCGAGAGGCAACGGGGGTCTCTCCGCGTCCCGGCGTGCCGCGGGACCCCGCGGGGCCGAGGCCTCCCCGGGCGACGGAACCACGCCGGAGCGCGAGGCCGAGGGCCGGGGAGATTCTGGAGGCACCGGGCGGATTCGAACCGCCGAATACGGGTTTTGCAGACCCGGGCCTTACCACTTGGCGACGGTGCCGTCGAAGGAAGCCTTCTATCGGAACCCCGGGGCTCACGTCAACGAAGCGGGCCGCGCGAGAGAGGCCTCGGCGGGCCGGGCCCGTCGGGCGCGACCTCCGCCGTCGCCCGCGGGTCTCGATGCCTTCGCGACCGCGCACACGCCGGAGCCGGCCCCCATCGGGGCACTGCCCCTGCGGGGCGGCGTGCTTACACATCCGGTATGGACCTGCTCGCTCGCTTCGCCTCGAACATCCGCCGCCTGCGCGAGAAGAAGAAGCTCTCGCAAAAGGCCCTCGCCGACAAGGTCGGCATCTCGGTGTCCTACGTGTCGATGCTGGAGCGCGGGCAGCGGTCGCCTCCGCTCGAGACGGTCGAGAAGATGGCCAAGGCCCTCGGCGTCTCCCCGCCCTCCCTGCTCGAGCGGTAGGCGAGCCCGAGTCAGCGCCCGAGGGTCTTGCCGCCGGGGCGCCACTCCACCGGGCACTTCTCGCCGGTCTGCAGCGCCTCGAGCACACGAAGGGTCTCCGACACCGATCGGCCGACCGCCGTGTTGTGGTAGCAGGCGTACTGCACGAGGCCGTGCGGGTCGACGATGTAGGTCGCCCGGGTCGCGAAGCCCTTCTCCTCGAGCAACGCGCCGTAACTCCTCGCGATCGACTTCGTGAGGTCCGCGACGAGCGTGAGGTGGACCTCCCCAAGGCCCCCCTTCTCGATCCACGCCTTGTGCGCGTGCTGCGAGTCGACGGAGCAGCCGAGGACGACCGCGCCGAGCGCCTCGAACTCCCGGCTGCGCTTGGAGAACTCCAGGATCTCGGTGGGGCAGACGGCCGTGAAGTCGAGCGGGTAGAAGAAGAGGACCACCCATTTCCCGGCATGGTCGGAGAGCGCGACCTCGAGGACCTCCCCCTTGCCGGTCACCGCCGGGGCGCGGAAGTCAGGGGCCTTCTGCAGGACGGTCACCATGGCGGAGCCTCCCAGCGGTCGAGGGATTTTCGGATAGGGCGAGGCGCGGCTACTGTCAAGGGACGCGGCGCGGCGCCCGGCCGCGACGTTCGGCCGGACCTTGGAATTCTGGCCACCCTCCGGGCGTAGGAATGGGCGATGGCGAGGTGGACCCGGCGCGACTTCCTCAAGGGTGCGGCCGCCGCAGCGGGTGCTGCGGCCGTGGCCCCTGCGGCCGCCAGCGCGGACGCGGTGTCCGTCGAGGAGGTGGAGGTCGTCGCCCCCGGCCTCGACCCGGCGCACGACGGGGTGCGGGTCGCCCACCTGAGCGACATCCACGTGGGGTCTCTCACCCCCCCGGAACGCATCCGAAGCGCCATCGACCTCGCGAACGCGCGGCGGCCCGACCTCGTCGTCCTCACCGGCGACTACCTCACGCAGGACCGCAGGGGCGTGGGCCTCGTGCGCGAGCTCCTCGGCGGCTTCCAGGGCCCGGTCTTCGCCACCCTCGGGAACCACGACCGCTGGGTCGACCCCCGAGGCGCGGCGGCCGCGCTCGAGCACCTCGGCTACGAGGTGCTCGAGAACGAGAACACCGCGGTGCGCATCCGCGGCGAGCCCCTCACCGTGGTCGGCATCGACGACCTGAAGACCCGCCACGCCGATCCAGCTCGGGCCGTCGCCGGGGCTCGACGGGGATCGCGGCTCTATCTCGCCCACGTGCCGCGCACCGCCGACGTCCTGGCGGGACGCGGCGAGGCGTGCGTGCTCCTCTCCGGCCACACCCACGGTGGGCAGGTGAACATCCCGGTCCTCATGCCCGCCCTGCGTTGGATCGCCGGCGAGCCCTACCAGTCCGGACTCTACTCCGTCGGCCCCGTGCGACTGTACGTGAATCGCGGCGTGGGGAACGTCGGCCTGCCGCTGCGCGTGAATGCGCCCCCCGAGGTCGCGCTCTTGACGCTCCGGTCGCCGCGCGACCCCGGCCGCTAGGCGTTCGCGCCGCCCGGCTTCGGGGAGGGAGGTGCGGCCCGGCGCTCCGGCCGTGCCTCGGCGAGCTTCAGCGTCCGCGCGAGCGCGTGACGCGCCCGCTCCTGGTCCTCGGCGGTCACGGCGTGACGCGCCACCATGCGCCGCGCGAAGTCGAGGTGCCAGGCCTCGTCGGCGTCGACGATCTCCCGGAACAGCCGGGCCGTCTCCCCGTCGCCGTGCGCCTCGCAGGCCCTCGCGACGAGCGCGTTCCGGAGCCGCGCGAGGGCGCCGCGCACCGCGTTCGCCGCGAGCCGCTCCGCGGCGGTCCCGAGCCCCTTCAGGTAGCGGTAGCCGTGGCTGTGGCCGCGGGCCCGGGGATCGATGCCGTCGGGCTCGATCCCGAGCTGGCGGAGCCGATCCGCCACGAGTCGGTAGTGCCGGGCGCCGTCCCCGACCTGTCGCGCGAGTCCCAGCTCGAGGTCGAGGTCGGTCTCGTCCGCCATCCAGGACGCGGCGACCTCCGCCGCCTCGAGCTCGTCCCTCAGGGCTGCAACGAGCAGCTCCTCGATCGGCTCGTCGTCGCGCGCGACGGGCGGGTCCGGCTGGAGGAGATGGGCGAGCGCCCGCACGAGCTCCGCCTCGAACGCCGCCGCGAACTCGTCCGGGGGCGCCGCCGCGCCCCGGCCGGGCGCCCCTTCGGGGTCGAGCGGAATGGCGGGGGGCCCGGGCTCGCGCACGCACCATGCATAGCGGGAACGCGTCGGCGGCGGAGTCCCCCGTTCATGGCGGGGCCGTTCAATGCGAGGCGACGAGCGAGGCCTCGACGCGGGCGTCCGAATTCGCGGGCACGACGAGGTCGGCGTCCCAGGGGAGGTAGCCGGACAGGCGCAGGACCACCCGGTAGCGACCCGGGTCCATCCGGAAGACGCACGGGGTCCGGCACCGGGTCGCCCCGGCGACGACGACCTCGGCCCCCTCGGGCCGGCTCTCGACGGCGACGCTCCGCGCGTCCGGGCCCGGCGTCCGCGCGAGCGGAGGCGGCGGCTCTGCGCGGCAGGCGGCGAGGAGGAACGCCAGCGCGGCCGCTCGCCTCACGGCGCCCTCCGCGGAGGGCGCGAGGCGAGGCGGCGCGCACGCCGGTCGTGAGCGTCCCGCTCGCGCTGGCTCTCCTCCTCGCCCAGCAGCTCGAGCGGCGGCACGCGCGCCGGCCGACGGTCGGGCCCGAGCGCCACGAAGGTCAGGAAGCCGTCGCAGCAGCGGCGCCGCAGCCCGGTGTCGGGGTCCTCGTCGAGCACCTCCACCTCCACCTCCATGGAGGTGCCGAACGCTGCGTTCACCTGCGCGCGGAGCACTGCCACGTGGCCGAGGCGGACCGGCGCGAGGAAGGTCAGCTGATCGATCGCCACGGTCACGACCGGCATCCGCGCATGGCGCCGGGCGGCGACGGCCCCCGCGAGGTCCATCCACTGGACGATTCGGCCGCCGAAGGCCGAGCCGAGGTTGTTCGCGTCGGTGGGCATGACGAGCTCGGTCATCTCCACCCGGCTCGCCCCGGGCGGTTTCGGAATCTGCTCGGGCATCTGCGTCCCCGCGGCCCACCGGCGGCCGCCTCGGGCTCCTCCTCTCCGAATCGCGCCGTGGCGCGTCGCCGGGTCGCGCCCGGCCCCAGGGGCCTCCGTATAACGGCCGGCCGGCCGCGCCGCGCGCCCCCGCTGGCCCCTGTTCCACGTCGGAGGAAGGTGCTATCCGGGCGTCATGCCGCTCGAGGTCACCCTCATCGACTGGGCACGCGACCCGCTCGACAAGCTCTACGCCGCCTACCGGACCTGCTACAGCCCGAAGACGCCCGCCGAGGTGTGGTCGGAGATCCGCGACGGGACCATTCCCAAGGAGAGAATCCGGGACTTCATCGCCGAGCGGCTGAAGACCGGGCACGCCTCCCCCCTCGAGCAGGTGGTCTTCTGGTTCGGGATCAGCGGCGTATCCCGCTCGCTCTCGCACCAGTTCGTCCGCCACCGCATCGGGATCAGCTTCGAGCAGCAATCGCAGCGGTACGTGAAGTACAGGGAGGACCGGCTCGACTACGTGCGCCCGAAGACCTGGGAGCGGGCCGGCCTCTCCGACGAGTACGACCGCCTGATGGGCGAGATCACCCGGGTCTACCGCCGGGCGCTCGACGGCGGCGTGCCGGCCGAGGACGCCCGCTTCGTGCTCCCGAACGCGACGCCCACGAACTTCCAGGTCATGGTGAACTTCACCGAGCTCCTGCACATCGCGGACCTCCGCCTCTGCTGGCGGGCGCAGTGGGAGATCCGCCACATGGTGGCCCTCATGCGCCGCGAGATCGTGAAGGCGGTCCCCGAGATCGGCGGGCAGCTGCAGCCCAAGTGCGGCGACAGGAGAATGGGCTACTGCGACGAGCCGCTGAAGGACTGGGAGCAGTGCCCCATCGGGAAGGTGCGCCCGCACAAGGAGCAGCTCTTCCAGGTCTTCGAGCAGCACCGGCGCGGGGCCGTCTCTCCCCTCGCGGAGGCGGACATCCGCAAGGTCGAGGATGCGGGAAATGAGCCCGGGTGAGTCGGCGAGGAGGCGCGCGGCGGCCACGGCGCGCGCCGCCCACCTCGCCGTCGCCGTCGCCGCGGCCGTCGCCGCCGCGCCGGCGCGCCCCCAGTCGGTCCTCACCTCGGACCTCGCGTCGGGGATCCCGGTGGGGCTCGCGGTCCCGAACACCGTGGCGGGCGCGGACGAGCCGACCGCCGTGTCGGTGAACCCGAGCGGGCTCGGGTTCGTCGGAGGCGCCACGCTGCAGTACTTCCTGCAGGACAGCCAGGCAGGGAGCCTCCTCGGGAACGGCGTCTACGCGGCGGTCCCCGTCGGCCCGGTCGTGCCCGCCCTCTCGCTCGAGTGGATGAGCCCGGCGGCGGGCCCGCGGTACCTCAAGACCGAGTTCGCCCTCGCCTTCGGCGTCGGGCAGGTCTTCGCGGCCGGCTACGGATTCAACTTCTACTCGTCCCCGGCGGCCGGCCTGAACGGCCTCTTCGACATGGACTTCGGGTTCACGGTCCGGCCGGCCCGCTTCCTCTCGCTCGGCGCCTCGATCATGGGGTTCGCGGGCCGCATGGACGGACAGCCGGTGACGGTCCGTTACAACTTCGGCGCCGCCGCCCGGCCCATCGACCTCCTCACCGTCGCCTTCGACATGTACGCGAACGACGCCGGCGTGAACGCCTTCGTCGTGCAGCAGGGCGCGGTGACCGCGAGCGCGTCCCTCCCCTGCGGCCTCGCGCTCCAGGCGCAGTACCTGTTCCCCCTCAGTGCCGGATTGCCGTCCGCCGAGCGGGCGCAGGCGGTGCAGATCGTCCTCACCGGGAACCTCCCCCACGTCGGCGCCACGGTCGGGGGCCAGGTCTTCAACTCCAACGTGCCGGACGGCTCCGGGATGCTCTACGGCGTGCGCCTGTCCGCGGAGCGCTACCGCTCGCGCGGAATCCTGCGGACCGTCCAGGTCGTGGACCTCGACGCCGAGCTGCGCCCCCCTTCCCTGCTCGAGACCATCCTCGGGGCGACCGGCGATCGCTACGGGGCGCTGCTGAAGAAGCTGCGGCGCCTCGAGAACGACCCCTCGGTGTCGGGCGTGCTCCTCGAGGTGGGACCGGTGCCGGTCGGGCTCGCCCGGACCGAGGAACTCCGCCAGGCCGTGCACCGCCTCTCCGGGCGCAAGCCGGTCGTCGCCTCGATCTCCTCCCTGGGCGGGAGCAAGGCGTACTGGCTCGGCTGCGCCGCCACCGAGGTCTACGCGGCGCCCGGGTCGGTGGTGGTCGCGAAGGGGCTCGCCTCCACGAGCTTCTTCCTCCGCGGCGGCCTCGGGAAGCTGGGGATCGCCGTGGAGTCCGTCGCCGCGGGGCGCTACAAGAGCGCTCCGGATGCTCTGACCCGCTCCTCGCCGTCCGACGCGCAGCGCGAGGCCACCGCCTCGATCCTCGACTCCGAGTATGACATCCTGGTGAAGGGGATCGCCCGGGACCGACGGCTCCCGGAGCCGAAGGTCCGAGAGCTCCTCGACGTCGGCGTCTTCACCGCCGAGGAGGCGAAGCGGGAGTCGCTCCTCGACGGCGCGCTCTGGCCGGACGAGGTGGAGCGGCGCGCCCGGCAGCTCGCCGGCGGAGGCAACGTCACCGGGCGCTTCGACGAGAGCCCGCGACGCGCCTCTGATCGCTGGGGCCCGGAGCCCTACATCGCGGTCGTGCCCGTGGAGGGCGCCATCGCGGCGGGAGCGAACCGGCGCGAGGCCTTCACCGGCACCGCCATCGCGGGCTCGGACACCGTGGCGAAGCTCATCCGCGAGGCCGCTTCCGACCCGCTCGCGAAGGCCATCGTGCTCCGGGTCGACTCCCCGGGCGGCGACGGCTTCGCGTCCGACCTCGTGTGGCGCGCGGTCGTGGAGGCGCGCCGCCGCGGCAAGCCGGTCGTGGCCTCGATGGCCGACGTGGCCGCGAGCGGCGGGTACCTCGTGTCGGTGGCGGCCGACGCGATCGTGGCGGAGCCCGCCACGCTGACCGGCTCCATCGGCGTCTTCGCGCTCAAGCCCGACGTCTCGGGCCTCCTCGAGAAGCTCGGGGTGACCGTGTGGTCGGAGCAGCGCGGGAAGAACGCGCGGATCGACTCCTACGTGAAGGCGTGGACCCCCGAGGAGCGGCAGCTCGTCGAGAGGCAGGTCCGGGCTTTCTACGACCAGTTCGTCGCCAAGGTTGCGGACGGGCGCCACCTCTCGCGGGAGGACGTCGACCGGGTCGCACAGGGGCGCGTCTGGACCGGGGAGCAGGCCCTCGCGCGCAAGCTCGTCGACCGGCTCGGAGGACTCGAGGACGCGGTGGCGCTCGCGCGGGACCTCGCGGGCGTGAGCCCAGGCGCCGACGTCGCGGTCCGCCGCCTGGAGGCGAAGGGCGGCCTCTTCGCGGCGTTCTCCGGAGGCACGGCCATGGAGCCCGCGCCGCTCCAGTCCGCGCTCGCGCGCATCCCCGAGGTGGAGGCCTTGGCGCTGCTCGGCGAGATGGGCACCGTCCTCGCTCTCCCGATGGACTGGGCGGGCCTGCCCGATCCGGGTCCACCGTGACCCAGCGGTTTTGCTTTCGCTCAACCGCGAACTCTGTTACAAGGACTCCATCGCTCCTCGCGACAGCGCCTCGGCGCGGCGGGGGGGGATCCCCGGTTGGCTCCCAGCTGGTCGTCGGACGGTGGGTCCGGCGCGCAGGTGAGCGACCCCGGGGCGGGAAGCTCGCGAAGGACTTGTTCGGTTTCTTCCGACCTCCCGGTCAAGCACACGACGAAGGACGGCCGCGGTGAGCAGTCCCGCGGCTGAGCAGGGACCGCATGACGGACAACGAGCAGACCCCGACCTCGGGCGGCGGCGACAGCCCCCCGCCGTCCCAGCCCGCAACCCCGCCCGCGGAAGCGCAGCCGGCCACGGACCCCGTTGGTCAGCCGGGCGCGAACTCGCGCCGCAGGCGCCGCCGCCGAGGCCGCCGCGGCCGCGGAGGCCTCGGGCAGCCCGGCCCGCAGGGCACGCCCCCGAACGGCCAGGCGGCGCCGGCGCCGAACGGCATGGCGTCCGCCCCCCCCGCCCCGCAGCCGCAGGGGCAGCCCGAGGTCCTCGAGGAGGTCGAGGGCGTCCTCGACTTCGAGGGGAAGGGCCAGGGGTGGCTGCGCGACCCGAAGAGGAGCTACATCCCACAGAACTTCGACGTCGAGGTGCCGCGCTGGCTCATCGACCGCACCCACCTTCAGCCCGGCCACCTCGTGCGGGGCCAGGCGGCCGTGCGCGGGATGAAGCGCATCCTGCAGAAGGTCGACCAGCTCGAAGGCACCGACCCGCTCGCCGTGGTGCGCCGCACCGCCTTCACGAACCTCACGGCGACCGACCCGACCGAGAAGCTCGTCATGGAGACCCGGGCGGACGAGATGGTGGGGCGCGTCCTCGACCTCGTCGCGCCCATCGGCCTCGGGGCGCGCAGCCTCATTACCTCGCCCCCGAAGGCCGGCAAGACCATCATGCTGCAGCGGATCGCGCAGGCGATCCACGCGAACCGTCCGGACGTGCACCTCATGGTCCTGCTCGTCGACGAGCGGCCCGAGGAGCTCACCGACATGCGGCGCAACGTGAAGGGAGAGGTCGTCGGATCCTCCAACGACCGCCCGGCCGAGGAGCACATCCACGCCGCCGAGATGGCGCTCGAGCGGGCCAAGCGGCTCGTCGAGGGCGGCAAGGACGTCGTCATCCTCCTCGACTCCATCACCCGGCTCGCGCGCGCCTACAACCGCGAGATCGAGTCCTCCGGACGCACCCTCACGGGCGGCGTGGACAGCCGCGCTCTCGAGCGGCCGAAGCGGCTGTTCGGGGCGGCGCGCAAGGCCGAGGAGGGGGGCTCGCTCACCATCATCGGCACCGCCCTCATCGACACCGGCAGCCGGATGGACGAGGTGATCTTCGAGGAGTTCAAGGGCACGGGCAACATGGAGGTGGTGCTCTCCCGCCAGCTCGCCGAGCGGCGCATCTTCCCGGCGATCGACATCGCCGCCTCGGGCACGCGCAAGGAGGAGAAGCTCTTCTCGCCGAAGGAGATCGAGAAGATCCGGAAACTGCGCGCGGCCCTCGCGTCGCTCAAGCCGGTCGAGGCGATGGAGCGCCTGCTGAAGAAGCTCTCGGAGTTCGAGAGCAACGAGGAGTTCCTCAACAGCTTCTGACGTCCGCGAACGCCCCCCGGCAGCGGCCGCGAGATGGCGGCGGCGCCCGGGCGCCAGTATCATACCGCTCGCGCGCACCCGCCCCCGGGAGGTCCGGCATTCCACCCCTGAGCGCCGAGAGAGTCCTCATCGTCGACGACGACGAACTCATCCTTCGCGCCATGGGACGGGTTCTCGAGGCGGCGGGCTTCGAGGTCCGGACCTACGTCTCCCCGGAAGAGGCGCTCGCGCACCTCGACGCGGACCGCCCGACGGTCGTCGTCTCCGACTACATGATGCCGGGGATGGACGGCATCTCGTTCCTCAAGCAGGCGCGCGCCCGGCTCCCCGGCGCCGCCCGCATCCTGTGCACCGCAGCGGAGGACTTCAAGGTCGCGCTCCAGGCCGTGAACGCCGGCGAGGTGTACCGGATCGTCGCCAAGCCCTGGCATCAGCAGGAGCTCGTCACCGACATCGCGCAGGCCGCCGAGGCCGCGCGGCTGCGGCGCGAGAACGAGCGGCTGGCCGGCGAAGTGCATCGCCAGAACGACCGCCTCCGCGAGATCAACTCCCGCCTCGAGGAGATGGTCCGCGACCGCACGCAGGCGCTCCTCGAGGGCCTCATCGCCGCCCTCGACTACCGGGACGCGGAGACCCAGTGGCATTCGCGCCGGGTCTCCCTCTACGCCCGCCGCCTCGCGACCCAGCTCGGCGTCACCGAACCCGATCTCACCACCATCGAACACGGGGCGCTCCTGCACGACATCGGCAAGATCGGCGTCCGGGACCGCGTGCTCCTCAAGCCCGGTCCGCTCGATGCGAACGAGTGGCTGGAGATGAAGCGCCACCCCGAGCTCGGCTGGCAGCTCCTCCAGCGGGTGGACTACCTCCGCCCCGCGTCGCTGATCGTCCTCCAGCACCAGGAGAAGTGGGACGGGACCGGCTACCCGTTCGGCCTCCGCGGGGATGGCATCGGGATCGGGGCTCGCGTGTTCCACGTCGTCGACGCCCTCGACGCCATCACCAGCGACCGCCCGTACCGCCGGGCGCGCGGGTACGCCGAGGCGCGCGCAGAGGTGGTCCGCTGCCGCGGGACCCAGTTCGATCCCGACGTCGTCGACGCCTTCCTGGAGATTCCCCAGGAGGAGTGGGACCGCATCCGGCTCGACGTGGAGACGGTGGCGGTCCTGTCCGCGGACCTCGCCGAGCGCCCGCCCGGCCTTCCCGCCGGCAACCACCCGCTCGCGCAGGCCTGAGGCGGGCCCCGGCCGCGGCCGTTCAGCCGACCCGCTCCAGGCGGCGGTGCTCGGCCTCCCGCTCCGCGGGGAAGGAGGCCGCGAGGTGGGCGGCGACGGCACCGGCGCCGCGCGCATCCGCGAAGGGCGCGAGGGCCAGGGCGAGCGCACCCGCGGTCTCGAAGCGTCTGGCGGGGTCGCGATCGAGCGCTCGAAGCACCGCGGCGTCGAGGCCGCCGGGCACCTCCGCGTTCGATGCGGAGGGCGCCGCCACATCGGCCCTGCGGATTCGCTCGAGCACTTCCAGGTCCGTGTCCCCGCGGAAGAGGCGTGCGCCGGCGAGCATCTCGTGGAGGACCGCCCCGAGCGCGAAGACGTCGGAGCGAGGGTCGACCGGCCCGCCGCTCGCCTGCTCCGGGCTCATGTAGCTCACCTTGCCCCGCAGGACGCCCTCCTCCCCGCTCCGGGCCTTCGCCGCCCGCGCGATGCCGAAGTCGATGAGCTTGACCGCTCCCGAAAAGGCGAGAAGCACGTTCCGAGGCGACACGTCGCGGTGCACGATGCCGAGCGGCCTCCCCTCCCGGTCCCTCCGCTGGTGAGCGTGGTCGAGCGCCAACGCCACCTCGCGGGCCACGAAGGCGGAGATGGCCGGGGGCAGCCGCCGCCCACGCTCCCCCTCGCGCCGAAGGACCGCGCCGAGGTCCACGCCGGGCACGTACTCCATCACCATGTAAGGCCCCCCCGCGGCCCGGCCGAAGTCGCGGACCGCCACGATGCCCGGGTGGCTGAGCAGCGCCGTCAGCCGGGCCTCGTCGAGGAACATGCCGAGCACCGCCGGGTCCTCCTCGAGCCCCGGCAGGAGGCGCTTCACGGCGCAGGCCTCGCCGTCCGGCCCCCGGGCGAGGAACACCTCCGCCATCCCTCCGACGTCCACGCGCTCGAGGAGCAGGTAGCGGCCGAACGGGATGGGGTCTTTCATCGAGGCGTCCCGCTTGCCATGATACCGCCATGGCGACCTCCTGCTTCTCGTGCGGCTCGCCGCTGCGCCTCGACGGCCCGATCGGCCGGCGCACGACCTGCCCCTCCTGCGACGGCGACCTCCACACGTGCTTGAACTGCCGCCACTACGACGAGTCGGCGGCGCACCAGTGCCGCGAGCCGCACGCAGAACACGTCGTCGACAAGGACTCCTCGAACGCCTGCGACCTCTTCCAGCTCGGCGACGGGGCCGCTCACCGACGCGGCTCGTCCCAGGCGGCCCGGGACCAACTGGGGGCGCTCTTCGGCGACGCGCCGAAGCCACTCGAGAACCCGCGGGACGCGCTCGAGGCCCTGTTCCGGAAGAAGTGACGCCTCGTGAATTCGTCCGTTCGGGGGTCGCGATATCGCGCGCCTCCGCCGCCGAGGTCCCGGGGCTTGCCCTGCGCGGCGCTCCCCCCCTAGGATTCGAAGGTGCGATTCACGTGCAGCCGCTGCGGAAAGCGCTACGCGAGCACGGACGAGCCCGTGCCTGGGCGCATTTACGCGATCGGGTGCAAGTGCGGCCACACCATCGTCGTGAAGGGTCCGGACGTGTCGGGCGGTGTGCGCAACGGCGCCGCCGTCGTCAAGGAGGACCCCTTCGCCCCCTTCCACGGAAAGTACCAGCTGCCCCCGGTCGAGGCGTCGGCCCGCTCGCGGGCGAGCGCGCCGCTTCGCGCAGGCGGACCGGAAGGGGCCCACCTGCCGCTCCCGGCGGGCGACCTCGGCCGGGCGCGCCGCGTTCCCCCTGCGCCGCCGGCCCCGTACGACGACGCCGCCGCGAGCCACGGGCTGCTCCTCGACGTCGACCAGGCGCGGGCGCTGTCGAGCGGTAGCATCGCGACGGAGTCCGTGTCCCTGCCCCCGGCCGAGGATCAGGACCAGGACGAGGTGTCGATCACCTTCTCGGAGAGGCTGAACCTCCCCGGCGACGACGCGCGGCGGCCCTGGCTCTTCATCGCCGCCACGACCCTCGCCCTCCTCGTCCTCTTCGCGGGCGCCGTCGCCGTCCTGTCGCGGAGGCCGGGAACGGTCCGGCCCGCGCCGGAGGAGGCTGCGGCCCCCGCCCCGTCGCCCGCGACCGCGACCGCGCCTCCGTCGCCCCCTGCCGCCTCCGCGCCGGAAGCGCCCCTCCCCTCGCCGGCCCCGCCGCCGCCGGCAGCGGCGACCCCGGAGCCGATCCGCGCCCCACCGCCCGTCGCCGCGACGGCGCGCGGCGCGCCCGTCGCCCCCGGCGCGGAGATCCCGACGCGCCCTCCCGCGAGGCCGCGCCCCTCGCGCCGGCCGGCGAGCCAGCCAGCGGTCACCGAGGAGCCGGCCTCCACCGGGCCCGAGGCGGCGAGCCCGGCGCTCCTCGACCTCATGTCCCGCAAGGCCGACGCGCCCGCACCCGCGCCTCGCCCGGAGACGCGCGGCGCCTCTCCCGGCGTGGCGGACGTCCAGGCGGCCGTGGACCGGAACCGCTCGGCCTTCGACGCCTGCGCCCAGGAGGCCGGGGAGGAGGCCCACCTCGCCGGGCGGCAGGTGGTCCTGTCGGTGACGGTGAACCCGTCCGGGATCGTGACCTCCCCGCGCCTCGACGACGCGGGGCTCGACGACTCCGCCGCCGGCGTCTGCCTCAAGTCGGCCGCGAGGAAGCTCGTCCTCCCCGCCTTCGCGGGGGACCCGGTGCGCGTCCGCGTGCCGCTGACGCTCGGCCCCTAGCCGCCCGCCGCCGCGGGCGGAGCGCCGCCCCGAGCCACGCCAGGTAGGGCGCGAGCCCATCCTCGACTCGGATCGCGAGGAGCTCCGGGACGCCGTAGGGGTGCACCTGGGGAAGGCGCTCCTTCAGCGCCGGGAGCACGCGGCGCTCCGTCTTCAGGACGATGAGCGCCTCCGCATCGTCCGCGACCTTGCCCTCCCAGCGGTAGATGGATCGAACCCCCGGGACGACGTTCCCGCAGGCGGCGAGACCCTCCTCGACGAGCGCGCGCGCCACGCCGGCCGCCACCTCGGCCGTCGGGGCCGTCACGAGCACCACCATCGCCTCGCTCGCCACTGTCCGCCTCCCGTCTCCTCGAGATCACAGTCCCGCCGCCCGGGAGATGATCTCCTTCATGATCTCGGATGTCCCCCCGGCGATCGGCAGGAGCCGCAGGTCGCGCCAGGCGCGGGCCGCGTCGGTCTCCTCGAGGTAGCCCGCGCCCCCGTGGAGCTGCATGCAGTCGTAGGCCACCTCCTGGGCGAGGTCGCAGGCGAAGAGCTTCGCCATGGAGATCTCCCGGAGCGCCTCCTCCCTGCGGTTGAAGAGGTCCGCGGCGCGGTAGGTGAGCCAGCGCGCGGCCTCGACGCGCGCGAGGTGCGCCGCGATGGCGTGACGCCAGACCTGCAGGGAGGCCACGGGGCGTCCGAAGACCCGGCGCTCCCGGCCGTAGCGCATCGCGTCCTCGATGAGGAGCTGGCTCGCCGCCACGGCGGTGACGGCCGCGACGAGGCGCTCTCCCTGGAAGCCGTTCATGATGTAGTAGAAGCCCTGGTTCTCCTCGCCGAGCAGGTAGCGCAGCGGCACGCGGCACTCGTCGAAGTACAAGGCGGCCGTGTCCGAGGCGAGGTTCCCCACCTTCTTGAGCCTCCGGGAGACCTCGTAGCCCTTCGCGTCGGTGGGGAACGTGAGGAGCGACAGTCCCCCGTGTCCTTCCTCTCCCGTGCGGACGGCGAGGGTGAGGAAATCGGCGCGCGAGCCGTTCGAGATCCACATCTTCGAGCCGGTCACCACCCAGTCGCCGCCCTCGCGGCGGGCGCGCGTGCGGATCGCGGCCACGTCGGAGCCGGCGTCGGGCTCCGAGACGGCGAGTGCCGCCACCTTCTCGCCCTTCAGCGCGGGCGCGAGAAACTCGCGCTTCTGTTCGTCGGTGCCGAGCTCGCCGATGATGGGGGTCGCCATCTCCCCCTGCACGAGCATCGCCGTCCCGAGGCCTCCGTTGCGCGACCGGGTGAGCTCCTCCGCGTACGCGACCACGTACCAGTAGTCGAGGCCAGACCCGCCCCACGTCGGATCGTGCCGGATCCCGAAGAGGCCGAGCTCGCCGAAGCGCCGGAAGAGCTCCCTCGGGAACTCGCCGGCCTCGTCCCAGGCGAGCGCGTGTGGCGCGAGCTCCTTCTCGCAGAACTCTCGCACCGTCCGGCGGAAGGCCCCGTGCCCTTCCCCGAACGGCTCGAAGGCGACCGCGTTCGCAGGCGAGTCCATTTCAGAGCTCCTGCTCCGGGACGAAGAGGTAGTGATCCTCGCTGCGCTCGAAGAGCTCGACGTCGTCTCCCCCCGGCTGCCGCACCTTGATCCGCAGCTCCTCCTCGACGTCCAGGCGGCGGGGCACGAGCGTCCCGGGCTCGGCCACGAGGCGGGCCTCCACCCGTCCGTCGAGGTCCACCGGAGCCGTTCCCTCCCCGGTCGCCCTCTGGGCGGCGAGCCTCCGGACCGCCTCGGCCCGCGAGGCCGCCGTCGGCGTTCCGCGCCAGGCGAGCATGACGCACTCGTCCTTCGCCGCCCCTTCCTGGCAGGGCGCCGGGCCCAGGAGCACCTGTTCCACGTCCAGCGTCGCCGCCACGCCCGGCAAGAGTGGGACGCTGCCGGGGTACTCGCGCGTGAGCCGCCGCCCGGCGGAGAGCGTGTGGCCGGCCCAACCGCCGGCCGTGACCTCCCAGTCGAGCTCTGCGATTCGCTCGAGCGCCCGTCGCGAGACCTCGCGCTCCTCCTCTTCCTCGGCACCGAGGATGGCGAGCGCCGCGTCGAGCCCCTCGGTCCGGAGGTAGCGCCCGTCGGGCGCGACCACCTGCACGAGCGCCTCCGAGATGCGCACGTTCGCCTCGAGGTCGGGGACGTCGCCCACCGCCTCCACGTCCCGGACGGAGATCCGGATCGCGTTCCCGCTGCGCTCGGTGACGAGGCGGTGGGTCGCGCGCGCGGACGCGGGGGGCGTCCCGGTCCGCTCCTCCCGATGAACGAGGGAGACGCGCGCCTCGAACCCGGTCGGCCAGTCGAAGCGGAGCGCCTGTCCCGCCCCGGCCGTGGCGCAGCCCGCGGCTGCGAGCGGGAGGGCGATGAGGGCAGCGGCGCGCATCCGGCTCCCCTCTGACCACGTTTCCGGGCCGGAGTCGAGAGCCCGGAGCGGGGCCGGCTCCCGCCTCCCTCAGGGAGGCGGCGCGGCCGGGGCGCGAGCGCGGGCGCCTTGCACGGTCGCCCAGGCGACGCCCGCCACCGAGACGAGGACGCCAACGAGCCCCGCCGCCGTCGCTCGCTCCCCGAGCAGGAGCGCGGCGAGGAGGTACTGCGCGAGCGGGGTCAGCTGGAGCCAGGCGGCCGCCTCGCCGACCGACAGCGTCCCGTAGGCCTCGGTCATGAGGACCTGGGCCGCGAAGGCGGCGAGCGCCATCGCCACGGCGACCGCCCAGGCCGTCACACCGCCCGGCCAGGCGTCGAGCGCGAACGGAAGGACGACCGGGAGCCCCGCCAGGCAGAAGAAGAAGAAGATCGTCGGAGCGTTGTCCGTCCCGCGCATCGCCCGGATCACGTTGGCGCTCACCGCCGCGAAGAGCGCCGCCCCGAGCGCCGAGGCCTCGCCCAGGCCGAGGCCGATCCGGAGCGTGCCGTTGCCGAGCGCGAGGAGCACGCCGGCGGTGGCGAGGCTCACGGCGAGCCAGAGCTGCGGCGCCGGGCGTTCCCCGAGCATCGCGAGCGCCATGCCGGTCGCGATGACCGGGAAGAGGTTGTAGATCATGCCTGCCTCACCGGCGGGAATCCGCGAGAGCGCCCAGAAGTACAGGACGACGACGACGCCGCCGGAGACGCCGCGCGAGACGAGCAGTCGGATGTTTCGCGGCCGGTACAGGCCCGGGCGGAGGCGGAAGGCGACGAGGCTCACGAGCGCACCGACGACGAAGCGGACCACCGAGAGCTGCCCGGCGGTGAAGCCTCCCGGCGGGCGGGAGAGCCAGCGCGCCAGCACTGCCATGAGCCCGAAGCTCAGGCCCGACCCGACGAGCTCGAGGCGAGCGAGGTTGCGGCGGCGGCCGCTCACGCCTCCTCCGCCTCGGGCGGGCGGCGCCCCTGGATGGACGCGTAGACGACGCCGGCCGCCCCGAGCAGCACGCCCGCCGCCCCGACCGCCGAGAGCCTCTCCCCGAGGAGGCTCATCGCCCAGAGATAGCTCGCGACGGGCGTGAGCTGCTGCCACACCGCCGCCTCCGCCACCGTGAGCGCGCCGTAGGCCTCGGTCATGAGCAGCTGTGCTGCCAGGGCCACGAGCGCCCCGAGGAGCGCGGCGAGCCAGGCGGCGGGGGCCATGGTCCACGGGCCGAGGGCGAAGGGCGCCGAGACCGCGAGCCCGCCCAGGCTGAAGGCGAAGAAGATCGTGGGGGCGTTGTGGAACGCGCGGAGCGCGCGGATGCTGGTCACGGCCCCGCCGGCGAACAGCGCCGAGGCGATCGCGGCGACGTGGCCCCAGCCGAACGGGGTGCCCGGCCCACCGCCGCCGAGGACCAGGAACACGCCGGCGCTCGTCACCAGGAGGGCCAGGACGAGCTGCCAGCCGGGGCGCTCCCCGAGGGCGAAGTAGGAGATGGCGACGGCCACGACCGGGAAGGTGTTGTTGAGGAGCGTCGCCTGGCCCGCCGGGACGAGCGAGAGGGCGATGAAGTAGAGCAGGGCCGCGAGCCCTCCGAGGATCCCCCGCGCCGCGAGGAGGCGGCGGTCGTAGGGGCGGAAGGTTCCCGGCCATGCCCGGAACATGCCGAGCATGAGGACCGTCGCGACCGAGAAGCGCACGGTCGCGACCTGCCCCGAGGTGAGCCCGAGACGGGTCGCCACCCGGGCCAGGACCGCGAGCAGGCCGAAGAGCACACCGGAGGCGAAAAGCAGGGCGCGTGCGCGGGCACGCGACCCGACGGACTCCGCCCGCGCCGCTGGGGTAGCGCCGGCCTCCCCCGGCGCCCTAGCCAAGGAGCTGCCCCCCCTCTCGCCGGAGGGCGTCGGCAAATGCCACCGCGGCGGGGCGCGACGTCGCGAACCGGAAGAGGGCCAGCGCCGACCCCGGCCGCGACCGGCCGCCCCCGGCCTCGGCGAGGAACGCCGACAGGTCGACGCCCACCTCGACGACGAAGCCCTCGCCGGGGGGCTCGGCGGGCCCGATCTGCAACCCGAGGGCGGCGTCCTCGCCGGACTGCCACGCGAACCCGGGAATGCCCCCGCCGACGAGCTCCCGCAGCCGCTCCTCGAGCTCGGCGTACGAGCCCGTCGCCAGGTAGACGGCGGGCAGGCGCACGATCGGCCACCACTCCCCGTCCCTGCGATCCAGGTACTCGACCCCGACCGTGCCGAGGAGGCGCCCGCTCGGCACGCGGCCGTCCTCGGTCACGACCGGCACCGGGCCGCGCACCGGTGCCTCCCGGTCCACGAGGTCGACGCACAGGCGGAGCGCGCCAGCGTCGTTGGGCAAGAACGCCATGGGGTCCGCTCCCGTATCAGTTTTCGGCTCGGTAGCCAACGTCGGAGGGGGCGGTTAGAAAGGGTCGAATGAGCGAGCCCGACTTCATCAGCGTGAAGGGCGCGCGCGAGCACAACCTGAAGTCCGTCGACGTCGAGATCCCCAAGAAGAGGTTGGTGGTCTTCACGGGCGTCTCCGGATCGGGCAAGAGCTCGCTCGCCTTCGACACGCTCTACGCCGAGGGCCAGCGGCGCTACGTCGAGAGCCTGTCCTCGTACGCCCGGCAGTTCCTCGGCCAGATGGAGAAGCCAAAGTACGACACGCTGCGCGGGCTGTCGCCCACCATCTCGATCGAGCAGAAGGCCGCCTCCAACAACCCGCGGTCGACCGTCGGCACCATCACCGAGGTTCACGACTACCTGCGCGTCCTCTACGCCTCCATCGGGGAGCAGCACTGCCCTTCCTGCGGGCGGCAGGTGGGAAAGCAGACGCCGCAGCAGATCGTCGACTCGATCCTGGAGCTCCCGGAGGGCTCGCGCATCCTGCTGCTCGCGCCGCTCGTCCAGAACCGAAAGGGCGAATACAAGGACCTCCTCGGGGACGCGCACAAGCGGGGCTTCGCTCGCGTGCGGGTCGACGGGGTGGTCCACTCGCTCGAGGAGCGGCTCGCCCTGGACAAGAAGCTGAAGCACGACATCGAGCTCGTCGTCGACCGGCTCGTCGTGAAGCAGGCGATCCGGTCGCGGCTCACCGACTCGGTCGAGACGGCGCTGCGGGAGGGCAAGGGGACCCTCATCGTCGCCGACGCGGACAAGGAGCAGAAGGTCGGGCCGGGCATCGACCCCGAGGAGTACAAGAAGCACGACCGCTTCTACTCCGAGCTGAACGCGTGCCCGACCTGCGGCATCTCCTTCGGCGAGCTCTCCCCCCAGGCGTTCTCGTTCAACAGCCCCACGGGCTCCTGCGCCGAGTGCCAGGGCCTCGGCACGCGAGCCGAGATGGATCCCGACCTCATCATCCCCGACCCGTCGCTCACCATCCGCGAGGGCGCGGTCGAGCCCTGGGCGAGTGGCATGGAGCGGGGCGAGGGCTGGACCTTCGAGTTCGTGGAGCACCTCTCCCGCTCGCTGGGGATCGACCTCGACACGCCCTGGTCCAAGCTTCCGAAGCGCGACCGCGACGTCGTGCTGAACGGGACCGAGGCCGCCGGGGTGAAGAGCTACCGCATCCACTGGGAAGGGGTGGTGAACCAGCTCTACCGGCGCTTCAAGTCGACCGGGTCCGAGGCGATGCGCCGGTACTACATGCGCTTCTTCTCCGACAAGCCCTGCCCCGCATGCGGCGGCGAGCGCCTGCGCGCAGAGAGCCGCGCAGTGCGGATCCGCGGCCTGGGCATCGTGGCGCTCTCCCGCAAGACCATCCGGGAGGCGCTCGAGTGGCTCGGTGCGCTCGACCTCAGGGGGTCGGAAGCGCGGATCGCCGAGGAGCTCCTGAAGGAGATCCGCAACCGCCTCCGTTTCCTCGTGGACGTGGGCCTCTCCTACCTGACCCTCGATCGGCCCGGCCCCTCGCTCTCCGGGGGAGAGAGCCAGCGCATCCGCCTCGCCTCGCAGATGGGCAGCGAGCTCACGGGCGTCATCTACATCCTGGACGAGCCCTCCATCGGGCTGCACCAGCGCGACAACGGAAAGCTGCTCGCGACGCTCAAGCGCCTGCGTGACATCGGGAACTCGGTCATCGTCGTCGAGCACGACGAGGAGACGATGGAGTCCGCAGACTGGATCGTGGATTTCGGGCCCGGGGCCGGCGAGCACGGCGGCCGGATCGTCGCCTCGGGCACGCCCGACGCTATCCGGGAGGACCCGGCGTCGCTCACCGGCGCCTACCTCTGCGGACGGGCGGAGATCCCCGTCCCCCCGAGGCGCCGGCCCAGCACCCGGGGCCGGCTCACCGTGGTCGGCGCCCGCGAGAACAACCTGAAGGACATCACCGTCTCCTTCCCGCTCGGCTGCTTCGTCGCCGTGACCGGCGTCTCCGGCGCGGGGAAGTCGACGCTCGTGAACGGGATCCTCTACCCCGCGCTCATGCGGCTCCTCTACGGGACGCGGGAGGTGCCCGGCAAGCACCAGTCCATCGTGGGCCACGAGCAGATCGACAAGGTCATCGACATCAACCAGCAGCCCATCGGGCGGACGCCGCGCTCGAACCCGGCCACCTACACCAAGGTCTTCGACTTCATCCGGGACGTCTTCGCCCAGACGCCGGAGGCGCGCGCGCTCGGCTACCAGCCGGGGCGCTTCTCCTTCAACGTGCGCGGGGGGCGTTGCGAGGCCTGCCAGGGCGACGGCATGAAGCTCGTCGAGATGCATTTCCTCGCCGACGTGCTCGTGCCCTGCGAAGTGTGCCAGGGACGGCGCTTCAACGAGGCGACCCTCAAGGTCCGGTTCAAGGAGAAGAACATCGCCGAGGTCCTCGACCTGTCCGTGCGCGAGGCCATCGACATGTTCCAGAACCACAAGGAGGTCGTGCGCATCCTCCACACGCTCGACGACGTGGGGCTCGGCTACGTGAAGCTGGGGCAGCCTTCGCCGACCCTGTCCGGGGGCGAGGCGCAGCGCATCAAGCTGTCCCGGGAGCTCGCCCGCGTCGGGACCGGACGCACGGTCTACATCCTCGACGAGCCCACCACGGGCCTCCACTTCGACGACGTGAAGAAGCTCCTCACCGTCCTGGACCGCCTGGTGGACGCCGGCAACACGGTGGTGGTCATCGAGCACAACCTCGACGTCATCAAGGCCGCCGACTGGGTGGTCGACCTCGGGCCGGAGGGCGGCGAGGAGGGCGGACGGGTGCTCGCCGAGGGAACGCCCGAGGACGTGGCGCGCGCGAAAGACAGCCACACCGGCCACTACCTCGCCGACATGCTCGGACGCCATCGCGACCGCCGGCGCGCCTCGCAGCGCGTGGGCGCCTAGAGACGCGAAAAGGCCCCTCCCGCAAGGGGAAGGGCCTCCCGGGAACGGCCTCTGGCGGAAAAGCGCCTAGGCGGCCTGCGCATTCGACTTCGCGTCGGCGCAGTTCGGGCACTTGCAGTCGCCCTTCGGGCAGGTGCAGTTCTTTCCGCCCTTCTCGCACTGGCAGCCGGCCGCGAGGAGCGTGCGGCTCGCGGACGCGCTCGCCTTCGGCTTGTCCGTCTTCTCGTGGCACTTGCAGCCGCCGCCGCACTTGCAGTCCTTCGCCTCCTTCGCCCCGCAGTCGCAACCGGCCGCGAGGAGCGTCCCGGAGACCCGGGCCGCGCTCGCCTTCGCCTTGTCCTTCTTCTCCGTGCACTTGCAGCCGCTGCCGCACTTGCAATCCTTCGCCTCCTTCGCCCCGCAGTCGCAGCCGGCCGCGAGGAGCGTCCCGGAGGCCGG
>DATKJV010000063.1:0-82222 GCA_035543235.1 Anaeromyxobacteraceae bacterium | reverse complement strand
AACGGCGACAGCGCCTCCGTGACGCCAGTTCCGCCGGGAGCGAACTGCGCGAACGGCGGCGTGGAGATCCAGGTCGGGTCGGGGACGCCGGCCTACGTCTGCAACGGCGCGAACGGGGCCGACGGCCAGAGCGCGTCGGTGACGCCCGAGCCGGCCGGGGCGAACTGCCCGAACGGCGGCGTGAAGATCCAGGTCGGCTCCCAGCCCCCGAGCTACGTCTGCAACGGGCTCAACGCCCCGTGCGCGGGCGTGCCGACGCTGTCGGTCACGTCGTTCACGATGTCCTCGGGGATGCCCTACACCGCGACCATCGCGGTCGACTACGCGGGCACGCGGTCGCTCACCTACTCGTTCATGGGCGAGGGCGGCTACTACACGCAGATCGGGGCGGGTCAGTTCTCCTTCCTGCCGAACGTCAGCGGCGGCCCGTACACCGACTACGTCATGGTCTCGGATGGCTGCCAGCTCGCGTGGGGCGCGCTCGCGGGCATCTACACGCCGCCGCCCGACGTCACGAACCTCGCGGCCGGCTATCCCGGAAGCGACCGGATCCCGCTCTCCTGGACGAACCCGACGACGTCCAACTTCGCCCAGGTGGAGATCACGTGGAGCGGCGGTGGCGGACCGGTCTACGTGCCGGTCACGGCCTCGCCCAACAACCAGGCGATCATCACCGGGCTCGTGCCGGGCACCCCCTACACGTTCACGGTGAAGGCGATGGACGCGCACGGCAGCCGGTCGGCCGGCGTCCAGGTGACCTCGACCACGGCGTCGTGGAAGGTGGTCTTCGTGACGAGCGCGGTCTACGCGGGCGCGAGCTTCGGCGCGGACCCCGCGAATGCCGACGCGGCCTGCCAGTCGGCGGCGAGCACCGGGATCGCGGCGGTCAAGCTCCCGCCGGGCACCTACCACGCGTTCCTGAGCTTCCCCGGCGTCGTCGACGGGAAGGACCGCATCGTCGACGCCCAGTACGCCCTGCCCGACGGGACGATCGTGGCGGCGAGCGAGGCGGCGCTCCTGAGCGGCACCCTGCAGCACGGCATCGACATGGACGAGATGGGCTGGACCTGGGTGGGCCAGCCGGTCTGGACCGGCACCGCGGCCGACGGCACCGCGTACGGCTCCGATCCCACGAAGTACCAGTGCGGGAACTGGGCGGTCTCGGCCGACAAGGGCACCGTCGGGATCTCCGGGCTCACGGACCTGAACTGGACGCAGAGCGGGACGGCCGTCTGCTCCTTCCCGTACGCGAGCCTGTACTGCTTCCAGCAGTAGCCGCCTGAAGGCCCAGGCCGGGGCGGGCGCCGCCGCCCACCCCGGTTCCTCGGCGGCGCCGCTCCCGCGGCGCGGGCGTCGCGCCCCGGCCGGAGCGACGGGGACCGCCGTCGTCCCCGGAGTCGGGTATCTTGCCCCGCGCGCCCCACCCTCGCCTCCGGGCTGCCGGGACGGGGCCCGCATGCCATGTCGCCGCACCGGAACGAACCCGCCGTCGGGGTGGCCTACGCGGCCGCCGCGTACCTCACCTGGGGCGCGTTCCCCATCTACTTCCATGCCCTGGGCGGCGTGCCGGCGCCTCAGGTGCTCGCGCACCGGATCCTCTGGTCGACCCTCTTCCTCGTCCTCCTCGTCACCGCGCGGCAGGGCTGGAGGGAGGTCGTGCCGGAGCTCCGGGTTCCCGGGACCGTTCCGGCGCTCGGGGCGAGCGCGACCCTGATCGCCGCGAACTGGCTCATCTACATCTGGTCGGTGAACTCGGGGCACGTCCTCGACGCGAGCCTCGGCTACTTCGTGAACCCGCTCGTCATGGTGGTCCTGGGGGTCGTCGTCCAGCGCGACCACCTCACGCGGCTCCAGGCCGCGGCGGTCTCGGTCGCGGCCCTGGGAGTCCTCCTGCTCGTCGCCTGGGGGCACCGCGTCCCCTGGATCGCACTCGGGCTCGCGACCACGTTCGGTCTCTACGGCCTCGTCCGCAAGCGCGTTCGCGTGAGCGCCGTCGCGGGGCTTCTCTGCGAGGTGGCGCTGCTCGCCCCGCTCGCCGCGCTCTACTTGGCCTGGGTGGCGAGCCGTGGCGAGAACGCCTTCGGCTCGGGCATCCGGGTGACGGTCCTGCTCGCGGCGAGCGGTGTCGTCACCGCGATCCCGCTCATCTGGTTCGCGCTCGGCGTGCAGCGGCTGCGCCTCTCCACCGTCGGGCTGCTCCAGTACCTGAACCCGACGACGCAGTTCCTCATCGCGGTGTTCGCCTTCGGCGAGCCCTTCACGCGCGCGAACGCGGTCGCCTTCGCCTGCATCTGGGCGTCGCTCGCCCTCTACACGGCCGACGCGCTGGCGCGCGGACGGCGCGCGGACGCGGAGTGACCGCCCGCCCCGTCTCAGGGGCGGGGCGGGAAGTCGCGGCAGCTCCCGCCGGCCACGCAGTAGGAGCAGTTGTTCACGGCCCACACGCCGGGGCCCGCGCCGGGAGCCTCGACGAGGAAGACCACGAAGGCGCCCCCCTTGGTCTCCGCCACCCAGGTCCACTCCCACAGCCTGCAGGTGAAGGGAGGGATCCCGCTCTTGCCGCCGCAGGTGCCGACGCGGTCGTTCTGCGGCGCGCCGACGTAGGGGCGGATGGCCCAGGCGTTCACGCCGACCATCCCGGCGCACATGCTGCTGAAGTAGTCCAGCTGCTCCTCGTGAACGCGCGCGTAGGCGAGCGCGGCCTTCTCGCACGCCACCGCGCTCCCCGGGAGCGGGACCGGGTGGCACGCGGGCCAGGCCTCGGCCGCCTCCTTCTCGATCTTGAACCAGGTCGCCACGTTCTCGCACGGAGCCTCGTCCGTGCACTTCGCCCACTTCGGCGGCGGCACCCAGCGCGGCTCGGAAAGGGGGGGCGGGGGCGAGGCGCAGCCAGCCACCAGGGCGGAGAGCAGCAGCACCCAGAGTGCCCTGCGGCGAGCTTGAACCATCGGACCCACAATACCAGGGCGCGCGGTAGGGTCCGCGCCCTGATTGGGGACCGCCTTGCGCTCGCGGGAGGGGATGCGAAGATCGCTCCCTTCCTTCACTCCGAGGTCCTCCATGACGAAGCGAATCGCGCTCTCCGCCCTGTTCCTCTCGATCCTCCTCGCTGCCCCGCCGGCGATGGCGCAGGCCCCCGCCCCGGCGCCTTCGGCCCAGGCCAAGCCGAAGGGCCAGGGCACCCCGCAGACGCACCACTGCTACGTGGAAGGAAAGCTCCAGGCGGACCTCACCCACAAGAAGTGCACGGCGCAGGGCGGGACGTGGAAGAAGGACGTCGGGACGAAGGAGGCTCCCGCGGCGACCGCGCCGCCGTCGCCGGGGCAGGCGAAGTGATCGCTCCGCCCGCAGGGGGTGCGGCGGCCCCGCGGGCGCGCGCCGCGCCGCAGCCGGACGGCGTCGGGCGCGCGGACGGGCCCGCGCAGGGAACCGAGACCGAGCGTTGAAGGACCCGGAACCGGTCCCGATCGCCGAGGAGCCGGCCCCGGGCCGCGCCTCGCTCGCCATCGCCCCCGGGGTCCTGCTCGCCGGGGTGGCCGGTGGGATCGCCTTCCCGATCCTGCCGATCGTGGGAATCCAGGCGGGGCTTCCGCTCCCGTTCATCGGCGCCATCCTGGCCGCGAACCGCGCCACGCGCGTCGTCGCCAGCCCGCTCGTGGGGGTGCTGGCCGACCGGTTCGGAGGCAGGCGGACGCTCCTCGTCGGCCTGCTCCTCCAGTGCGTGGTGATGGCGCTCTACGCGCTCGGGATCGTCACGAGGCGCCCGGGCGCCTTCTTCCTCGCCGGGCGCCTCCTCCACGGACCCGGGTCGGCGTGCGTCTTCGTGGCGGGACAGGCCCTCGCGCTGCACGCCGGTGGAAGGCTCCACGCGGGCCGGGCCGCGGCAGCCGTGCGGGCGGCCATGGCGCTCGGCATCCCCGTCGGGCTCGTCGTCGGCGGCGTCCTCTCCGACCGCTTCGGGAACGCGGCCACCTTCGAGGCTGCGCTCGTGGCCGTCGCCCTGGCGACGCTCGTGGCGTGGCGCCTCGTGCCCGACCTCCGCCTCCCGGCGGTCGGTGGCGAGAGGTGGATCGACGTCCTGCGGGCGACGGCGGACCGACGGATGCTCGCGATCGGGGCGCTCAACTTCGCCGGCTCCTTCACCGCCCAGGGCATGGTGTTGACGACGCTGTCCCTCGTCGTCCGCGAGCGCCGCCTGACGATCCTCGGCTTAGGGGACACCGGCAGCTCGGGACTCCTCATGGGAGTGATGGTCGTGACGATGGCGCTCTTCATGCCGTTCGCCGGGAGGGCCGGGGACCGCCTCGGCCTCCACGCTCCCATCGCGCTCGCGGGGCTCGTGGCGCTCGTCCCTTCCCTCCTCCTCGTCGCCCTCGCGCCCACGCCAGCGATCCTGCTCGCCGGCCTCGCGCTCATGGGCCTCGGATCGGGGGCGCTGAGCCCGTCGCTCCTCGCCCTCGTCGGGGACATCACGCCGCGGGAGCGCCGGGGGACGGCCGTGGGGCTCCTCCAGCTCTCGGGGGACCTCGGCGGCACGCTCGGGCCGCTCGTCGGGACCGCGCTATTCACCCGGAGCGCGAGCGTCCCCTACGTCGCCGCGGCCGGGCTCCTCGCGTGCTTCGCGCCGCTCGCCGTCGGCCTCCTGCGGGTCGGGCGCAGGAAGCCGGGCTAGGTCGCGCGAAGGGCGGCGAGCACCTGGTCCGTGCTCCGCACCCGCCCCATGCGCGGGAAGACGCGCGTCACGGTGTGCTCGTGCTCCGCGGCGCTCCGGGACGCCATCGCGTCCTCGACGAAGACCTGCTCGAAGCCCCGCTCGAAGGCGTCGCGGGCCGTGCTCTCGACGCCGAAGCAGGTCGAGATGCCGCAGAGGACGACCGTCGAGATGCCGCGCCGGCGCAGCTGGAGGTCGAGATCCGTGCCGTAGAAGGCGCCCCACTGCCTCTTCGTGACGAGATGGTCTCCCGCGTGGCCGGCGAGCTCCGGCACGACCTCGGCCCACCCCGGAGGGCGGGCCCCCGGAGCGGCCGGCGCGCCCGGGTCGAGAACCGGCCGGAGCGCGTCCCTTCCGTCGGCGCTCCACGCGACCCGGACGAGCACGACGAGGCCGCCTCGCTCGCGCATGGCGTGCGCGAGACGCGCGGCGTTGCCGACGACCACCGGTGCGGGCCGGGGCGCCGTCTCGATCGCGACGATCCCCTTCTGTAGGTCGATGACGACGAGGGCCGTCTCGGTCGGGCGAAGCTCGAGCGAGGACATGAGCCACGATCGCCGCCACCCTCGTGCCCCGTCAAGCGGAGCGCGCCCTTGCGCGGGCGGGCGCCGGAGAGCCACGGCGCCGGCGCCGTGGCGGTCGAGCGCGCCGCCCGCCAGGCCGTCCGGGGAGATGCCGCCGCGGCCCGCGCCAAGGGGACGGGCGTATCATCCGACCCCGATTTCTGAGAGAATCGCTGGTTCCTGGACCCCCGCCGTGCACAGCCCCCCACCCGAAGCCGCTTCACGCACGTACGAGATCCGCTGGCACGGCCGCGGCGGCCAGGGGGCGGTCACCGCGGCCAAGATCCTCGCGGACGCCGCCTTCCGCAGCGGCTTCGCCGGGGTGGCCTCCGCGCCGTCCTTCGGGTCGGAGCGCCGGGGCGCGCCCATCACGGCATCGACGCGGCTGTCGTCCGCACCCATCCGCGAGCACTCCCAGGTGAGCAAGCCCGACATCGTGATCGTGCTCGACGACACGCTGCTCGGCGTCGCCGGCGCGGCGCGCGGCCTCCGTCCCGGGGGCGTCCTCATCGTCAATACCTCGCGCCCCGCCGCGGCGCTGGGCGTCCCCGAGGGCGTCCGCGTGGTGACCGCCGACGTGTCGGCGGCCGCGCAGGCGGCCGGCCTCGTCGTGTCGGGGGTCCCGATGGTGAACACCGCCATCCTCGGGACGTTCGCCGCCGCGACCGGCCTCGTCCGGATGGACAGGCTCGAGGAGGCCATCGCCGCCTCCTTCCCGGGGCCGGCGGCCAGGAAGAACTTCGAGGCGGCGCGCATCGCGCACGACGCGACGCGGAGCTAGGGAGGCACGGGTGAGGACGATCGACTGCGGCCACCAGATCGCCATGGCGTCGCCGGCGCCCGGCGAGGCCGGCATGACCGCCGACTGGCGCACGGAGCGCCCCGTGCTCGAGGCCGGGCTGTGCCTCGCGTCGCAGCAGGGCAAGGAGTCCTGCCAGCTGTGCTGGGTCTACTGCCCCGACGTGTGCATCGCGCGCGGCGTCCCCCCGGTCGTGAACTTCACCTACTGCAAGGGCTGCGGCATCTGCGCGGAAGTCTGCCCCACCGACGCCATCCGCATGGTCCCCGACGCCCGCGAAGCGGCCGCGCCGCCGGCGGTGCAGCCGTGAGCGAGACCGGGACCTTCGTCATCACCGGCAACGAGGCCGCCGCCGCGGCGGTCCGCCTCGCCGGCGTGCAGGTCGTCGCCGCCTATCCGATCACGCCCCAGTCGCCCGTCGTCGAGACCCTGTCCAAGTGGGTGGACGCCGGGGAGCTCCGGGCGGAGTTCGTCCGGGTCGAGAGCGAGCACAGCGCCCTCACCGTGTGCATCGCGGCGGCGACGGTGGGCGCGCGCGTGTTCACGGCGACGAGCGCCAACGGGCTCGCCTACATGAACGAGCAGATCTGGTGGGCCGCGGGAGCGCGCCTCCCCGTCGTCATGGCCTGCGTGAACCGGGCGCTGGCGGCGCCCTGGAACGTGCTCAACGACCAGCAGGACTCGATGTCGGTGCGGGACGCGGGCTGGATCCAGATCTACTGCCGGGACAACCAGGAGATCCTGGACTCGCTCGTCCAGGCGTACGCCATCGCGGAAGAGGTCCAGCTGCCGGTCATGGTCTGCTACGACGGCTTCCTGCTCTCGCACACCGCGATGCCGGTCACGGTTCCGCCCGAGGACCTCGTCCGAACGTTCCTGCCCCGGCGGGCGCCGCTCCCGGTCGTCGACCTCGAGCGGCCGCGCAACATCGGCCAGGTGACCTTCGCCGACCCCCGCATGGACGCCGAGGGACACCTCTGCCACGGGTACATGGAGATCCGGGCGCTGCACCAGGCGGCGCTGGAGCGCGCGCTCGAGGTCATCCCCGCGGTCGGCGAGGCGTTCGCGACGCGTTTCGGACGCGCCGGCGGGGGGCTCGTCTGGTCGCACATGCTCGCGGACGCCGACGTCGTCTTCGTCGCCGCCGGCAGCGTGGGCACGGAGCTCAGCGTTGCGGCGGAGGCCCTCCGCTCGGAGGGCATCCGGGCCGGGGTCCTGGGCATCCGCTCCTACCGCCCCTTCCCGGTGCAGGCGGTCCGCGAGGCGCTCGAGGGCAAGGAGCTCGTCATGGTCGTCGACAAGGCCATGAGCTACGGCTACGAGGGGCCCATCTGCTCCGACCTGCGCGCCGCCCTCCTCGGCGCGGAACGCGCGCCGGCCGTGTTCGGGACGGTGACGGGGCTCGGCGGCCGCGACGTCGAGACGAGCGACCTCGCGGAGGCGGCGCGGCGCGCCGTGGCCGACTACCGGGCCGGCGCCCGTCGGCGGCGCACCGACTGGATCAACCTCAAGCTGCGGGAGGAAGCATGACGAAGCTCGTCGACCTTCCGACCACGGAGCACATGCTCCCCGGCAACCGGGCCTGTGCCGGGTGTGCGCTCGGCATCGGCCTGCGCGCCATCCTGAAGGCGCTCGACGGGAAGACGGTGATGACGGTGCCGGCGAGCTGCCTGACCGTCATCGGCGGGATGTACCCGATCTCGTCCGTGACCGTGCCGTGGCTCAACGTGGCGTTCCCCGGCGCCGCCGCGGCGGCCTCCGGCCTCGCGGCCGGGCTCCGCGCCACCGGCCGCGCAGGGGAGATGACGGTGCTCGCCATGGCCGGCGACGGCGGGACGGCCGACATCGGGATCCAGGGCCTCTCCGGTGCGGCGGAGCGCAACGAGGACTTCATCTACGTCTGCTACGACAACGAGGCGTACATGAACACCGGGACCCAGCGGTCCGGCCTCACGCCCATCGGTGCCCGGACCACGACCACCACGCGCGGCAAGCGCGAGGCGTCGAAGGACATGCCGCGCATCATGGAGGCGCACGGCGTCCCCTACGTCGCGAGCATCTCCGCCGTGTATCCCGACGACGTCTACGACAAGGTCGCGAAGGCCCGGGGCGTGAAGGGCCTGCGGTACCTCCACATGAACACCCCGTGCCCGTCCGGCTGGGGGTTCGACCCGAAGGACGCCGTCGCCGTCGGCCAGCTCGCGGTCGACACCGGGGCCGTGATCCTCTACGAGGTCGAGGACGGGGCGTTGCGCCTGACGAGCCGGAGCAAGGCGCTCGCGAAGCGGGGGGGGCGAAAGCCTGTCCGCGAGTACCTCGCCGGGCAGGCGCGCTTCAAGGGAACGAGCGAGGCCGAGGTCGACGCGTTCCAGGCGTGGGTCGACGTGCGCTGGGACGAGGCGCTCCGGCGCGACGCTGCCTCGGAAAGCCGCGCCTAGCCGCGCCTCGAGGAACATCGGCCCCGGCCGGGGCCGGGCGGGGCGACGCCGTGCGCACGTCCGCCCACACGAGCGTTCTCTCGTGCCGGGCCCGCTCCCCGCGCACGTCCGCCGATTCCGGGTTACGCTTCGAACCTCGAGGGGAGGAGGTCACCCATGCGCACGGCCCAGAGGGCACTCGTCCTTGCGATCGCGCTCGCGTGCGGTCCCGCCGCCGCCCAGTACTACATCCCGCCGCCGCCGCCGGGACCTCCGCCCGGTCCCCCGCCCGGCTACTACCCGCCTCCCCCGCCGCGCGCGCCGCCGCCGTACTACCCGGCCCCGCCGCCCCCTCCTCCGGCGCTCCAGAACACCCTCCGCCTGTCCGGCGGGATGGCGCTCACGAGCACCGGCTACTACTGCGGGTACGTGTACGCGCCCGGGTACGTCTACCCGACCTGCGGCTCCGCCTACTCGGCCGTGCTCGGGAACATCAACCTGGACCTCGACATGGGGCTCACGCGGGCGAGCGCCGTCACCATCGGCGCGAACGTGATGCTCGGCAGCTACAGCGGCATCAGCAGCACGATCTGGGAGCCGCACTTCGACTACCTGATCCGCGGGAGCGTCTCCCCGGTCGCGCGCGGGCGCTTCCGGCTGGGCGCCGGCATCTACATCGCCTCGGCGAGCGCGAGCGGGTACCCCGCCACGTCGAGCACGACGGGGGGGTGCTTCCGCATCGGCGGGGGCATGTCCTTCATGCCGGAGTCGCCCATCGGCATCGGGCTCGACGTCATCTTCGAGGCCGGGGGCCTGAACGGCTACTACATGTCGACCCTGCAGCTGCTCGCCGGCCCGGAGTTCCACTTCTAGAGGCGCAAATCCGCTCGCGCCCTCCCGCCTCATCCCCCGCCCCCCGGATTCTGGAGGCGCCCCGATCGGTCATGTAGTGTCGTGGCGAAGGGGCAGGAACCCCCTTCGGCCGGACGGCGAGGGAGCGCGCGGGCGCATCGCCGGAAGGACGGGCCGTGGACCAGACCGACGCGCGATTCAACGACTTCTTCCGCGAGCTGGCGGTCGCCGGGAGAGCGCTCGCGTCCTACCCCCCCGGGCACCCGGCCGCCGTGAGCGGGCTCGCGAAGGCCTGTTCGGCCCTCGAAGCCCTCATCGCGGCAGCCGGCCCGCTCGAGCTCGCCGCCGCCCGGGACGCGCTGCTGTGGAGCGAGAAGCGGTTCACGTCACCCGCGGCGGCCCAGCTCGCGAAGCTGCTCCGCCGGCGGGGAGCGGCGGGCGTCCTCCTCGACGGGAGCGTGACGCCCGGAGAGCTCGAGGTCTTCCTGCGGGCGCTCACGCGCGACGCCCGGAGCCTGCGCCCCGGGGACTCCCTCGCCGCGGAGCTGGATGCCGCGGGCCTCACCCGGATCCGCGCGCAGGATCTCGACTTCTCGTCCATCGCTCTCGTCGACGCGGACGAGGAGCTCTCGGCGTCGGAGGCGGGGGCGTTCGAGGATCGGCTCGTGCGCCGCCTGGTCGCCGCCGGCAGCCTGCGGGCCGACCAGGTGACCACCTGGGCCTCCTCCGGCAGGAGCTCGACCGACCTCGTGAACTTCCTCCTCGACGGAGGGCCGGGCGGCGCGGCCCGCGCGTCGAGGCCGCTCGCCGTCGCCGCCCTGTCACGCGCCGCCGCCGAGGACTTCTGCGAGTCCCCGGACGCCGGCCGTGCGGCGTCCGTCGCGTCCCTGTACGGGCGCCTCGGGAGCGACGGGGGCTCGAGGCTCCTTCAGGAGCTCGGCGCCGCCATCTCCCGGTCGGGGTCGGGACGGGAGGCGATGGCGCTTGTCGCCGCGGTCTTCTCGCCGGAGGTCGCAGCGGAGCTGGGCCGGATGATCGGGGAGCCCCCGGCCGCGGCGCAGGGCGAGAGCCCCTCGCCGGACGCGGCCGCCACCGCGCGCGCGAGCCAGCTCGCGAGCCTCCGAAGCACGTTCGCGTCGGAGGACGTCGACGCCTTCCGAGACGTCGAGGTGCCGATGGACGGGCTCGCGGGCCTGCTCGACCTGCCCGAGGTCCCGGCCGGAATCGCCGTTTCGGCGGAGGCCCGGGCGATCGCTCGGGAGGCCGCGGACCCCGGTGCCGAGCGGGACATCGCCGGGACGATGCTCGAGATCGTCGAGCATGCGGGGCTCCCGCCCGAGGCGCTGCCCCAGGTCCTCCGCAGGCTCGAGGGGAACTACCTCCGGCTCCTCTCCGCCAGGCGGATGGAGGAGGCCCTGGCGCTCGTCGAGGCCATTCACTGGGGGGCCATCGGGGACGGACCGGTGCCGGCGGCCTTCAAGGGGCTCGCCGAGTGGATGTCCGGACAGGAGGCCGTCCAGGCGCTCGTCGCCGCTCTCCCCGACCTGAACGCCGAGGCCATCGGGCGCGTCCCGGCCCTCATCGAGAACCTCGAGCCCGCGGCCGTGCGCCAACTCCTCGAGATCCTCGCGGAGGCCGAGGACCGGCGCCTGCGCTTCCTCCTGCTCGACGTGCTCTCGAAGCTCGGGGGGGTGGTCGCGCGCGACGCCGCGGCCATGCTCGCGGATCCCCGCTGGTACGTCGTGCGAAACATGCTCCTCATCCTGCGCCGGATCGGGGACTCCAAGTCGGTCCCGGCGGTCCGCCGGTGCGCCGCGCACGCCGACCTGCGCGTCCGGCTCGAGGCCATCCACAACCTGTTCGCGTTCGACCGCGAGGGATCGCGCGAGCTCTTGCGGCAGGCACTCAACAACGCGGACCTGAGGGAGGCCCAGGAGGCCATGGCCCTCGCCGGGAAGTACGGCATCGCCGAGGCCGTGGAGCCGATCGTCGCCTACCTGCGCGCTTGGGATCCGTTCGGCAAGCGGCGCCCGGTCCGGCTCGAGGCCATCCGCGCGCTCGGCGCCATTCGCGACCCGCGAGCGCTCGACGGCCTCGAGCGGTTCCGCGCCCGGCTCTTCCCGCCCGCGCTCGAGGAGCGGCGGGAGCTCTACCGCACGCTCTCCTCGTACCCGCGGGAGGCGATCTCCGCCTGGATCGAGGGCGGCCTGAAGTCCCGGGACGTCGAGATCCGGTGGCTCTGCGAGGCCCTGAACACACGGCCGGGGGTGGCGCCATGACCGCGCGCGAGACCTCCGGCAGCAACGTGCTCGCCGAACGCCTGGTGGCGGACCTGGGCGCCGCCTTCCAGCAGCGGGCGGTCTATTCGCCGGCGCACCCGCAGGTCCAGGGCGCGCTCGCCAAGCTGCTCGCGAGCTTCGGCGCGTGGTGCGACGAGGCCGGGACCGAGGAGGTGTCCCTCATCGTCCTCGAGGGCCAGCTCCTCGTCGACCGGCAGGCGGTGCCCGAGAGCGCCACCTGGGCGCGGGGTGTGCTCCGGGCCTTCGGCCGCTACGCCATTCGCGGGCTGACGCTCGTCCGCGGGCTCGAGGCGGAGGAGCTGGCCCAGTTCTTCGACGCGTGCCAGACGCCGGCCGGGCCGTCCTCGTCGCGGCACCTCCTGCTCGGCCAGGCGGGATTCGCCGACGGCGAGATCCAGGAGGGCGGAGCGAGCGGGCCGGGCGGAGGGGTCTCGGGCCCCGCCCGCCCCATCACGGAGGAGCAGGTGGAGGGAGCGAGCGGCGAGCTCGTCGCGATCGCCGACGGGGCCGCGAAGCGGGCGGAGCGGCTCCGCAACCTGGTCGCGAGCCTCGCCCGGATGACCGACGCGGGGGAGCTGCGGACGTTGCGCCTCGCGGCGGCGAACGTGAACGAGCCCGAGTTCCTCCACGGGCTCGCCGTGGCGCTCGCGACGCTGCGCCTCGGCCGTGCGCTCGGGATCCAGGGAAACGCGCTCGAGGACCTCGCCCTCGCTGGGCTCGTGCACGACATCGGATACCTCGAGCCGATCCGGCTGGAGGACGACCCCGCGAGCCGGCGGACCTCGCACCCGCTGCGGGGGGCCGCCCGCCTCGCCACGCTCGAGGGCATGCCCGACGTGGCGGTCCTCGTCGCCTACGAGCACCACCTTCGGTTCGACGGGGCGCCGAACTACCCCGTCGGGAACACTCCCCGGACGCCGATCGCGGCCGCCCGCGTCGTGGCGGTCGCGGACACGTGGGAGACGCTCCGGATGCACGGCGGCGAGCCCAGGGAGGCGCTCGAAATCCTGCGGGACCGCGGCGGCGCGTTCCTCGATCCGGCCCTCGTGCGGATCTTCGCGGAGGTGGTCGAGCCGTCGCCGGCGTGAGGTCCGGCTCGCGCGCTGCACCTACGCGAGGAGGCCCTGCTTGCGAGCCATGGTGCCGAGGCGCTGCTTCAGGCGCTCGAACCGCTTCATGAGGGCGGCGGGCTGCACCGGGCGCCCATCCTTCGAGAGGATGTCGGCGACCTCCGCCCACGACAGCTCCTGGTCGATTCGCAGGGCGAGGAGCGACTGATCATCGATGGAGAGGGCCTCCCGCAGCTTGCGAAGGGCGTCGCCCTCCCGGACCGACCGGCCGAGCGTTCGGGTCCGCATGGACTCCGCGAGCGCGGAGGCCGCGCCCGTCGAGAGGCGCTGACGTCCCCTGAGCCACGGGCTCCGCCGGGTGTTCGCGGCCACGTTCCGGGCGATGCGGAAGGCCCATGTGAGGAGCGCGGAGTCTCCACGGTAGTCCGCGAGGCCCTTCCAGACGTTCTCGGCAAATTGCGAGAAGGCGTCCGCCGCCTCGTCCTCGTCGCGAAGCACCGATCGGAAGTAGCGCAGTACGCGCGGACCGAGACCTCGGATGGCCTCCGTAGACGCTCCTGCCACGTCACCCTGAGCGAGAAGCTCCGCGACGCGACCGTCCGTCGACATGCGATGGGATGCTACCCCCGGCGGTCGCGGGAGGGCAAAAGCGCGCCGGGCGGAGCCGACCCCAGCTCGCTCGCCCTTCAGGTGCCGTAGGAGCGATGGGCGCGATGGCGGTCGGCCGCACGCGTCCCTCCAGGGATCGGTTCGGCGCGTGCGAGCGTTGAACACAGACCCGCATGGGTTCCTGCGACGGAGCGATCCGATGGGGCGTCGCGACAGCGCACCTCGTCGGATCCACGGGGATTCCTGGGGCCACCGCTGCAGGAAGGCCGGACGGCAGGTCCCGTCGAGGGTCCACGTCGCCGGTTCCGAGGGGAGGCCCGCGCGCGAGGCCCCATCCGTGGGCTCCGACCGGCTGTCAGATTTCCCGGCGAGGCGTGTCGGTCCAGGCAGAGGGATCCAACACCGAAAGGAAAAGGGAAACGCCATGACCGACCAGACCAAGAACGCGATCCACTTCACCGCTCCTCGGGGTCACTGGGTTCGCGACATCGCCGTCGTCACCTTCCTCGTCGTCGTCCTCGGCGCGTTCGTCGCCCAGATCGTGTCCAGTTCGAGCGGGAAGAACGCCTCCCCCCCGACCGCCAGCGCGGCGGTGACCACGCTCTCGCTCGCCTAGCCGAGCATCCAAAGAAGACGAGCCTCGCGAGCGAACTCGCCCCCGGGCGAGGGGCCTCGCGGTTCGTCGATGGGTTCGGCTGGGCCGGAGAAATTCGGTTCTTCCGGCGATTCCGGGGAGAAACGCGCGGAATGGAGCACCGTGTTCGCTTCGCGAACTGCTCGACGCCTGCCGGGCCCTCTTCGCGGTCTACGGGTGGGACAGCCGAGCGGCCGCCTCGGCCTCGCGAAGGAGTTGTGCGTCGCGCAGCCGCTCCCGGCCGCCCGGGCGGACGGCCTTGAAGGCCACCCTCCCTCCGAGCTCGGTGTCGCGTGCCTCCGAAGCGACGCCGAACCCGCCCCGCCCGATCTTGCGGACCCTCTCCAAGCGACCGGCCACCGCACCCACGCCCAGCCAGCACGACCCGCCCGTGTCGGGCGGCTCCTCCGCCGACGCGATCTCGCGCAGGAGCGCTGTCAGCGTTCCGGGCGGGACGCGAGAATCGAGTGGCCGAGCCTCGCTCTCGAGGCCGGCAGCAGAGGATCCTGACTTCGCCTTGAGGACGCCTTGTCGGAGGAGAGGCTACCCGTGCAGATGCACCGTGGGTGGATAGCTTGAAAGGGTGTAGCCCGAGCGCGAAGGGTCGCAGGAACGGAGTCGAGGCTCTCAACCCTGCATTCGCTCGATGAGCGCGTCGAAGATCGCGAGCTCCAGCCGACGGGCATCGCCGACGTCGATCGTCACGAAGCGATAGCCGACTCGGGCCGAGCCATCCGGCCCCTTGAGCAGGTTCGCGACCTGAACGTCCGCGTGGATCGGATCGCCCTCGGGCAGGCGCACGACGACCTTCGTCATCGCCCCGACGTCCGGACTCTCTGGCAAGCGGACCGCGAACCCGCCGGTGGAGACGTCGAGGGTCGTCGTCCGGACCGCGTCGTCTCCCACTCGGACGATGGCGGGGAACTCCCGGTTGACCCGCAGGCTGCGCCGCGGCGTCTGGCCCGCCCGGAGAGGCTGGGAAGCAAGGAGCGCGCGCAGCAGCCTCCCGCGCTCGGAATGGTACGAGGAGAGTTCCAGACCGCGGAGGATTCCGCGCTTCGCCTTTTCGTGGAGCGCTGCCACGCGGCGAATCCTCTCCGGGACGGGAATCGAGGGGCCCTCGGGGCCGAGCGCCTGCTCGACCGCCGCCCGCACCTCGCCTGCTCGCAAGGGCTCCTCGAGAACGTGGAAGAGCTCGTCCCCGGCGACCGCCACGACCGCCTCGGGGAGCGACCTCGAATCGGAGAGCATGATGCGCTTGGACGCGGGGAAGCTCTGGCCGAAGAGCCGGACGGGGTCCGTTCCGGACAGGTCGGGGAGCCGCGAGGCGAAGAGCACGACATCCGCCGTCTGGCTGCGCGCGACGTCCCGCGCAGCTGCGACGCCGTCCGCGACGTGCAGGACGCAGCCAAGGTCCGCGAGCGCCGCTCGCACGGCGTTGCGCAAGCTCGCATCGGCCGCGACGATCAGCACGTGTGGGGTCGACACCGCGGTTCCTCCCCGAGAGCTGCGGCCCAAAGGATACGCCGAGAATGCGTCGGAGGTCAGAAACGGTCAGCGCCAGGTGCGGCGGCGCCTCGCCGCGACCCCGGAGGGGCTTCCCCCAAGGAGTACGCCGCGACAACGCCGATCCCAGTGGCGGCGCGCCGGGCCGCCGCCTAAGGGCAGATGGCTGGGGAGCCGGGGAGAAGGCGAAGATGCGATGGCGAGGGTCTGCGGTCACATGGCGCTGATCCGCGATGTCAGTCCCAGCGGGCCGGGCTGCGTGGAGTGCCTCGAAAGCGACGGATGGTGGGTCCACCTGCGGCGCTGCGTGGTGTGTGGCCACGTGGGCTGCTGCGACTCGAGCCCGAACAGGCACGCGAGCCGGCACGCGAAGGAGACCGGGCACCCGATCATCCAGTCATACGAGCCCGGGGAAGACTGGCTCTGGTGCTACCTCGACGAGGTCGGGTTCGACGTGCCGACGATGAAGCACTCCCCCAGCCACCCGCCCGGCTGGAGCCCCGGGCCGCCCGGGAGGGTCCCCGCCGGCGTCTGAGAGCCGTCGATTCGAGCGAGGGAGGCGACGCGTCAGATGGGCCTCCCGCTGCCCTCGAGGCTTGCCGGCCACCCTGCACGCGTCGCGCCGGCCCGGTAGCTCGTCTCGAGGAACGCTAGCAGGTCGCCGTCTGCGTCGGTCGAGGCCCGGAGGTCGTCGTAGTCGAGGACGAACTCCCGGAGCACGCCGTCCCAGCGGGCGGCAGCGGGCTCCACGCGTGCGAGCTCGATCTCCGGCGGCTGCGGGAACGTGAACGAGTAGAAGGCGGGACGGGGGTAGTCCTCGTTCCCGGGCCACCACCCGGCCTCGACGAGGGATGCGTCCATCGCGTTGCGCCGGATGTACCCAGCGCGAGGCTCGGCCTCGGGGAGGTCGCCGTTGTACCGGACGTCTCGGAGGTCGAACGTCCCCCACATGAGGCCAACGGGCTGTGTCTTTCCCCGGAACCGGGCGTGATAGCGCTGAAGGACCCGATGCGCCGCGATGAGGATGCGCCACCAGGAGTGAGCGAGCTCGCGTTCGTACGGCCGTGGCTCGACGTCCTCGTGGAACGGTATCGGGCGCGGGACCTCCTGGGGTCTCGGATCGAGCTTCACCTCGGCCCCCGCGTCCCGGACCATGGCGATCAGATCCCCCGTCAGCCGAGCCACGGACGTCGGGCCGAGGGGAATCCGGCCGGCTCGACCCTCCGTCGTCGTGCAGCGGATCTCGTGTGACACGAGGTCGACCTCGACGGCGAAGTACCCGGAGCCGCTCGGGATGAGACCCGTCGAAAGCCCGCGGCTCGTCAGCTCCAGCGCCACGTTCGCCCACTCGGGCTCGAAGGGCTTCAGCAACGCGAGCTTCCCGATGGCCTGCAGGCCCCGGTGCAGGAGATAGCCGGTCGGCGCGAACGCCCCGTAGGGAAGCGCGGGCCATGTCTCGGGCGGAGTCATCGTTCCTCGGGTGGGAGCCGGCCACTGGTGGATAGCGCGGTGCCGATGGTGGAACGACTCCCGGGCGGGGCAGACGCCCCGCACAGGGAGAAAACGTTTGCTTCGGCACGCCGGCGAAGGAATGGGCAATCGCGTTGACTTCCCGGCTGGGCGCGCCGCAGGGCGCGCCACCGCGACCCAGAAGTGGAAATTGGGAGGACCCCGGATGCGCCTTGACGGAGCCTCCCCGCCCCGACAGGACGTGGGGCTCGCGCTCGCGACCTCGCGGGGCGTGTTCGGCAGCGGGCTCGGCGCGACCTCCTCGCGCGACGGTGGCTCGAGGGTCGCGCCCGTCGCCAGGAGCCAGTCATGAGTACGTTCACGACGAGAGACGGCACGGTGATCTTCTACAAGGACTGGGGCTCCGGGCAGCCCGTGGTCCTATCCCACGGCTGGCCCCTCAGCGCAGATGCCTGGGACCCCCAGATGATGTTTCTCTGCGATCAGGGGTACCGGGCCATCGCCCACGACCGCCGCGGCCACGGCCGCTCGACGCAGACCTGGAGCGGCAACGACATGGATGCCTACGCGGACGACCTCGCCGAGCTGATCGAGACGCTCGATCTGTTCGACGTCGTCCTGGTCGGACACTCCACCGGAGGCGGCGAGGTGGCCCGCTACGTCGGCCGCCACGGGACGGAGCGCGTCGCCAGGGTGGTCCTCCTCGGCGCCGTCACGCCGCTCATGCTCCAGACGAAATCGAACCCCAATGGGATCCCCATCGAGGCGTTCGACCAGATCCGCCAGGGGACGTCCGGCAACCGGTCGCAGTTCTTCCGGGACCTCGCGGTTCCCTTCTACGGATACAACCGCAAGGGGGCGAAGCCGTCCCAGGGCGTCATCGACGCCTTCTGGCTGCAAGGGATGCAGGGAGGCCTGAAGGCCGAGTACGACTGCATCCGGCAGTTCTCGGAGACGGACTTCACCGACGACCTGAAGAGGATCGACGTCCCGACCCTCATCGCGCACGGGGACGACGACCAGATCGTGCCCATCGCGACGTCGGCACTCGCGTCCGCCAAGATCGTGAGCGACGCGACGCTGAAGGTGTATCCGGGAGGATCGCACGGGCACGCCACCACGCACCCGGACGAGTTCAACGCGGACCTCCTCGAGTTCATGCAGGCGGGCGGGAGGTACGCGTCTCCTCGATCGGAGGGGGCCTCGCCCCTTCCGCACTAGCCTTCCGCATGGATCGCGAACGCCCACGCGGAGAAAGGGCGCCGGCACGGGAGCTCGCGCTCATGGTCGGCCTCCCGGGCTCGGGGAAGACGACGTTCTTCCGCCAGCGCCTCGCGGGGACTCACGTCCATGTGAGCGGTGACGCCGCGCGAGGCAGGGGACGCGAGCGGTCGGCACAGCTCGGCATGGTCGGGGCGGCTCTCGCTGCCGGACGCTCGGTGGCCGTCGACAACACGAACCCGACGGCGGCCGGCCGCGCGGAGTTCGTGGCGCTCGCGAAGGCGACCGGCGCCACGGCAGTCTGTTACTACTTCCCGCCCGACGTCGCCGCTTCACTCGCGAGGAACTCCCTGCGGGAGGGGCGCGCCCGCGTGCCTCCGGTCGCCATTCACGCGGCGATGAGGCGGATGGAAGTGCCCACGTCCCAGGAGGGATTCGACGGGATCTACCTCGTGAATGCCCGCCGGACGGGGACGGTCCTCGTTCGCAGATGTCGCCCCGCACCGTTCCGTTCGCGATCGGCACCTCGGTAGGCGCCAAGCGATCACGCAGGCCAAGCGCCTGCGCCCAGCGTCTCGGGCACTTCCGAGCCACGTGGCGCGCCCCATCCGGGCCGCGCTTTTCACTGACGTCCCGAGGTTGGCGGGACAGATCGGGGAGGGAGGGAACTCGAGGTCTTGAAGATGAGGATTGCGCAGGCACCCCGCACGACCCGCCGGCTGCAGCCGGCGACCGCTCCGCAGCTCCGCCGCGCCCCCGACCCGATGCTCGCAGAAGTCCTCGCGGGGCTGGAGCGGCGTCCCCGGTCCATCCCGTCGCGCTACTTCTACGACGAGCGCGGTACACGGCTCTTCCAGTGGATCTCGAACCTCCCCGACTACTACCTCACCCGCGTCGAGAGGCAGATCCTCGCCGCCCGCGGCGCCGCGATGGTCGCTCCGCTCCTCGGCGCGCCGTGCACGGTCGTCGACCTGGGCGCCGGAGACGGCCACAAGACGAGGATCCTGCTCGAACTGCTCACCGGTCGGGTGCCGAAGCTCGTGTACGCGCCTGTGGACGTCTCTCCCTCGGCGCTCGACGAGGCGAGCGAGCGGATCCGCGGGGACCTAGCCGGCGTGGCGATACGGCCTGTGCAGGCCGGCTACGGGGAGGCGATCCGGCGCCTGTCGGCACCCAAGGGCGGCCACAAGCTCGTCCTCTTCCTCGGCTCGAGCATCGGCAACCTCGAGCACTCGGACGCCGCGAGCTTCCTGCGCGAGATGCGCAGTGCCCTGCGGCCCGGGGACCACGTGATCGTGGGGTTCGACCTGGTGAAGCCGCTCGCGCTCCTGCTGCGCGCATATGACGACCCGCAGGGTGTCACCCGGGCGTTCAACCTGAACCTGCTCGCGCGGCTGAACCGGGACTTCGGCGCCGACTTCGACGTGGAGGGGTTCCGCCACGTCGCCGCCTGGGACCCGCGCCGCCCCGCGATGGAGAGCTGGCTCGAGGCGGAGCGGGCGCAAGAGGTTCACATCGCCGGCCGCGAGCTCCAGTTCGAGCCCGGAGAGCGGATCCACACCGAGATCTCCTGCAAGTACACGGACCGTCAGGTGACCGAGTTCGCGTCCCGTGGCGGATACGTGGAGGTCGGCCGCTACCACGACGACCGGCACTGGTTCGTCGACGTCCTGTGGGCGGTGCCCCGGTGAGGGCGGCGGGAGAGCCGGGACGCGTGAAGGAGTCCGCGAGCGCATCGCCGGGCGCGGCGATCGGCTCGCTCGCCCAGCGGCTGCGCAGCGTCCGTGCGTTCACCGAGCGGCTCTGTGATCCGCTCGAGATCGAGGACTACGTCGTCCAGTCGATGCCCGACGCGAGCCCCGTGAAGTGGCACCTCGCGCACACGAGCTGGTTCTTCGAGACCTTCGTCCTGGCGCCGCACCAGGAGGGCTTCCGGCCGCGGTGGCCGGAGTGGGGGCCGCTCTTCAATTCCTACTACGTGGGCGTCGGGCCCCGGTATCCGCGGCCCGACCGTGGTCTGCTCACGCGTCCGACCGTGGCGGAGGTCTACGCGTACCGGGCATGGGTCGACGAGTGCCTGGAGAGATTTCTGCGTACCGAATCCGCGGCGCAGCCACCGGCCGCAGACCTGCTGGAGCTCGGGCTGCAGCACGAGCAGCAGCACCAGGAACTCATCCTGACCGACGTCCTGCACGCGCTCTCGCGAAACCCGCTCCGGCCGGTCTACACGAGGTCCCCACCCCTGGCATCGTCGCCCGGGAAGGTCGCATGGGAAGGGTGGCCGGGCGGCCTCGTCCGGATCGGGCACGAGGGCCGGGGATTCGCCTTCGACAACGAGGGGCCGGCCCATCTCGTCCACCTGGAGCCCTACGAGGTGGCGTCGCGCCTCGTGACCGCGGGCGAATTCTCCGAGTTCATCGCGGACGGCGGCTACCAGAGGGCCGATCTCTGGCTGTCCGACGGATTTGCAGCCGCGCAGGCGGGAGGCTGGCGTGCGCCGCTTTACTGGGAATGGCGAGAGGGGGCGTGGTTCCGCTTCACGTTGCACGGGGAGCGGTCCCTGGACGCGGCGGAGCCCGTCACCCACGTGAGCTACTACGAGGCGGACGCCTTCGCCCGCTGGGCCGGGAGGCGCCTTCCGACCGAGCCGGAGTGGGAGACCTGGGCGCGCGACGCGCAGGTCGGCGGGCAGTTCGTGGAGGACGGAGTGTTCGTCGCGGTCGCGTCCGCATCGCCGTTCGGCGGGGCGTGGGTCTGGACCTCGAGTCCCTACGTGGCCTATCCGGGCTTCAAGCCGGCGGCCGGGGCGGTTGGCGAATACAACGGCAAGTTCATGGTGAACCAGCTCGTGCTGCGGGGTGGGTCATGCCTCTCGCCGAGGAGCCACCTCCGAGCCACCTACAGGAACTTCTTCCCGCCGCACGCTCGCTGGCAGATGACGGGGGTGCGGCTGGCGCGAGGAGCCTCGTCGCGGGAAGCGGGAGCAACGTCTCGGGCCAACTTCGCCATTCGATCGCCGAGCGGGGAGTCGTAGACCCGGCCTGGGGTTTTCGGGCGAAGCCGCTTGCGGGGGCCTCGCCTTTCGCGGTGGTCGAACGAGGTCCTCGACCCGCAGCGATTCGGCGGCCGCGAGGTTGTCCGGTCCGTGCGCTCTCTCCAGGTCGACGCGGGGACGGGGCCGATGCACTCTCGCGCGGCCAGCCGCGAGAACTATCCTGGGCCGGCACGGAGTCGGGCGCGGCGGGCCCGGCGTCGGTTCATTGCTTCCACTCGCCTCGTACGGCGCGCTCCACTCTCCAGATAGCGGCCGAAGAGAGCGAGAAACAGCCCGAGAGAGGCGAAGTAGGCAAGGATGGCCGCTTCCAAGGGGGACTCCCAGACGCGTTGAGCCCCGTCCGCGTCGAGGCAAGGACTACGCCCGCCCAATGCGACCAACAAGTGCCGGACGCGAGCGACAGTGCGGCACGGCACGTCGCTTGTGCGCCCGGGCGGGTCGTAAAGAGGCACTGACGCCTGCGATGGAAGGGACCGATGAGCGAATGGTCGCCGTCCTCTGGTCCTGCACGCGCGACGTCGGGGACGGGCCAGCGCATGGAAGCCGATGCCCCGAGGGCCACCCCCCTTCCGGCCTTCTTTGGGCCGCCTCGCGAGCTCTCATGCAGCTCCGAGGCGGCCCTCCCGGGTTCATGGCGAGGCGGGGTCGACGGCGTCCCGGCGAATGCTCACAATCTTGGGTAGACGAGATCCTGGCGAACCTGGCCGGGCCGAAGCCTCAGCGGCTTGGCAGGGAGGTGCGGACCATGGAGACTTCCGAACGGACGCCGAAGGCCAATCAGCGGATCCTGAATGGACTTCACCCGCGAGGCGACGGAGTCGTGACCCTCCTGTCGGTGGACGGGGGCGGGATGCGAGGAATCATCCCCGCACTCGTCCTCGCCGAGCTAGAGAAGCGCGCCCGTCACCCGCTGTGGAAGATGTTCGACCTCATGGCGGGGACGTCGACGGGCGGCCTCATCGCCCTCGGGCTCGCCGTCCCCGGGCCCAATGGCCACCAGGCGAGATACGACCCCGGCGATCTTGCGAGGCTCTACCGGGAGGAGGGGCCGACCATCTTCGCGCGGTCGGTGGTCCACGACGTCTCCACGGCCTGGGGCCTGTTCGGGCCGAAGTATCCGGGGCGCCCCCTCGAGAGGGTCCTGAAGAGGTTCTTCGGGACGTTTCGCTTGCACGAGGCGCTCACGCACGTCGTGGTGACGAGCTACGACGCGGCCTCGGCGAGCCCGTTCTTCTTCAAGAGCTACCGGCCCGTCGAGCCGCTCGAGGACGAGCCAGGGGTCCACTTCCGAGGAGACCACCACATGTGGGAGGCGGCCCGCGCGACGTCCGCCGCTCCGACCTACTTTCCCCCGGTGTCCCTCCGAGGCCACGGCAAGGACGGCGGTCAGCTGTGCCTCCTCGACGGGGGAGTCTTCGCGAACAACCCCGCCCTGTGCGCGCTCGCGGACGCGACGTACATGTACGGCATCCCGCCCGACCGGACCCTGGTCGTGTCCGTCGGCACCGGCGCCGACAACCTGAGGCAACCGTACGAGAAGGTGAAGCGGCGCGGGCTCGTGGGTTGGGCGCTTCCGATCCTCAGGACGGTCTTCGACGGCGTCGCCGACACGGTGGACTACGAGGCACACGAGATGGCGGGCGAGTTCCATCGCTTCCAGTTCCTGGGAGCGTCCACCGCTCTCGACGACGCGTCGCCGGGCGCGATCACCCGCTGCGAGGAGGCGGCGAAGAGCGTCATCGAGGAGCACGACGCCGAGCTGACCGCAGTGGCGAGGAGACTGAGAAGCCTCGTCGAGGGTGCCCACGGGCGGGCGGCGAGGGCCGCGCCGTAGCGCCTTCGCGAGCTCCGCAGCTCGAACGCCGCACACGGGCCGGCCGCCGCCGCAGCAGCCGGCGGGGGGGCCGCCGTGCGGGAAGGCCCCGTCTTCCTGTCGCCCGTGGCTGGGCGGGGCCGACCCCCTCCGGCCGGGAGGGGGCGCGAGCCGGGAGGCGCGACTTGACGGCGCCGCGAAAGTATACGAACGTTCATTCATGCCGATCCAGGCCCACGCCGCCCGTTCCGGGCCCCCCCCGGGGCATCCGCGGCCGAGCCGGCGAGGCGCGCTCCTGGACGCCGCGGCGCGCCTCTTCGCCGAGCGCGGGTACCACGGCACCTCGATCCGCGACATCGCCACGGCGATCGCCGTGACGCCCGGCGCCATCTACAACCACCACGTCTCCAAGGCCCGGTTGCTCGTCGCGGTCTACGAGGAAGGCGTCCGTCGCATCGCCTCGGCGCTGGAGGAGGCCGTGGCAATGGAATCCACGCCGCGCAGCCGGCTGCGCGCGGCGGCGGAGGCCCACCTCGAGACGCTGCTCGACGGCAGCGCGTACGCGGCGGTGATGACGCGGGTCCTCCCGCGCGACGTCCCGGAGGCCGAGGCCGAGCTCGTCGAGCTTCGCGACGGGTACGAGCAGCGCTTCGCGCGGATCATCGCCGAGCTGCCGGCCCTCGACGCCCGGCGGCGGCGCGCTCTTCGCCTCACGCTCCTGGGCGCCTTGAACGGGGTCCAGGCCTGGTACCGGCCGGGCAAGGGCCAGGGCCCGGCCGCCATCGCGCGCCAGACGGTGGACTTCCTGCTCGGGGAGGACGGCGGATGATCCAGAAGGGGAAGAGGCGGACGACCCGCGTGCTCGTCACGAAGATCGGCCTCGACGGCCACGACCGCGGGAGCCGCATCGTCGCGACCTACCTCCGGGACGCCGGAATGGAGGTCATCTACACGGCTCCCTGGCAGACCATCGCCGCGGTCGTGAAGCTCGCGCTCGAGGAGGACGTGGACGTCATCGGCGTGAGCTCGCTCGCGACCGACCACCTCCTCCTCCCGCGTCTCGTCGCCGCCCTGCGGGAGGCGGGACTCGCCCACGTGCGCGTCGTGGTCGGCGGGATCGTCCCGCCCGGGGAGGAGAGGGCGCTCCTCGCAGCCGGCGTGTCGCGGGTCTTCCACCCGGGGAGCTCCCGGGACGAGATCGTCATCGGAGTGGCGGCCCTCGCCGACGAGGCGCGCGGAGACGCGCTCGCGGAGGAGCGAGCGTGAAGGACGTCGACGTCACCGGCCTGGCGGCGGAGCGCGCCGAGCACTGGGAACGGGAGTTCGGCGAGGACCGGGACGCGAGCGCGCGGACGATCCGGAACCGCTCCGGCATCGAGGTGAAGCCCCTGTACGCGCCGGCTCGCCCCGGGCCGGACTATCTCGAGTCGCTCGGATGGCCGGGGCAGCCGCCGATGACGCGGGGCATTTACGCGACGATGCACAGGGGCCGCACCTGGAGCCAGCGGCAGCTCATCGGCCTCGGGACTCCCGAGGAGCACAACGTCCGGCTTCGAAAGCTCCTCGACGCAGGCGCGAACGCCGTGAGCCTGATCCCCTGCAACTCCGTGTACCGGGGTCTCGACGTCGACGAGGTGGAGCCGGAGCTGCTCGGCACCTGTGGCGTGACGGTCAACACCGTGGAGGACATGGACACCTGCCTGGGCGGGGTGGACCTGTCGCAGGTCTCGACGGCGATGAACGACCCGAGCCCCTTCACGCTCCTCGCGCTGCTGCTCGTCGTCGCCGAGCGGCGCGGGGTGCCCTGGGAGCGGGTGAGCGGGACCTCCAACCAGAGCGATTACATCTCCCACTTCGTCGCGAACCACATGTTCTTCCGGCTAGCGCTCCCCGGCGCGAGGCGCGTGCTGCTCGATCACGTCGCCTTCTGCCGCGAGCGACTGCCGCGCTGGAACCCGGTGAGCGTCGTCGGGCAGCACATGCAGCAGGCGGGTGCCACGCCCGCCGAGGCGATGGGCCTGACCCTCTCCACGGCCATCCAGTACGCGGTCGACTGCCGGGAGCGAGGGCTTCCCCTCGACGCGGTCCTGCCCCGGTTCACGTTCTTCTTCGACGTCTCGGTCAGCTTCTTCGAGGAGGTGGCGAAGTTCCGCGCCGGGAGGCGGATCTGGCAGCGCGTCGTCCGGGAGCGCCTCGGCGTCGAGGACCCGAGGGCGTGGCGCTTCAAGTTCCACGCGCAGACGTCGGGTGTGGACCTGACGCGGCAGCAGCCCCTCGTGAACGTCGCGCGCGCCACGGTCCAGGCCATGGCCGGGATCTTCGGCGGCCTCCAGTCCCTTCACGTCGACGCGTACGACGAGGTGCTGAGCGTTCCGACCGAGAAGGCGGCGCGCATCGCGGTCGCGACCCAGAACGTCCTCCGGGAGGAGGCCCACCTCACGGACGTGATCGACCCCCTGGGCGGTTCGTACTACGTCGAGACCCTCACCGATCAGATGGAGGCGGAGATCGAGAAGGTCATGGCGCGCATCGACGCCGCGGGGGGCATGTACCGGGCCGCAGAAGCCGGGATCGTGCAGGACATGATCGGGCAGTCCGCGCTCGCGTACCAGGAGCGAATCGACTCCGGCGCGGAGCGGATCGTGGGCGTGAACGCCTGGAAGGCCGACGAGGACGAGGAGGCCATGGAGGGTCTCGCGCGGCCCGACCGCACCCGCATCCTCGAGCAGGTCGACCGCCTGCGACGCCACAAGCGCGAGCGGGCGAACGGCGCCACCGCCGCCGCGCTCGACTCGCTCGCAAGGGCCGCAAACGACCCCCGCGCGAACGTGTTCGAGGCGGTCGTGGGGGCCGCGCGAGCCGAGGCCACGCACGGCGAGATCTGTGGCCTGCTCCGGCGAGAGCTGGGTGCAGGGCAGCCGCTCGTCGTCCCCTGAGGAGGCGCCTCGTGTCCGCGCTGCGCGCCGGCGCCGTCCACGACCCGGCCATCGAGACGGAGACCGCGGAGGCCCGGCGGACGAGGCTCGACGCGGCGCTCGCGGACGTCGTCCGGCGCGCGTGGCGGTCGGCGCCCCGGGCGCGGCGCAGCCTGGAAGGCGCGGGGATCCGTCCCGAGGACGTGCGAGGGCTCGTAGACCTTCCCGCCATCCCCATCACGCGAAAGGACGAGCTCGTGGCGCTGCAGGCCGAGGAGCCGCCCTTCGCCGGGCTCGCCGCCGTGCCGGCAGGGGAGCTCGCCCGCATCTACTGCTCCCCGGGGCCGATCCTCGACCCGCAGGGGCGGGACGGAGATTGCTGGCGGCTCCGTCACGCCATGGCAGCCGCCGGGTTCCGGGCGGGGGACGTCGTGCTCAACAGTGCGAGCTACCACCTCACGCCGGGAGGCTTCATGGTGGACGGCGGCGCCCGTGCGCTCGGCTGCGCGGTCATTCCCGGGGGAACCGGGCAGACCGAGCTGCAGCTCCGCGTCGCGAGCTGCGTCCCGGCGACCGCCTATACCGGGATGCCGTCCTTCCTCTATCAGCTCCTCCAGCGGGCAAAGGAAGGACGGATCGCGCTGCACTTCGAGGTGGCCTTCGTCTTCGGCGAGATGCTCCCGGAGTCGCTCCGGGCGGACATCCAGGCCTTCGGCGTCCGTTGCCTGCAGGGCTACCCGACCGCGGACCTCGGGTGCCTGGCGTACGAGTGCACGGAGCTCGGCGGCTGGCACCACCATCCGGAGGTGATCCTCGAGGTCCTGGACCTCGAGTCCGGTCGTCCCGCCGACCCGGGGCAGCCGGGGGAGATCGTCGCCACGGTGCTCGACGAGGCGTATCCGCTCCTCCGATTCGCCACCGGCGACGTCGGGGCGGCGGCGCCCCCGGTCCCGTGCGCGTGCGGGAGGATCGCGCCCAAGCTCGCGGGAATCCTCGGCAGGGTGGGGGACGCGGTGAAGGTGAAGGGAATGTTCGTCCGGGGAGGGCAGCTCGAGGGCGCGCTCAAGCGATTCCCCGAGGCCGGGAGGTTCCGCGCCACGGTCACGCGGGAGAAGCACGTCGATCACCTCCTCTACGAGGTGGAGGTCGAAGACCCCGGGACGCCGGGGCTGGCGGATCGCCTGGGCGCGGCCCTCCAGGACGTCGCGAAGGTGAGGGGGACGGTGCGACTCGTGGCTCGAGGGAGCCTCCCCGACGGCGGCAAGCGAATCGACGACAGGAGAAGATGGGACTGAGCAGCTCCCGTGGCTCTCCCTCGGGAGACGCCTGCCAGGTCTACCGCGGCTCGACGTGCTGCATCTGCCGCCAGTCGCCCTTCAGTTCCTTGTGCTCGTTGGGATTGAAGTTCGGCGAATCCGAAAGGATGTAGTCCCCGGTGCCGTTCGTCCACGCGTGCCCGTACTGGTTGGAGAGTTCCACCTTCTCGCCCGAGCCCGGATCCCGGTAGGTCTCGACTCCGCGCAGGACCTGGCTGAACTTCTCCGCCTGGACATCCATCGCGTGCTGTCGGTTCTGGAAGGATTCGTTCTGGATGCGCTGGATGTCCTGGGCCGTCTGCTGACGGATCTTCGCCCGATCGGCTTCGCCCTTCTGCTGGATGGCCGCGATGTTCATCTGAACCTGGGTCATGCGGGACTGCCAGTCGGGCTCGACGCGCAGGCTGGAGACGATGAGCCGGAAGAGCTTCTCGTGTGCTGCGAGCTGGCCCGCGGGCGCGCGCATGCCGAAGAGAAACCGCGCCTGCTCGGAGTAGCTCGTGGTGTGGCCCATTCGCCCGCCCGAAAACGTGGGCATGGGCTGGGCTCGCACGGTCACGACGGCGCTCAGCCACTCTTCCACCGAGGCACCCTTCGCCTGGTACGCGACCTTGGCGCGCGCCGCGTCCGCGGAGATCCTCACCTTCAGCCCCACCTGGTCGGCCTGCGCCTGCGCCTGCTGCACCTGCCGCTTGAGCGACTCGTTCACCTCCTGGAGCGGCTCGACCCCCAGGACGTGCGAGCCCGGTCGGACCTTCGGAGCCAAGAGCTTGGAGACGAAGTTCGCCGCGCCCATCGGCTGCAGGAGGTCGCAGCCGGCCTTGCCGAACCGCTGCCCCTGCTGGTTGCTCGCCTCCAAGAGCCTTCGCGAGTTCGGGTCGTCCACCCACTGCCACACGTAGGCGGGGAAGAGCTCGACCGCGAGCTTGCCGTCTGGGCTCTGCGCCCGGAACTGGAACTTCACCAGCTCGCCGCAGGGCATTCCCTTCGGGTAGACGAGAGCGCCCTCGAACGTCCAGTCGCTGGGGATGAGGAGCGACAGGGCCGGCATCGGCTTCTCGAAGCCATGCTGGTCGATCACGACGGCCTTCTTCATCCGATGGTAGGCGCCCTCGGACGCTGGGCCGCCCGCCGCGACGCGAGACGCGAGCGACGCCGCGGCGAAGGCGAGCGCGAACGTCAGGGCGCGGCGAGCTGGCCGGAGGCGACGGGCGCGCGGGCTCCCCAGGCGTCCGTTGCCCGTCTCGCCGGTTCCGCACCGGTCGATGACGAGCGCGCCCCGAAGGCTTGCCATGAGAGCCCCCGCCAGAGCCGGCTGATGATCCACCCTACGTGTTCTCCGTCTGCCCGAGTGAACGGTATCACACGGGTTGCCGGGAGGCGGCCGATGAGGGCAGGCGGCGGCGGGGCGGGTGCCCTGGACCGATCGTCACGGTACGAGGACGATCTTGCCGTAGGCGCCCGAGGACATCACGTCCCGGTGGGCCTGCGGGGCATCCTTGAGCGCGAGCTCCTTGCCGACGATGGGCCGGAGCGTCCCGTTCTCGAGACCGGCGGCCACGGCCGCGTGGATCTCGGCGGACTCGCCAGCCGTGGCGGCCCACAGCGTGAAGCCTCGGACCGTGGCGCGGCGACTCATGAGCTCGCGCGGATTGATGGAGATCTCCCCGCGATTGCCGATGACGATGACCCGGCCGTTGAGCGCGAGGAGCTTGAGGTCGGCGGCGAGGTTCACGTTGGCGAGCATCTCCAGGACGACGTCGACGCCCTTCCCGCCGGTCGCCTTCAGGATCTCCTCGGTGTAGCCGGCCTTCGTGTGATCGAAGGTCTGGTGCGCGCCTTCCTTCCTCGCGAGTGCGAGGCCGCGTTCCGATCCAGCCGTGCCCAGCACCGTCAGGCCCTGCGCTCGCGCGAGCTGCACGGCCGCGATGCCGACGCCCCCGCTCGCTCCGTGGATGAGCACGGTCTCCCCGGCGCGCGCGGCGGCGTGGTGGTGCAGCGCCGTGTAGGCGGTCCCGTAGGGAACCCACAGGCCGGCGCCCTGCGCGAAGGACGTCTTCTCCGGCAGCCGATGAACCTGCGAGTCGAGCGCCAGCGCGTACTCGGCGTACGCACCGGAGACGGTCGTGGCGGTGTAGACCCGATCGCCGGGCTTCACGCTCGCGACACCCGGGCCAACGGCCTCGACGGTCCCTGCCGCGTCGGAGCCGGGCGTGTACGGCAGGGAAGGCTTGATGGCGTAGGTCCCGTTCCGCATGTAGGTGTCGTACGGGTTCACGCCGGCGGCGCGGACGCGGACGAGCACCTGGCCGGGACCCGGCTTCGGAGTGGGAACTTCGTGGAGCGCAAGTACCTCTGGACCGCCGAATTCGTGAACCTGGATGGCTTTCATGCGAGTCCTCCCTGGCTGCCGGTCGCCTGACGTCTCGGGGGCCGCGGTCCCTCATATCACCGAACGGCCCCGAGGCACCGGGCCGTAGCGAGCCGGCGAGCGAGTCGCCGGCACTTTGCCATTCTCGACGAATCTCCAGGGTCCGGCGGGCGGGAGATGGCGCGAGGCCCGTCCGCTCGCTTCCCAGGCGACGGGCCACCATCGGGCCCCCGGGAGGTACACCCCAGGCGGGAGATCGCTCAGCGAGGGTCTCGTCCCGGAGGGCGGTCGAGGCCATGGACGTTGGAGGCGTCGCTCGGGTCGAGTTGCCCAGGATGACCGATAACAATGGGCGGTGAGGCCATCGGTCCCGCTGAGTTCGACAAATCGCGCGGACGCTGTCCTCGCTCCCCAGGGCCAAGCTAGAGTGGACGGGTGAGCGACGCCTACTACGTGCGCCTTGGCGGGGAGCGCTTTCAACCGACAGTCCACGTCCAGGGAGCCTGGAACGATGACGAGCAGCACATGGCCCCGGTGTCCGGCCTGCTCGCGCACGCGCTGGAGCGCCACGATCCGCACCCGGGTTTGACGCTCGCCCGGGTGAACTACGAGATCCTGGGCTTCATCAGGTTCGCGCCCACGGAGGTTCGCGTGCGCACCCTGCGTCCCGGGCGCACCATCGAGCTACTCGAGGCCGTTGCGACCGTCGACGGCCGTGACGTCGTCCGGGCGCTGGGTTGGCGCCTCCTCACGCAGGACACCGCCGCCGCGGCAGGTGGCCTGCCGGCGGCCATGCCCTCGCCGGGGCTCTGCTCCGCGTCCGACGCCGCGGGGATCTGGCCCGGCGGGTACATTCGCTCGGTGGAGGTGAGACGGGCGCCGGGCGGGGAGCCTGGAAAGGGGCGGGTCTGGGTCCGCACGGCGCTCCCGCTCCTCGAGGGCGAGCCGGTCACGCCACTGGCCGCCTACCTGGGCCTCGTCGACACGGCCAACGGCATGAACGTCCGGCTCGACCCGCGGGAATGGGCCTTTCCCAACGTGGACCTCACGGTGCACCTCTACCGGACTCCCGAGGGCGGCCCTGGCCGCTGGATCGGACTCGACACGCTCGTCACCATCGGGGCGGAAGGCGTCGGGCTCACCTCGACCACGCTGCACGACGAGAGGGGACCGTTGGGACGCGCCGAGCAGATCCTCACCGTGCGCCCCATGCCGGCGCGGCGCTGATCCGGTCCAGGTCGGGAGGAGGCGGTCCCGCCGCTCGAGCGGCGCTCCTTCAGCGAAGAATCTGCGAGTCGATGATCTGGGCCGGGCCGCTCGCGAGGACGTAGAAGCCGGGGAGGTCCGGTGTCTCGAAGGTGCCGCGGGGGTTGTTGCGCGCGATCGAGTCCTTGATCGTGATGGAGCCCGTCCTGTCGTCGCTGACGAAGAAGATCGCGCTGCCGCCCTCGTTCGCCTGGTTGTTCTCGAGCAGGCTGCTCGTCACGTCGAGGACGATCTCGTCGCCGTCGTTGTAGATCGCTCCGCCGTTGCCGCCCAGCCCGCTGTTCGCGCCGTGGCCGACCGCGGTGTTGTAGGAGAGCAGCGTGTTGAGGATGTTCCACGAGACGCCGATGCTGCTCAGCGCACCGCCGTTCGCGCACGAGTTGCCGAAGCCCGCCTTTCCGCCGAACGTGCTGTTCACGATCCAGACCGGACGGCTCGGCCCGGCGCCGGGCGCGACGAGGTAGTCGAGCTTGCGGATCGCGCCGCCTCCCACGTCGGAGCCGAGGTCGTCGCACACGTTGTTGAAGAAGCGCGAGTTGACGACCTTGAGGCTGCCGCCCTGCGCGTGGATCGCCCCGCCCCCGCCGTCGTTGTTCGCGCCCTCGGGAATGCCCTTCGCGCTTCCGTCGACGAAGGTGATGTTCTGGACGACGAGCTGGACGCCGGGGTTCGTGTTGCAGTCGCCCGGTCCCGGCGGGTACACCTGCGCCTTGTCGCAAGTGGCCATGTAAAGGATGCGGGTCCTGCCCCCGCCGCTCAGCGTCACCTTGCCCCCACCGTCGATGACGAGCTTCGGCCCCTTGTCGTTGAAGACCTTCGCCGTCGACGTGAGAACGATGGTCACCGGATCGGGTCCGCAGTCGAAGGTGATGATCCCTCCCTTCGCGACCGCGGCGACGAACGCGTCCCCGGTGCAGCTCGCGGGGGTGCCCGTTCCGATCACGGTGGTGGGCGCCGACACGTCCTCGGCCTGAGCCTCCGGAGGGACGGTCGCCTGGCCGTCCGCGTACCCCGCGGGCGGGCCGTCCAGCGGGTTCGTCGGCGTCCACTGGGTCGCGTCGCCGGAGAATCCGCAACCGGCGATGGTCGCGAGCGTGACGAGCCCGACAGGCACGGCCGTCGAGATGCTCGGGCGCATCCGGGAACGCTATCCCGGCACGTGAGGGCGCAGCAATGACGAGGCCAGGCTGACGATTCGCACACGCCCGCTCAACGAGATAGCGTGTGCGTGCAGGGCGGACACCCGTGGCAGCCTGGGGGTGTCCCTTGAAGCGGATCGCGCTTCTCGGCGCCGGGGGAACTCCAGGAGGAGCCATGGCGTACCAGTCGAAATTGAGGCTCCTGGGGCTTCCCTTGGTGCACCTCGCCCCGGGGCGGCTCGAGGGCGGAGCCTACGTGCGCGGGGTGGCACGAGGCTGGATCGCCGCGGGCGACCTCGCCTTCGGTGTCGTCTTCGCCGCCGGTGGCGTGGCTGCGGGGGGCGTCGCCGTCGGCGGGATCGCGCTCGGGGCTCTGTCGCTCGGCGGCCTGTCGGCGGGCCTCGTCGCGCTCGGCGGCCTGGCCGTCGGCGTGGCCCTGGCTGGCGGCGGCGGAGCGGTCGCCTGGTGGACGGCGTTCGGCGGCGCCGCCCTTGCCTTCTGGGGGGCGGTGGGCGGCCTCGCCGTTGCGAGCCACTTCGCGATGGGCGGGCTCGCCATCGCGCCGCACGCGAACGACGCGGCCGCGAAGCAATTCTTCGCCGACCGGGCCGTGCCCGGAGCGGCCGAGGCCCTCTCTCGACACGGACGATGGGCGCTCGCGCTCGTCGCGGCGTCCGTCCTGTGGCTGAGCATCCGCCAGGCGCGGCGCGCCGAGCGATTGCCGGCTGCGAGGCGGCGCTGAGGGCGAGCGCCAAAGGTCCCGCGACGGTGAAGCGCACACTTCTCCGAAACGACCCGCGCCCGGGCGGGAAGGTCCGGCCCGCGGAACTCGAAATCCCCTGAGCTGCTCCCGCCTTCGCCACGGGTAGAACCCCCTGCCGCGCTGCGTCGTCGCGACCTGGCGTCACGCGTGGGGGGTCGGGTTGATCTTCGGGGTCGCCCACGCCAAGCATTTTGGGTAACCGCACGCCCACGCCCTGGGGCCGCGAGAGGAATGCGCCATGCCGAACATTACACTCGAGGTCAACGGAAAGCGTGTCACGGCCGAGGTCGAGGCGCGCCTGCTGCTCGTCGACTTCCTCCGCGAGCGCCTGGGGCTCACCGGAACGCACGTGGGCTGCGACACGAGCCAGTGCGGGGCCTGCACGGTCCACTTCGGCGGCCGATCGGTGAAGAGCTGCACGATGCTCGCGGTGGAGGCGGACGGGGGAAGCATCACCACCATCGAGGGGCTTTCCAAGAACGGCGAGCTCTCCCCGATGCAGGAGGCCTTCCGGGAGTACCACGGCCTGCAGTGCGGGTTCTGCACGCCCGGGATGGTGATGAGCGCGACCGACCTGGTGCGCCAGAAGCCCGGCGCGACCGAGGCGGAGATCCGGGAGTGGCTCGAGGGCAACCTCTGCCGATGCACCGGGTACCAGAACATCATCAGGGCCGTCCAATCCGCGGCTCGCGCTGGAGGGAGGTAGCCATGGCCCAGGGTGGAATCGGCGCCGCGGTGAAGCGCAGGGAGGACCCGCGCTTCCTCCAGGGCAAGGGGACCTACACGGACGACATCGTGAGGCCGCACCAGACGTACGCTGCGGTCGTTCGCTCGCCACATGCGCACGCGCGCATCCGCGGCATCCGCACCGATGCCGCACGCCAGTCGCCGGGCGTGCTTCTCGTGCTCACCGGGGCCGACCTCGCGGCGGAGAAGATCGGGAACCTTCCCACCGGCTGGCAGATCTTCAACAAGGACGGGACTCCCATGGCGGAGCCCCCGCACCCCGCGCTTTGTGCCGAGGAGGTGCGGCACGTGGGAGACCAGGTGGCCTTCGTGGTCGCCGAGACGAAGGACCAGGCGCGGGAGGCGGCGGCGCTCATCGAGGTGGACTACGAGGAGCTGCCCGCGGTCGCGAACATCGCGCAGGCGTCGAAACCGGGCGCGCCGCTGGTGTGGCCCCAGGCGAAGGGCAACGCCTGCTACGACTGGCACTTCGGCGACAAGGCGGCGACCGACGCGGCCTTCGCGAAGGCCCACAAGGTCGTGGCTCTCGACCTCGTCAACAACCGCCTCATCCCGAACGCCATCGAGCCGCGTTCCGCCGTGGGCGAGTACGACCGCGCCACGGGCGACACGACGCTCTTCACCACGAGCCAGAACCCGCACCTGACCCGCCTCCTGCTCGCGGCGTTCAGCTACGGGATCCCGGAGCACAAGCTGCGCGTGGTCGCGCCGGACGTGGGGGGAGGATTCGGTTCCAAGATCTTCCACTACCCGGAGGAGTTCCTCGTCGTCTGGGCGGCCCGGAAGCTCGGGCGACCCGTGAAGTGGACCGCGCTGCGCTCCGAGTCCTTCGTCTCCGACGCCCACGGTCGCGATCACGTCACCCACGCCGAGCTGGCCCTCGACAAGGACGGGACCTTCCTGGGGCTCCGGGTCCGCACGCTCGCCAACCTCGGCGCCTACCTCTCCACGTTCGCGCCGGGGATCCCGACCTGGTTCTACGCGACGCTCCTCGCCGGCTGCTACCGCACGCCGGCGATCTACGCCGAGGTCCGCGCCCTGTTCACCCACACCGTCCCGGTGGACGCCTACCGCGGAGCGGGGAGGCCCGAGGCCACCTACGTGCTCGAGCGCGTCGTCGACGTCGCTGCCCGGGAGATGGGGATCGACCGGGTGCAGATCCGGCGGAGGAACTTCATCCGCCCCGACCAGTTCCCCTACAAGACCCCGGTCGCGCTCGAGTACGACAGCGGCGACTACGGCGCCACGCTCGACCTCGCCCTGAAGAACGCCGACTGGGCGGGATTCGAGAGGCGGCGGACCGAGGCGAAGGCGAGGGGAAAGCTCCGCGGCATCGGCATCTCCACGTACGTGGAGGCCTGCGGCATCGCTCCCTCGGCGGTCGCCGGATCGCTCGGCGTGCGCGCCGGGCTCTACGAGACGGCCAACGTGCGCGTCCACCCGACGGGCAGCGTGACCATCTTCACGGGTACCCACAGCCACGGCCAGGGCCACGAGACCACCTATGCCCAGCTCGCGGCCGAGTACCTGGGGGTCCCGGTCGACCAGGTGGACGTGTCCCACGGCGACACGAGCAAGATCCCGTTCGGCATGGGTACCTACGGCTCGCGCTCGCTCGCCGTGGGCGGCTCGGCCGTGGTCATGGCCCTCGAGAAGGTCATCGCCAAGGGAAAGAAGATCGCCGCCCACCTGCTCGAGGCGAGCGAGGGGGACATCGAGTTCAAGGACGGAAAGTTCGCCGTGAAGGGCACCGATCGCTCGAAGACCTTCGGGGAGGTCGCCCTCACGGCGTACGTCCCCCACAAGTACCCGGCGGGCCTCGAGCCAGGTCTCGAGGAGACCGCCTTCTACGATCCCAAGAACTGGACCTACCCGGCCGGGTGCCACGTGTGCGAGGTGGAGATCGACCCCGAGACGGGCGTGACGCGCGTCGTCGCCTTCACCGGGATCGATGACGTGGGACGAGTCGTGAACCCCATGATCGTCGAAGGCCAGGTGCACGGAGGAGTCGCGCAGGGAATCGGCCAGGCGCTCCTCGAGGGCGCGATCTACGACGACGCCGGACAGCTACTCTCGGGCTCCTTCCTCGGCTACACGATGCCGCGCGCGCTCGACCTCCCCGCCTACGCGGTCGGGACCCACAACACGATGTGCACGCACAACCCGCTCGGGTCGAAAGGGGTGGGGGAGGTGGGCGCCATCGGCTCGCCGCCGGCGGTGATGAACGCCGTGGTCGACGCGCTCGCCCATCTGGGCGTGCGCCACGTCGACATGCCGGCCACGCCGGAGCGGGTCTGGCGAATCATCCGCGATGCGAGGAAGAGCTAGGAGGGCCCCATGAACGACTTCGCATTCCATCGGCCGAAGGACCTCGCCTCGGCGGTCGCAACCCAGAAGAAGTCCACGGAGGGCAAGTACCTGGGTGGTGGCCAGAGCCTCCTCCCCGTGATGAAGCTCGGGCTCGCCGCCCCCACCGATCTCGTGGCGCTCTCGGGCATCGCCGAGCTGAAGGGCATCCGGCTCGACGGGAAGGAGCTCGTCGTCGGCGCGGGGTCGACCCACGCGGAGGTCGCCGCCTCGGCCGAGGTGAGGAAGGCCATCCCGGCGCTGGCCGAGCTCGCCGGCCACATCGGCGATCCGCAGGTGCGGAACCGGGGAACGCTCGGCGGCTCGCTCGCCCACGACGACCCCGCGGCGGACTACCCGGCTGCCGTCCTGGCGCTCGGTGCCACGGTGGTGACCGACCGGCGCAGGATCGCGGCGGACGCCTACTTCAAGGGAATGTTCGAGACCGCGCTCGCTTCCGACGAGGTGATCACGTCCGTGCGCTTCCCCGTGCCGGAGAAGGCCGCGTACGCGAAGTTTCCCCACCCTGCCTCGCGCTTCGCGCTCGTCGGCGTCTTCGTGGCGAAGGGGCCCGCCGGGGTTCGCGTGGCCGTGACCGGGGCGGGGCCGTCCGTGTTCCGGACGGTGGAAATGGAGAAGGCGCTTGCTGCCCGCTTCGCGCCCGACGCGATCGCGAGCCTCGCGGTGCCCAGCGTCGGCCTCACCGGTGACGCCTTCGGGAGCGCCGAGTACCGGGCCCACCTCGTCGGCGTCATGGCGCGCCGCGCGGTGGCTTCGTGCGCCTGACGGGTATAGAGGAAGGGGCGTGAGCCCGCCGCGCCCCCTCCCGGAATCGGTCGACGCGGTCGAGGCGCTGCTCGCGAGCGGCGACTACATCGCCGACCGGGCGCTCGCGACCGCGCTCTTCCTCTCGCTGCGCCTCGGCCGCCCGCTCTTCCTGGAGGGAGAGGCGGGCGTCGGAAAGACCGAGCTCGCGAAGGTGCTCGCGGCCGGGCTCGACAGGCGCCTCATCCGCCTGCAGTGCTACGAGGGGCTCGACGTCTCCCAGGCGGTCTACGAGTGGAACTATCCGCGGCAGATGCTGGAGATCCGCGTCGCGGAGGCCTCGCACTCGCTGGACCGCGTTCGCATGGAGGAGGACCTCTTCTCGGAGCGGTTCCTCGTCCGCCGCCCCCTGCTCCAGGCGCTCGACGCGGACCCGAGGGGCGCGCCGGTGCTCCTCATCGACGAGATCGACCGGACCGACGAGCCCTTCGAGGCGTTCCTCCTCGAGATCCTCTCGGATTTCCAGGTGACGATCCCGGAGATCGGGACCGTGCGTGCCGCGTCCCAGCCGCTCGTCGTCATCACCTCGAACCGCACCCGAGAGGTGCACGATGCGCTCAAGCGGCGCTGCTTCTACGCCTGGGTCGACTACCCGGACGCGAGCCGGGAACTCGCCATCGTGCGCGCACGCGCCCCGCGTGCCGCGGACCGGTTGGCGCGCGAGGTGGTCGGTTTCGTCCAGAGGCTCCGCGCCAAGGACCTGTTCAAGGCGCCAGGGGTCGCCGAGACGCTCGACTGGACCCAGGCCCTCATCGCCCTCGACCGGGTCTCGCTGGAGGCGGAGACGGTCGACGCCACGCTGGGGATCCTCCTCAAGTATCAGGACGACATCGCCCGCATCCGCGGTGCAGAGGCGGCGGATCTGCTCGCCGCGGCGGACGCGGAGCCTGGCTCTTGACGGGCGACGGCCAGATCGCGGCCCGCGTGGTGCAGTTCTCGCGTGCGCTCAGGTCGGCCGGCCTGCCCATCGGTCCGGGCCGCGTGCTCGACGCCGTCGGGGCGGCCGCCGAGGTGGGCCTCGCGAGCCGAGAGGATCTCCGCTGCGCGCTCCACGCGGTCCTGGTCTCGCGCGCCGAGGACCGAGCGCTCTTCCAGGAGGCCTTCGAGCTGTTCTGGCGCGCGCCGGACGAAGGGCGGAGCGACGCGGACGTTCTCCTCCCGGACCCGCGAGGGGAGCCGCGCCGGGGCCAGCCGCCGACGCGACGGCTCGCGCAGGCGCTCGAGGCGCTTCGTCACAGCGCGACGGTCGCGCCCTCGAGGCGAATGGAGGTGGATGCGCTGCTCGCGTGGTCGGACCGCGAGGCGCTCCGGACGCGCGACTTCGAGCAGATGAGCGCTGCCGAGGTGGCCGAGGCGGAGAAGGCCATCGCCCGGATGCGACTGCCCGTGCGAGACCTGCCATCCCGGCGAACCCGGCCCGACGCCCGGGGGGACCGCGTCGACGTTCGCGCGACGCTCCGGGCGGCGCTCCGGGCCGGGCCCGACCTGATCCCGCTCCGGTTCCGGCGGAGGTCCGTCAGGCCCCCGGCGGTCGTGGCGCTCTGCGACGTGTCCGGCTCGATGATCCGCTACGCGCGCATGCTTCTCCGGTTCGTTCACGCGCTCGCGCTCGACCGGCCGCACGTCCACGCCTTCACCTTCGCTACCCGGCTCACCAACGTCACGCGCTCGCTCGTCCACCGGGACGTGGACGTGGCGCTCGCCTCCGTCGGCCAGGCCGTGAAGGACTGGGAGGGCGGGACGCGGATCGGCGACTGCCTCCGCGAGTTCAACGTGCGCTGGTCCCGGCGGCTGCTCGGCCAGGGGGCGCTCGTCCTTCTCTTCACGGACGGGCTCGACCGGGGCGACAGCGCCGTGCTCGCCGCCGAGACGGAGCGCCTGCGGCGCTCGTCGCGGCGCCTCGTCTGGCTGAACCCGCTGCTCCGCTACCAGGCCTTCGAACCGCTCGCCGAGGGGGTCCGCTCCATGCTGCCCCACGTCGACGAGTTCCGCCCGGTGCACGACCTCGAGAGCCTGGGGGCGCTCGCTCGCGGCCTCTCCGACGCTCCTACTCGTCGCCGCGCTTCCCCGGGAGGAGCCGCTCCACGAGCCGGGTGAGGAGGGCCCACAGCGCCGCGAGAACGAGGGGAACGATGTGGACGGGCTTTGCCGGCCCCGGGGGGGCAGCGGTGGCCGCGCCCGGCTCGGCGCCTGCCGGGACCTCCAGCGTCGCCTTCACGCACGCGGCGAACTGGTCGAAGAGCTGCTTCGACACCTGCTCGATCATGCCCCGGCCGAGCTGCATCATCCGGCCCGCGACGTCCATCTCCGCGGCGATGGCCACCTCGGTTCCATCGGACACCTCAGAGAGGTGGCTCTCCATGGTCATCTTCGCCGCCCCGGCCCCGCCGCCCTCGCGCCCCTCGCCGGTCATCTTGACCCGGCGACCGCCCTCGTCGAGCTCGACCAGGCGGACGCGCCCCTGGTAGGCGACGGTCGCCGGCCCGAGCTTCACCTTCACGCTGCCCCGGAAGGTCCGATCGTCGATGACCTCCTGCAGCTCCGCGCCGGGGAGGCAATGGATCACCCTGTGCGGGTCCACGAGGAAGGCCCAGACCCGGTCGGGCGGGGCCTTCACCGTGAAATGCCTTTCGATCCTGGTTCCCATCCTCAGCCCTCCGCGCCGGCGATGGCGTCGGCCAATGCATCGAACGGCAGGAGCACGCACGCGTGCCGGCTCTTCACCCGGCCCACGGGCGCGAAGACCTCGAGCCCCGGCCAGGGACGCGCGGTCGCGGCACCCCCGCGGAGCAGGGCCAGGAGAGCGCCCCGCGCCTCCGAGAGGTCGGCCAGGGAAGCCCCGGGGGCGGACCTCGCGAGGTACGAGGCGGCGGCCTGGCAGAGCGCGCAGCCGCGCACCTGGTGTGCCAGAGCGGAAACCCGGTGGTTCTCGAGGCGCACCTCGAAGGTGACCCGGTCCCCGCAGAGCGGGTTGTCGCGGGTAGCGCTCGAGGCGGCGCCCTCGAGCCGGCCCGCTCCGACCCCTTCGCGCGCGAGCGCCATGAGCGCGTCGCGGTAGAGCTCGTCGTCGCTCAAGCAGCCCGCGGCTCCGAGGGCATCCGCAGCGAGGCCACGATCTCCGCGAGGATGGAGACGGCGATCTCCCCGGGCGAGACGGCGCCGATGGGGAGGCCAACCGGGCCGTGAATGCGCTTCACGTCGTCGGCGGAAAGGCCCATGCCCATGAGCCGCTCGCGGCGGGCGGCCTGGGTCTTCCGGCTTCCGAGCGCGCCCACGTAGAAGGCGTCGGAGCGAAGCGCGGCGGCGAGCGCCGGGTCGTCGATCTTGGGGTCGTGGGTCATCGTCACCACGGCGCAGCCCCTGTCGAGGCCCATCCGCGCCAGCGCCTCGTCCGGCCACTCGGTGCTCACCGGGATGCCCTGGAACCGGTCGGCCGATGCGAACGAACGGCGCGGGTCGATGACCAGCACGTCGTAGCCGGCCGTTCGAGCCATCGGGACGAGCGCCTGGGTGACGTGAACCGCGCCGACGACGACGAGGCGGGGAGGCGGGTTGTAGACGAGCAGGAAGACCTGCCCGGCTGGCGTCTCGACGGTCTCGGAGCGGTCACGCCGAGCGGCTTCCCGCGCCTTCTCGTCGACGGGGTCTCCTCCGGCCGAGGGCCCGAAGGGGTGGAGGAGCCTCTCCTCTCCGGTGGCGAGCCACTTCGCGACGACGACCGGGCGCCTCGCGGCCAGGTCGCGGCGGAGGGCCGCGAGGGTGTCCGGCCTCATCCGAGCCGCTCCACGTAGATCTCGATCGTCCCCCCGCAAGCCATCCCGACCTCCCACGCCTGCTCGTTCGTGACCCCGAACCGGAGCTGCCGGGGCTTCCCGTCCCGGATGACCTCCAGGGCCTCGCCGATCACGGCCGCCTCGACGCAGCCTCCCGACACCGAGCCGGAGAACGCGCCCTTCTCGTTCACCGCCAGCTGGCTTCCGGTGGGGCGGAGCGCCGATCCCCACGTGCTCGTCACGGTGGCGATCGCCACCCCCAGGCCGGCTTCGTGCCACCCCGCGGCCTGTGCGAGGACATTCTCTGCGTCGGTCACGGACCCCTCCTTCCCCGGGAAGGCAAGTCGCGCGCGCTCCAGGTCCTCGGGAAAGTCGACGTCGGCAAGCGCGGCCTCCGGAAAGTCGACGTATTGCGCGCGCCCCCCGTGGCGCCGGACCACCTCGCGACCGCGCCCCTCGCCCGACCCGCCGACGAGCTCCGGAAAGAGGGACCGGGCGTAAAGAATCGGCGGGGCGGTGGTCGTCCCGTAGCGGGCGGCGACGAGTGAAGCCTGGGTCTCCAGGTGGCGAGCGACCACGGCGCGAATCATCGCGGCGTCGACGAGCGGCATGTCGGCGAGCAGCACGACGGCGGCGGTGGCGTCGCCGGGCAGCGCCGAGACTCCGGCCGAGAGCGACGCGCTCTGACCCGACGCCCAGTCCTCGTTCACGACCGCTTGGCAGGGGAGCCCCTCGAGAGCTCGCCGCGCGCGCGCGGCATCGTGCCCGAGGACGACGAGGACCGGTGCCAGCCCGCCGTCGATGGCGCGCTTCGCGGCGCGCCGGACGAGGGACTCGCCGTCGATCTCGAGCAGCAGCTTGTTCCTTCCCATCCGCGTGGCGGAGCCCGCGGCGAGGAGGACACCCGCGATCGCCATGGGTCAAGATCTACCGCGACGGGGTCGCGAGTTCCCCGGGGAGGCCCCAAGAGGGAGCCTGGCGCGGCCTCGGGTCGCCGCAATGTCGAGCGCGGGCGCGTCGATTCGCCCTGGAAGCCTGGTTCGCCGGAAGGGGCGAGCAGGAAGCTCGACTCCACCTGGCGACCCGTCGTCAGGCCGCGGACGCAGACGGCGGCTCACGTACGGAACCAAACCCGCCCATCATTCGTCCTTCAGGTCGGAGTCGCTGTCCACCGATTGGACCAGAAGGAGGGCATATGACGAGAGCAAGCCGGATCGTCGTCTCTGCATGGCTGTGGGTCGCTTCCTCGAACGCCTTTGCGGCCACGTCGGACGCGAAGAAGCAGACTGCGATGCCCATCGAGGTGGCGCAGGCGACGGATCGAAGGTGCGCGTGCGCTGGCGCGCCCGTCGCCGGATCGCCCCAGGCAGGCCGGGCGATGGTCGCTGAGACGGCCTCGGCGGGAGCGAAGGAGCGCCGGGGCGACGCGGCAGAGCGGGAATGGCTCGAGTCCATCTGGACCCAGCCATGAAACCGAGGGCCAGGGGGCCGGGCTTCGACCGCCGGAGAAGTCCCTAAGCACCAGGAAGAGAAGAACGGTGCCCCTGGCGCGAGCCGTGCTCCAACGCGGAGAGCCGCGTTCGGAGGGAGACGCACGGTCCCCGGGCGCGGGAGCCTCCGTGATCTGCCACCCCTTCCCACAGCGACACACCGTGTCGCTGATTCCTTTGTACCGCCATGAGCGGGACTTGATTCTGCGGGATTGGGCGCCAAATCCGCAGCCGGACGTCTGGACCTCCCGGTGGCCGAGCCAGGGGAGGAAAGGAGGACGCCGATGACTGCACCAAGGAGGTTGGCCGCTGGCGTCGCGCTCGCGTGCGCGACCCTCAGCGTCGCGTGCACGCACCCGCCGAACCACGCAGCTCCGGGGATCTCTGATCCCGGCGTTCGCGGCGGCGCACCTGGCGCCGGGGGCCCGCTGCCGGGCCTGACTGCGGACGAGCTCGCCTTCTTCAATGACGGACGCGCGCGCTTCCTCGAGATCGAGTCGGTGACGGGGGGGACGAACAACGGTCTTGGCCCCCGCTTCAACTCCAATCAGTGTGCCTCCTGCCACTCCCAGCCCGACATCGGCGGGACGAGCCCGCCGAACAACCCCCAGATCGCCGTGGCGAGCCTCAAGGGCGCGAAGAACTCGATCCCCTGGTTCATCGTCGCGAACGGCCCGGTGCGTGAAGCGCGGTTCAAGACCAATCCGGACGGCACTCCCAACGGAGGGGTTCGCGCGCTCTTCGTCGTCACGGGACGGAGCGATGCAGCGGGTTGCAACATCGCCCAGCCCGACTTCCTCCCGGCTGGCGAGCCGCTCACCGGCAGGGGCGGGAACCCGAACATCATCTTCCGCATCCCCACGCCCGTCTTCGGCACGGGCCTCATCGAGGCCATCCCCGATGCGGCAATCCTCGCGAACGCGTCCGCAAACGCATCGACGAAGGAGGAACTTGGGATTCACGGGCATCCGAATGCCCACATCAGCGGGACGGCCAACACCAGCGCGAACGACGGGACCGTCACGCGCTTCGGCTGGAAGGCGCAGAACAAGTCGCTTCTCATGTTCTCGGGCGAGGCCTACAACGTCGAGATGGGGGTCACGAACCTGCTGTTCCCGCAGGAGCGCGACGAGACCCCCGGCTGCGTGTTCAACCCGACGCCGGAGGACACGCTGAACCTCTCTGCGAGCCCCGCGACGGCGGTCGTCTCGGACATCGAGGCCTTCGGTGCCTTCATGCGCTTTCTGGCGCCACCCGCGCCCGCCCCCGACACACCGTCCATCGTGAACGGCCGGGCCCTCTTCGAGACCGCAGGCTGCGCCGCTTGCCACACGCCGACGCTGCGAACCGCCAAGCGCGTCGCGAGCGGCTCGTCCAAGGTGCCGAGCGCGGCGCTGTCCGATCAGCCGGTCCACCTCTACTCGGATCTCCTCCTCCATCACATGGGAAGGGGATTGGACGACGGGATCGTCCAAGGACAGGCCGGATCGGACGAGTTCCGGACCGCGCCACTCTGGGGTCTGGGCCAGCGAGTCTTCCTCCTCCACGACGGCCGGACGACGGACCTCATGGAGGCCATCGAGGCGCACCGAAGCAGGGGAAGCGAGGCAAGCGAGGTCGTTACGCGGTTCAACCGTCTACGGGAAGCCGAGCAGCAGGACATCCTGAACTTCCTGCGTTCCCTGTAGGCCACTCCGATCCGCGGATGGGCCTCGCCAGGTCCGAGCTGGAGCGACCGATTCGCGCCGGATGGCCGTTCGGCGTCCGAAGGTGGGAACCGGAACGCATCCTGACGCTCCGGGACAGGAGAGCACGATGCACTCCGAGGAAGCCGGAGGAAGAGGGTCCTCAGGGTTCCGACGACGAGCCTCTGCTCGTTTCTCCTACGGAGCGGGCCGGATGTTGTGGTTCTGCCGGAACAGGTTGTCCGGATCGTACTTCGCCTTGAGTTTGGACAGGCGGTCGTAGTTGACCCCGTACGCCCCGCGGCTCACGCGCTGCGCCTCGTCTTCGGGCATGAAGTTCACGTAGACAGCGCCGGTCGCGTGCGGGGTCATGCGATCGAACAGCTCCCGCGCCCAGGAGATGCAGACGCGGTCCTGGGACGCCTCCTTCCAGCGTGTGTGAACGTTCATGACGAAGTTGATGTCCCGGTGCGGATAGGCGGTGGCGGTCGGTGCCCTTCGGTTCACGGCGCCGCCGAGGTGCCCGATGAACACCTCGCAATCGGGCGAGGGCAACCTTCCGACGTAGGTCACCAGGAGGTCGATCGCCTGATCGGAGAGGCCTACGAAGTCATGGGACTTCCAGTAATTGCGCATGCCCGGGGTGAGCAGCGGGTCGAAGGCTTGCTGCCATGCGAGGTAAGGAGCAGGGCCCACCACGTCTGCGATGGGCTGGCCGAGTGCCCTGAGGGGCGCGAGCACGCTCCCTGCCTGCTTCGGGTCGCCCACGTAGCATGCCGCGAAGACAAGGACCTCCTTGCCATGAACTTCCTTTGGCAGGAAGGGGAGCGGAGGCGCCTTGCGCATCACGACCCAGCACGTCAGGTCGTCCGGCGCACGCGCGACGACCTCTCGGTAGCCCTGCAGGAGAGGCTTCGCCCGCGAGAACGGATGGACGATGAGCCCGGCCGTGACCTCGGGCCCCACCGGATGCAGCTGGAACTCGAAGGACGTCACGACGCCGAAATTGCCGCCACCGCCCCGGATCGCCCAGAAGAGGTCTTCGTTCTCATTCGCGCTCGCATGGACCAGGGCACCCTTCGCGAGGACGACGTCCGCCGAGAGGAGATTGTCGGCGGTGAGCCCGAACTTCCTGCTCAACCAACCGAAGCCGCCGCCGAGAGCGAGTCCCGCCACGCCGGTCGTGGAGTTGATTCCGAGCGGGGTTGCAAGGCCGAACGCCTGCGCCTCCTTGTCGAACTCTCCAAGGATCACGCCCGCCTCGACGCGCGCCGTCGAAGTGGACGGGTCGATGCGCACGGACTTCATGGGCGAGAGGTCGATCACCAGGCCGCCGTCGCAAACGGCGTTGCCAGCGATGTGATGGCCGCCGCCTCTCACCGCGAGCACCAGACGATGCTCACGGGCGAGATTGACGGCGCGCATGACGTCCGCCGTGCCCGCGGCCCGGATGACCGCCGCAGGGTGCTTGTCGATCATCGCGTTCCAGATGGTTCGCGCCTGCTCGTACCCAGGGTCACCCGGGTAGCAAAGGGCGCCGCGGAGCTGGCCGCGCAGAGCGTCGAGAGCCTCCGGGCTAGGTCCCCAGCTGGTTCCGTCACTGGTCGCGAAGGTAGCACTTGTCATGAGATCTCCCTGGCCTGGGCCGCGGATACCCGCCGTGTAGGCGGGGACGGTTCACGCTCGTTAACCGCAGCGTTCGAAGGCGAAGGGCACTGTTGGGTACGGCCCCAACAGGGCGAAAACGCCAGGTGCCGCAATCGACCTTTTACGGCGTCGACGAGCCTCGGGCGAAGCCGCGTTCACTTCGCGATACCTCAAGGCCACGTACGCACCCGCGGACTTCCGCACCCATAGACGCCATTCGGGGTGTTGGCCGCGGCACTCGCCAAAGTGCGGCATGAGCGCGCGGACGCTGTAAGCGGTCGATGACGCTAAACTTAGAGGCAGCCTGGATGGGCTGTCGGCGAGATCTGGGGACGTTCGACCATGGGTCGCTCAGGAGTGCGCGAGGTGCCCGCCGGACATGCTTGCCGGTGCATTTCCCGAGGACCATCGGAGGCGGGCCTCCGGAGCGAGTGGCTCCCCAGAGCGTCTCTTGTGCACGACATCATCCAAAGGTTCTTTGACCCCCAAGCGGAAAGGGTTCGCGTACGGCGGCGCGGATCCGGTCGCGGTAAGTGGTCCGGGCAGCACGTAGCTCAGTCGGTGAACTCTTCCGACGGGGGTGGTCATGAGACGAAGACTCGTGGGTAGTTGCTTGTCCTTGGGGCTCCTGCTGACCGGCTGCTACACGATCTCCTACAAAGGTGACCGAGCGGGAGCGGGTGCAGAGAAGTCGGAGTGGAACAACTACTTCCTGTGGGGCCTCGTGGGGGAGGCGAACGTCGACCTGCAGCAGGTCTGCCCCGGAGGCGTCTCGAGCTGGAAGAGCCAGCAAACCTTCGTGCAGGGCCTGATCGGGATCGTCACGCTCGGCATCTACATTCCGCGCAGCGTCATCGCGCAGTGTGCGGGGGGGTCGGCGGTGGAACTCCAGCTCGACCCGTGGGATGGCCATCGGTTCGCAACACTTGAAGGCCAGCCGGCCCAAGCCGGGAGGTAGCCATGCGGACAGCGCTGCTCTGTGCATTACTGTTCGTGACGGGCTGCTTCCACGTGAACTACGTCACCAACAAGCCGCCAGCGAGCGCGCCGGCCTACGACGGCTGGCACAGCAACGTGGCCTGGGGACTGGCAGAGGTCTCCGATCCGGTTGACGTTCCAAAGCTCTGCCCGAATGGCTATGCAAGGATCGAGAGTGAGCTCACGTTCGTGCAAGGCCTCGTCCAATATCTGACCATCGGGATCTACAATCCGCAGAACGTGACGGTCAGGTGCGTGGCCAGCCAGTGACGGCTTCCGTTATCGGCTGCACGCGCTGCAAGAGTCGAGGCGAGCCGATCGCCTTTCCCGCGCGCCAGGGCTAGCCGGCACGCGAGACGGAGGCGCTGGCTCTTTCTCGTGCGAGGCGAAGGCGAGGCTCTCGGCGCAATGCGGCCGGGCCGTTCCAGGCGCAAGACGCGGGCTGGGGGCGTCGCTCGCCGAAGCAGCTGATCAACGACGAGGTTGCGCCATGATCATGTCCTTGGCGGACATCGTCGTAGAGGAAATCACCGGGATTTACGGCGCGCGACGCAGTACGTTGCGCCCTGCGAACCATATCTCTCGGCGTGCGGCGTACCTTCCGCGATGCGAAATGTGCCTCCCGGGCCATAATGACGCGTCGTGCCATCGTGCGTGAGCCACATTTCCCCCTCGATGACGAGGACTTCGGCCTCGAAGGGATGCGTATGGGTCTCGGCGACCTGGTTCGGCTCCCAACGACGCTTCACAACCTCGTCCGCACCCGCGGCGAGCGCACGCTTTTGGAAGGATTCGAACGATTCGGTGAGCATGGCGAGCCCCGCACCCAAGAGAAGGTTCAGTGCCTCCCTTCCCATCTAAGGGGGTGGCCGCCTAACCGCATAACCAGCCAGGGCTACACGTCGTCGCCTTCTTGGCCTTCTCGTGCTGACGCGGGCCTGAGCGACATCACCGTCGCGCCGCAGGCCTGATGTCGAGCCAAGAGACCTGCGCCGGGGCCGCTCTTCGAGCAAGGAGACGCATGAGCCGTCGTCCGCCAGGCGTGAATGAAGTGGCTCGGCGTCGATCCCGCGCAGCACTCGGCGTTGTTCATGGGTCTCGACGCGATGGTCACGAAGGCGCGCCAGGCGCTAAGATGCCGGGCCAGGTTGATGCCGCCGACCGACAGCCGAGGTGACGCAGCCGAACATGGAATCGCTCCCGCGGCGTCGCGTCGCCGCCCTGGCCGAGACGTCTCCGGCCCGGGTCGTCGCTCCTCCATCTCCAAGCGAGGCCGACGGGTAGGACTCGGCCGGTCGCTGGTGGTCGGCTGCCTCGCGCTGTTCGGGTGGCCTGAGAGCGCTGCCGCGTGGAGCAAGACCGGACACGAGATCGTCGGAGCGATCGCCGAGGAACGCCTCACGCCGGCGGCGCGCTCGATAGTGCGCGAGCTCGTGGGCGACGAGCCGCTGTCCGAACCGGCCATCTCCGTCTGGGCCGACCTCGTGAAGGATTCGCGCACCCGGCGCTGGCACTACGTGAACATCCCGTTCACGGCCGAAGCGTATGACGCGAGGCGCGACTGCCCCGGAAGCGCATGCGCGGTGGCCGCGATCGACCACTTCAAGGCGGTGCTCGAGAACGGGGCCAGCACCGGGGAACGGGCGGAAGCCCTGCGGTGGATCGTACACCTGGTGGCGGACATCCACCAGCCACTGCACGCCGGCAACGGCTGGGACAGAGGCGGGAATCAGTTCCGGGTTCGGATCGGCCGAAGGAAGCAGCCGACGAACTTCCATCGGGTGTGGGACTCCGAAGTTCTGAAGCCCCTCGTCCAGGGCCGGGGTCCGATCGCTGCCGCTCGAGACCTTGCCGATCGGATCGCGCAGAAGGACGCTCACGACTGGTCGGCTGACCTGAGACCAAGCTCTTGGGCCATCGAATCGAGTCGCGAGGCTCGCGCCCTGTACGCCGAGCTCGATCGCCAGCCGACTGACACCACGATTCTCCATCTCCCCGCGGACTACGCACAGACGGAGAGAGCCCGGACGGCTCGGCAACTCGAGCGCGCCGGTGTACGCCTCGCTGCTCTTCTCGACGAAGTCGCAAGGCATCGTGGCGGAGCCCAAGTGGCCCGCTGAGTCCACGTGGCCGATTCCTTGCCGTGCCTTCACGAATTGTCCAAGGAGGCTGGCCCTCGGATTGAAGGCGGCGAGCCACCCCGAAGGTGCGATGGCTCTCGTCCAACGTGCCGCGCGTTCGACGTCAGCTCCGAATCCAGCGCTCCGTGACGAGGTAGTTCTCGAGGCAGCGAGGTTCAGGAAGCCGCGGACGTCGTTCAGCACGCGCAGCATGTTGGGGACCATCCACAGCCAGCCGCCGAAGAACTGCACCGGGTCGAGGAGCTCGCCGCGGGTGCGGCACTGCTCCTCCACGGTGCCGCAGAGCGGAGGGGACCCGGGCAGGGCCGGGGCCACGACGACGTTGCGCACGTAGTTCCACAGCGGGTGGACGTCGAGCGCCAGCGGCGAGTGGCCGTCGTGCCACCGTCTCAGGAACTCGGCGTCCGTCAGCCCGGCCCGGCGGTGCAGGAGCGTGAGCATGCTTCCGCCCGGCGTGTCGTGGCCGTCGGGCCAGTCGCGGCGGTAGGCCCGAGGGACCGACTCGTCCACGCGGTAGCCCGCCGCGGCGCTCTCGGCCTGAAGGAGGGGGTTCCAGCGGGCCGCGGCCTCCCCGGGCGCCGCCTCGTCCCACAGCGACACCACGGCGACGCGATCCCTGCGGAACGGCATCACCGAGAACCGGGGCGGGTCCTCGGCGGTGTAGGTGAGCTTGAGCCGGTTCGGGCCGCACGCGAGGACGCGCGCGCTGACGGCGAGCGCCCGATCCCGGAACGCCTCTAAGCTCTCGGCCGCTGGCGCGCGCAGCAGGTACTGAAGCTTGACCATCGGGACCTCCCCGATCGTGGTCCGACTTTCGGCTGGAAGGGACCATCGTGCCACAGGGGAACCCGCGTCGCGCCAAGATCGGAGAGAGGTGGGGCGCTGGACGACCGGCGAATCCGTTCCGCCATCCGATCGGCCAGGTCCTCTGCCATGTCCGTGCGTCTCCTCGCCCGGTCACAGATGGAGGTACGCGCCACGGCCGAATGGACTGGCAGACACGGAATGGCCAAGGCCGCCGGATTCGCAGGAGAAGCGGCCGCGGGCGCCGACCGAGGCACACTTGCGTCAGGGGAGCGCGCGGACGGGCAGCTGAGCCTGCCATTCGAGGACGACCGGTGCACGGCCAGGGTGGCGGAGGCGTGGGCCGCCGCTATGTTCTATCCGTGTTGGGCTTCGATGGTGAGGAGCGTGTATGCCCGGCGGCGCACGCCCTTCGGACGCGTCTCCTCCCGAATGAGAAGGTCCCGCGGTCTGCCTCGGAAGCCATGCGCTCCGCAATGGAACGGCGGCTCGTGACGGAGGGTCGGTGATGGCCGCAAGCGCTCAATCCAGCAGGCGGATTCCAGGCTACTGCGCCCTCTGTGTCTCGCGGTGCGGCTCAATCGCCACCGTCGAGAACGGCCGCTTCGTCGAGTTGGAGCCGGATCCGTCGCATCCCACCGGCCAGGCCCTGTGCGCCAAGGGACGGGCGGCACCTGAACTTGTCTATCACCCGGACCGGCTGCTCCACCCTCTCAAGCGTACGCGGCCAAAGGGTGATCCCGATCCGGGGTGGCAGCGCATCGGCTGGGACGAGGCGCTCGACCTGACGGCTGCCGGGCTGCGCAAGATTGCCGCGGAATCCGGCCCGGAGAGCGTCGCGTTCAGCATCGTGTCTCCGTCGACGTCGTCCATTTCCGATTCGCTGATCTGGATCGATCGCCTCACCCGTGCATTCGGTACGCCCAACCGGTGCACGGCGATGGAACTATGTGGATACGGGCGATTTGCGGCCACCTCCTACACCTATGGCGCCAGCGTTCCCGGCCACTACATGCCTGACCTGGAGCATGCCGGGTGCATCCTGTTCTGGGGGTACAATCCGAACCTCGCCAGGATCGCTCACGCCGTCGCCACGACGGCGGCGCTGAAGAGAGGCGCGCGCCTGATCGTCGTCGACCCGCGCCGCGCCGGGCCCGCTGCCAAGGCGGATCTCTGGTTGCAGGTGCGACCGGGCACGGACTGCGCCCTGGCACTGGGCGTCGCCCACGTACTGATCGAACGCGGGTGGTACGACCTCGAGTTCGTCCGCGACTGGACCAACGGCCCCCTTCTCGTGCGCGGCGACAACGGCCGCCTGCTGACGGAAGGCGATCTCACCGGGGCAGGCGCCACCGCAGGGTACCTGGCCTGGAACGGCACCCGCGGCTGCCTCGTGCGGTACGACCCGGCCACTGGCGCCTACGAGGGGAAGAGCTCCGAGCTGGCGCTCTCCGGCCAGTTCGCGATCGAGACTCTGCACGGCAAGGTCCCGTGTCGACCCGCGTTCGGCGTGATGGCCGAAGCGTGCGGGCAGTACCCTCCCGAGCGGGTGCAGGCCATCTGCGGCATCGACCCCGGCCAGACGGAGCGTGCCGCGCAGATGCTCTGGGAGTCGCGGCCCGTCGCCTACTACGCCTGGAGCGGCGTGGAGATGCAGACTAATGCCACTCAGATCGCGCGCGCCATCGCCCAGCTCTACGCGCTGACTGGGAGCTTCGACGCCCGCGGAGGCAACGTGCTCTTTGCGGCCGCGCCCAGCGGGAACGTCGGCGGCGAGGAATTGCTGTCGGCGGACCAGCGTGCCCGCGCGCTCGGCCTCCGGGATCGGCCGCTGGGGCCGGCCCGCTGGCAGCATGTCACGTCGGAGGAGCTCTACCGGGCGATCCTCCAGCGGCAGCCGTACGCGGTGCGGGGGCTCGTCGGATTCGGCGCCAACCTGCTCTTGTCTCACGCGGACGGCCGACGCGGGCGCCAGGCCCTGGCGGCTCTCGACTTCTACGTTCACGCCGACCTCTTCATGAACCCGACCGCCGAGCTGGCGGACATCGTGCTCCCAAGTGCCAGCGCGTTCGAATGCGAGGCACTGAGGATCGGCTTTGAGGGGAGTACCGAGGCCCAATCGCTGGTGCAGTTGCGACCGCCGGTGGCCGAGCGTCGCGGCGAGGCACGGTCCGACACCGAGATCGTCTTCGATCTGGCGTGCCGCCTTGGTCTCGGGTCTCACTTCTGGGACGGCGACATCGAGGCCGGGTACCGGTACCAGCTCCAACCCTCCGGAGTCTCGCTGGATACGCTGCGGGAGAACCGGGGCGGGGTGCGGGTGCCGCTCCAGACGCGCTATCGGAAGTTCGCCGAGCGGAAGGACGGCGTACCCCAGGGGTTCGCGACACCGACGCGGAAGGTCGAGCTGTACTCCGAGACGCTCTTGGAGCACGGCTATCCGCCGGTGCCCGTATATGAAGAACCCTTGGTCGGTCCATCCGCGCGTCCGGACCTGCTCGAGCGGTTCCCTCTGGTCCTCACCTGCGCCAAGCACATCCTGTTCTGCGAGAGCCAGCACCGGGCGTTGCCGAGCCTGCGGAGGCGCGCGCTCGATCCGGAGGTCGAGATCCACCCTGAGGCTGCCACCGCGCGAGGCATCGGCCCTGGGGACTGGGTCCACATCGAGACCCCCGTGGGCAGCATCCGGGCGCGGGCTCGAATCAACGACGCCCTCCGCCCGAACGTCGTGTGCGGCCAGCATGGCTGGTGGCAGGCCTGTCCCGACATCGGTGCCCCTGGCCACGACCCGTTCGGTCCGGACGGGGCCAACCTGAATCTCATCATCGGCAACGAGGCAATCGACCCGGTCAGCGGCTCGGTTCCGCACCGCGCGTACCTGTGCCAGATCCGCCGCGCTCGCGCCGCCTCATGAAGCCACCGAGGACGCCCGTTCTTCCCGGCCGGCCCGCATGGATCCCGGCACGTCGAGCTGCTCACGCCGGCGGTGGCGTCGAAGGCACAACGGCGAGGGCGCGATGATGAACGGGGAGTCGCGTCCCCACTGGTCCAGGGGTCAGGAAGGCCAGCAACGCCGTCCTGCCTCGACGGCGCCTCCCATCACCGGGAGGGAACGAGAGCGTTTGCCTTGCTGAACTGCTCCGCGGCTTCATCCGTCTTGCCAAGCCGGCGCAAGAGGGCTCCCAGAGCGCTGTGAACGGCAGGGCTCGGCCGTTCGGCGAGGGAAAGCCGGTAGTAGCGCACCGCCTCCTCGAGCTTCCCCTGTTCCTCGAGCGCCTTCGCGAGGTTGTTGTAGGCAGGCGTGAACTTCGGGTCGCGCTCGATCGCCTTGCGAAATTCTGCCATTGCGTCGTCCGTTCGGCCTTGTCGGGCGAGAACGTATCCGAGACCGTTGTGGGTGTCGGCAGTGGGTCTGCCCGGCAGTGCCGCGCGATAGTGGGCCTCGGCGTCCTTGAATGCACCTGCCTGGGCGGCCATGACCGCCATGTTGAAGTGCGCCGACGCGCAGTTGCGGTCCAGCTCGAGCGCCTTCTGGTAGTACGCAAGCGCCTCGTCCGCGTTCCCGAGCCGAGCCATGGTGAACCCAAGGTCGCTGTAGATCTCCGCCTTTGGCTTCATCTCGAGCGAGATCTTGAAATGACGGGCCGCCTCCCCGAGCCGACCGAGCTCCACCAGTGCCAGCGCCAGGTTGTTGTGTGCCTTGGCACTGGCCGGGTCCGCCGCCAGCGCGCGCTCGTACTCGGTGACGGCCTCCGCCGAGCGACCTTCCTGGAACAGCGTCCACCCCAGCGCATTGCGGAGCTCCGCGTCCTCGGGGGCGAGCTCGAGACCGCGCCGGTACGCGCGTTCCGCCCCCTTGTGGTCCCCCGTGTTCTCGTTGGCCATTCCGGCCCGCAGGTACGAGTACGGATCGAGGAACTGCTCGCGAATCTCCGCGATGTCATCGCCGCGCAGCTTGACGAATTCCGGGATGTTCGCGGCCCGGTCCGGCGACGTGAAGCGCTCCAGCAACACCGGCGGACTGTCGTTCCCGTTCTCGTCGATATGCGTGAGGAAGAGCTGCGTGTACGCGGTGTTCACCTTCGAGGAGAAGACCAGCCAGCGGCTGTTCGAGGACCAGCTGTGCCAGGAATTCATGCGGGCCGTGTTGTAGCGAAGACGTCTCGCCACTCCGCCCGCGGCCGGCACGATGTACAGCTCGCTGTCGGGCTGGAGCAGCATGTAGCTCTTGGCCTTGCAGAAGACGATCCACTTGCCGTCCGGCGAGTACTTGGGGAAGAAATTGCTCATCCCGTCGTTCGAGGCGCCTTCGAGCGGCCGTGGCGTGCCTCCCTTCCCGCCGTTGAAAGGAATGCGGTAAAGGTCGTAGCGGAACGGCTTCCTCTCCTCGGTGAATTCCGGCACGTCCTTGGTGTCGATCAGGGCGCTGTTCTTCTGCTCGAGACGTTCCGCGCGGTAGGCCTTCGCCCTGGCGAACACGATCTCCGTCCCGTCGGGGCTCCATGCCGCATTGGTCTGCACGTACTGCGGATCGTCGGCGCCCGGCAGCGGCGCGAACGCCTTCGTCTCCCGGTCGTAGACGACGAGGATGCCTTTGATGGGAAAGAAGAGCTGCGAGAACATGAGGTCGGGCATGGCGACGAACACGGACCGATCCTTGACCGTGCTCACCACGTACCGTCCCGTGGGCGAGACCCGCGACAGCAACCCGAAGGTGGGCTCGCGGTCCTCGGGCCGGTAGTCGTTCCAGGTCATGATCTTCGCGTCGTCCAGCACCATGTGCTTGGAGACCGGCAAGATGGCATACGCACCCTTGTCGTTCCCGTAGTCGACGTCCATCCCGAGAGTGCCCGCGTTGTCCGCGAACGAGTGGCAGTTCCCGCAGACGGGCAGGTTCTGCAGGACGATCGGAGGCGCAGCCTGCCCGTCGATGGTTCCGAAGCGCCAACGGATGCGGGACGGTTCCCGCACGGCGTCCAGGAACGGCAGCGGAACCTCTCGGTAGAAGATCGAATCGCCGACCTCGTCCTTCGACGTCCGAATGCGCACGCGCGCCGACGACGAAACGCGCTTCGCGTCCCCGATTCCGGCGACGGCTACCTCGGCGTCGCGCTCCAGACTCTGCCGCTTGATCTGCTTCCAGTCCTCCTCGGAAGGGCGCCAGCGCGGAGCGTCGACAGATGCGCGGAGGAGCTCGCGTCCCTCGGCATCGCGAACGATGACCTGCCAGCGGCGAACGCCCTCGGTCTTGTCCTCCCACACGAAGGTCGGAGCGACACTCTCCGGGGGAAACAACGTTCCCTCGAGCGGGTACGAGATCGTCAACCCTGGCGTGGCCCCCACGGCGACCGTGCCCGCGAGAAGGCCTGTGGCGAGAGCGATCCGGAAGGCCATGACAGCCAGGGCCGGGCGACGCGCGTGTTCGATCTTCACGGGCTAGCCTCCTGCGCACGGGAGGATAAGGCCGGCCACGGCTCCTGGCTCGAAAAGGAGGGTCGGGGCGGCAGGGTGGCGTCTGCGCTGTCGCCCGAGAGCGATGGTCGAAGCCGCGCCGACGGATGCAGCGAACGGGCGACGAGCGTGCCGGGTCCGCCGATCTTCACAGAGGAAGGGCGGCTTGCGGGTGACGGCCCGGAACGAGTCTCGATGGGCGACGACAGCGAGGCCCGCGGCGCGTCTCGGGGTGCCGCGCCCGGAGGGCGCAGCACCCGGCCGCTCAGCGGCAGCCTTCCCCTGTGGGCCACTTTGCGCACGTGGGGAAGAGGTCCACGCCAATCTGGCTCGGTGACGGCACGACGTACATCAGTATGCCCGCATTGGGCGGTGGGGGCTTGATGAGGATGTTGTCGGCCTGGCAATCGTCGGTACCCGAGGGCAGTCCCAGGAAGGACCCATCTATGAACATGATGTCCGACTTGAGCGCCTGGAGCTCGGGAGGGACGTTGTCCGGAAAGCTCGTGGCCGTGTGGTTGTAGGCAAACTTGTTTCCGACGACGCGGATGTTGTGCAGCGCCGTGTCCTCGAACCCCGGCGGCACACCGTTCGCCGCGCAGTCCGCCGCAGCCGCGACGCACCAGTCGAGCAGGGCGACGCCGACGAAACTGTTCTTCTCGACCCAGTTGTGCTTCACGTCGACGTGCGAGACGCCGAGGATCAACATCCCGAGCCCGGGGGGGAGCTGTGCGACCTCGCCTCCGCCCTCGACGGGATTCACCATGTTGTTGTTGTGCACGTAGTTGCTGGCGACGTGCCAGTTGCCGTACGGGGCGGGCGGCCAGTCCTGCGGCGGCAACCCGGCGGCCGCAGGATGGTAAAGGCCGATCCCGACCGTGTTGTCGTGCACGTTGTTGTTCTCGATGACGACATCCTTCGAGAGCGTCACCTCGATGCCCGTCGGGCTCGTGGCGAGCTCGTTGTCGATCACGCGCACGTTCTGCGATGCCTCGACCCACAGCGCGCTGTCCAGTGACCCGTAGGCGACGTTGTTCTTCACTTGACCGTTCGCGGACAGGGTCGGCCAGATGCCGTTCTCCAGGTTGTCGAGCGATGCGTTTCTCTCGACGTTGAAGTGCTTCACGTAGCGCAGCTTGATGCCGTTGTTCGCGAACCCCTGCACCGTGAAGCCCTCGATCTCGATGCCCTCGAGGATCTGATCGGCAGTGCCCTCGGCGACGATGCCGTCGAGGACGTAGCTCGAGTCCTGGTTGATGCACTGCGGCGAGACTGCGGACGCCGGCATGATGATGCGAACCGGTCCACGCGCCTTCAACGTGATGGCTTTGTGGATCAGTACGGCCGCGCACCTCGTCTGCCCCCACGACTTGTCCAGCTCGACCTGGGACGGCGTCTCGTAGTAGTCGCCGGCGAGCACCGTCACGGTGTCGCCGCACTCGGCGGCATCCACGGCGGTCTGAATCGACTCCCCAGGCTTGACCGTTATGTGCTTGGCCGCGGCCGCCATCGGTGCACCCGCGATGGACATGCCAAGGAGCAGAGCCGCGCAAGAACGCACCTGGGCCGATTCCATGAGGCTTCCCCCTTCACTCCTGGGCGAGGTTTCTTCCTTCCTTCGTCCAAGTAAACGGTCAGTCCGCGAATTAGAGGGTGCCACACGGACCCTGTCAAGGGCTGGGGCAGCGTGACCGAAGGTTCTACAACGGCCCGTCCAACCCACCGACTACGGACTCCCGGCGAGAAGGGGAAGTTGGACAAAGCCGGTACAAGACAAGACACCCGCCCGGGGCGTATTCATCGCGCAGCGAACGGTCCGTCACGTCGACAACGACAAACGGTGGAGGCCATTGGCGCCTCGATGGTGCGTGCAATCGCTCGGCCCGTGCTCGAGGTCATCGCGACGGCGCCAACGGTCGGAAGGTGCAGCGGCACGCCTCGAAGGCTTGAAGCTTGCCGCTACGCCCCGCCCCGTCGCCTGCGCCTCCGACGCCTTCGATGGCCCGGCGCACCGCCGGCCCGAACGGTCGCACCAGGCGGCGGGTGGCCCATTCCTGAGCGGCCGTGCTGGGGCCGTTCGGTTCCGGCCGCGCCGAGCGGTGGCCGGCTGACGCGAATTACTTCCGGCGCCGGCGTGTTCCACCGCCCGCGCGCCTCGGGACGTCGCGGTCCTTTCTGGGCAGGCGCTCCCCCGTGCGGGCGCGAGGGCCCGTCGCGCGCTTCCTGCCGGCGGTGGCCGAAGGAGGCCCCCTCGGCCCTCCGCGGCTCCGGCGCCCGACCGCTGGGCACGAAGTCAGCGGTCAACTCGCGGCGGACGTAGGCTCGCCAGACCTCGCGGCCGTCACCCTCCCCACCCAGCCCGGGGTCGAGCGAGAGGCAGAACCGGCGGATGTTCTCAATGTCGCGGAGGAAGAACATCTCGGCCTGGCTGTTGTGCGCGGCGTCGACCACCTGCGGGAGGTCGATCACCACCGGCCCGCGGTGGCCCAAGAGCACGTTGTACGGCGAGAGGTCGGCGTGGATCAGGCCGCACGCGAGCATTCCCACCGCCTGTTTCCGGAGGTCTGCGTAGATCCCCGCCGCCTGCTCCCGGGTGAGCGACGCGTCCACGAGCCGCGGCGCCGGGCGGCCGTGCGCATCCACCACGACCTCCATCAAGAGCACGCCTTCGTGGAAGAGCACGGGCCGAGGCACCCGGACGCCCGCTGCGTGCAGCCGGAAAAGCGCGTCGGCCTCCTTCGCCTTCCAGGCCTCCTCGGCGGCGGACCGGCCGAAGCGGCTGCCGCGGTCCATCGCACGCTGCGTGCGGGTATTCCGCACCTTCCGCCCTTCCTTGTATGCGGCGTCGTTCTTGAAGCTCCGGGCTTGCCGGGCCTTGTAGACCTTGGCTGCGAGGATCTGGCCGGCGGACCTCACGAGCCAGACGTCCGCCTCCTTGCCGCCCTTCAGCCGTGAAACGACCTCGTCGATTACGCCGTCGGCGAGGAGCGGAGCGAGGGGGTCGTGCATCCCGTTACGGGTGTAGAGCGGCGCTGCGGCGCGGTCAAGGGCGTGACCCCGAGCGAAGCTCGGCGCGGCCGGACGGCGGCGCGAACGAGACTCGGGGCAGGTCGCTCCACCGTCGGTAAGTCGAGGAGCGAGTCCTTCGAGGCCGTCTCCACCAACCCAGGCTGCCTTCGGTCACGCCCTCCCGTGGCTTGCCGACGCCCTCGCTCGCTGAGCAACCGGAGCGTCGGACGGCGCCGCACGCTGACATGGGATGGCCACCCGTGGGACGTGCCGGACCCGCTGCAGGTCAGGTCCGGCTCACGCGCCTCGCCAACCCTCGAGAAGAGGCGTCCGCCGCGCAAGGCCCGGTCCCCCCCGCAGACGAGACCCAGACGAGTATCGGCCTAACCAAGAGCAAAGCCTGATTCGGCCTGCCAATGTGGGGCGGCTTCTAATCATTTTGCCGGCTCGGTGACTATCGCAGCGAGCTCAGCGTTTCGACGGCTGCGTTACTGGTAAAGCCTGCTTTCCCGTCCTCCCGGCGAAGGAAAGGTGCCTTTCCCAGCCACGAGCGCCAAGATCGAGGGTGGAAACCTGGAGGGTCGCCTACGGGGAGCCCGGAATCCTCGACGCGGGATTCCCTGGAAAAGTCCAGTCAGACCGGGACGGTATGACTCCCCCAATCCGAGCCCGCCCATGCCCACAACTGTTCTCGCGCCGAACCTGCTAGACCACCTCACAGCCGATGCCGTGTACGGTGCCTTCGCGAGCCAAGCCCTCGCCGAGGGGAGAGACACGGTCGAGCGAGGTCGAGTCTCTCGCCCCAAGATCGGCGTAGCTCGAGCCGAAGCGCTAGCCGTCGGGCCAGATCGCCGATCCCATCGCGCGAGGCTCGCCATCGCCAACGATGGACTCAGCGCGTCGTGCACGTGCGGCGCGAAGGGTTGCGGGCACGCGGCGGCTCTGGCCCTGCTCTTGCTCGGTGAGTCGCAGGCAGCCGCGACCGACCAGAGTCCCGCGCCGGCATCGCCGCGCGAGGTGGAGCGTCGCCGTCGCGAGTCGCGGGGCGCCTCAGAACTGTTCGAGATCCGCCGCCGAGCAGGATCGCGACAGGGACTCTTGGGAGCCTACGAGGTCGCGTCACCGTCCTCGCGCGCCTACGTCGTCGCGATTCGAGCGCTCGACCAGCCACACAACGAGTGCGAATGCCCGGACTTCGCGACGAACCTACTCGGTACCTGCAAGCACATTGAAGCAGTTCTGTACCACCTACGTACCGACGCACCACGACGTTGGAAGCGCGCCGTCGCCGGTGGCCAGGCGGCGAGCTACCTCCACCTCGTATTCGAGCCGTCTGAATCCATAGGAATGCGCGTCGGGCGCGACGCGAGCCCAGTGGAGCGACGTCTCGCCGCGCGCTTCTTCGGCCCGGACGGGCGTCTTCGCGCGGCGATCCACGAGGTCTGGCCTGAGCTCGCCCGTCTGGCGGTCGAAGCCGGCATGGACCTTTCGCCCGCGGTCGTGCGCCTCGCCGAGAGGGTCACCGAGGAGGCGCGAAGCGAACGACGACGGCGCATCGTCGAGGCCGAAGTGCGGGCACTGGGAGAAGAGCAGCCGGGTTTGCGCCGGAAGCTCTACCCCTACCAGGTGGACGGCGTCGCCTTCCTCGCCTCGCGCGGCCGTGCCCTTCTCGCAGACGAGATGGGGCTCGGCAAGACGGCCCAGGCGATCGCTGCCATGGCGCAACTCGTCCGCCGGGAGGAGGTGCGGCGCGCGCTCATCGTCTGCCCGGCGTCGCTGAAGCACCAGTGGCTCCACGAAATCCAGCAGTTCACAGGCCTGGGCGAGAAGGACATCTCCCTCGTGGGTGGTCCCCGTGAGTCCCGGCAGGCCGCTTATGCCAATCCACCACTCGTGCTCATCACGAGCTACGAGTTGGCGCGGGCGGACGAGCGGGAGCTCACGGCCCTGGCGCCGGACCTGCTCATCCTCGACGAGGCGCAGCGAGTAAAGAACTGGCGAACGCGCACCGCGTCGGTCGTCAAGGGCCTCCGCAGTCGCTACGCCTTCGTGTTGACAGGGACGCCGCTCGAGAATCGCCTCGACGATCTGTATAGCTTGATGCAGGTCGTGGACCCGTATCGGTTCGGACCGCTCTGGCGCTTCAACGAGGAGTTCACGACGCTGGACGACGCTGGGCGGCCCGTCGGCTACCGGAACCTCGACCACCTGCGCGCCAGGATCCGGTCGTTGGTGCTGCGCCGCCGAAAGGAGGAGGTGCTGAAGGACCTCCCCGATCGGCTGGTCTCTCGGCTCACGGTGCCGATGACGTTCCAGCAAGCCGCGATCCACGAGGATGCCGAGGGGACGGCATCGCGGCTCCTCGCCGTTCTCAAGAAGCGCCCGCTCAACCCCGTCGAAGAGCAGCGGCTCATGCGCGCCTTCCAACGGATGCGCATGGCCTGTGACGCGGCCGGACTGGTGGACAAGAAGACGAAGGGCGCCCCCAAGCTCGACGAGCTGGAACGGCTCCTAGAGGAGATATGCCTCGGGGGCGGCCGAAAGGTCGTGATCTTCTCGGAGTGGGAGCGGATGCAGGCCATGGCGGCCGAGGTTTGCGATCGCGTCGGGGTCGGCCACGTTCGGCTTCACGGTGGAGTACCGTCGGGCGCGCGGGGCCGCCTCATCGATCGCTTCCGGGAGGACCCGAAGTGCCATGTCTTCCTCTCGACCGACGCGGGCGGGGTCGGGCTGAATCTCCAAGTCGCGAGCCACGTCGTGAACCTCGATTTGCCCTGGAATCCTGCCACGCTGGCGCAGCGCATCGCGCGCGTCCACCGCCTCGGCCAGCGCGAGGCCGTGAACGTTGTGCTGCTCGTCTCCGAAGGGAGCTTCGAGGAGCGCATGGAGACGACGCTCGATGGGAAGCGCGCCCTCTTCGCGGCTGCCGTCGGCGACGACCAGGAAACCGCGAACCTGGAACGCTCTTCCATGGCGCGCCGGATCGCGACGCTCCTCGCCGGTGAGTTCGCGGCGTCCACGGGGCAGGCGCTGCAGGGCCCTCGCGCGCTGGATCCCGTCGCGCACCTTCGCGAGCGGGTGGGACCCACGCTGCAGCAGGTGATGCGCATGACAGACGGGCGCCTCGTGGGCCTCGTGGGCGGCGACGCCCCTACCGACGAGGTCCACGGTGCGGTGCTTCTGCCCGCCCGAGCCGCGGAGGCGTTGCGGGCCCTTGGCAGCGCCTCGCCCCTCTACGGTGCGGAGCTGATCTACCAGGCACCTGCGAACGCTCATGACGCCGACCCGATCCTGGCCGCGCGGCGGGACCTCGTGGCCCTAGCCCAACGAAAGCGGGTCGGCGCCACGGCTCTCGTCTCCGCTGGCCAGCCAGGAGAGGCGCTAGCCTTGTTGCGCGAGGCGATGACCCTCGCCTGTCGCGCCCTGGATGGGCGCGGGGACCCGGGCGCTGAGCCTGCGGCCCTCCTCGCCGCGATTCATGGGTATCTTCTGCCGGAAGGTATTCTGACCGGTGCCGAGGCCTCCGCCCTCGCTCAGGCAGGGGAGGTTGCGCGGGCCTTCGGGACCTCGACGGTCTCGCCTCCGGAGGCCCTCGTGGCTGCTGTGACTGCCGACGCCAGCGCGCTCCTCGCGAAGGCGGCGGGAGTGACCGGGTCGCGTTGAGCCCAAACGGGGTCGAGACAGCCGTGCGTAGCAGCGCGCGCCGGATGTGAGAAGCGACTCTGCTGTCACGCTCCGCGCAGGTTTCTCTCCGCGAGGGCCAGGATGGCAGCAACGTCCTCGGATGCTTCTATGGCTCCGGGTACACGGTGGGCGTGCTGTGCCAGATCCTTGGCCAGCAGGGCAAGAAGGTAGCGCAGGCGCGAGCGACTCTCGGCCTTGAGCGCCAGATAGTCCTCGTGCATCTGGTTGACCTCCCAACGGCTTCCGTCAAATCGGCTGCGCCACGTTTCCCCAGGCGCGTCGACGAGCAGCGGTTCGGGGATGCCAAATCCTCCTTCCTCACGCGGCGGGGCGATCGCTTCCACGGTGGCGTCCGCACAGGCGCGACATCCGTCCTTCTCAGCCTCGACACGCAAACGCGAGGTGGTCCCCGGGCGGACAGCGCTTGCCGCGCTGACGGCCGGGCGGGCACCGGCCCCGGTCACCGAAAAATGGCTGCCTTCGACGGACCACTGATAGATCACGCCCTCGCGGATGGCCCTGCCCTCGGCGTCGAGCGCCTGTGCCCTTGCACGCCGCTCGTGTCCGGGGGCAACTTCGACTGGATCGGGTGTGATTCGTACGGTCGTGAGCGGTCCTGGCGGAAAGAGTTCCGGCTCGACGATGGGAGCCGGATGCGGCTCAGGAGCCTCCGATGCGCCTGGCACGCCGCTCTCACCATCGCCGCTCCCCCCGCGAACGTCAGGAAGATCGTACTGCGGCAGACGGCTGCGCAGTCCGCGAAGTGCACGACGGAGCTCCTCGACCACGACTCGATCGGCTGCAGTTCGGCGGTCGCGCTCCAGGCGGCGCAATTCGCCCTCGACCAGCGGGCGCAGCCGCTTCAGCGCTCCGACAAAGGCCTCGGCGGCCCCGTCGGGCACCACCCCTCGTCTGGATCCAGGGGGAACGGAGAATCCTGGAAACTCGATGAGACCCGCCAGGTCGCTGCCAATCCAGGGGGGCTCGGCAAGGTCGAGCGCATGGAGCTCGCCAATGTCATCGGCGACGAGCGTGCCGGCGCAGCTCACCTGTACGGACGGCCGCTCCGATCCGCGCGCGAGATACAGTTCGACGCGCACGGGAGGGTAGCCCTCGGTCGGCATCTCCGCGGGAAGCACAAGTGGCTCGCCCGTGAAGGGGCGCGGCGATACGGGAAAGCGCTTCTGCGCGAGGCCTCTCGCCATGGCGTCGTAGATCTCCACCTCGACGCCGGATGCGAGGATGGGCCCCCGAAGCTCTGCGGCGAGGTAATCCACCAGGCGTCGGCCGGACAGGGCGCGCGAAGCTGTGTCGTGAAGCTCGGTCACCACGATCTCGGTGAACGTCTCCGGCGCGTCGATTTCCAATGGTAGCTCGTCCAGCTTGACGCGAGACTCGTCCTCGACCAGGCGCAACACCCAGAGCGCCGACCCAGCGACGCGAGAACGAATCTCCATTCGATGCCCGATGGACCAAAATCCCAAGAGCCCCACGCCATACTGCCCGGTGACCACAAGACGTCGCCGCTCCTCGGGCTTCAAGTTGCGCTTCTGGGAACTTCCGATATTCGTTGCGATGAAGCGCAGGGCCGCCTCGCGGCCGAGCTCCGGAAGCACCCCCTCACCGTTGTCCCGCACCACCAGCGCAGGCCCACCCCGTAGCCGTCTGCGCTCCACAGTGACACGCCGTGCTCGCGCGTCGATGGAGTTCTGCACCAGTTCGGCCACCGCCTTGCGCGGATCCGACTGGGACCGGGCCAACCAGCGGATCAGGTCGAAGGGGTCGGCGGGACGGAGAAGCAGAGTTCGAGCAGAGGCCTTCGGCACGGCTCAAAGTGTACCGCGGTCCCTAACATGTTTCCGACAGCGATCTGGCGATGTGCACGGGCTGCGACAGATGGCTGCTGGATTTTCTGGCACGCTCGGGAGTTCCCAGCTGAATCCGGGGCGCTGGGACGCGACTGCGGTCAGTCTCGGAACAGACCGAGGAACGCGCGCAGCGTCACGACGGCAATTCCCGCGTGCTCCCGGAGTGCCAGTAGATCAGCACCCCTGGTCACGATGACATCAGCGCAGCTGGGCGGGCGACTTGGGACAGAAGCCCGGGCAAAGAGAAAGGGGCCAGCGCTTTCGGTCTTCGGCGCCTGCTGGCAGCCGGCAAAGCCAACCGGGGGAGCCTCATCGTTCAAGGGCCGGCTGTGTCGTGGGAAGACGCACTTTTGCTGTTGGCCGACCTGCGTTGGTAGCATCGGCTCGCATGTCACAGAGGGTCCGGTCGCGAACGCTCGGCCGTTCCAATCGCGAAGTGGACGCGCTGAGGAAGCTGCGCGAGGCTCTGTCGATCCACGATCAGTCGCTACTCGCCCTTCGGATCGACCAGGAGCTTTCCTGGGCGGAGGTCGCCGAGATCATCTCGAAGGATGGGCGACACGTGCGGCCCGACGCCGTCGCGAAGCGGTACGAGCGGGTCAAGCAGCGGCTCGGTGTGATGGCGCGGTAGCAGGGACTTCTCGCCTGACCGCGGCCCCCGCTCCCGACTTCGTCGACGCCAATCTCGGTGGCGCCGGGCCGAAGCAAGCGCTCCCCTCCCGCTGTTGAAGCTCTCCGTGAAGATAGAGCTGGGTCCATGAACGACCCCGCACGAATGCTTCAAGTCGGTTCCCGCACCCGATCGGTTCGCGGACGCACGGCCGGGTCGTCACGCAGTGGAAAGGGTTCTCGGGTCGCACCCGGGGCGGGAACGACCCATGAGGAGGGTAAGCATCCATTCCGGCAAGCTGCCTTCGTCGTCGGCCCCAGCCGGGTGCAGGTCGTCAGTTACGAAGGCTGATGCGAGACTGGGACCCCTTCACCATCCGGCCGGGGTCTTGCGGAGGCTCGCCTCCGAGTGAGAGATTTTTTCTTTGGATGGCTTTGCACGCCGAATGAGCCGCGCCAGTCCTGATATTGGCCTCGCCGGAGGTGCCCCGGCGTCCCTCTTCGTGCTCCCCCCGGGGGGAGTTATCACGAGCTTCGTGGAGCACCTTGGGGCCGCCTTCCTGCGCACGATGTTGGCCCGCGCGGGCGCAACATCAGCTCAGTACCTCCCCGGGGCGAACGGCTCCCTTCGGAATTTTGCGGACCGACTCGTGGAGCACCAGCCGCGCATGGTGGGCTTCACCGTTTACGAGAGCAATCTCATCGGATGTCGCGCGATGATCCGCACGGTCCGGGACACTGTCCCCGAAGCTGTAGTTGTTATCGGTGGACCGAGCGGAACGTTCTCTCCGGAGGAGACCCTGGAACTGACCCGGGCCGACGTCTGCGTGCGCGGAGCGGGGGAGGGTACCATCGTTGAACTGGTAGCCGGTATCGTGGGGACGGAACGTGGCCGCTGTCACCTGGTTGAGCTGCTTGGTGATGTGCCGAACCTGGTGATTCGAGGTGAGGACGGTTTCAGCCACACGCGCGCCGGGAACCTCTCATCGTTCCCCGGCGATCGTTTCAGCTGCCTCGACGACATCCCATCGCCATACCAAGCCGGCCAGATCGCGACAGCCGACGTGGGGCTCCTCACCGCACGTGGCTGCAACCAGCACTGTACGTATTGCAGTTTCGCGACCATCTCGGGGCGCCGAGTGCATTTTCACAGCGTGGAGCGAGTGCTGGAGGACGTCGCGGCGCTGCGGGCGCTCTTCGTCGGGGCACGGCACCGGCTGCCGTCTGTGCGCGTCAACGACGACGCCTTCACACTGGCGCCGGAGCGAGCCCGCGCCATCTGCGAGGGGATCATACGTCGCGGTCTCGAGATGCCGCTTGAGGCCATGACCCGCGCCGACCGGGTGGATCTGGACCTGCTGCGCCTGATGAAGCGAGCGGGTTTCCACAGGGTCTCGTTCGGATTGGAGTCGGCGGTCCCACGCGTGCTGCGTACGGTCGGCAAGGTTCAGGCTCCGGCCACCAGGGCAGATCCCGGATACGAGGCAGAGGAGGCATACTTGGAGACTTTCCGCACGGCCGTGCGCCTCTCCCGGGAGGCCGGCCTGACACCGGGCGTAAGCGTCATAGGAGGCTTGCCCGGGGAATCCAGAGATGATTTGCAGACCACCTTGGCCTTCGTCGACTCGCTCGGGCTGCCTGCCTACCGCCACAACCTCCTCCAGCTCTTTCCCGGAACGCCCGCGTACCGCGAGCGGGCACGCTACGGCCTCGACGCAGGGCGCGACCCGGCCACCGGGGTGTGGCGGACGCGCCACGCATACGAGGCGCGAGCGGTTCGCCATCTGCGAAACTCAACCTGGCACCTCGAAAGGAGCGCGCGAGCCCACCTCTTGGCCAACGCGCTGTGTGGCAATCCGCGCCCTGGTGTCGCCGGCACCCGGGGAGCATGGGCGGTGGTCTTTCACGGGGACTCCGCCGAGACAAGCTCCTCCGCATGGCTGCGGGAAGTCCTGGCGGTGCACGGTGTAGTCGTCGTCCTGGCAAGGGGCGGCGACGCTGCGCGATCGCGGACGCGCTGGGCCAGTGCCCTATTCAAGGAAGACGTACCCTACGGGGTCCTCGCGATCCTGACTGCCAAGCGGTCGCCAGACAGTCGTTCGGTACTGACGCTCCACGGGGCGGGCGGCCTGCACTTCGAAATTCACGGTGACTGGAACTCCGTGTCCGCCTCCCGATTCGTCGCAGAGGAGGCCGTTCTGAACATCCCGATTTGGCTCGCATCCGCGAAAGCGGCCATACCGCCCCGCAGCGCTGCACACCGATCGGGGGGCGTTGGGCGCCAGATTGCTGATGGCTGCCGCTGGTGGTCGCGAGGCCGCAGGTGCCGTAGCCCGCAGGTTTTGCACGCATTCGCAAACGGGGCCGTCCGGCCCTGCTGGTCAGGACCCGTCATCGGCAGACGCGGAGACTCTTACGCGAACCTGGCCGCACGAGCGGCGTCACTCAGCGGCCGGCGGAGCGGGGACCCGGGACGAGAGAGGTGCCCCCTGGGGCCTGCAAGCGAGGAAGCCCCGGACGTCGGAGCGGCCATCCGAGAACTGGAGCTAGACGCACGACTCGGTTGGATGATGAGACTGGGGGCACCGAGGTTGCGGAGGGAGGAAAGTCATGGATGAGCAGGAACTGAGAAGGAAGCTGGGTGACAGGTATGACGAGTTCGTCGCCACGCTCAAGCGCCTTCAGCGGGAGAACAAGAGCCCCGACGAGATCTTCGCGGAGGTCATGTCGCTATTCCCGGAACTACGTCCCCAAGATTACGGACCCCACGAGGTCGCAAAACTGGCCGACGATGGGGATTGACGGCCCCGTTCGCCCTTAGGCCCCCCGCGTCAGAGTTGCGGCGGCCTTCCGGGCATCTCGCGGGACGACCCGAGTGACATGAAAACGCGGAGCCCCGGCGGAGAGTTGCAGAGCCGGTTGAGCGAGCTGATCGGTGAAATGCTCCGGGCTCCAGGGCAGCGCTCTCGGTCAGACAGGGGCCTGGGCCTTCCGCCCGGCACGATGGTCGGCCGGTTTGAAATCCTTGCGGAGATCGGACGCGGCGGGTTCGGGGTCGTATACGAGGCGCGAGACACGCAACTCGACCGGTTGGTCGCCTTGAAACTCCTGGCACCGGGGTCCCTCGATGCGGGCATTCACGAAGGAGTCCTCCGAGAGGCTGAGGCAGCGGCGACGCTCAGTCACCCGAACATCGTCACCCTTCATGACGTCGGCCAGAGCGAGTACGGTCCCTACCTCGTTTTCGAGCTCCTTCGAGGGCGGACGCTCGCGGAACGGCTCAGGGACGGTCCTCTGCCCCTGCCAGAGGCTCTGAAGGTCGCCGCCGAAGTCGCGACCGGGCTCGCGCACGCCCATGCTCGCGGAGTCGTGCATCGCGACCTGAAACCGGAGAACATCTTTCTGGCAAGGGACGGCTGGGTGAAAATCCTGGACCTGGGAATGGCCCAGGCATTTGGGAGGAGGCGCCGGGAGGGCGGCACGCCCAAGTACATGGCCCCGGAGCAGCGGCGTGGCGCGCCGGAGGACGAGCGGACCGACGTGTACGCCCTCGGCGTCATCACCTTCGTCATGCTGACAGGTGAGTTCCCCTTCCGAGACGCCTCGCCACCGGCAGGCGCGGCAGCGCCGCAGCTGAACGTCCCGGGCGCGCCGGCCCTGGGCGTTCTGGTCGGGCGAATGCTCGATCCGGACCCCGTACGGCGTCCCAGGGATGCGGGCGAGGTGGCCGAGGCCCTGAAGACGCAACTGGAAGTGTTGGCGGGTAACTCGGTTCCCGAGAGCGGTGTTCGGATCCGGCGCCGACGTCCGTCCGTCCGGGCCGCCGCGATCTTTACCGTGGCGGGCTTGGTCATCGCCGGGTCGGTGGGTGTGTGGCTTAGAGACGGACGACGCCGCCTCCCGTGGCTCGAACGGGCGCCGGCTGCCCATTCGATAGCGGTTCTGCCCTTCGCGGACCTGAGCCCGAACAGGGACCAGGAGTACTTCTCTGACGGACTCGCCGACGAAATCCTCGGTGCCCTGGGCAGCGTCCAGGGTCTGCACGTCCCGAGTCGAACGTCGTCGTTTTTCTTCAAGGGGAAAGGTGTCAAGCTCAACGACATCGGCCGGGAGCTCAAGGTGGGCGCGGTCTTGGAGGGAAGCGTCCGGAAGGACGGCAACCGGATTCGAGTCACGGCACAGGCCGTCAACGTCGAGGATGGCTTCAGGTTCTGGTCACGAACCTACGACCGCAACCTGGACGACATCTTCGCCGTTCAGCGGGAGATAGCGATGGCGGTGGTCCAAGCCATCGACGACAAGTTGCTGGCGGGGAAGGAGCCGATCGTCGAACGTGGCCCGGAGAATCCGGATGCCTACACGCAATACCTCATCGGAAGGCAACAGTTCTTCCGGCTAACGACAGATGGGTTCCGGCGCGCCGCCGACGCGTTTGCCAAGGCACTGACGATTGACCCGCGTTACGCGCCCGCCTGGGCGGAGCTGGCTATCACGACCTATCTCCTGGCCGAGGAAGCCGGGAACGACGACGAAATCCAGACACGGCGACGCCGGGCGCTCGAGCAGGCCGAGCGGGCCGTCGCGCTTTCCCCGAACCTCGTGGCGGCCCGCGTCGCCCGTGGCCTCCTCCGCGCAAGGGTCGCCACGGACTGGCTGGGCGCCGAGGCCGATCTCGAGCAGGCCGTAGCCACGCGCGGTTCAGATGCGGAAAGCCATCGGGCGTTCAGCGTGGTCCTCATGGGACTAGGGCGTCTGCAGGAGGCCATCGCCGAGGCGCGAAAGGCCATTGACCTGGATCCGCTTGGGCCTGCGTGGGTGAATCTCGGCGCTCTTCTTCGGGCGTCGGGATCTCTGGAGGACTCCGAGGCAGCGTACCGGCGCCATCTCCGGCTTCAGCCCGACTCAGAGCCCGGGTTGATAGGGCTCGGCCGGACGCTACTTCTCGAGGGGAAGCCCGACGAAGCCCTGGCCGCTTTCAAGAGGTGCCCGGCGGACGTAGGAGCGTGGGGCAAGGCAATGGCCGAACACCTCCGGGGGAATGCCTCGGCAGAACGAGAGGCACTCGAAACTCTCCTGTCCAAGTACGCGGGCGCTCAGGCGTTCTATATCGCCGAGGCTTACGCCGTCCGGGGTGAGAAAGACGCGGCCTTCGAGTGGCTGAATCGATGCATCGATCGGCAGGATGGCGAAGCGGTCACCTTTCTGAAGACGGATCCCTTCCTTCGCAACCTCCGAGGTGACCCCCGCTACGCTGCGTTGCTCCGCCGGATCCACCTCGAGCCAGCTCCCGGATAGCCACAAGAAGGAGGAGAGCGGTCAGGAGTAGGCGGTCCGGGGGGCGGCCGCCGGGCCGCCCCCTGTTTCGCTACGTCGCCGCGGCCGTGGCTCCATCTGGTCTCGTCATTGCTGCTGCAGTTGGAGATGCTGTTGTTGCTGAGCGGCCTGCTCCTGCTCGTCGTTCAAGATGATGACCCCGCTGGCAACCGCGACGCTCCCCGACTTCACCGCGGCACGAGGGGCGGCGTCCGTACTCGATTCGGGGACCACGCAGACACAGCCAGACGAGTTGCGAACGAGAACGATGGCTCCCAACCGGAGCCCCATCTCCTGGCACAGCGCCGCGCACGATGGCTTGGTGTCAGGATCGACCTTGACACCGTATCCGACGGCGGGCGCTGTCACGCACGAAGCAAAGACAAGGAGCGAGAGAAGGAAGAAGCGCATGGGTCCTCCAGCGTTGAAGCGAAAGGCACGTGAGACGACCTGCAGCCCCCCTACGAGCCCGCGGGCGTTGGCTTGGCGTCAGGGGGCAGTGGCGCTGGCAGCGAGCTTGCGGGGAAGAGCGCGGTGACGTCCACCCAGCCGTTGTCATAAATGTAGCGATACCTTCGAGCCACGCCGCAAACGTCCACATCGACGCTGCTGACGGAATAGGTGCCCCCAAGGGATCGGATGACGCGAACCCGCTCCCGCGGGCAGTAGTGATCGAACTGGGCCTGCCGTGCGAGTTGCGCGAATTGCTCCGTCCAGCCAGCCGTAGACGCCGTCGTCCCCGACTGTACTGCGGTCGCGCAACTGGTGCACACGGCAAGGAGTAAGAGCGTAGCGACCAGCCTCAGGTGCATATGTCACCCTCTGAGTGAACCCCGTGGCGCTCCGTCCGTTAAGCCGGGGCAGTCGAACTGACAGCGAATCCTAGCCGTCTCGTCCATGTCCGAGCGGTCACCCGTCAGGGTGTCCGGTGTGTGATTTCCAATGCTTAGGGTTCACTATCTCGGGTCGCGGCCAGGCGCGACCCAGCGCGTCCCCCACTTCGGACAGACGTACGTGGTCAGGTTCCCTACGGTCAGTTCGGCAACTCCCTGGGTCCCGCACCGCGGACACTTGCTCGTGGGTTCCGTGGGCTTCGGGACGTTGTTGTATCGGTATGCGCGAGGCGCACCTTCTTGCGACGAGGGACGAGGATCTCCGCGAGGCACAGCGAGCACATGTCGTATGTGCGTCCGTTCCTCTTTGCGATGAAGGCAGACAGCGGCCGCGCCACGCGACATCGGTAGCAGATCTTCTGGTCGAGCAGCGTCCGGACGTCCTTCAAGGCTAGTTCGAGCCCTGGCTCCGAGTCACTCGAAGCAAGGAGTGCAGACGTTCGGGCAGCCCCAGGAGCTCTCGCCACGGACTCTTCCAGTCAGCCCAAGTACTGGCGCGCCCTAGAGGATTTGAACCCGGCGTACGAAGCGGCATTTCAAGGACCTACGCGCACAGGAACGCGGCTCGACGCGGCTCGATCTGGCCCTCGGGACGTGTCCGACGCGTCCGACGAGGCGGGACTGCCCAGCGCGGTGCCGAGTTTCTTGGAGGCCTACGCTTCACTTGAGGCGCGTGCCGCCGGCGAGGGCAACTTCCCGAAGGCTCGCGAGCTCACCGAGAAGGCGGCCAGGGTGGCCGAGATGTGTCAGCGGGGGACGGGCTAGGGCGGCCTCGGATCCTTCAAGTCGAGTCGATGAGTGAAATACCGGTGGGCTTCGGAGCCGAACCTGGTCGCTTGTTCTAGTCGCGCTCATACTTGGAGGTCTTAGTCCTCCGGACGGTCGGGCTGAAGTTAAATTCCGCGCGGCGAGCACATGGTCCGGGGCGGGCAGAGACCGACGCGGCACCCCTCTGGGTTCGCGCCTCTTCGGGGTGGTCGCGCGCCTCAGCTGAACGGCGAGGCCGTGTCCCTCGGGAAGCACGTCGTGAGATGGATCGACGCGCCACACGTGCCGCACGGCTGGGACTGCGGCTTACTGTTCGAGGAAAGTACCCGGACGCTCCTGTGCGGCGACCTCCTCACGCAGGGTGGGGCGAGTCACGACCCGCGGACGCAGGACGACATCCTCGGCCCGAGCGAGGCGTTCCGGAAGCGCATGGACTACTACGCCCACGGCCCCGACACGAAGAAGGTGCTCGAACGGCTCGCCTCGACGCACCCCACGACGCTCGCGTGCATGCACGGGAGCGCGTGGCAGGGGGACGGGGCAGGGTTGCTGCGTGCGCTGGCGGGCGCTCTATCCGCCTGACGGACGGGCAGTGGTATCGGTCGACGAGCGCAAAGGCCGCCGCGGCCGCTCGACCTTCTCCTTGCTCTCGTCCATGTCCGGCACCGCAAGATGCCTTTCATCCGGTCTCCACGAAACCCGATCAAGCCCATTCTGCATCCCCATCATCGATGCGGTCCTGAAGCAGAAGCGCGCCGGCGTGTGGGCGAGGGGACCGCTCACCGGGACAGTGTGACCACCGGCCCACCGCTGGTGCTAGAAGGGGGCATGGCGATCGAGGAGATCCGGCTCCCCGCGAACGGTCTCGATTCCCACGCCCTGGCGGCGGGGCCTGCAGGCGGGCCGCTGGTGCTGCTGCTGCACGGGTTCCCCGAGAGCTCGCGATCGTGGCGGCACCAACTCCCGGCGCTCGCCGCCGCCTTAATGACGTCGCCGGACCGGGGCACCCCGGTCGATGCCGAGGAGAGTAATTGCTTACTGCCGACCCTGGGACACACGTGCGCCTGGGTTCACCGATGCCGAGCCCTGGACCCTCGGGTTCGTAGCTGGGCTACTGGTGAATGGGCAGGTGGGCGTGCCTCTGGGGAATCATGCTTGGCGGGGTCGGAACGAACTCGAGTTGCGTCGACCAGCCGGTCGCAGCATCTAGCGTGGAGTGGGCACCATCGGCCAGCCGGTCATCCTTGCCGTCGACGACGACGAGAGCCTCCTGGGGGCGATCGAGCGCGAGCTGCGCGATCGGTACGCGCGGCACTATCGGGTGACCTGCGTCCGGTCGCCTGCCGAGGCGCGCCCATACCTCGCAGAATGTGCCTCGACCGGCGTCGAGGTCGCCCTGGTGCTGGCCGGCCGGTCGGCAGCGTCCACCAGCGAGTTCCTCGCGGAGGTCCGGAAGACCCACCCCGGGGCGAAGCGCGCCCTGGCGGTGGGGTTCGGCGACTGGGGCCGGAAGGCGGTCGGCGAGGAGATCTTCGAGGGCGTAGCCGACGGCCGGTTCGACCACTACGTCCTCCGGCCGGGAGAGTTGCCCGACGAGCTCTTCCACCAGACGATCACGAGCATGCTGCTCGAGTGGTGGGAGGGGAATCGAGTCGCGCCGAACACCGTGCACATCGTCGGGGAATCCTGGACCGGCCGGGCCCACGAGCTGCGCGAGGCGCTCAAGCAGTGCGCGGTAGTGCACCACTTCTGCCTGGCCGATTCGGACGAGGGCCGGGCGCTGGTCGCGTCGGCGCCGCGGGGCGCCAAGCTCCCCCTCGTCGTGTTCCCCAACGGCCTGGTCCTTCAGAACCCGAGCAACGCCGAGGTGGCGCTGGCTGCGGGCGGCGCCGTCAATCCCGAGCGGGTGGACTTCGACGTCGTCATCGTCGGAGGCGGGCCCGCCGGCCTGTCGGCCGCCGTGTACGGCGCCTCGGAGGGATTCCGGACGCTGGTGGTCGACAAGGGCGGCATCGGTGGCCAGGCCACGTCGAGCTCGCTCATCCGGAACTACCTCGGGTTCCCGCGCGGCATCAGCGGCCGCCAGCTGGCCCAGAGCGCGTACAACCAGGCGTGGGTGTTCGGGGCGGAGTTCGTGTTCATGCAGTCGGTCACCGGACTTGCGCGCGACGGCAAACAACTGGTGGTCACGCTCTCCGAGAGTGGCCAGGTGCGCTGCTCGGCAGTGATCCTGGCGATGGGCGCCAGGTATCGCCGCCTCGACGTGGCTCCCCTGGAGGCGCTGGTCGGGGCAGGCGTCTTCTACGGCAGCCCGACGTCCGAGGCGTCGGCATTCACGGGGCGAGACGTCTTCATCGTCGGGGGCGCCAACTCGGCGGGGCAGGCCGCGCTGCACCTCGCTCGGTTCGTCCGCAGCGTCACGCTGGTGATCCGGGCCGACTCGCTCCGCGCCGGGATGTCCGAGTACCTCGCTCGCCAGATCGAGGCGACCGACACCGTCAAGGCCCGGCTCGGCTGCCAGGTCGTGGGCGGCGGGGGCGAAGGGCGGCTCGAGCACCTGGTGTTGCGCGACGTCCGGTCGCAGGCGGAGACCACGGTCCCTGCCCACGCGCTGTTCCTGCTGATCGGAGCCCAGCCGAACACCGAGTGGCTTCCGCCGGAGGTCGTGCGGGACGAGCAGGGATTCGTCCTCACCGGGTCGGACGTCTCGCAGCGTCGTGCCTGGGTTCTCGATCGCAGCCCGTTCCTCCTCGAATCGAGCATGCCCAGCGTGTTCGCCGTCGGCGACGTCCGCCACGGCGCGGTGAAGCGGGTCGCCTCGGCGGTCGGCGAAGGCTCCATCGCCATCCAGTTCCTTCACCACCTCTTCGCCGTGGAGGGACTCCAGGCGCGCGGACGGCCCAGGGAGCATCCCGGTACTCCCGCCTAGGCGTGGATCATCGAGACGTCGTTCATCGCGATGGGTGTTTATCGGGCCGCTTCCGTGGCTGAGCTCGGTTCTCCAGGGCGCTCACCATCAAACGGCGTCACATCTCGAGAGGATCGATCGTTCGCTCTGACGACTCGAGAAGTCCTGGGACGGGAGAGTCATGCAACTCTGACTCGCTCCTCGGACGCTGCCGGTACTCGCCAGGGGTTGAGCCGCGCGCGGCCTCCCGCGGAGCCCCGCCCGGCGCCAAGGCCCCTCAATGCGGGTACCATGGCGTCTTGACCCGCGCCGTCCTCACAGCCCTCCTGCTCGCTGCGGCATCCATCGGCGTCGCGGTGGAAGGACGAGCCATGCCGCTCACGTTGAAGTCGCCCGCTTTCGCGCCCGGTGACGCCATCCCGGCCATCCACACTTGCGAGGGCAAGGACACCTCGCCCGCCCTCGAGTGGTCGGGGCTGCCGGTCGGCACGAGGAGCCTCGCCCTCATCGTCGACGATCCCGATGCGCCCGACCCCGAGGCACCGAGGATGACGTGGATCCACTGGGTGCTCTATGACATCTCACCCGGCGAGACCGGTCTGGCCGCCGCGGTGAGCCGGCCGCCGCCCGGAACGCGCGAGGGGCTGAACGACTGGGGACGCACCGGCTGGGGCGGTCCGTGCCCGCCCATCGGCCGCCACCGCTACTTCTTCAAGCTCTTCGCGCTCGACCGGACGCTGGGCGACCTGGGGAAGCCCACCAAGGCGCAGCTCGAGCAGGCGATGAAGGGGCACGTTCTCGCCCGGGCAGAGCTGGTGGGGACCTACCAGAAGCGGCGCTGAGGCGCGGTCGCCTCCAGTGGGGAGGCAGGAGCACGGCCGGTCGTCGGAGAGACCGGTGGCCCGGTCTCGCCTAATCTCCCGCCATGACCTCCGTCCGGGCCGCGACGATCACGGAAGGGGTGCTCGACTGCTTCGCGGCCAACTCCCTCTGGGCATGATCGGGTTTCGTGGACACCGAATGAAAGTCGCTCACGGTGTTCGATCAGGCCTGACATCGGACGCGGAATCCGAAGGACCAAGCGTGGGGTGCTCGTCATTGCTGGCAGTTCGGTCTCGGCCTCTCGAACCGTGTCCAAAGAGCGTCCAGCTCATGCGAGTTCAGCCTGGGGCCTTCGGATTCGTAGCGACGGAAAGTGGATTGTACACTATAGGTCAACAGCGGCAAATAGTGGAAATCATTGAACACGGATCGCCGCGACTGCTCGAAAACCGGTCACCAGGCGAAGGTAAGAACAAATTCCTTGGTGCAGGTTTGGTGCAATGGAAGTCGAGGGATGGGGAGTCAAGGACTCGAGCGGCCAACTTGCTGTCGGTTCGAGAGGTGGCGAAATGCCTGGGTGTCTGCGCCGCAACCGTGTATCGGCTATGCGAGCGAAAGGCGATACGCCATTTTCGCGTGCTGAATGCAATTAGGATTGCCGAAGAAGACTTGCTGGGCCTCGCGCGTAACAGTGGTGCCACTAATAAGCTATCAGGAAGTCCCGTAGAGGAATCGAGACAAGTCTCTCGTGCGCTTCGTCGTAGGAATCGCGCGTTACCAAGAGGCCCCAAGGGCAGTGGTAACGATCAATGAAGCGTTGGAGTGCAACCCGGTCTTCGGCATCGATCTTGTGCCGAAACTTGACCTCTATCGGTAAGACGGTCCCGTCGGTACGCTCGGCGACGAAGTCGACTTCCTCGAAGGGAGAGCGCCGATCGGCGGGATCGATTCGCTCGCGATAGAAATGAACGGACAGGTCGACATCTCGGATCACGGTTTGAACCATTGTCTCCACCAGCGGACCGACGACCTGAGGCGGCGACTCCCACAGCGAAGGAGCCCCCCTGAAGATTGCATTTCGTACGCCCAAATCGGTCAACGTCATCTTCACTGGAACTCTGGCGCCCTTGGATTTCGCGAGGGGGTATCTACGGAATTCGCGAACCAGAAGCGCATCGGCCAGGTAATGCAGATAGCGGCCGACAGTAGGCTGGTTGGTCTGCAACCCTGCGGCCGTTGCCTCCTCGGCAAGCTGGACCTGGCTCACCTCTTGGCCAGTCCGGCGAGCAATCGACAGATAGAGGTGTCGAAGGAGGTGCGGCTGCTGTATTGGGAAAAGGTCGGGAATGTCCACGCCCAGGACACGCGCAAACACCGTTTCCACGAGATAGTCCGCCCATAGGTCGTCGTGAACTTCGCCGGAGTGCAGTCTGGGGTAGCCGCCCCGGTTGTAGTAACGATCGAGGACGCGCCCAAGTTCGTGCTCGTTGGCTTCGCAGAAAGCGTGGAGCTCCGCGAAGACTTCGCGTGATCGCGGATCGAAGGTCGATAAGAAGCGAAGGGGAGGCGTTGGCGGCACGAGTTGCGGATGCCAGGCTTCGAGCACCTCGCGGAAGGTGAACGTTGGAAACTCGGTGGTGAACACCCGGCCAGCCAGGCTCTCTCGAGCGCCCTTGGCGACGAGGACGCTCGAGGAGCCGGTGATTAGCAGACGAGCCGGTGCGGTTTCGGCGAGGTGCTTGACCTCGTCATTCCAGCGAGGGAGCTTGTGGACCTCGTCCAAGAAAAGAAATGCCGGCGGCCCTTCGTCCAATCGTCGCTTGCGGATGTTGGACTCGTACCAGCGCACGAGCTCAAGCAGGCCACCAGCTTCCTGTAACACCTGAAGGTCGAACCGGAGGAGAAGCAGATCTGTTGGCGGTACCCCGATCGCCAGGAGATCGGAAACCATCTGGAGGATGGCGGTAGTCTTGCCGACCTGGCGTGGGCCTCGAACGATTTGAATCAGAGGGCGCGACTGCTGCAGGCGCCCAAGGAGCACTCGCGTCTGGCGGCGCCGAAATTCCGGTGGAAGTGGCCGAACGGAGTGCGGCGGTTCCCACCAGGGGTTGAGGTCCGCCAACACCGACCTAAGCTCAGGGACGAGCTCCAGTTGCCGTGCGTCGACCATCTCCCGTCCATCCTATGCACGTATATTTAGGATGTCAAAGGCTGATAAAACTCGCATAAAAACAGCATCATGCATTCAGTTCTAGTTCGTCTTACATACGCCTACACGCAACGGTACGTGAAAAAAAGGAGTTCCTCCAATTGCTTCCCTCTACCCGTGGGCGCGCATAACAGCTGTTGCGCGAGGGCGAGGTGGTGAAGTGGTTAGCAAAGCGCACTTTACTTTGGTGCCGCGCAAGTAAAGCGATCGATCGCGGTTTCGACGACACCCCGTCGCGTTATGGTCAGGTCACTGCGGCCCACCTCCTGACCCACTCTGGCAGGAGAGGCGTTCCGAGCTTCCACTCAATTGTTATGGGCCTTTCCCCGGCATGCTTGATTGGGTCGACCGGACCCAAGTAACGAAAAGCGCTCGTCGCTCCGCGGGCATCCTTCTTTGTTTCGCGGACGAATAGCAATGGGATGGCGCCGTGCTCGCCAGGCCGAATGAGGCGAAGCCCAGCCTCCTCGTCGGCGCGGGTGCTGGCTTTTGACTGCCACTGGAACAGCCACTCGCTGAGAGGGAAGTCCTTGTACTGCAAGTGCTCGTTCTTCTGGTCACCCTTGTCGAGGGTCGCGAGAAGAAGGTCGTAGCGCCCGTCGGCGACCTTCTCCACCCCGGTATAGAAGTGGCGGTAGCGGCCGTTGGTGCGCGCGATGGTCGAGAAGGCGACGCTCAGTTCGACGTCCAGGTAGCGCCCGTGCACCACAATGGGTACGTCCGGCTCCAGCGTTGTGGTCCGAGGGAGAGCGTCCGCTCGGGCCTCCAGCACCGGGAGGAGCTGCCTCAATTCCTCGCGCAAGGTCCCCTGCGCCCGCCAGGCGGCCATTTGCATGTCGAAGCGCGCGGCCTCAAATGGTCCGTAAAGTACGACGAAGAGCATGGCCGCAAGCCGACGCTCCCGTTCGCTCGTCGGTTCCTCCAGTGCAAGAAGGCGCTTCCAGGCGCCGAGCCGAAGAGGATCGGCCACATGGAGGAGATTCTGAACGCTTGCTAGGGCGTCTCGCTCAGTCTGTGCCTCGGGCACAGAGGCGAGACCGACCTCGGCGCGCAGAGAGGTCCACGAGCGCTTCTGACGGTAGACGTCAAGCAGGTCGACTTCGGTCTCCCGGAGAAACGCTGCCAGATCCCAACCCTCGTCGCGGTGCGATTGGAGGAGCGTGCGCAGGCCGTCGAGGTTCGACGGGATCGACCTGGCTACCCGCTCGAGAATGTCTTGCTGTGCTCGCTCCTCGAACTGCAGGACGCAACCGGACGGAAGACGGCCGACCCCTTCGTCAAGGAACTCTCGAAGTTCGCGGGGCGAGTGCCCGAGGAGCGCCCGAAGGTGGCGATCGAACCGGAAGTTCGGGTGCTGTCGGCCCGTGACATCCAGAACCGTGAGGATGTCCTTGTCCCTAGCCCTTCGGAGACCGCGCCCAAGTTGCTGGAGGAAGACTGTCGTGCTCTCCGTCGGGCGGAAGAAGAAGAGGGTGTTCACGTCGGGAATGTCCACGCCCTCGTTGAAGAGGTCGACGACGCAAAGCACCTGAATCCGCCTCCGAGTCAGGTCGTCCTTGGCTCGACGGCGCTCCTCGTCCGGCGTGTCAGCCGTGAGGGCACGAGCGGGCACACCGAGTCGGGTAAGTTCGTCGGCGACGACGTGGGCATGAGCCTTGTCCACGCAAAACGCCAGGGCACGCACTTCCTCCGGACGAGCGACGTGTTCGTGAATCGCTCGAGCCAGGGCGCGAACCCAGAAATCCCGAGCCATAATCAGCCGGTCCGAGAGGTCGGAATCGACGTATCCCCCTCTCCAGGTAGCCTCGGAGAGGTCGAGACCATCCACGTCCAGCACAAAATACCGGAAGGGCACGAGGACTTGCTGATGGATAGCGTCCCACACACGAAGGTTGCCCACGTAGGGTCGCGGGAAGTGCCTCTCGTACACCCGAGCATCTGCTCTTTCGGGTGTGGCGCTCAGGCCAACGAGTTGCCGGGGCCGAAGGCGGTCGAGCAACTCCTCGTAGGTTCTCGCCGCGGCGTGGTGCACCTCATCGACGATGACGTGTTCAAAGTGTTCAGGGGAAAGCTCCGCAGCTTGGGCGAGCGACTGGATGGACGCGAAGACGTGTCTCCCGTCTGCCGGCCGAAGCCCCTCTACCCACAGTTCGCCAAACTCACGGCGACTCAGCACCTCGCGGAAGACGCGCCGTGACTGCTCCAAGATCTCTCGCCGGTGCGCGACGAAGAGGAGCGAGTCCACTTCGCCCCGTTCACGCAGCTTCTGATAGTCAAACGCCGCGATGAGGGTCTTGCCGGTTCCGGTTGCGGATACGACCAGGTTCCGGGATCGCCCCAGAGCGCGTGCCTCGTCGAGCTCTCGCAGAATGGGCTTCTGCCAATCCTTGGGCTCGGGCTGGAGGCCAAGGAAGACATCCTCTCGATCCGGCTCGGTGAGCGCGCGCGCCAAGCGCTGCGACGCTGCATCGGTGCCGTCAAAGGGCTCGAATCGATCCGCGTCAGCCCAGTAGCTATCGAAGACACCTGCCATCTCGTCGAGCAGGTCTGGTTGGTCAATCTGGGAAATGCGGACATTCCACTCGAGCCCCTCCGTCTGCGCCGCATGAGAGAGGTTCGATGACCCTACGTAGCCGGTCGAATACCCACTATCTCGGTGGAACAGCCAAGCCTTGGCGTGAAGACGGGTCGTGGCCTCGTCGTAGGAAATGCGGACCTCTGCGCCCAGCCGATAGAGAAGCTCGACGGCCTTGGCTTCGGTCGCGCGCATGTATGTGGTGGTCATCACGCGCAGTGGCTTTCGGAGGCCGACGTGCCGCTCGATCTGCCGACGGAAGGCGTCGAGGCCGCTTAGCTTGATGAAGGAGCAAAGAAGATCGATGCGATCCGCGCTTTCGAACTCGCTGGCCAGGTGGGCGAGCACGCTCTCGCCGTGCGCGTTTGTGACGAGGCCCGAGGAAAGCAGTGACCCGCGCGGCGGCGCGAGGCGTCTCGGTGCCAGTCCCGCGGTCCGTTCGAAGATTCCCCGGAGGAGGCGATCCCGAAGGACGATCTCGCCTGGCCGAAAGGCTCCCTCCCCATCGAGCGGAGCGAGCATAGCCCGCGCGGCAGCGATCTTCTCCGCAGCCGTTCCCTTCGACTCAATGACGACGCGAGCTGCATCCCGGACCAAGGTAACAAGTTGCTCGTCGACCTCGGAGGCGTCCGTGACGTTAGCGACATCTGCCTCGACGGCATTTCCGAGTTGCGCAAGGCGGCCCTCTAAGGCCGCAGACACGATTTCGTCGTAGATGCCGGGGCGCAGGCCAGCTGCGGATCGACGCCAGATCGACAAGCTTCACGCTCCAGGCAACGGGCGATGAAGCCAAGTCCTAGCACGACGAAGGGACATGGAGACGTGCGACCTTGAGGCTGTCTTGCAACGCGCCTGATCCAGCACGGGTGTACCATACGGTTCGTGCACGTTTGCGGTGCCCTCACCGCCCTCGCCTCCAGACCGCGGGCTCCCGGGACGGGGCTCGCTGGTTCGCCATGCAAGTCGCGACCGTAACGACCTCGGATCGGTCGCTGTTGCACGCCGTACGAACGACGCTGGACGGCGCCGACCAAGCCTTCCTGTGCGTTGCCTTTGTGCAGGAGAAGGGGCTTCACCTCCTGAAGAAGGAACTCGAGGAGCTGCAGGCTCGAAAGGTCCCTTCGCGGCTTCTCGTGACGACGACCTTCGAGACTACAACCGGGTCTGCGCTCGCGATGGCGCATGAACTCGGTCTCGACATCAGGGTGCTGAACCCCGGATCGGGAAGGACGTTTCACCCAAAGCTATACCTCGGCTCTACTGGTGGCGCGGCGAGTGCGGTGATCGGTTCGGCCAATCTGACCGGAGGGCTCGCGACGAACCTGGAGGCCGGGGTCTTGCTCACGGGGGAGCGGGTCGACTCACCCATAGCGACGGCTTGGACGTGGGCCGAGACTCTGTGGACCGACGCGCGGTCCGAGCCGTGGGTTCCGGGGGCTGCCGAATCCGCAGAGGAGGCCTTCGAGCCGTTGCTCTACCGGCAACTGCAAGCGGAGGTCGCGAGGGATCCCGTCTTCATCACGCTGGGACGGTCGCCCAGGCGGAACCGGGTCGTGGATCTAACCCCCCTTGAGGTGCATGTCGAAACCGAGCGCTCGAGTGTTCGCGTCGGGGGCGCGGAGGCGATCCCAGCGTGGATGTTCAACCTCGCGTGGGACCGCCTTAGAACGCACGGTACCCTGAAGAACGTGGAGCTACTCAATGACCTGCGCGTCCACCGCTCGAGCGCCGTGTGCGCCATGCTCGCCCGGTTGCCTCCCGTAGAACGCGTGCCGGGAAAGGAGATTTCGCTTCGATGGCGCTGAGCTTCGACGAGTTCTGTGACCGACTCCAGAACCTGAGGCTCGACCGCTCCGGGGGCCTGGTGAAGCCCTACAAGCCGCTGTTGGTGGCGGCGGTCGTGATCCTCATCCACAAGGGCAAGCAGACGTCGCGAAACGTTTTCCTCGATGGGGGGCTCAGAAGCGGCTTCTTTCAGCTGTTGGACGCTCTTTTCCCGCGTTGGCCAACGAAAGCAAAGCCCGAGTACCCTTTTCGCCATCTCGAGTCCGATGGCGTCTGGACGCTCGTGCCGCTCGAGGGCGCGTCCGCAGCTTTAATGGCCGCAAAGAATGCGCACGAGGAGGCGTGGGACGTTCTGCGCCACGTCCGGTGTGCCCAGCTCGACGAGGGCATCTTTCACCATCTGGCGTCAAGTTTCGACGCGCGCTTCCGAGTGCTGAGGTTGCTTGCGCGCCAATACTTCCCTACGGAGACATCCGGGAAGCTCTGGGACTACCTGGGCGAGGACCTGCCGAAGATCCCGGTGCCTCGCGCAGCGGAAAGCATCTCCGAGAGGGCGCTCGAGGAGCATCTGGAACAGCACTGGGACGAAACGCCCTTCTCGAAGGAGGGCGTCGAACTCGCTCGACGAGAAGCTCATGGATGGCCATGCAGGCAGGTCTTCACCCCGGTGAATGCGATCGACCTCCTCGGCTTTCAGCGCTCCACGCGTCGCTGGTGGGTGTTCGAGCTGAAGCGGGGTCGCGCCGCGGACGCCGTAGTTGGTCAGGTGAGTCGGTACCTAGGGTGGATCGGAGAGGAGCGGCGCGGAAGGCACGAGACGGCGGTGGGGGCCATCGTGGTCAGGCGAGCCGATCCCAAGCTCCGCTACGCGGTGAAGGCCAACGAGCGACTCAGCCTGTGGGAGTACGACGACGACTTCACAGTCAAGCAAGTTGCATGAAGCGGTGCTCCCTGGCCTTCGGCTGACGAGCCGTGGGTGTCCGATCAGCTTTGAACCGTGCGGTTCAACGTGCCAGGCCGGCGATGGAGTGCGGCGGGTCGTATCGAGCTAGGCGCCTCGCCGGATCCGATGTGCGGGTTTGTCGCGAATGCCTGAACCGCA
>DATKJV010000062.1:0-76306 GCA_035543235.1 Anaeromyxobacteraceae bacterium | reverse complement strand
CAAGCACTGCCTGCGGGCCATGAAGTTCCAATTCGTCTACCTCGCCGCCATCTCACCCGGGAAGATGCCCAGGGTCCTTCAGCGCTTCCGCAACGAACTCGCCGAATCCTGCGTCTTGCCGCCTCGCCGTACCGAGCGCCTCTATCCAAGGCCGTAAAGATCAAAATGAGCAACTACCCCCGCAAGCGACCTGGCCTTAAGTGACCTGCATTGCCGCTAGACTAGCGACCGCGGGGCGCTCCGCAAGCACAACGGTGCCGCGGCCGGGCGAGCCCGGCCCTCCCTTTCGGGCTGGCCGTCCGGCGCGGGGCCCGATTACAAGGGGGGCATCTCCCGACGGAGGAGCCGCGCATGGGCAACATGACGTCGTTTCCGCGCACCACCGGCAAGCCGGCCCAGGGCTACCTCGCCCAGGCCAAGGACCCGAAGGCGCCGGGCGTCGTCGTCATCCAGGAGTGGTGGGGGGTGCAGGGGCAGATCAAGGCCATCTGCGACCGCTTCGCCGCCGCCGGGTTCACGGCGCTCGCCCCCGACCTGTACGAGGGGAAGACCGTCCCCTACCACGACTCCGCCGCGGCCGAGGCGGCCATGAAGGCGCTCGACTTCCGGGCGGCCACCCACGAGGCCGTCCGCGGCGCCGCGAGGTTCCTGAAGGCGCGCGGCGGCAAGGTGGGCATCACCGGCTTCTGCATGGGTGGGGCGGTCGCCATCGTCGCCGCGGTCCACGTCCCCGAGCTCGACGCCGCCGTCGCCTTCTACGGGCTCCCGCCCGAGAGCGTCGCCGCCGCGAAGGACGTCCGGATCCCCCTGCAGGGGCACTTCGCGAGCACGGACGACTGGGTGACGCCCGCCGCCCTCGCCGACTTCGAGGGCAAGCTCAAGGCGGCCGGCAAGAAGTACGAGTTCTACCGCTGCGAGGGGCACCACGCCTTCATGAACTCGGACCGCAGGGAGGTCTACAGCGAGGCCGCCGCCAAGCTCGCCTGGGAGCGCTGCCTCGCGTTCTTCCGCGAGCACCTGAGGTAGCCGTCCGCCGCCGGGGGGCGTCCGGGAAGTCCCCGGCCGGCGGGACCCTTGCTATGGTGCACGGACCGCGAGGGCGGCGCCCGTGACCCAGTTCCTCGTCGACAACCCGCTCCTGCTCCTCTTCCTCGTCGCCGGGGTCGGCTACCCGCTCGGCCGCCTCGAGGTGAAGGGGGTCTCGCTGGGGGTCGCGGCGGTGCTCTTCAGCGGGCTCGCCTTCGGCGCCATCGACCCCCGGCTGAAGCTGCCGGAGGTCATCTACGTCCTCGGCCTCGCTCTCTTCGTGTACGCGGTCGGGCTCTCGAGCGGCCCCGCCTTCGTCGCCTCCCTGCGGCGCGACGGGGCGCGGTCGAACCTGCTCGCGCTCGGGGCGGTGACGTTCGCGGCGGTCCTCGCGGCGCTCGCGAAGCGCACCCTCGACCTCCGCGCCCCGGTCGCGGCGGGGCTCTACGCGGGCAGCCTCACGAACACGCCTGCGCTCGCCGGCGCGCTCGAGACCCTGAAGCACGTCGCGACCGGTGCCGCGCTCGAGCGGGCGCTCGCCGACCCGGTCGTCGGCTACTCCATCGCCTACCCGGTGGGCGTCATCGGGACGGTGCTGGCGCTCGCGCTCGCCCAGCGCGCCTTCCGCGTCGACTACGCCGCCGAGGCGAGGGCGCTGCGCGGCTTCGGGGTCTCGAACGAGCCGCTCCGCAACGTGACGATCCGGGTGACGAGGCCCGGGGCGGCGGCGCTGACGCTCGCCGAGGTGGCGCGCGAGCACGGCGGCGCGGTCATCTTCGGGCGCATCAAGCGCGGGGACCACTTCGTCGTCGCCGAAGGCGCGGCGCGCTTCGAGGTCGACGACCTCGTCACCGCGGTGGGCGCCGCCGAGGACCTGGACCGCCTCGTCGCCTGGCTCGGGGAACCCGCCGCGGAGCGGATCGACCTCGACCGCCGGGAGTTCGACCAGCGGCGCATCTTCGTGTCCGAGAACGCCGCGGTCGGGCGGCGCATCGAGTCGCTGGAGCTCGGCCCCCGCTTCGGCGCCGTCGTGACCCGCGTCCGGCGGGGCGACGCCGACCTCCTGCCGCAGCCAGGCACGGTGCTCGAGCTCGGCGACCGCGTGCGGGTGGTGGCGCCGACCGACCGCATGGCGGAGGTGAGCGCCTTCCTGGGCGACAGCTACCGCGACGTCTCGGAGCTCGACCTCTTCACGGTGAGCCTGGGGCTCGCCCTCGGGCTGTTGCTCGGCGTCGTCCCCATCCCGCTGCCGGGAGGGCTGCGGGTGAACCTGGGCTTCGCCGGCGGTCCGCTCCTCGTCGCGCTCGCCCTGGGCGTCAAGGGGCGCGTCGGCCCCCTCGTCTTCAGCCTCCCCTACGCCGCCAACCGGATGCTCCGGCAGATCGGCCTCGTCCTCTTCCTCGCGGGCGTGGGGACCCGCGCCGGCTTCGCGTTCCGGACCACGCTCGCCACGAGCGGCGGGCTCGTGCTCTTCGCCGCCGGCGCGGCCATCACGCTCGCGACCGCGGCCGCCGTGCTCTGGGTGGGCCACCGGCTGCTCGGGATCCCGATGAGCCTGCTCGGCGGCATGCTCGCCGGCATCCAGACGCAGCCCGCGGTGCTGGGCTATGCCCTCGAGCAGACCGGGAACGAGCTCCCGAACATCGGCTACACCGCCGTGTACCCGATCGCCACGCTCGCGAAGATCCTGATCGTGCAGGTGCTGCTCCTCGGCATGTCGTGACGGCGGTGGCCCGGCGGGCTAAGAGGAGGAGCCATGGAACGCGCGCGCCGGCGCGAGGTGGCGGCGCCCGGCGGCCGAGGCTGGGGAACGCGAGCGCGAGGAGTCCTCGATGTCGAGCCGGGACGTCCTGAGGGAAGTCGCGAGGCGGGCGATGGAGGGGCGGGGGTTCCTCCCCGACTTCTCGCCGGCGGCGAGCGCGGAGGCGTCCTCCGCGGCGGCCGCGCCCCCGGACCCCTTGCTGGAGGACCTCCGCGGGGCGCTGTGGGCCTCCATCGACAACGACGACTCGCTCGACCTCGACCAGCTCTCCGTCGCCGAGCCGACGGGCGGCGGGACCGTCCGCGTCCAGGTCGCGGTGGCCGACGTCGACGCCGTCGTGCGCACGGGCTCGGCCGTCGACGGGCACGCGCGCGCGAACACGACGTCCGTCTACACGGCGGCCGAGGTCTTCCCCATGCTGCCCGAGAGGCTGTCCACGGACCTGACCTCGCTCGCCGAGGGGCGCGACCGGGTCGCCGTCGTCGTCTGGATGGACGTCGGGCCGGACGGCTCCGTCGGGGACTCGGGCCTCAAGCGGGCGCTCGTGCGGAACCAGGCGAAGCTCGCCTACGGCTCGGTGGGGGCCTGGCTCGAGGGATCTGCGCCGCCCCCGCCGAGGGTCGCTGCGGTGCCGGGGATGGCGGAGCAGCTCCGCCTCCAGGACCGCGTCGCGCGCGCGATGCGCGGGCTCCGGCACGCCCACGGGGCGCTCGGGCTCGAGACCGTCGAGCCGCTCGCGGTCTTCGAGGGCGAGGAGGTGAAGGACCTCCGGCCCCAGGCCCGGAACCTCGCGACCGACCTCATCGAGGACCTGATGGTCGCGGCGAACGGGGCCACGGCGAGGTTCCTCGACCGGGCGGGGTTCCCCTCGCTCCGGCGCGTCCTCCGTGCCCCCGAGCGGTGGGACCGGATCGTCGCGGTCGCCCGGTCGCTCGGGGAGGGTCTGCCGCCCGCCCCCGACGCCCGCGCGCTCGAGGCCTTCCTCGCCCGCCGCCGGACGGCCGACCCCGCACGGTTCCCGGACCTCTCCCTGTCGGTCGTGAAGCTCCTCGGGAAGGGCGAGTACGCCCTCGAGTTCCCCGGCCGCCCGCCCGACGGGCACTTCGCGCTCGCCGTGAGCGACTACACGCACTCGACCGCGCCGAACCGGCGCTACGCGGACGTCGTGACGCAGCGGCTCGCGAAGGCCGCCCTCACGGGCGGCGGCGTCCCGTACGCCGAGGCGGATCTCGCGGACCTCGCGCGCCACTGCACCGAGCGGGAGGACGCCGCCGCGAAGGTGGAGCGCCAGGTGCGGAAGTCCGCGGCGGCGCTGCTGCTCGCGGGGCGAAGGGGCGCGGCGTTCGACGCCGTCGTGACCGGCGCCTCGGAGAAGGGGACGTGGGTGCGGGTGCTCGGCCCGGCGGTGGAAGGGAAGCTCGTCCAGGGATTCCACGGCCTCGACGTGGGCGACCGGGTCCGGGTGGTGCTCGTCCACACGGACGTCGAGCGCGGATACGTGGACTTCCGCCGGGCCGGGGAGGGCGAATGAAGCCGACGCAGCGCGACAACGGGAAGCTCGCCTACAAGGACGATGCGTTCCTCGACAGCGACGAGGCGAGGCCGCTGCGCATCCTCGCCGAGTACCTGGACCCGCTCTACAGCTTCCGGCGCGAGCACGTCCAGGAGACCATCGTCTTCTTCGGGTCCGCCCGCCTCTCCCCCGAGGGGCCGCTCGGGCGCTACTACGAGGAGGCCCGCGAGCTCGCCCGCCTCGTCACGACGTGGTCGAAGGGGCTCGCTTCCCACCGCCACCGCTACATCGTCTGCTCCGGCGGCGGGGGGGGGATCATGGAGGCGGCGAACCGCGGGGCCTCCGAGGCCGGCGGGAAGACCGTCGGGCTCAACATCGGCCTCCCCCACGAGCAGCGCCCCAACCCCTACGTCACCCGGGAGCTCTGCTTCGAGTTCCACTACTTCTTCATGCGCAAGCTGTGGTTCGCGCACCTGGCCCGGGCGCTCGTGGTCTTCCCGGGCGGCTTCGGGACGCTCGACGAGCTCACCGAGATCCTGACGCTCGAGCAGACCCGGAAGCTCGACCGGAAGATCCCCATCCTCCTCTACGGGTCGTCGTACTGGAGGGAGGTCATCGACTTCGAGGCGCTCGCCCGGCACGGGATGATCGACGGGGCGGACCTGGAGCTCTTCCAGTACGTCGACGACCCGGCCACCGCGCTCGACTTCCTCCGCGCCCGCCTCGAGCCGACGCGGGAGGAGGCCCTGCCGGCCTTCGCGAAGAGCCGCACGCCGCGTCAGCCCGGCGAGGGGTGACCCCCCGCCGAGGACTCGTCGCCCGCTTCTGCGCCGGTTAGGCAGGCGGGAGCGCGGCGCGGTGCGCCCGGGAGGTCGGTCATGTCGGCACGATTCGACGCGGTGGAGTGGATCGCCAGGACGGACGACGTCGCCGTGCGCGTGAACACGCTCGGCCCCGGGCAGTCGACGCCCTGGCACTTCCACTCCGTCGTCACCGACAACGTCTTCGCGCTCGACCCGGGCATCGAGGTCTCCTTGCGGGGGCCCGACGAGGGCCTCGCGCTCGCCCCGGGAGCGCGCCGGGAGATCCCGCCCTCCCGCGTCCACCGGGTCTCGAACCGCTCCGACCGGCCGGCGCGCTACCTCCTCGTGCAGGCGACCGGGCGCTACGACTTCGTCGAGGTCCCGTAGGCGCGCCTCCCGCTCGCGCGGGCGCCCCGCCCGCGGCGGTGGTTTCGGGACTTCCGCCGTCGCCGTAGTACCGTGGCGGCGGAGGCAAGGTGGACCTTCGCGCACTGCGGCTCCCGGCCGCGATCGCGGCGCTCGTCGCTGGGGCTCCGGCGGCGGCCGCCCCCCGCGTGTCGGTCGGGCCCGTCCGAGGGGAGGGCGGGCCCGCACTCGCCCGCCAGATCGCCACCGCGGTCTGCGCCGTCTACGAGTGCGTGCCGCGCCGGGAGGTCGCGACCGGCGGGAAGGTCGACCTCGAGAAGATGCGCGCGCTGGAGGTGACCGGGTTCCTCTTCGGCGCGGTGAGCCAAAAGGGCGGCGCGGCGAGCCTGTGGCTCGCGCTCGTGAAGGACGAGGAGAGCCCGTCGCGCACCTGGACGATCCCGGTCCCGTCCGCGGACGGGCTCGCACCGGAGGACCTCGCGCGGCTCCTCGACGAGCTCGCCCCGCTGCTCGGCGCCGCCCCCCCGGGGGCGGACGCCCGGCCGCGGATCGCGCTCGGCGCGGTGAGCGGGGAGGGGGGCGACGCCGTAATGCGGCAGATCTCCGAGGCGCTGTGCGCGCAGTTCGCGTGCGTGCCCCGCGCGCGGGTTCTCTCGAAGGGCAAGGTGGACTACGAGAAGATGGCGGCGGCCCGGGTCGCCGGGTACCTCCTCGGCTCCGTCGCCGGCGAGACGCCCTGGGCCTGGCTCTCGCTCTCCACGGAGCCCGGCCGGAGCCGGACCTTCGGGCTTCCCCTGTCCGGCGGTGCGCTCTCCCCGGAAGCGCTCGCCGAGCTCGTCGCCGGGGTGGGCGCCGAGCTCCGGCGGGAGCCGGCGGCGGAGCCGTCCGCCGAGCCGGGCCTCGAGCCGCCCGTCGAGCAGGGCGGGGCGTCGCCCTTGCCGGAGGGAGCACCCGTCGCCGCCGAGCCGCCTCCGCCCGCCGACGAGGCCCCGCCGCGCCCCGCGCCCGCGGAGGAGGCCTCGCCCCCCGCGCCGCGGGACGCCCGCGGCCGCCCACCGCTCGCGTCGGCGGAGGCCGGGGTGTTCATGACGAGCCGGAGCCTCACCTACTCCGGGAGCCCCGCCCCGTCGGGCTACTCCTTGCCGCTCGCGGTCGGGCCCTGGGTGGGCGTCGAGATCTTCCCCGCGGCGCTCGCGACGGACGGCGCTTTGAGCGGCCTCGGCGCCGTCGCGAGCTACGGGACGTCGGTCGGCCTCTCGAGCTCCACTCCCGCGGGCGGCTCGGTCGCCTCGACCCTGTGGTGGCTCCGGGCCGGAGCGGAGTGGCGCCTCCACCCGATCGCCGGCTCGGGTTTCGCGCTCACCCCCGGCGTCGCCTACCTCCTCCAGAAGTTCACGCTCGGCGACCCCTACCCGGGGCTGCCCGACTCGAGCCTGTCCGGGCTCGAGGGCTCGCTCCGCTTCGACGTCCCGGTCGCGGAGCGGGTCTCGATCCGCGCCGCCGCGGCGTACGTGTACTGGTTCACGGCGGAGCAGCTCGTGGGGAGCGCCCAGTACTACCAAAGCGGCCTCGCCTGGGGACTCGAGGGGCAGGCGGGGCTGGACGTGAAGGTCTGGGGGCCGCTGTCCGTGCGCGGCCTCGCGCTCGTGAGCCTGACCGTCTACCAGCTGTCGGCCTCGGCGGCGACGCCGTACAAGGCGACGGGAGCGAAGGACCTGTACCTGGGCGGCCGCCTCACCGTCGTTGGCGAGCTCTAGTCCGCAGGCCGCCCCGGTCGCACCGTTCCCCACGCCGGCGCCGCAGCCCTCATCGCTCGCTCGCGGGACACGCCCCGGCGCAACCTCCGGCGGGGGAGGCGGGTTCAAGAGGGAAAGAGCGCCGGAACGAGAGGCCGGCCGCACAAGGGAGACCCCATGAAGTCGATCGCCAAGCTCGCCGCAGTCGCCGTCGCCGCCGTCCTCGCCCTTCCGTCGCTCGCCGCCGAGGTGGACCGCCGGGAGGGCAACCAGCAGTCGCGGATCGCACAGGGCGTCCAGAGCGGGCAGCTCACGCCCGGCGAGACCGCCCGCCTCGAGCGGAAGGAGGCCGGCATCCACCAGGAGATCCGCCAGGATCGCGCCGCGAACGGCGGCCACCTCTCGCCCGCCGAGCGCGCCCAGGTGAACCGCCAGCAGGACCGCGTCTCGAAGCAGATCTACCGCGCCAAGCACAACGACCGGCACATGTAGGCGCGCGGGAGCGCCGCCCTCAGGCGCCGGCGGCCCGGCGCGGGGGGAGAGCGGCCTCGAGGACGGCGGCGAGGGCCACGACGATGGCGCAGCCGATGACGTTGTACCAGAGGTAGCCGAGGTTCAGGAGCGCGGCCGTCGCGAGGACGGCCGCCTCGCCGGCCAGGGTGGCGGCGAAGGCGGCCGTGCCGCGCACGCGGCGAAGAAAGAAGCCGACGAGGAACAGGCCGAGCATCGGGCCGTAGAACAGGGAGCCCACGACGTTCACGGCCTGGATCAGGTTGTCGAGCTTCGCGGCGAAGCAGGCGAAGAGGACGGCGAGCACCCCCCAGGCGGCGGTGGCGACGCGGGCGACGAGGAGCGTCGTCGCGTCGCCGGCGCCGGGGTGGCCGGGGCGGTAGAAGTCGACGACGGTGGTCGCGCCGAGCGAGGAGAGCGCGGCCGAGTTCGCCGACATCGCCGCGGAGAGGATGAGCGCGACGAGGAGGCCGACGAGGCCCCGCGGGAAGTGGTCGAGGACGAATCGAAGGAAGATGACGTCCGAGTCCTTGGCGTCGACGCCCGGGAAGGCGCGGGCGGCGAGGGCCCCGGTCTCCCGCCGGAGCGATTCCATCCGCCCCTCGAGCGCACGGACCTCGGCCCTCGCGGCCTCGGCCGCGGCGGGGCTCGAGGACCGGGAGAGCATCCGGTCGATGGCGGCGCGCTTGTCGTCGAAGGCGGCGCGGTAGGCGCCCTCCAGGCGCGCCACCGAGGCCCCGTCGCGCTCCCGCAGCCGCTCGAGCGTGACGCGGTTGAAGAACAGCGGCGGGGGCGACAGCTGGTAGAACACGAACACCATGACGCCGATGAAGAGGATGAAGAGCTGCATCGGGACCTTGAGGAGCCCGTTCATGAGCAGCCCGAGCCGACTCTGCGAGAGCGGCCCGCCCGCGAGGTAGCGCTGCACCTGCGACTGGTCGGTCCCGAAGTAGGCGAGCTGCACGAAGAGGCCCCCGACCAGCCCCGACCAGAGCGTGTAGCGCGTGTCGAGGCGCGGCGAGGGATCCACGGCGTGGAGCCGCCCGAGCGCGCCGGCCAGCTCGAGCGACTGCCCGAAGGTCACCTCGCGCGGGAGGCTCGCGAGCGCGGCGGCGAGGGCGGCCACCAGGCCGAGGAAGACGACCGCCATCTGCGCCGCCTGGGTCCGGCTCACGGCCCGGCTCCCGCCGGCGACCGTGTAGGCGATGGTCGTGGCGCCGAGGAGCAGGTTCGTGAAGAGCACGGGCCAGCCGAGCACGGCCGACAGGACGAGCGCCGGCGCGTAGATGGCGAGGCCCGAGGCGAGCCCCCGGGAGACGAGGAACAGGAGGGCCGCGAGCTGCCGCGTCTTCCGGTCGAAGCGACCCTCCAGGTACTCGTAGGCCGTGTACAGGCGCAGCCGGTGGTAGACCGGCGCGACCACCGCCGAGAGCAGCACCATGGCGAGCGGGAGGCCGAAGTAGAACTGCACGAAGCCGAGGCCGTCCTCGTAGGCCTGGCCGGGGACCGACAGGAAGGTGATGGCGCTCGCCTGGGTGGCGATCACCGAGAGGCCGATGGTCCACCAGCGGAGGTCGGCGCCCGCCCGGAGGAAGGAATCGGCGGACCGGACGCGCCGGCTGCTGGCCGCGCCGTAGGCGACGATGGCGACGAGGGTGCCGGCCAGCACCGCCCAGTCGATCGCGCTCACGGGAACGCCCGGGACAGGAGCCAGAGCAGGAGGACCTCGAGGGAGAGCGCGGCGAGGACGAGCGCGTAGATGCGCCCCCACGACCCGAGGGGCGGCCGGAAATGCTCCTCGCCGGGCTGGCCGGGCTCAGCGGGCATGGTCGAGGAGGTTCGCGAAGAGGCGGAAGGCGCCGGGGACGCCCGCCGGGAGCTGCCGGAAGAACGCGAGCCCCGTGTAGACGAAGACCCCCTTGCCGACGCGGGCCACGAGCAGCCCTCCTCTCGTCGGCTTCTCGCCGGGGTCGTGCATGGAGAGCGGCGTCTCGTACCGCCCGTCCCAGCTCTCGGCGTAGTAGAGCCCGCGCTCCTGGACCCAGCCGGCCCAGTCGGCCTCGCCGATCCGGTTCGGCCGCGAGAGGACCGGATGGCCGTCCGCCTCGACCGACGCCGTCTCGTCGGTGACCCGCAGCCGGCCGATGGTGAAGGGGTAGGGGCCGGGGTTCGGCGGGGTCCCGGAGACCCAGTTGCTCGTCTGGTACTGGACGACGAGGGTCCCCCCCGCCTCCACGTAGGCGAGCAGGAGCGGCCGCAGGCCGGCGAGGCGCGGCTCCACGTTGAACGCGCGGGCGCCGACGACGACGGCGTCGAACCGATCGAGCGGCTCGTCGCGAAGCTGGTCGGGGGACAGGAGCGTGACCTGGTAGCCCGCCTGGCGGAGCGCCTCGGGGACCTCGTCGCCGGGCCCCGGGACGTACCCGATCCGGCGCCCGAGGCGGAGGACGTCCGCCCGCGTGAGCTGCACCTCGGCGAGCGGCAGCCAGGTCTGGACCGGGATGTGCGGGTAGTCCACGCGGCGGAGCCCTCGGTCGTAGCGCCGGCCGGAGACGGTGGCGACGGCGCGCAGGGTTCCCTGGGCCGCGCCCTGCGGCGGGACCACCCGGAACGAGACCGTGGCCTCCCCCCCCGCCTCGAGCCGGAAGGGGGCCTCCGCCGGAGACGCCGAAAAGCCCTTCGGCAGCTCGAGCGACACGGTCCCGGCGGCGCCGGGGACGCTCCGCACCGTCACCGCGAGCTCGCGCGCCCCGGCGTCCGGGAAGAAGAGCAGCGAACCGTGCGGGTCCACGGTGACGGCCGGAAGGACCTCGACGCGCCGGTACCTCTCGCCGAGGACCGGGTCGACCCACTTGTGGACCAGCGGGCGGCGCACCCGGAGGGTCTCCTCGCCGAAGGCGAGGACGAACTCCGCCTCCAGAGGCGCCGGGTCCTCGGGCAGGCCGATGCGGGCGGGGTCCGCGACCTCGAAGTGGCCCGGCCCCGGCGGCCGGACGAGCCAAGACGGGTTCGAGAGCGGCGCGTCGGCCGGCACCTGCACCGCCTCCTTCACCTCGAGCGGCTGGCCGAGGGGGAGGTTCCGGCCCGAGGCGACCTCCCGTCCGGCGACGTTCGCGGACACGAGGCGGACCGGCGCGGGCCGGCGGACGAGCACGGTCGCCGTCACCGGCAGCGCCGAGCCGGGAGCGGTGCTCGGCCGGTCCGCGACGGCCTCCGCGAAGACGCCCGCGCAGGCGAGGATGGCGGCCTCGACCTCGGCGAGCTTCTCCTCCTTCCAGGGGTTGGCCGGCATGCGGGCGAGCTCGGCGCGGGCCGCGAGGAGGCCGGGGATGGCGGCCTCCGGCGTGGAGGCCCGGAACGCCTCCCGCGCCCGGCGGAGCTCCTCGACCAGGCGGGCGCTGCCGTCGACGCGGGACCAGTCGAGGGTCACGCCGTCCAGGGGAGAGGAGATCATGGGCTCGCCGGCGATCGGCTTGAAGAACTCGACCGCCGGCCCGCGCCGGCGGGGGGCGCCGAACCCCTGGCTCCGGTGGTTCGAGCGGCTGTCGGCGGCGAGCTCGCCGTAGGAGAGCCCGAGCCACGGGTCGTAGCCGCCCGCGTCCAGGCGCGGGAAGGGCGCAAGCTCCGCCTCGGTGGCGCCCCAGCCGGCGGCCTGGTTCCAGACCACGCGCTTCGCCCTCCACGGCCCCAGGCGGCGGTGCTCGGCGTCGGGCATGTAGGAGGGATCGGCGGCGAGCGCGAAGGCCTCGACGGCGAGGCGCGCCGAGGCGAGGTGGTGCCCGTGGGTGTCCATGCCACCCACCGGGAAGCGGGAGACGACGACGTCCGGGCGGAAGCGCCGGATGGCGAGCACGACGTCCGCGAGCGCCTCCGGCCCCCAGACCGAGAGCGACTCCTCCGGGCTCTTCGAGTAGCCGAAGTCGCGAGCGCGGGTGAAGAGCTGCTCGGCGCCGTCGAGGGCGCGCGCCGCCACGAGCTCCTGGGTGCGGATGAGCCCCAGCCCCGGCCCGAGCTCCGGTCCGACGAGGTTCTGCCCCCCGTCCCCCCGCGTCACCGAAAGGTACGCGGTCCGCAGGAGGAGCCCGTTGGAAAGGAAGGCGAGCAGCCGGGTGTTCTCGTCGTCCGGGTGGGCGGCGACGTAGAGGACGTTTCCGACGACGAGGAGCCGGTCGAGCTGGCGCTCGAGCCGCCCGGCGTCGGGCTGCGGCGGCCGGAGGGGCGGAGGGGCGGCGGCGACGAGGAGGAGCGAGGCCATCTTGGCGCAGGTCGCGAAGCTCATGAGGTGGGAAGGGCGGGCGGTCGCTGTTACCCTTGAGGTTTACATGGGTGCGGGCTTCTTCGCTTCGTTCATCGGCCGGGAGACGGCGGCCGGGGATCTCCTCCCCTCCTGGCCGTTCGACGAGGCCGCCTGGGATGACGCGGCGCGCCGGGCCGGCCGCCGGCGCGCCTCGCCCGAGCTGCTGGCGGAGCTCGGGCGGCAGTCCGCCGCGCTGCCGCCCTCCCCGGCGCGGGAGCGCAACGTGCTCGCGCTCGGGGCGCAGGGCGCGAGCGCGGTCGTGACCGGGCAGCAGGTGGGCCTGTTCCTCGGGCCCCTCTACACGCTCCACAAGGCGGCGACGGCCGTGGCGCGGGCGCGGGACCTCGCGGCCCGGACCGGCAGGCCCTGCGTGCCGATCTTCTGGCTGCAGACCGAGGACCACGACTTCGACGAGGTGGCCCACGCCGAGGTGCTCGCGCCCGCCGGGCGGAGGACGCTCGGGCTGCCCCCCGAGGCGGCGGCCGAGCGGCGGGTCTCCCTCGCCCACCGCCGGCTCCCCCCGGAGGCCGACTCGCTCGTCGCCGCGCTGGCGGACCTCCTCGAGCCGCTCCCCCACGGCGCCGAGGTGGCGGCGCTCGTCTCGCGCCACTACCGCGCGGGGCGCTCGCCGGGGGCGGCCTTCGCGGGCGTCCTCGCCGAGCTCTTCGCCGAGGAGGGGCTCGTCGTCCTCGATCCGAGGACCGAGGCGGTCGCCAGGCTCGCCGCGCCGGTGGTCCGCCGATCCGTCGAGGAGGCCGCGGCGATCGGAGAGGCCCTCGTCGCCCGCGGCCGGGAGCTGCGCGCCCGGGGGTTCGCCGAGCAGGTGCCGGCGCGCCCGGACGCCTCCCTCGCCTTCTTCCACCCGCGCGGGCCCGCCGGGCCGCGCTACCGGCTGTCGCGGACCGCCGAAGGGTTCGAGACGCCGGAGGGGCCCGTCGCCAGTTCCGCCGTCCTCGAGCGGCTCGAGCGGGATCCCCTCTCCTTCAGCTCGTCGGCGCTGCTCCGCCCGCTCGTGCAGGACGCTCTCCTGCCCACCGCCGCCTACGTCGGAGGCCCGGCGGAGATCGCCTACTTCGCGCAGCTCCCGCCCCTCTACGACCTCTTCGGCCTCGAGATGCCGCTCGTCGCCCCCCGGGCGAGGCTGCGGATCCTCGAGGCGCCCGTTCGACGCGAGCTCTCGCGTCTCGAGCTCGCGCCCGCCGACGTCGACCGGCCGCGGGAAGAGCTCGTCCGGCGGATCGCGCCGAGGCTGGACGGCCTGCCCCCCCCGGAGGCGCTGCGCGCGTCGATGCTCGGGCCGATCGAGCGCGAGCTCGACCGCGTCGCCCCGGTGGCGGCGCGGCTCGACGCCGGCCTCGAACGGGCCCTCCGCCGCACCCGCCGCCACGTGGCGAAGGGGGTCGATCGCTTCCTCGCCCGCCTGGACCGGGCCGCCCTCCAGGCCGATGCGCTCGCCGCGGCCCGGCTCGAGCGGGTCCTCGAGGCGCTCCGCCCCTCCGGCCAGCCCCAGGAGCGCGTGTACGCCTTCCCGCCGTTCGCCGCGCGCGCAGGCCCGCGCGTGTTCGTCCGCGCGCTCGTCGAGGCTGCCGCCCCGCTCGGTGCGGGGGTCCGGGACGTGACGCCGTGAGGCCGCTCGCGATCGGGATCGCCTGCTTTCCGACCGCCGGCGGCAGCGGCGTGGTCGGGACCCAGCTCGCCGCGCAGCTCGCGCGGGCCGGTCACTCGGTCCACGTGTTCTCCTCGGCGCCGCCCATCCGGCTGCAGGCGCGGGAGCGCTGCCGCCTCCACGTCGTCGACCCCGTCCGGCGGGCGCCGCTCGAGAACGGCGCCTACCCGCTCGCGCTCGCCGGTGCCATGGCCGACGTGGCGGTCGCGGACGGGCTCGACGTGCTGCACGTCCACTACGCCATCCCCCACGCCGCGAGCGCGCTGCTCGCGAGGCAAATCGTGCAGGCGCGCGGAGGGAAGGGTCCGAGGCTGGTCACGAGCCTGCACGGAACCGACGTGACCGGGGTCGGGGCGGAGGAGGGGCTAAGGACCGTGGCGCGCCACGCGGTCCTCGCGAGCGACGCCGTGACGACGCCGTCCGCCTGGCTCCGCGACGAGGCCGTCGGGGCGCTCGGCCTCCCCCGGGCGACCCGCATCGAGGTGGTGCCGAACTTCGTCGACCCCGACGAGTTCCACCCGGCGACGGACCATCCCGACCTGGCGCGGCTCTTCCCGGCGCTGCGCTGGGAGCGAGCGCCCCGACCGGGCGTGCTCGTCCACGCCTCCAACTTCCGGCGGGTCAAGCGCGTCGGGGACGCGGTTCTCGCGCTCGCGGAGGTGCTGCGCAGCCGCCCGGCGGTGCTCGTCCTCGTCGGGGACGGTCCGGAGCGCGAGGGCGTGGAGCGCGTGGTCGCGGCCCTCGGGGTCGAGCGCCACGTGGCCTTCCTCGGCGAGCGCTCGGTGCTCGGGCCGATCCTCGCCCAGGCGGACCTGTTCCTGCTGCCGAGCGACCAGGAGAGCTTCGGCCTCGCCGCGCTCGAGGCGCTCGCGAGCGGCGTGCCGGTCGTGGCGAGCCAGGTCGGCGGCCTGCCCGAGGTGGTCCGGGACGGCGCGACCGGTCGGCTCGTCCCGCCCCGCGACCCCCGGGCGCTGGCCGCGGCGGTGCTGGAGCTCCTCTCCGACGCGCCCCGCCGCGCCGCGATGGCACGCGAGGCGCGCGCCGACGCGATCGCCCGCTTTCGTCCGGGGCCGGTCGTGGAGCGGGTGGAGGCGATCTACCGCGAGATCCTCTCCCGCTGGGACTGACGGGCTACTTCTTCCACTCCGCGAGGGCCTTCACGACCTCGTCCTCGGCGGGGAAGGGAGGCGTCGCCTTGCCGAGCGCGAGCGCGCGCTCCCCGGTCGCGACCGCCTCCTTCTTCTGGCCGGCGGCCGCCTGGAGCTGGGCCTTCACGTAGAGGTTGAACCAGTGCTCCTTGAGCTGGACGGACCGGTCGACGAGCTGCATCGCGAGCTGCGGCTCGATCTTCGAGTCGAGGAGGTAGCGCGCCGCGAGCGCGTAGGGGCGCCACTCGTCGGTCTTCAGTGCCCGGATGGACGCGAGGACCACCTCGCGCGTCGCGAGGTCGAACCGCACCGACACGCGCAGCGTGTCCCACTCGAGCGCCAAGGTGCCGCCGTCGTCGCCGAAGTCGAGGATCTCGTAGGCGAGCCGCTCGCGCTGCGGGACGGCGCTCGTGCGCGCCGCGACCCGCAGCACGTCGTTCTCGGACTTGTACCCCGACGTCCCCCACAGGCTCGTGTCCTTGTTCAGCACGAGCGTCCAGGCCGTCCGGGTGGGCAGGAGGAACAGGCAGTAGCTGCCCGGCGGGACCGACTTGCCCGAGAAGGAGACCGGTGTCCCGAAGGTCACCTTCGTGCACTCGTTCGCCCCGGCGCGCCACAGCTCGTCGTAGGGCACGACGTCGCCCCAGATCCGCCTGCCGCGGACCGCCGGGCTCGAGTAGGCGATGGTGATGTCGGTGAGCCCCACCGTCTGTTTGAGGACCGCGGCGGGGCTCGGGCGCGGGAGCTGGAGCTTCGGCGCCTCCTGGGCCGAGGCGGAGGAGGCGGCGAGGGCCGCGGCGAGCGCGGCGGGGGCGAGGCGGCAGGGGAGGGTCATGGGCTCTCCGGGCTTGGGTCGGGGGTTTGCGGCGGACGGCTCTTCGCTCCGTGCTTCCTCAGCCGGGCCTCACGCCGCGGACGGCGAGGCGAAGGCAGCGGATGTCCACGCCCCCGTCCGGCCGGGGCTGGGGGGAAAAGCCGCGGGCGCGCCCCGAGAGGAGGAGGCGGCGCGCCTCCTCCTTCGGGACCGACGGGCTTCCCCGGTCGAACCACTCGTCGAAGTCGAGCGCGACCTCCTCCTCGCGGGCCTCGAGAGCGCCGAGGCCGGCCCGGGCGAAGAGGTCGACGAGCTCTCCGGGCGAGAGCGTCCGCGTGTGGGTGCGGTCGCGCGCCTGCTCGACCGACTGCGCCCAGGCCGCGCGGGCGGGATGCGGGTCGCCCACGAGGTCGAGGGCCACGACGACGCCGCCCGGTCGGACGAGCGCCGCCTGTCGCGAGAGGAAGTCCCCCGGCGACTCGAGGTGGTGGAGGACGTTGCGCGAGACCGAGGCGTCGAAGGAGCCCTGCACGTCGTACACCGATCGCTCCTCGAAGCGCGCCCGATCGCCGTAGCGGGCACAGCGAGACCGGGCGCGCCGGACCATCTCCGGAGAGAGGTCCACGCCGGCGACGTCGCACCCGGCCTCGAGGAAGGCCTCGGCGACGAGACCCGGCCCGCAGCCGGCGTCGAGGAGGCGCGAGCCCCGCGGCAGCGCCGCGAACGACACCAGCGCGGCGAGCGAGGCCGCGTCGCGGGAGACCTTGGCCCGCTCGAACATCTCCGCCTGGCGGTCGAACGCGGCCGCGAGGTCCCGGTCGTGGGGCGTTCGTGATGGCCCGTCGCTCACGCGGCTCCGAGCATAAGCCGTCACGGGCCTCCCCGCCGCCCGAAACGGGCGGCCGGGGCGCGCACGTCTGGTGACGAGGCGGCCCCGCCCGGGGCGGCTGCCGTTTCATTGGGAGGGCGCTCCGCGCGACCAGCGGGTATGCTTCCCCCATGAAAAGGCGCATCGGCATCCTCACGGGCGGCGGCGACGTCCCCGGCCTGAACTCGGTCATCAAGAGCGTGGTCTACCGCGGGAAGGAGAACGACTGCGAGGTCGTGGGCATCCGCCGGGGCTGGGAGGGGCTCACGAACCTGAACTTCGACGACCCGAGGAGCAAGGCCCGCTACATCTCGTTCCTCGACGTCGACAACACCCGCACCATCGACCGAAGCGGCGGCACCGTCCTCCACTCGAGCCGGACGAACCCGTCGAAGATGAAGAGGCTGCCCGAGCACCTGAAGGGGACCGATCTGCCCACCGCGAAGGCGCCGGGCGGCGGCGTCACCTACGACGTCACGAAGGCCGTCCTGAAGAACCTGGAGCGGCTCGGCATCGACCACCTGCTCGCCATCGGCGGGGACGACACGCTGAGCTACGCGGCGAAGCTCCACTCGCTCGGCTGCAAGGTGATCGCCATCCCGAAGACCATGGACAACGACGTCCAGTCGACGGAGTACTGCATCGGGTTCTCGACGGCGATCACCCGGGCCACCGACGCGGTCGAGCGGCAGCGGACGACGGTCGGCTCCCACGAGCGCATCGGCATCTTCCGCATCTTCGGGCGGGACGCGGGATTCACCGCGCTCTACACCGCACACGTCACCTCCAACCGGTGCGTCATCCCGGAGTACAAGGTGAAGCTGGAGAAGCTCATCGAGCTCCTCATCGACGAGAAGCGCGGCAACCCGTCGAACTACGCGCTCGTCATCCTCTCGGAAGGCGCCGAGTGGGAGGGCTACAAGGTCCAGGAGTACGGCGAGCCGGATGCCTACGGCCACCGCAAGAAGGCGAGCGTCGCGGAGGTCCTCGCCGACGAGATCAAGCGCAGGACCGGCGAGGACACCATCGTGTCCGACCTCACCTACGACCTGAGGTCCGGCGACCCCGACTTCATCGACAAGCTCGTCGCCTCCACCTTCGGCACCATGGCGCTCGACGCCGTCCTCGAGGGGAAGAGCGGGCTCATGTCGGCCATCGTGAACGGGTGCTACGACCTCGTGCCCATCCCGGACCCGAAGCTCGGCCCCCGCTTCGTGGACGTGGCGACCATGTACAACACCGAGCGCTATCGGCCCATCTACGCGAACAAGCGCGGCCTGCCGGTGTTCCTGAACCGCGTCACGCTGCCGGGGCGCTAGGCTCGACGGGCGGGGCCCGGCGCGGTCGGAGCCGGGGGACGAGGATGAGCGCCCCGCCGTAGAGGGCGAAGGTGACGAACAGCGTCGAGGGGCGGCTCCGCGGCAGGTCCTCGAGGAGGATCTTGAGCCCCGTCGCCCCGAGCAGCGGGTAGACGAGCCAGCGCGCCTCCCGCCAGGCCTCGCGCCGGCCCAAGAACGCCAGCGCGACGGCCGCGACGACGAGCACCCCGGTGCGCACGGTGGCCACGCTCCCGGCCTGGGAGGCGGGGTCGGCGACGAGGAGCGGCAGGAGCCCCTCGACGGCGAGGACCGACGCGGCCCCGGCCAGGGCAGCCACGAGCGCCAGGGCGGGGATGCGCTCGAGCGCGTTCGCGCGGGGAATGCCGGCGGCGAGGGAGGCCGTGGCCGCGAGGCCGACGACGGCGACGAGGCCGACGACCGTGGGTGACGGAGCGGGCCCCGTCCCGGTGAAGGCGGCGAGGGCCCCGGCGGGCCCGAGGCCCGCGGCGAGCGCCGCGCCGACGCCGTAGACGACGGCGTGGACGGCGAGCGCACCGCTGGCCCGGCGGCGGGCGATCGCCGCCGCCCCCACGCCGAGCGCCGCCCAGACGACGGAGAGCGCGGCCGCGGGCAACAGCAGGCCCGTGCCGGCGAGGACGAACACGATGGCGGCCGAGCTGTAGAAGTAGAAGTTGGCGCGGATCTTCTGGCGCGCCTCCACGAAGGCGAAGGCGATCGCGTAGGTGGCGATGCCGAAGAGGACGGAGACGAGGCCGAAGCCGCCGTGCCCGATCCCGGATCGTGCGGCGACGAAGACGGCGCCGCCGAGGCCGACGAGGAGGGCCGCCGCGGTCTGGACGATCTCGAAAGGCACGACCTTCCGCTGCAGGAGCAGCGTGCGGCTGGCGATGCTGCCCAGGTAGGCGAGGAGCAGCGCCCCCTGGACGAGGAACGCCGCCCCCGGGCCCTCCGCCGCGCCCGGCGTGGTCGAGGAGACCGCCACCAGTGCGGCGACCAGGTCGGCCGCGAACGCGACCGGCCAGCGGACGTACACCCAGTCCCGCACGTAGCCGAGCCAGAGGGTGGCCGCCCCGAGCAGGACGAGGTACAGGGCCGCGGGCCACAGCCGCCCCTCGGCCACGGCGAGGAGCGCGAGCGCGGTGGCGGTGCCGCCGAGCGCGACCACCCAGGCGAGCGCGTGCAGCCGCCTCGCCGCCGCGATGGCCAGCGCGACCGCCGTGAGCCCCGCGAGCAGCGCCGCGGCCGCGACCGGGGCGAGCAGGTGGAACCGGGACGCGGCCTCGAACAGGAGGGGGAATCCGATGGCGACGGCGGCGAAGGCGTGGAAGGCCGAGGAGAGCAGCTGGTTGGCGCGCCCGGCCCGCTCGGCCATGAAGACCCAGGTCCCGGCGTAGGCGAGGCCGAGCGCCACACCGAGCGCCACCGGGAGCGTCCCTCCGTCGGTGAGCGCCCGGAGCACGAAGGCCCCGGCGAGCACGAGCAGGGTGCGCCCGCCGAGCGGGAGGAGCCTGCCGACCGCGACGTCCACCTGGGCGTCGGCCGACGCCGGCGCCGGCGCGGCGCGGCGGGGAGCGGGGGCGCCGCGCCGGGCCGCCCCGGCTTCGAGGGCGGCGAGCCGCCCCTCGATGCGGCCGACCGACTCGGCGACCTCGGCGACCTTCGCCTCGAGGGTCTGCACGCGCTCGAGCAAGCCCGCCTCCTCGGGTCTGGACGCCGTGGACATCGGTCAGGCCGCGCGGACGCCCTCGGCGGCGCCTCCCGGCGCCGGGGAGCCCTCGCCGCCCTCGGGCTCCGCCTCCTCGATCCCCAGGATGCGGTCGAAGGCCCACAGGATGACGAAGGGCGCGATCATCAGGGCGATGGCCATGAGCACCCCCTCGCGGCCGAACATCTCCGGCTCGTAGGGCGAGCGAAGCCCCCGCAGGGACTTCGAGAGGAGCTGGCCGCCGATGACGATGTTCCAGCGCATCGAGAACACCTGCATCAGGCACAGGACCGCCGCCACGGTGGAGAGGGTGTTGCGCACCTTCTCGTGCAGGTAGCGGTTCATGAGGACCACGACCGCGAGCAGGATGATGGGGATGAGGCCGCCCACGATCATCTGGAGCGTGACGTAGGAGAACTCGAGGCGGGTGCTGATGAGCTCGGAGATGATGAGCCAGGACTCGGAGCGCTCGTAGGCCATCACGATGAGCTCGAGGAGCTCGAGCGTGATGGTCAGGATGAGGAAGAACCAGAGCCAGCGGGCGAGCGCCGACATGGCGCCGGCCTCGACGGGGCGGCGACCCAGGCGGGCGAACACCTGGTAGAGGACGACGAGGAGCGCGATGCCCGACACGGCCGCCGACAGGAGGAAGATGACCGGCATGAGCGGCGTGGACCACCACGGGTTCGCCTTGATGGCCCCGAAGATGAACCCGACGTACCCGTGGAGCATGCACGCCGCCGGGAGGCCGATGCCCGCGAGGATCTTGATGGCGCGGTGGTCGATCTCGATCGCCTCCGGCGACTGGTCGTAGGTGCCGAGGGCGAGCACGGCGTAGAAGGCCCGGACCGCGCCCCGGCTCCGCTTGGCGCGCTCGATGATCTCCTGCCGCCACACGAACCAGACCTCGAGCACCAGGATGACGAGGTAGAAGCTGTAGAGGATGCCGAACCCGGCCATCGCCGAGGTGAAGTGGGGGGTGATCATCACCGAGGGGCCGCGCTGGGGCTGGCCGAGGTGCAGCTGCAGGGGCAGGGAGGCGATGAGCAGGAAGGCGAACGAGGTGGCCATGGCGAGGCGCGCCACGGGCTTGAACTCCTGGCGGCCGAAGAGGTGGTAGAGCGAGGTCACGATGAAGGAGCCGGCGACGAACCCCGTGATGTAGGGGTACATCACGATCATCAGGCTCCAGGTGACGTGGACGTCGTTGGGGAAGGCGAAGCCGCTGATCTCGGGCATTACCGCACCTCCTTGTCGAGCTCCAGGTAGTAGCACTGGGGCTCGGTGAGCAGGTGGCCCTGCAGGATCGAGACGCGGTCGTGCTCGATGGCGAGGCGGACGGGGTCGTTCTCGTCCTTCAGGTCGCCGAACTGGCGCGTCCCGGTCGGGCACACCGTGACGCACGCCGGCTTCAGCCCCTTCGTGATCCGGTGGTAGCACCAGGTGCACTTCGAGGCCGTGTGCGTGGCCGGGTGCAGGAACCGGCTCCCGTAGGGGCACGCCTGCACGCAGTAGCCGCAGCCGATGCAGCGGTCGCCGTCGACGAGGATGGCCCCGTCCTTCGTGCGGTAGGAGGCGCCGACCGGGCAGACCTGGGTGCAGGGCGTCTTCCGGCAGTGGTTGCAGATCTTCGGGACGAAGAAGGACTTGGTGGTGACGAACCCGACCTGGATGGGCGGGAAGCCGTTCAGGCCGCCCTCGGGCGAGTCGACGTGGGTGTCCTCCATGCCCACCACGTAGCGCTCGATCCAGGTCCGGTAGAAGCCGTCGGGCACCTGGTTCTCGGCCTTGCAGGCGCGGACGCACGAGCCGCACCCGATGCACTTGGAGGTGTCGACGAGGTAGGCGTAGAGGTGCTCCTCCCAGTTGTACGCCTCGCCCTTCGCGTCGCCCGCCCTGCCCGCCCCGTCGGCCGCGACCCCGGCGCCCATGAGGAACACCACCGCGCCGCCGGAGAGCTTGAGCGTCGTCGCCAGGAACTCGCGGCGCGTGGCCGCGCCTTGCTCCGCCGCCTGCGCCGGCTCGACGCCCGCCGACTGCGCCGGATCTCGCTTGGGCTCCATCGCTTCCTCCGCTCAGGGCTTCGGGGAATGGGGGTCGTGGCAGCCGAGGCAGACCTTGCCCTCGACCGGTCCGGAGACGTGCTGCTCGAGGACCACCTGCGGGAACTTCGACGGGCGCCCCAGGATCTTCCGGTGACAGCGGGCGCACAGCGAGAACGACCGGTCGATCGGCGGAGCCACCACCGACCCGTCGGCCTTCACGTGGAAGGCGAGCGGCGCATGGCACACCTCGCAGTTCACGGTCTTGTGGGCGCCCTTGGAGCGCTTGGCGAACTCCTCGGCGTGGCACTCGCCGCAGGCCGCGGCGCCCGCGAACGCCGGAGGCCGGACGTTCATCTGCTCCTTCACGTTGTCGTAGCGGTAGGGCCCGTAGAGGCCGTAGGAACGGGGCACGAGCAATCCGCGCGTGAGGAACACGGCCGCGAGCACGACGATCAGGACGAAGGCGACGCGCATTACGTGTCGGGCGTGCTCCATGCCTAGCCTCCTCGCGGCGACTCAGCCGCGGTCGATGCGCTCCGGCTCGAAAAGCCACGAGAGCCACGCCGAGCGGCGCCTCGGCGCGCGCGGCGGCTCGTGCGGAAGGGGTTCGACGGCGAAGAGCGCCGCGGCGAGGGAGCGCCCTCGCTCCGCCTCCGGGCGGGGAGGCAGGGCGGGTAGCTCCTCGCGGCCGAGGAGGAGCCTGGCGACCGACGGCCGCCCTGCCGCTTCCGGACGCGGAGGGAGCTCGGGCAGCCGCTCCCTCGCGAGGGCGGTGCGGACGGCCTCCCTGAGCGACGCGAGGAACTTCGCCATCGGCGCACCTCGAGTTCACGGAACGGAGCACAGTCCGCCGCGACGAAGCAACCGATGTCACTCGTAGAGAATGACGCGGACGGCTCGCCCCGCGCCCCGACCGCTTGCCTTTCGCGGACTTGCGGTCCCCGCGGCGCCCTGCGCGCCGCGGCGCGTCGTCGCGCCTGATCGCGATCAATCGTGACTCCAAAGCGCGAGGCCCGTGCGTCCCGGAGGCCGAGGGGGATCGGGCCGCAGGGAGCGCGCCTGCCCTCCCGGGCTGGCCTCGATGGGCGCCCTCCGTCGGGACGCGAGGCGCGAAGCACGTCCCGGGTCGCCCGCAGGGGCCGCGCCGCGACCGGCCGGCGCGCCGCCGGACGATCGAGGGGCGACGGGCTCCGTGAAGCCGGGTCGCCGGGGCCGGTCCGCGCCTTGCTCCCCGCCACCACGTGTCCGCGGTCCTGGGGAGCCGCCTCGTGCGGCGTTCCGGTGGGTGCGGGGCGATCGCGCTCCTGCTCCTCGGCGCGGCCGCGCCCGCGGACCCGGGCGGACCGCACCCGGCTCGCGAGCTCCGCCGGCGGACGATCGTCATCGACGAGCGCAGCCAGGCGACCGTCCCGGAGGTCCACGTGGCCGGCGGGGCGGCGACGCTCCTCGCCTTCCCGACCCCCGTCGCCGACGGAGGAGCGGTCCTCGCCGATCCCCGCGGGCTCTTCTACCCGCTCGCGCAGACCGATCGGACGGTGCTCGTCGCGCCCCGGGCCGACCTCGCGGCGCCGGCCGCGCTGCACGTCTCGCTCGCCGACGGCACCGTGGTCGCCTTCCAGCTCACGTCCGTGCGCGGCGAGAGCGACGCCCAGGTCGACGTGGTGGTGGTGGCCGACGCCCGCGCCGCCCCGGACTCGTCCCCCGCGCTCCGCCGCGCGCTCGAGGCCTGCCGGGAGGAGGCCGACGACCTCCGCAGGGGTTCCGCGCAGGCCGGCGTGCGCGAGCTCGCCGCCCTCCTCCTCGCGGAGGGCGCCGACGGGAGCCGCGCCTTCGATCGCCATCCGTTCCACGGCGGCGATCGCCAGGACGGCCTGCTGGTCCGCGCCTCGCTCGCCTACCGGCTCGTCGGGCTCGTCCTCCTCCTCTTCCAGGTCGAGAACCGGGATCCGGCGAGGCCCTGGTCCCTCGACCGCGCGGAGGTGCGCGCCGGCGGGACTGGAGAGGTCGCCGACGTCCACGTCCTCGCCTCCGCTGCCGAGCCGACGACGCTCGCTCCCGGGGAGGGGGGGCGGGCCATCGTGGCCTTCCGCGCGGTCCCCCGGGCGCCCGGCCAGCCACTGACGGTCACCCTTCGCGAGAAGGACGGCTCGCGGCACGTCGTCCTCGACGGGCTGTCCCCGTGAGCGCGGCTCGCAGAGCGCGTGCCGGCCTCCCCGCACCCGGGACGAGGATCGGCCCGTACGAGGTCCTGGAAGGCGGGCCGCGCGGAGGCGCCGCCTGGCGCGTCCGCGCGCGCCGGGGAGCGCGCACCTACGCGCTCCAGGTCCTCGACCCCGCGGGGCGCGCGCCCGGCGGCCTGCGCGAGCGCCGCCGGATCGCGGAGGAGGTCGACGCGCTGCGGGCGCTGCGCCACCCGAACATCGTCCGCGTGCACGCCCTCGAGACCTGGCCGGAAGGCGAGGAAGGGGGGTCCTTCCTCGTCACCGACCTCGTGGACGGCGAGGACCTCGGGGAGTGGTGCGCCGGAGAGCGGACCGGGAAGCGGTGCACGGCCCTCGCCCGTGCCTCGTGGGCCGTCGAGCACCTCCACCGCCACGGCCTCGTCCATCGCGACCTCCGCCTCGACGCCTTCCTCGTCGCGACGGGCGGCGAGCCCGTCCTCGCCCGCTTTGCCGTCGCCGGGCCCGCGAGGCCGGCGGTGCCGGCGCTCGCGCCCGAGCTGCGGCGGTTCCTCGCGTCCGCGGGGGAGCGCCGGGGAAGGCGCTTCGAGTGGCGGCCGGCGACCGATCTCCACGCGCTGGGCCGCATGATCCTCGAGGCGCTCTCGGGAGGGCCCTCGGCCCCGGGACGCCCGGGCGAGGCGCGCCGCCGTCCCCGAGCCACCCTCGCGGCCCTCGACCCGGCGGTTCGGGACCTCGTCCGTCGCCTCCTCGAGCGGGACCCGCGGCGCCGGCCGAGCGCGCGGGAGGTCGCGCTCGCCCTCGCGAGGTCGGGCCGGCCGGAGCCGGAGGCGCGGGCGCCCGGCTCCGCGCCGGCCCCACCCGAGGACCCCACGCAGACGCTCCCCGCGCACCCCCCCCGCGCGGCGGAGGCCGAGCGCCCGGCGTTCGACGCGCCGACCCTGGCCGTCGCCCCGCCGTTCGACCCCGGGCCGGCGCCGCCGGCCGAGCCGCCGCCGTCCGCGCCGGAGGAGACGGAGGGCACGGCGGCGTCCGCCCCGGACGCGGGGGGGCTCGCCGGGTCGCCGAAGCGGCGGCGATGGGGCCCCCGCGCGGCGATCGCGGTCGTCGCCGTCGCGGTCGCCGGCGCATGGGCCGCAGGCGGGACGAAGGGCGCGGGCGGCGATGGGCGCCTCGCGGCGGGGCTCGGCGGCCCGCCCGCCGTCGCGCCGGACGTTCCCGAACCGCCGCCTGCGCCCCGCGCGCCTCGCCGCCGCCCGGATCGACTCTCCGACGAGGCGGGGGCGGTCGACCGGGAGCTCGAGCGGGAGTTCGGTCACCCGACCGTCATGCCCGACGGCGGCATCGAGGGCGCGCCCCCCGCAGCCGATCCGAGGCTCGCGCCGCCCGCCGCCGCGGGCGACCAGGCGTGGCTTCTCCGGTCGCGGCGGCCGGACGCCGCGCCCCCGCCGCCCGCCGCGCCGCCTCGGCCGCGTGGCGTTCCGATGGGCCTCCACCTCCGCGCGAGGCTGCTCACGGGCCTGGACAGCCGCACCGTCGGCCAGGGGCCGGTCGAGGCCGTCCTCTCGCGAGCGGCCGTCGTCCGGGGAGGCGTGGCCCTGCCCGCCGGGACGCTCGCCTTCGGGACGGCCGCGGAGAGCGGGGGACGCTTCCGCGTGCGCTTCGCGCGGCTGAGGCTCCCGGACGACACCGAGGTGGCCTTCGACGGGGTCGCGATCGCGCGGGAGGACGGGAAGCCCGGCCTTCCGGGCACGGGCCGGATCGAGCCGGAGGGCGCCCGCGGCGGGGAGGCGATGGCGCGAGCGGCCCGCTCCGCGGCGGGATCGGTCCTCGAGGGTCTCGCGCCGGCCCCGTTCCAGGGTCTCGCGAGGGGCGCCGCCGACGCCGTGCTCGACCGGGATCCGGGTTCCGTCGCGCTCCCGGCCCGGGCACTCCTGCTCGACGCCGGGTTCTCGTTCGACATCTTCGTGGAGAGGTCGTTCTGATGCGGGCCGCGCGCCGGTGGCTCGGGGCCGCGCTCCTCGCCGCATGGGCGGCGGCGCCCGGTGAGACGCGCGCCGACCGCGGCGGGCTGACGCTCGAGCTCGGACCGTCGCTCGCCGTCTCCCCTCGCTGGCCCGTGCCCTTGCGTGGCGCGACGGGGTTCGCAGCGGCGGCCCCCGGGTTGGTCGCCGGGCTCCGCTACGCGACGAGCAACGAGCTCGAGCTCACGCTCGCGGGCCTCTTCGAGGCGCCCGCGGGGGGCGTCGCGAGCGTCGTGGACGGAGGGGGCGTCGTCGTCTCGACCGCCTCGGCCTCCGTCTCGACCTGGGGCGCTCTGTTCGGCGTCCGGTTCGTCTTCGGGCTCGCCTGGCGCTTCCACCTCGCGGCGGAGATGGGGTGGCAGCACCTCGCGTGCACGCGACTCTCGGCGAGCGACGACGCGGGAGGCGGCACCGCGGGAGGCGGGGGGCGCGACGCGCTGGCGCTCGCCGTCGGGGCGGGCCTCGACTGGCAGGCGACCGATCGGCTCTCGCTCGCCCTCGCGCCGCGGCTCGAGCTGCTCCCGGGCGCTCCCGCGGTGGTCATCGTGCTCGTTCCCGTGACCCTCGGTTACAGCTGGTACGTGTTCTAGCCAGGAGGGGAGGCCGCAGCGTGGGCAGGGAGGAACGGGCCGGAGCGCTTCTGCCGAGGGTTTTCCTCGTCCTGCTCGCCGCTCTCGCCCTCCTCGATCGGGTCGTCGCCGGCTCCGGCCCGGGGCGAGCGGCCGCCCGCCTTCGCGCGTTCGCCTCCCCGGCGTGGCTTCCGCTGCGCCGCGCCCTCCTCGCCCACCCGGCGGCCGGCGCCGTGGCCGGGGCGCTGCTGGCCGCCGGCTCGCTCTACGCCTACCGCCGGGCGCTCGTCGCCTGGCGGACCCGGATCGCGGCGCGGCTCTCCGGGACCCACCTGGGCGGCGACGCACAGCGCTTCCCGGAGCGGAGCGTGGACCTCCTCCGGTGGGTCGGGCGCCGCCCCCCGGGCCACACCTTCGTCGGCCTCTCGCCGCGGCGGCGCCGCCTCGGGTGGCGCTGGGAGCCCGTGTACCTGTCCGAGCGCCAGCGGACCACCCACCGCCACGTGCTCGGCAAGACCGGCTCGGGCAAGACGCGCGGCGTCCTGTTCCCGCAGGTCCTCCAGGACGTCCTCGACGGGAAGGGCTGCCTCGTCGTCTCCGGCAAGGGCAGCGACGAGGAGATCGCGACGATGCAGGGCATCGCCCGCCTCGCCGGGCGCGAGGCGGACCTGCGGGTGTTCGCGCTGCCGGCGTGGAGCCGGCCCGAGATCGGGAGCCACGCCTACAACATGGTACACGTCGACCCCCGAGGGCCGGACGGCCCGGGCGGCGACGCCGCCGCCGTGGCGGAGCGGGTCTTCTCCGCCCTGCCGCTCGGCGAGAGCCCCTACTACAACGCCCAGGCGCTCGCCATGCTGAGCGGCCTCTGCCGCCTCCTCCACGGCATCGTCGACGAGTCGGGGCGGGGGCTCGTCTTCACGATGCGCGACCTGGCGGTGTGTCTGAAGGGGGTGGGGCGCCGCGGCGCCGCCTACCGGTGCGCCCTCGACCACTGCCTGGAACGCTCGCTCGACCGGGACGCGGCGCGCGACGTCCTCTCGCAGGTCGACCGGCTCGGCCACGAGATCCACCGGACGCTCTCGGGCCTGGTCGGCGCCGTCGACCGGTTCCAGGCCCCGATCGTGAACGCCTGCGACCCGGACATCGTCATGCGCGAGGTCCTCGAGGAGAACCTCGTCGTCTACCTGCAGCTCCCCGCCAACCTCTACAAGGTGCAGGCGCCCGCGCTCGGGAAGGTCTTCCTCCTCGACGTGCAGCAGGAGGGGAGCCTGAGGCAGGTGTACCGGACGGTGCGCAACCAGCGGCCCTTCAGCGTCGTGGTGGACGAGTTCGGGCGCTTCGCCGACTTGGCGTTCGTCGACTCGCTGAACCAGCTGCGCGACGCGAACCTCCAGTTCACGGTGGCGCACCAGTCGCTCGCCGACCTCGAGCTCGTGAGCCGCGAGTTCGCGAGCGCCGTCTGGGACAACACCCGCGTGAAGGACGTCCTGAGCCAGGACAACCCGGCGCTCTGCGAGATGCTGGCGAACAGCCTCGGGACCCACCACGAGGTCCGGCGAACCGTGCGGAGCGAGCCGGGTCCGCTCCTCACCTCGCTTCCCACCCGCGAGGCGTCGAGCCGGGTCGTCGAGTCCTACCGTCTGCACCCGAACCGCATCAAGAACCTGGCCCGCTGCGGCCAGGGTTACCTCTACACCGACTCCGGCCTCCATCCGGTGTGCTACCCGGAGTTCCCGACCCTCGAGGCGCGGGGACCGCTCGCGCGCCGCCCCGCGCGCCCCTGGCGGGGGCTGCGCCTCCACGAGCGGTTCGTGACGGGCGGGGAGGGGGGAGAGGCGTGACGGGGCGGGCTGGCCGGCTGGTCGCCGCGGGCCTCGCGTTCGCCGCCGGCCGGGCGGGCGCCGCGGCGCCGGCCGCCGAGTCCCGCTACGACCGGGAGATCGACCGGGCCGTCGCCTCCGCGTCGGCCGTCTACCCGGTGCCGCGAGAGCTCGTGAAGGCGGTCATCCGGGCCGAGAGCGACTTCGACGCCCGCGCCGTGTCCCGCGCGGGCGCGGTGGGCCTCATGCAGATCCTGCCGTCGACCGGACGGCGCCTCGGGATCCCCGTGGCGGATCTCGCCGACCCGGCGCGCAACGTCGAGGGCGGGGTGCGGCTCCTCGCGGTGCTCCTGCGCCGCTACCGCGGGGACGTGGTCTCGGCGCTCGTCGCCTACAACGCCCGGCCGCGGCCCCGCTTCGCGCCCATCCCGCGCAACGGAGAGACGCCGGCCTACGTGCGCGCGGTGCTCTCCAACCTGCGCCGCTACGCCCGCCCCGCCCCTCCCGGGGGCTCGCGTTGACGGAGGGCATCCGACGGACCGACGATCCATGGGCTCGCACCGGCCGTCGAGGACGCGGTCTTCTTGCCCGGGAGGCAAACATGGAGGCGATCTGGAGCAGCACGGTGGGCGACGTCATCCGGCGGAGCGCGCGGCGGGACCCCTCGCGGGAGGCACTCTCGTTCGGGGATCGGAGCTGGACCTACCGCGCGCTGGACGGCGCCGCGAGCGCGGTGGCGCGGAGGCTGCTCGCGCTCGGCCTCCACAAGGGCGACCGCGTCGCCGCCTACGGGAAGAACTCCGACGCGTACCTGATCCTGTACCTCGCGTGCGCGAAGGCGGGACTGGTGCACGTGCCGGTGAACTTCGCCCTCACCGGCGAAGAGCTCGCCTACATCGCGAACCAGTCCGGGAGCCGGGCGCTCTTCTCCGACGCGGCGATGCAGGACAGGGTCCACGCCGTCCGGGCGCGGCTCGGGGCGGCGCACTTCGGGACCCTGCGCGACGGCGACTCCGCGGACGTCCTCGCCTGGGCGAAGCAGGGTCCGGCGGACGAGCCGGGCATCGAGGTCCGGGACGACGACCTCGCGCAGCTCCTCTACACCTCCGGCACCACCGCGGCGCCGCGCGGCGCCATGCTGACGCACCGGGCCCTCGTCCACGAGTACGCGAGCTGCATCGCCGCCCTCGACTTGCGCGCGTCCGACCAGCCCCTCCACGTCCTGCCCCTCTACCACTCCGCGCAGATGCACGTGTTCCTCATGCCGTATCTGGCGGTGGGGGCGACGAACCGCCTCCACGAAGGGCCCGACCCGGTGGCGGCGCTCGCGGAGATCGAGGCCCGCTCGGTCGGAAGCTTCTTCGCGCCACCCACCTTCTGGATCGCGCTGCTGAACCACCCGGACTTCGGGAGGCGCCGGCTCACGAGCCTCCGCAAGGCGTACTACGGGGCCTCGATCATGCCGGTGCCGGTGCTGAAGGAGCTGCAGGGACGGCTGCCCGGGCTCGGCTTCTACAACTGCTTCGGCCAGTCGGAGATCGCCCCGCTCGCGACGGTGCTCCGGCCGGAGGAGCACGCGGAGCGGCCCGACTCCGCGGGCAAGGCCATCCTGTTCGTCGACATGCGCGTCGTCGACGACGGGATGCGGGACGTCGCTCCCGGTGAGGTGGGCGAGGTGATCTACCGCTCTCCGCAGCTGTGCCGGGGATACTGGGAGAAGCCGGAGGAGACCGCCGAGGCCTTCGAGGGAGGCTGGTTCCACTCCGGCGACCTCGCGCGCGTGGACGCGGAGGGGTACATCACCATCGTCGACCGGAAGAAGGACGTCATCAACACGGGGGGCGTCATGGTGGCCTCCCGCGAGGTGGAGGACCAGATCTACACCCACCCGGCGGTGAAGGAGGTGGCGGTGATCGCCACCCCGCACGAGAAGTGGATCGAGGCCGTCACCGCGGTGGTGGTCCTGAAGCCCGGCGCCGAGGCGTCGCCCGACGAGATCGTCGCCCACGCGCACGAGCGGCTCGCGCCCTTCAAGGTTCCGAAGGCCGTGCACTTCGTGCCGGACCTGCCCCGCAACGCCTCGGGCAAGATCCTGAAGCGCGAGCTGCGCCGGCGCTTCGAGGGGCGCTAGGCGCCGCAGGGGAGTCCCTCAGCCGAGGAGCAGCGCCCCGGGCACCTCCCGGCCCATGACGCGGATCTCGTCGCGGGTGACGCCCGCGGCGGCGAGCCCCTCGACGAGCAGCGCGTAGCCGTCGGCCGGGTTCGGGTTCCCGGCCTGGCCGAGGTCGGTCGACAGGTGGAAGTGCTGCGCCCCGATGGCCCGCACCGCGGCCGCCATCTCCCGGGCCTCGACCCGGCGCCACTCCCGCATCCACGGAAGGTGCGCGGACGGTCCCATGAGCAGCCCCACCGCGGCGAGCTCGAGCTTCGCGCCGAGCGAAGCGGCCTCCCGCATCTCCTCGAGGGAGAGGCCTGGGACCTCCAGCATGGCATGGGTGACGCTCACGCGGTCGCAGCCCGCCTCGCGGGCGGCGCGCACCAGGGCGAGCGACTCCCGGGGCGACAGGTGGCCGGTCGCGACCACGAGCCCGTGGCGGGCGCAGGCGGCGAGGACGGCGCGCACCTCCGGCAGGACCGTTCCCGAGCCGTCGAGCACCCGGATGCCGGAGGGGCCGTTCTGGAAGTGACGGACGTGGTGATCGGCGTCGAAGGTCGGGAACCACACGAGTCGCCCGAGCCGGCCCTGCACCCGTGCCATCCACTCCACGGCCTCCGGGTTCACCCCGCCGACGGCGCCGTTCAGCGCCACCCCGCCGTACGCCTTGACCCCCCCGACGTGGCGGCCGAGCAGCCAGGCGCGGTCCGCGGTCACGAGCGTGTGCCCCTTGATGACGAAGGCCTCCATGCCCCGGTCGCGCGCGATGCGGGCCTGGTCGATGTCGTCGAGCGCGCGCCCGAAGATGTCCGGGGCGCTGTGGACGTGGAGATCGATGAGCCCGTCGACCGGGCTCACCGCCGGCGCGGGCGGCGGGTACTGTCGCGTCGCCGCATCGGCGCCACCCCCTGGCCCGGCCGCGGGCGGGGAGAGCCGGGCCGGCGCCGGGTGCCCGCCCCCGCAGCAGCTCGTCAGCCGCACGCGCGGGACGCGAAACGGTCGCGGGGACGGTGCACGGAGCATGGCGACTCCCCCGGGGGCGCTTGGCACGAGGCCGCCCGTTCTGGGAGACTCTACCGCACCGTCGCGCAGGGTTGACCCGGGCGCCAGGCCCCGGGGAGGCGCCATGCCCGAAGTCCACCATCGAATCCTCCTCCCGGGCGTCCCGGTCTCGTCGCGTCGCGGCGCGCTCGGCTGGTGCAGCGTGGTCCTCGTCCGCGCGGGCGGGCGGAACATCCTCTTCGACACCGGCTCCTACGGGGACCGCGCCGTCCTGCTCGACCGGCTCGCGGCCGCCGGGCTCGCCCCCCGCGACGTGGACCTGGTCTTCGCCTCGCACTTCCACTTCGACCACGTCGCCAACGCCGAGGTCTTCGACTGCGACGTCGCGCTCTCGGAGCGGGAGCGCCGCTACGCCCTCGAGGCGGAGTACCTCGCGGCGAACGACCCGTTCGTCCCGCGCGCGCTCGTCCCCTTCCTCTCCGGGCGGCTCCAGCCGGCGAGGGACGGCGACCACGTCGCACCCGGGGTGCGCGCGGTGGCGCTCCCCGGACACACGCCCGGGACGATGGGACTCCTGCTCGAGGAGGATGCGGTGCTGCTCACCGGCGACGCCGTCAAGAACGCCTGGGACTTCGTGCGCGGGGAGCCGCCGCCGGCGTTCCACTCCGCGGCCACGGCTCCCGAGAACTACCGGAAGATCCGGGAAATCGCCCGCACGGTCGTCCCCGGGCACGACCGCCCGTTCCACGTCCTGGCGGACGGGGGCATCGCCTACGCCGCCTCCGCCGAGGTGGCGCTCGACCTGTACGCGGACCCCCGGGGGCCCGCCACCCCGGTGCGGCTCCTCGGATGAGGCCCGCGCCCGAAGACGCCGCGACCGCGCCCGGCTACCGCATGCTCGCCGAGGGCGAGGGCGGCCTGGTCGTCGAGCTCGGGGACGCCATCGACCCCGTCGTGAACGCGCGCGTGCACGCGCTCGCGCGCGCCATCTCCGACCGGCTCGCGAGCGACGTCCTCGAGGTCGTTCCCACCTACCGCTCGCTGCTCGTCGTCTTCGACCCGCTGCGGGTGGAGCGCGGCCGTCTCGAGCGGCGCGTCGCCGGGCTCCTCTCGGCCGCTCGGGAGGGCGGCGCGCGCGAGGCCTCGCGGACGGTCCGGGTGCCGGTCGCCTACGGGGGCGCGGCCGGACCCGACCTCGACTTCGTGGCCGCCCACAACGGCCTCACGCCGGCGGAGGTGGTCGAGATCCACTCCTCCACCTCCTACCTCGTCTTCATGCTCGGCTTCACGCCGGGGTTCCCGTACCTGGGTGGCATGTCCGGGCGCATCGCCGCCCCCCGCCTGGACTCGCCGCGAACCCGCATCCCGGCGGGGTCCGTCGGCATCGCCGGCGCGCAGACCGGCATCTACCCCGTCGAGAGCCCCGGCGGCTGGCGCCTCATCGGGCGCACACCGCTGCGCCTGTTCGACCCGGGGGCGGAGCGCCCCTTCCTCCTCGCCGCGGGCGACCACGTCCGCTTCGTCCCGGTGAGCGAGGAGGAGTGGCGGGAGATCGAGGGAAGGGTCCGCGCGGGCGGGTACGAGCCGGACGCGGACGCTCGCGGGGAGGGCGGACGGTGATCACCGTCCTCAAGCCGGGGCTCCTCACCACCGTGCAGGACGCCGGGCGCCCCGGCTACCGCGCCTTCGGGATGCCGGTCGCGGGCGCCATGGACCGGCTCTCCCTCGCGCTCGCGAACGCGCTCGCCGGCAACCCGCCCGCGGCCGCGGCCCTCGAGCTCACGCTCCTCGGCGGGTCCTTCCGCTTCGAGGAGGACGGCCACGCGGCGCTGTGCGGCGCCGACATGCAGGCCCGGCTCGCGGGCTCGCCGGTCGGGCCCTGCGCGGGCTTCCCGGTGCGCGCCGGGGAGGAGCTCGTCCTCGGCGGGGCGCGGGCGGGCGTCCGCGCCTACCTCGCCGTCCGGGGCGGGATCGACGTGCCCGCCGTGCTGGGGAGCCGCTCCACCTACGCCCGTGCCGGGATCGGCGGCTTCGAGGGGCGGGCGCTCAAGGCCGGGGACGCGCTCCCGGTCGGTCGCGCCCGCGGGGCGCCGCCCGCCGCCCGGTCGCTCCCGCCGTCGCTCGCGCCCCCGCTCGGCGGGGCGATCCGGCTGCGGGCCATCCCCGGCCCGCAGGACCAGCTCTTCACCGCGGTGGGCCGCGCCATCTTCTTCGGCTCGGAGTTCCGGATCACGAACCGCAACGACCGCATGGGCTACCAGCTCGATGGGCCGACCATCCAGCACGTCCACGGCCCGGACATCGTCTCGGACGCCTTGCTGCCGGGTGCCGTGCAGGTGCCGGGCAGCGGGACCCCCATCGTCATGACGGCCGACGCCCAGACCACCGGCGGCTACGCGAAGATCGCGACGGTCATCGGCCCCGACCTCCGGCTCCTCGCCCAGGCCCGCGCAGGCGACGCGGTCCGCTTCGAGAGCTGCACGCCGGAGGAGGCGGTGGCGGCGCTGCGCGAGGAGCGGCGGGTCGTCGACGAGGCGGGCGGGCGTGGCGCGGCGGAGGGGAGACGGAGGAGGAAGGCGTGAGGATCGACCTGAACTGCGACATGGGGGAGGGGTTCGGGTGCTACTCGCTCGGGAGCGACGAGGACGTGATGCCTCTCGTCTCCTCGGCCAACGTGGCGTGCGGCTTCCACGCCTCCGACCCCGGGACGATGCACCGCACGGTCCGGCTCGCGAAGCGGAACGGCGTGGCCGTCGGGGCCCACCCCTCCTTCCCGGACCTGGTGGGCTTCGGCCGCCGCCACCTCGCCGCCTCGCCGGACGAGGTGCGCGACGACGTGCTCTTCCAGGTGGGCGCCCTGTGGGCGTTCTGCCGCGCCGAGGGCGTGCCGCTCCGCCACGTGAAGGCGCACGGGGCGCTCTACAACGCCGCCGCCAAGGACCTGAAGACGGCGCTCGCGATCGCCGAGGCCGTCCGGGCCGTGGACCCGGCGCTCTGGCTCGTGTGCCTGTCGGGATCGGCGCTCGTGGAGGCGGCGAGGCAGACCGGGCTCCGCCACGTCGAGGAGGTGTTCGCGGACCGGGCCTACGCCCGGGACGGGACGCTCGTGCCGCGCACGACGCCCGGCTCGGTGATCCACGACGCGGTGCGCGTGGAGGAGCGGGTCGTGAAGATGGTAAGGGAGGGGGCGGTCCAGGCGCTGGACGGCGGAGAGGTCGCCCTGCGGGTCGGAACCATCTGTGTCCACGGGGACACCCCCGGCGCGGTGAGCCTGGTGCGCGCCATCCGGGGGCGGCTCGAGAGGGAAGGCATCGAGGTCGCAGCGTTCTCGAAGGCGGAGGGAGCGACATGAGCGAGGCGGTTGCCGCAACGTCGGGTGTTCCTTGGTGGAAGCAGATCGACCGGAAGCAGTGGTACGCGCTCTTCGCCGGCCAGGCCGGCTGGGCGCTCGACGCCTTCGACGTGATGCTCTACGCGTTCGTCCTCACGACCATCATGAAGGAGTGGAACAGCTCGCCCGCGGCGGCGGGCTTCATGGTGTCGGTGACGCTGTTCGCGTCGTCGGCGGGCGGCATCCTCTTCGGGGCCATCGCCGACCGGATCGGGCGCAAGAAGGCGCTCATGATCACGGTGCTCGTCTTCTCGGTCTGCTCGGGCCTCTCGGGCCTGGCCCAGAACCTGACCCAGCTCGCCATCGCCCGGACCATCCTCGGCCTGGGCATGGGCGGCGAGTGGGCCTCCGGCGCGCTGCTCGTCTCCGAGACCTGGCCCCCGCAGCACCGCGGCAAGGCGATCGGCATCATGCAGAGCGGCTGGGCCATCGGCTACATCCTCGCCGCCATCACCGCGGCCGTGGTCCTCCCGCGGTTCGGATGGCGGGCGGTGTTCTTCGTCGGCGTCGTCCCGGCTCTCTTCACGCTCTGGATCCGCAGAAGGGTGGAGGAGCCCGAGATCTGGGTGCAGGCGAAGCGGGAGCATGCGGAGAAGAGGAAGAGCGAGTTCGGCTTCTTCCAGATCTTCGGACCGGAGCTCATCCGCTTCACGCTCATCAGCACCCTCATCAGCACCTTCGTCATGTTCGGCTACTGGGGGCTCTTCACCTGGATGCCGGGGTTCCTCGCCATGGCGCCCGAGAAGGGCGGGGCCGGCCTGGGCATCGCGAAGGCGCCGATCTGGATCATCCCCATGATGATCGGGGCGTTCTTCGGCTACGTGACCTTCGGCTTCATCTCCGACAGGCTCGGGCGGCGCCCGACCTTCGCGGCCTACCTCGCCGCGTCGGCGGTGCTCGTCTGGGTGTTCGGGCACACGCGCGACGCCACCACCCTCATGGTGCTCGGGCCGCTCATCGGCTTCTTCGGGTCGGGCTACTTCAGCGCGTTCGGGGCGTTCATCTCGGAGCTCTTCCCGACCAGGGCCAGGGGCTCGGCGGTCGGCTTCTGCTACAACTCCGGCCGGATGATGAGCGCGCTCGCGCCCACGGTCATCGGCTACCTGTCGACCACCTACGGGCTCGGCGGCGCGCTCGGCTTCCTCGCCATCGCCTTCATGGGAGGCGCCGTCTCCATCTACCTGCTCCCGGAGACGAGGGGCGCCGCGCTCCGCTGACGCGCGACGCCGTGTGGCAGGCGGGGGCGGACTGTGGTCTCCTCGGTCCGTGGACGCGCCGCCCCCGCAGGGAGAGCCCGGACCGCCGGCGAGGCCCGAGGGCGCCGGAGGCGTGGGCACGATCCTGCGTGCCGCGGCCGAGCTCTACCGGCGACGCGCCGGGCCGCTCCTCCTCGTCGCGACGATGTTCCTCGTCCCGAACGCGCTCCTCAGCGTCCTCGAGCAGCGGGCGTCCGAGGGCGCGCCTGCCGCGGCGCCCGCCCCGGAGGAGAGGGCCGACGCCGGCCCCGTGACGGCCGCGCCTCGCCCGCCGGAGATGGGACCGACCGAGGCAGCGCCTCCCGGTCCGCCGAGCGAGGACGTCCTCACCGGCCTCACGGCGCGCGAGGTGGTCGTCCGGGCGGTGTGGGTCTTCATCGGGGGCCTCTTCACGAGCATGCTCGCCGCGGCCGTCTCGCGGGAGGCGACGCTCGGCGTCGTCGGACGGGAGCCCGCGCCGCTCCGGAGCGCGGGCTACGGGTTCGCACACGTCCTCGGGCTCGGCCTCCTCGGCATCCTCGCCGCGGCATGGGCCTTCTTCCTCTTCCTGTTCATGGCCCCGGCCTTCGTCCTCCTCTCGCTCCTGCAGCGGAGCCTGCCGGTGGCGCTGACGTCGGCCGCGGCGGCGCTCCTCGCCCTGCCGGTGGCGCTCGTCTTCGCCGGCCTGGCGTCGCTCGGCATCCCGGTCTTCGTGATCGAGGGGCGTCGGGGGATGGGGGCGCTCGTGCGCGTCTGGCTCCTCGTGCGGGGGGAGGTGAAGCACGCCGTCGCGGCCGTGGTCCTGCTCCTCGCCGTCGGCCTCGTCGCGAGCGGCCTCGCGCTCGCCGTCGCCGGGGCCGGGATGCCGGGGGCCACCGCCGCCCTCGCCTTCGGCATCGTCGGGGCGCCCCTCGAGGCGCTCATCGCGTTCTTCCTGTACCTCGACCTGCGGGCGAGGAAGGAGCGTCTCAGCATCGCCGCGCTCGAGGGGGAACTGGCCCGCCACGCCCCATGAGCGGCCCGGGACCCGTCCGGGGCGTCCCGGCGCCCGAATGCCCCGAGCGTCCCGGCGGTTTTCGAGGGCGGCCCCGCGCGCCCTCGCGCCTCCGCGGGTGCCGGGCTATGTAGCGGACGCGCGGAGGGTGGATGTCGCGTTTCCAGGAATTCGTCTCTGAGCTCCGCCGGCGGCGGGTCTTCCGCGCCATCGTGGCCTACGCCATCGCCGTCTTCGCCGTGCTCCAGGTCGTCGAGCCGGTCATGCACGGCCTCGACCTGCCCGAGTGGGTGCTGCGCGCGGTGGTGATCGCGCTCGGGGTCGGGTTCCCGATCGTCGTGGTGCTCGCCTGGGCCTTCGACCTCAAGGCGACGGGGATCGAGCGGGCCGGGGCCAGCGCCACCGCCCCGAAGGGCGCGCGCCTCGCGCTGCTCCTCGTCGGGGTGGGCATGCTGTTCGCGGCACCGGGCTTCGTCTACTACTTCGTCTTCGGCGGCGGGGCGGGCCGCGCCCGCTCGGGCGCCTCCGGACCGGACCTGCCGTCGATCGCCGTCCTCCCCTTCGTCGACATGAGCCCGCAGCGGGACCAGGAGTACTTCTCCGACGGGCTCGCCGAGGAGATCCTGAACGCGCTCGCGCACGTCGACGGGCTGCGGGTGACGGGGCGGACGTCGTCCTTCTCCTTCAAGGGGAGGAACGACGACCTCCGTGCGATCGGCCAGAAGCTGAACGTCGGGACCGTGCTCGAGGGCAGCGTCCGCAAGGAGGGGAACCGGATCCGCGTCACGGCGCAGGTGGTCAAGGTGGCGGACGGCTTCCACCTCTGGTCGGAGACCTACGATCGCGAGCTCGCCGGCGTGTTCTCGGTCCAGGACGACATCGCGCGCTCGGTCGTCGAGGCGCTCAAGGTGCGCCTCCTGCCCGGCCAGGCACCGCGGCCGGAGGCGCGTTCCACGGCGAACTCGGAGGCCTACACCCAGTTCCTGATCGGTCGGCAGATGTTCAACCGCAACTCGATGGACGGCCTGAAGCGCAGCGCCGAGGCCTTCCAGCGCGCCGTGGCCCTCGACCCGGGCTTCGCGCCGGCCTGGGCGGCGCTCTCCATGGCGCTCGACGCGGTGCACGACGACGCCGACGGGGGGGCCGCCAGGCGGAACGCCCTCGCCGCCGCCGACAAGGCGATAGCCCTCGACCCCAGCCTCGCCGAGGGCTACAACGCGCGCGGCATCCTGCGGGCGCGGCTCGACTGGGACTGGAAGGGAGCGGAGGCGGACCTCGAGCGGGCGCTCGCGCTGCAGCCCGGCGACGCAGTGACCCAGCGCCGCTATGGCATCCTCCGCCTCCTCCTCGGCCGGCCGACCGAGGCCATCGACTCGCTGCGCAAGGCCGTCGACCTCGATCCCCTCTCGGCGATCGCCTGGTCCTGGCTCGCGAAGGCCTACGTGGCCACGGGGCAAGGCGACCAGGCCCTCGCCGCCGCCCGGCGCGCGACGGAGATCGCCCCGGACTCGGAGGACCTGAAGGGGACCCAGGCGGTCCTCGACCTCCTCCAGGGACGGGCCGCGCAGGTCCTGCCGGCCATCCTCACGGTGCCCGACGAGGGACAGCGCCTCCTGGGCGAGGCGCTCGTCGAGCACGACCTCGGCCACGAGGCCGCCGCCGGCAAGGCCCTCTCGACGCTCGTCGAGAAGTACCCGAAGAAGGCCTACGAGGTGGCGAGCGTGTACGCGTGGTACGGCGACCGCGACCGGGCGTTCGAGTGGTTCGACCGCGCGGTCGCGGCGCATGACTCGGCGCTGGCCGACGTCCGCTACGACCCGCTGCTCTCGAAGATCCGGGGCGATCCGCGCTACGCCATGCTGCTCAGGCGGATGAACTTCCCCGCCGACTGACGCGGCTCCCCGGCGGCGCCGACGCCCACCAGTTCAGGACGAGCGCGCCGACGACGAGGGTCACGCCGGAGAGCTCCCGGGCCGAGGGGATCTCGCCCAGCTGGATCGCCGAGAGCGCCACGCCGAGCGCCGGAGTGGCGAGCGAGGCGACGCCGGCCACGGTCGCCGGAAGCCGCGACAGGATGAAGAGCCACAGCGCCCACCCGAGCGCGGTCGCGAGCAGCGAGAGGAAGGCGATGGCGGCGAGGAAGGACGCGGTGAGCCGCACGTGGCCCGGGAGGAGGAGCGCGAGGGCTCCGAGGGCTGCGGCCCCGAAGGCCATCTGCCAGGCGCTGAGGGAGAGGACGTCGCTCGCGCCCGCGGCGCGCAGGCGGACGGCGAGGACGGCGCTCGCCGCCCACACGAGCCCGGCCGCCACCGCGAGCGCGCTCGCGGGGGCCGAGCGCGAGGAGAGCGGCGTGACGATGAGCGCGAGGCCCACGGCGGCGAGGGCGAGCGCGAGCCAGCGCCATCCGCGGATCCGCTCGCCGAGGAACGGCCACGCGAGGAGCGCCAGCCAGAAGGGCATGGTGTAGGCGAGCACGGCGGCGCGCCCCGCGCCCCCCATGGAGACGGCGAGGGTCTGCAGCAGGGTGAACGCGGCCGTCTGCAGGAGCCCGTAGACCGCGGTCGCGACGACGGGAGGCCGGCGAGAGGGAAGGCGCCGCAGGCCCATCCAGGCGAAGAGCGCCAGCGCGCCGAGGCCGGTTCGCAGGGCGGCGACGACGAGCGGGGAGGCGTCGCGGGTGGCCACCTTCACGGCGACCCAGCTGTACCCCCAGACGAGCGCGAGGGCGGCGAGCGCGGAGTAGGCTGCGGCGCCTGCGCGTCGCGCGCCCGGCGCTGCGGGGACGGGGAAAGCAGCGGGGGCGCGGGGCGTCATCTCGCCGGGCGAATGACGCCGGAACGCGCGGCGGGCGTCAAGGCCGGCCGCGCCTCGGCTCACCAGGGCTTCGCGAGCAGCGCGTAGGCGGCGACCGCGACCGCGAGGACGGCGGCGAAGGCCCAGACGGCGCGGTCGGCCGCCGGCCCGGGCCAGGCGCGGTTCTCGGTCGCCGGGGAGACCCTCTCGTCCTCGCCGGGCGTCCGCCGCGTGCGGGGCTCCGCGAGGCCCCGCTCGACCATCATCGAGCGCAGGCGGTCCTGGGGCGCGTCGCCGCCCAGGCGGGCGGCGCAGGCCTCGAGCTCGCGGGCGAGCGCCGCGGCGGTGTCCCAGCGCCGCCCGGGGCGCTTCTCCAGGCACCGCTCGATGGCCCGGGCGAGCCGCCTCGGGAAGCCGGGGACCGCGTCGCGCAGCGGACGGGGCCTCGCCTTGCGGACCGCGGCGAAGAGCTCGTGGAAGTCGTTCCCGGCGAACGGCCGCTCCCCGCAGGCGACCTCGTAGAGGGTCACGCCGAGCGACCAGACGTCGCTCCGCTCGCTCGCCGGCTGCCCCTCGAGGACCTCCGGGGCCACGTACGCCGGCGTGCCCATGACCGCCCCGGCCCGGGTGAGCTCGGTCGCCATCGGGTCCTTGAGGATCCCGAAGTCCATGAGCTTCACCTCGCCCGTCCTCGACACCATGACGTTCGCCGGCTTCACGTCGCGGTGGAGCAGGGCGTGGCGGTGCACGCCGTCGAGCGCGTCGGCGAGGCGGGCGCCGAGCGCGGCGACGCACCCGGCCGGAAGGGGGCCGCCGCTCGCGAGCACGCGGCGCAGGTCGGCGCCGTCGACGAACTCGGTGACGAGGTAGAGGGTCTCGTCCTTCTCGACGAGGTCGTGGACGGCGACCACCCCGGGGTGGCGGATCTGGGCGTAGGCGCGCCCCTCGCGCCTGAAGCGCTCGACGAGCTCCCGCGAGCGGGCCTGCCGCGCGTCGAGGGCCTTCACGGCGACGCGCCGGTCGAGGCCCTCCTGGTAGGCCTCGTAGACGACGCCCATGCCGCCGCGCCCGATCTCCTTCAGGATGCGGCTCGAGCCGACCTTGCGGACCGCCATGCTCGAGCTTGTCCCGCGCTCGCGGGGGGCCGCAAGGGGGTGGGTGTAGGGTCGCCGCGCCCGAAGGGCGCCGCCCGGCGCCAGGAGGCGAGGGCGGGAACCCAATTCGGCCCTTGCCAGGCGCGGCGGACTGGGCGCCTCCTCACGGCAAAGGGGGCCGCCATGGGCCGGAGGCGCACGCTCGTCGTCTACTACTCCCGCTCGGGGCACACGCGCGGGGTCGCCCGCCAGGTCGCCGCGGCGCTCGAGGCCGACCTGGAGGAGATCGCCGAGCCGACGGGCCGCGACGGCGTCCTCGGGTACGTGCGGAGCGCGCTGGAGGCCATCTTCGGCGCCTCGGCCGAGATCGAGCGGCCGAGGTCCGACCCCGGAGACTACGACCTCGTCGTCGTCGGGACGCCGGTCTGGTACGCGGCCGTCTCGACCCCGGTGCGGACGTATCTGTGGGTGGAGCGGGAGCACCTCCCCCGGATCGCCTTCTTCCTCACGCACGGCGGGATGGGGAGCGAGCGGGTGTTCGCCCAGATGGCCGCGCTCGCGGGGAAGCGCCAGGAGGCGGAGCTCGCCATCCGCGTCCGCGACATCGAGGCCGGGGCGGAGCGGGAGGCGATCGCCGCCTTCGCGCGGTCGCTCTCGCACGCGTCCTCGCGGCCGGGGTCGGGACGCGGCGGGCGCGCCCGTCCGCGGCGGGCGGCCCGCGCCCACGGGAGCGGGGCCTAGCTGCCCTTCGGGGCGGATGCCTCGATGCGCGCGGCCTCCGCGGGGTCGACGGACCGGAGGAGGTCCATCGCCATGTTGCTGTCCACCGCGGAGTGGACCGCGGCCGGGTCGACCTGATCCTTCCAGATGCGGTTGAAGGTGACCTGGCAAGCGGCCGCGCCGACCGCGGTCCCGGTGGCGACGTAGCGCGTCCACCGGTCGTTCCAGTTGGTGCCGACCTCGAGGCTGCCGCCGCCCGTTCCCCGCGTCTGGAACCCCGGCGACATGGTCTGCTCGAACGAGTTCTGCGGCGGCTCGCCGACCACCGCACGGTCCTCCCCGTAGAGGCCGAAGCCCTTCGCGGCAAGGAGCTTCACCACCCGCGGCCACAGGGTGATGCAGGCCTCGCGGTACTCGACGTGCGCGAGCTCGTTCGCGATGTAGTCCTGGCGCGCTTCGGCGGCCATCATGGAGGCGCAGGCGCTCGACAGGATCGCGAGGGCGGAGGGCACGAGGTGGCGGCGTCGCATGGCGGGCACTGTAGCGGGTCGCCGCCCCGGAGGCGAGGCGGGGGGGCCGCCGGCGCGAGGGGTCGCCGGCGGCCTTCCGTCACGCCGGGGCGTGGGCCGGCGGGCGCGCGCGGACGTCCACGACGACGGTCACGGCGGATCCCCTGCGGTCGGAGGGCGCGGCCTCGAGCTGGTAGAGGGCGAGGCCCGGGCCGAGGCGCTCGCAGAGGATCTCGAGCGTGGGGCGGCCGGTCGCGGCGGACCGCTCCCAGGCGGCGATGACCGCCGGGTAGAGCGCCTCGTCGAAGCAGAGGAGGTCCCCCGCCCGGTCCTCCACGATGGGGACGTGGGGGCAGGGGCGCTCGCGCAGGGCGCCCGCGTCGACCAGGTCCTCGTCGCAGACGGGGCAGGGGAAGCGCCCCAGGCGGCCGCCGCCCGCGGTGGCGGGGAAGTCGCTGTGAATGGTGTCCTTCATGGCTCTCTGGCTCCTTTCGCAGCGGAGGATAGGGGGTGGGCCTGGATGGATAAAGTCGTCTCGTGTAGATTCACTGTTCCATGAGCGAGACTTTCGACCTCAACGAGATGCGGGTCTTCTCGGCGGTGGCGACCCGGCGCAGCTTCGTCGGCGCATCCCGGGCGCTGGGGATGCCCAAGGCGACCGTGAGCCGCAAGGTCCAGGCGCTCGAAGAGCGCCTCGGGGTGCGGCTCCTGCAGCGGACCACCCGGCGGGTGACGGTCACCGAGGTGGGCGCGGTGTTCCAGGAACGCTGCGCGCGCATCGAGGAGGAGATCGCCGACGCGGAGGCGGCGGTGGGCCGCTACAGCGATCGCCCGCGCGGCACGCTTCGGGTGACCGCCCCGTACACGCTCGCCCGGGATGCCCTCGTCCCCTGGCTCCCCGAGTTCGTGCAGCGCTACCCGGAGGTCCGGGTGTGGCTGACGCTCAAGAACGAGCCCGAGGACCTCGTGGGCCGCGGGGCCGACGTGGCCCTCACCCCGTGGCCGCTCGCCGACTCGAGCCACGCGGCGCGTCGGGTCGCGAGCTCGCACTCCGCGCTGTTCGCGAGCCCCGGCTACCTGGAGCGGCGCGGGACGCCGCGCGCACCCGAGGACCTCTCGGGGCACGGCGCGCTGCTCTACGCGGGCGGCGGCCAGCCGCCGCGCTTCGAGTGGACGCTCTCCCGGGGCGCCCGCGTCGCGACCGTGCCCCTCGCGCCGGTGCTCGTCTGCAACGACCTGTCGCCGCTCGTGACGGCGGCGATCGGCGGGGCCGGCGTCCTCCTCGCGCTCCCCGCGTCCGTCCCGGACGCCGTCCGGGCGAGGCGCCTCGTCCCGGTGCTGCCGGCGTGGACCGGACCCACGGTCGAGATCCGTGCCGTGTTCCCGGCGCGGGCCGGGCTCCCGCCCAAGGTGCGCGTCTTCCTCGACTTCCTGGCGGACGAGGTCGGCCCCCGCCTCGAGGCGGGCCGCGGCGCGCGGCGCCGGGACGGCTAGTCCGGCCCGGCGTCGACCTCGCGCTGCGAGTCGCTCAGCCGGTAGGCGAGGTAGTAGCGGCTGATGTTCGCGACGTAGTCGACGGTCTCGTCGCCGATGACGTGCTGGGCGACGACCTCGACGTGCCCGAACCAGCGCGCCGGGTCGAGGCCCAGGTGCCGGGCGCGCGCGCGCAGCTCCCGGACGACGTGGGGGCCGGCGTTGTACGCGGCGAGCGAGAAGTAGATCTTCTCGGCCGGGTCGAGGCCGTCCTCGGCGAAGTACACCTGCCGGAGGTGGTTCAGGTAGGCGGCGCCGGCGAGCACGTTCATCCTCGGCGACTCGACGTCGGGGTAGCCCATCTGCTGGGCGGTGTTCGGGAGCACCTGCATGAGGCCGACGGCCCCGCTCCGGTTCCGGGCGCGCGGGTCGAACTGCGACTCCTGGAGGGCCTGCGCGCAGAGGAGCAGCCAGTCGAAGCCGTACTTCTCGCCCGCCTCGCGGAAGAAGGGCGAGAGGTCCCTCACGCGCGTGATGTGCTCGGGACCGATGGGGTTCAGGACGGGCTTGCGGCTCTGGTAGTACTTGCGGAAGAGCACCGCGGCCGTCACCCGGGCCTCGTGCGAGTGCTGGGAGACGTAGCCGTTCAGGGCCGCGAGGAGCTCCCGGTTGGCCGGGCGCACCGCCCAGGCGACCTCGTCGCCGGAGGACACCCGCGCCGTCGCCTCGACGACCAGGCCCGGGAGGACCTGGCTCCACTCCTGCGCGACGAAGCCGTCGGAGATGGCGTACTGGAAGATGCCCGCGCTCACCATGTGGAGGACGTCCTCGGGCGACGCGGGCGCGGCCAGCTCGAGGACCTGCGCCGGCTCGCGGCCCCCCGCGGACAGGCGCTCGTTCAGGCTCTTGAGCCGCTCGGCGTGGCTCGAGCCGGCGAGGACGTGGACGGGGCGGCCGGAGAGCTCCTCCAGGGAGCGGATCGGAGCCGCGGCCTTGTGGCGCACGACCACCTGGTCGAGCCCGGTGATGTGCGGCTGGGCGAAGGCCACGACCTGGCGGCGCATCGGGGTCACCATGACGAGGCCCGCCGCCACGTCGCCCTTCCCGGCGAGGAGGTCGGGGAGGACCTGCTCGACCGGGGTCGGAGCGAAGACGATGGAGAGGGCGGCGGCGTCCTTCGGCCTGCGCGCGTTCAGGTATTGCTGGAACCGCAGCGCCATCTCGTAGTCGTAGCCGCCCGGCCTCCCCTTCGAGACGAAGAACTCGGTGTGGCTGTAGGGCACGAGGACCCGCAGCTGGCCTCGCCGCCAGATCTCGGGGAGGTCGCCCGTGAACGGCTCGAGCGTCCGGGAGAGCAGCGACGAGCCGTCGTCGAGCACCGCGTGCGTCGCCCCCTCCGGACCCGCCGGGTGGGACGGGCGGCTCGCGGCCCCCGGGTCGATGTGGGCGGCGAGGAGGAAGAACGGTGCGAGCGATGTCGCGAGACCGGACATCAGCGCCTCGGGTCAGGCTGGAGGAGGCAACCGAAGCACATCCCTAGCGTGCGAGCCAACGGCGGGGCGTGCCCAAGATGGGGTTCCCGTGTTGCCGGGACACCCCGATCCGTGTCCCTCAAGGTCAATGCGGCAGCGCGCTCAGGAGCGCGAGCACGAACTGCGGCATGAGGACGTCGGGGATCATCGCGGCCTCGCCTGCGAGCCGGAGGGAGCCGCGGCTCACCGACGCCTTCGCCCCGCCGGCGGCGCCGCAGCCGAGCTCGCCCGCGAGGAGGCCGGGTCCGGCGGCCGAGAAGTTCAGGGAGCAGGCGCCGCCGTCCGGCGAGCCCGCCAGGCGATCGATGCCGATCGTGAAGTCGACGGCCTTGCCGAACCAGGCGCCGCGGATGACGAGGTCCCGGCCGCTGCGGTTGACGAGCACGTCGAGCCCCGGTCCGTAGATGCGCCCCCACGTCGTGGAGATCCGGACCTCGGTCCCGTCCAGGTGGCCCGCCCACTGCCCGCCACCCGCGTAGACGAGTTCCACGCCGGGGCCGGTCACGCCCCACGGCCCGTACTCCACGGTGGCCCCGACGCCCTGCGCGTCGAACGAGACCCCGCCGGTCGCCTGGAAGGGCTGGCCCTTCGGCGGGGAGCTGGTCGGCGGCGGCGTCATGAGCACCGCCGAGGGCGCCGAGCAGGCGACGAGGGTGATGGCCGCGGCAGCCACGCTCGAATGGGCGAAGCGCAATCGGACTCCCCTCCGGCAGGGACGACGGCGTCACTCCAGCAGATCCCGCGCGCAGAGGGAAGCGGCGCGCACGCCGCCGGTGAATGACCCCGACGGCCGAGGCCTGTAAACGGATCTTGACCCGGCCGGTGCGTCCCGTACAGTGCGCCCCTTCGGAATCCCGACCCCAGGGCACGCATGAACCACACCCCGCTCGACCACCGCCGCCTCTACCGGCTCCCCTGGAGCCTCACCGACAACATCATCTCGTGGCTCGAGCCGACGAAGGAGTGCAACATCTACTGCGACGGCTGCTACTCCGCGAACGCGAAGGGGAGCCACAAGACGCTCGAGGAGGTGAGGGCGGACCTCGACGTCTTCGAGCGCTATCGCCGGACCGACGCGGTCTCCATCGCCGGCGGCGACCCGCTCGTCTACCCCGGGATCGTCGAGGTGGTCCGGATGATCGCGGCGCGGGGGCTGAAGCCCGTCGTGAACACGAACGGGCACGGCCTCACCCCGGAGCTCCTCCGAGAGCTGAAGGCGGCCGGGATCGCGGGCTTCACCTTCCACGTCGACAGCCTGCAGACGCGGCCCGGCTGGAAGGGGAAGAGCGAGCTCGAGCTCAACGAGCTGCGCCTCGAGTTCGCCGAGCGCGTGGCCGAGGCGGGGGGGATCTCCTGCGCCTTCAACTCCACCGTCTACGAGAAGACCCTTCCCCACGTCCCCGACATCCTCGAGTGGGGCCGCCGACACGCCGACAAGGTCCACGTCCTCGTCTTCATCGCCTTCCGCGCGGCGGCGCCGGACCGGTTCGAGTACTTCGCCGGCGACAAGCGGGTGAACCTCCGGAACCTCACCTACACGAGGGCGGCGCCGCAGCGGACGGACATCACCGCGCAGGAGATCGTCGCCGAGATCCGCAGGCGCTTCCCGGAGTTCGAGCCCTCGGCGTACCTGAACGGCACGGAGAAGCCGGACTCCTTCAAGTGGCTCATGACGCTCCTCGTCGGTGACGAGGAGCGCTTCTACGGCAGCGCGGGCCCCCGCTTCGTCGAGCTCTCGCAGGTCGTGAACCACCTGTGGAAGGGGCGGTACCTGGGCTACGTGCCTCCGCGGGTCCACGCGAACGCGAAGAGCCTGCTCGCGCTCGGCGCGGTCGACCCGGGCCTGCGCCGGGCGGCCCGGAACTGGCTGGCCTCGGCCGCGCGGAACCCGCTGCGCGCGGCGCGGCCCCTCCACCTCCAGTCGGTCATGATCATCCAGCCGGTCGACGTGCTCGACGACGGGCGCCAGTCCATGTGCGACTCCTGCCCGGACATGACCGTGCACGAGGGCGAGCTCGTCTGGTCGTGCCGCCTCGACGAGCGGCTGCAGTACGGGGAGCTCATGCGCCTCAAGCCCGTCCGGCCCGGGAGCCCCGGCGGGAGCGGCCCCTCGGCCTGACGCCTCGGCGGTTCAGGGCGATGGCCGGGCGGCCGCTCGCCCCTCCTCGATCCGCCAGGTGTTCGCGTAGACGTTGAAGCCCTGGCCGCGGGCGAAACCCACGAGGGTCACCCCGGCCCGGTGGGCGAGGTCGACGGCGAGCGAGCTCGGCGCGGACACGCTGGAGACGATCGGGATCCGGGCCGCGGCCGCCTTCTGCACGATCTCGAAGCCGGCCCGCCCGCTCACCGCGAGGAGCGCGGGAGCGGCTCCCTCGGGGCGGGCGACGCCCAGCGCCCGCAGCCGCAAGAGCGCCCCCACCACCTTGTCGACCGCGTTGTGCCGGCCGATGTCCTCGGCCGCGGCGAGCACCGCCCCGTCGGCGGCGAAGGCCACGGCGGCGTGGAGGCCGCCGGTCCTCCGGAAGATGGGCTGGGAGGACGAGAGGCGCTCCATCGCGGCGAGGAGCGCCGCGGGGGTGAGCCGCGCGCCCCCGTCGACCGGCGACACCCGGGAGAGGAGCCCCTCGATGGTCCTGCGCCCGCACACCCCGCAGGCGGACGTCGTCGCCGCCCACCGCGTGCCCTCGAGGACCAGGCCGGGGTCGATGCGGTGCCCGCCCGCCGAACGCACGTCGACGACGTTGCCATAGCCCTCGTCGCCCGGCCGCCCGCAGTGGGAGACGCTCCCGACGTCGTCCGGCCCCCCGATGACGCCCTCGGCGTAGAGGAAGCCGAGGGCGAGGTCGCCGTCCTGGCCCGGGGTCCGCATCGTCACGGCGAGGGTCTCGCCGTCGACGCGGATCTCCAGGGGCTCCTCGACCGCCACGAGATCCGCCCGGGTGGCGAGGGCGCCCTCCGGCGTCACCCGCACCACCTCGCGGCGGGACACGCCCTCGGCCTGGGTGGGGCCGGCCATCCCGAGACCATAGAGGAACCCGCCCCCGCCGGCCACCCCGGAGAGCCTAGGGGGCGAACAGCGATGCGCAGTGCCCGGGCTGGGTCGGCGAGGCGTCGATGGCGCCGCCGCGGGGGACGCACTGATCCGGCGGCAGCGGCTGGCCCTGCTCGACGTGGGCCACGAGGAGGTCGAAGGCCTTCTGGGCGTGGGGCTCGATGTACTCGAGCTCGGGGAACGTCACCTTGTAGGCCTCGATGTGGTTGCCGTTCTGGACCTCGTAGAGGCGGTAGGCGGGATCGTGCCCCTCGCCGTGCCAGCCGTGGTGCTTCTGCTTGGCGGCGACGCGCCGGGCGTACGCGCGTGCGTGGTGGTCGATGGGGAGCAGCCCGTCCATCGTCCCGGCCACGGTGATGAGCGGACGCTGGATCCGGCCGGTCGTCGCGAAGGCCGCGAGGTTCTCCCCCACGTCCGAGACCGACAGGCGCGCGACGTAGTTGTAGGTCCCGGTGCCGGCCCCGTACGTGTCGTAGGTGGGGTCGAGCCGCTTCTGCCACTGGCAGAAGGTCACCTCCCAGAAGGAAGCCCAGTACGAGGCCCAGAGCGAGTTCGAGCCCGCCACGAGGTCGGGGGGGTAGCCCGCGGCCTCGATGTTCTTCGCGGCCGTGCTCGTCGCGCTGTAGCCGGAGGCAAAGTAGTCCGGGAAGTTCAGCACGCCGGCCGGGAGGTCGGTGAGCAGGTTCGGGGTCGACTCCGAGACGAAGGTGCCCTCCCAGTCCACGCCGCCGTCGAAGAGGTCCGGGTAGGACTCCACGGCGCGCCGGACCTGGTACCCGCCGTTCGAGGTGCCGACCGCGTAGGTGCGCTGCGGGGGCGCCCCGTAGTGCGCGTACACGGCGTGGCGGGCGAGCTTTGCCGCGGCGGCGATGTAGGGCGCCCAGCGCGTGAACGGCTGCCCCGGGTCGTTGTCGTAGAAGTGCACGAAGACGCCGGAGGACGGGTTCAGGCGGCAGGCGAGCGGGTCCGTCGCGTCGGAGATGCGCAGGTTCAGGACGCCCTTGTTCTGCGACGCGTAGGCGTAGCCCTTCTGCACGACGTAGTCGCTCCAGGCGTAGTCGCCGTTGAACTCGCTTCGCGTGCCCGAGGCCCCGGCCACGACGAGGCGTCCGTTCCAGTCGTCGGGGAGCCGCACGAGGAAGCGCGCCTGCCCCGTCGGGTCGTCCGCGAACCGCGCCTCGAGCTGGATGCCGGGAACGGCCTTCGTGATGGGCGTGCGGCTGCCGGCCGGGGGCGCGATGACGCCGCGGTCCGTGACCGGCGTGAACGCGCCCACAGGCAGGGTGGAGATGGAGTTGTTCGCCGGCGTCGTGTCCGCACCGTTCGTCGTCAGGTCCGCGCTCTCGAAGCAGACCGGATCGGCGATGCGGTCCCCGAGGCGCAGGAGGAGCTCGTCGCAGCGTCCGCCGGCGCGGGCCGCGCCCGCGGCGAGCAGCGCGGCCGCGACCGCGGGGTAGGTGAGGTGGCGTCGGAGAATCGCATCCTGCAGCCTCTTCCGGTTCATCGGGAGTCCTCCGGAGCGCGAGCGCTCCACGTGGCGGGGGCGGCCGCGGAATCGGTCCGCGGCCATGTCGCGCTTCGCCTTAAGTGCGACCCCGTCTGCGCGTCCACGCCGGTTTGGGGCGTGCGCGTGGCGCGGTGCGTCGAGAACCCGCACGGAAGGTGCGGGGAGGGCGCGACGTCCCCGGATGGGGCCTCTCAGCCGAACGACCGGACGATGCGCTCGACGAGGGCGACGTACTTCGCCCTCGCCTCGGCGGCCGGCATCCCCTTGCGCGAGGCCCACGCGTCGAACTTCGCGCGCCCCTTCGGGTCGAGGATCCCGGGCCGGCTCCCTCGCACGTCCCCCTCGGTGGCTTGCTTGAAGAGGCCGTACGCCTCGAGGAGGTCGGCGTTCGAGGGGCGCCTCGAGAGCTTGGTGATGCGCTCCTTCGCCAGGCCGAACTCTTCCTCGGTCGCCATCGCTCGCGCCCCCTTCTCCCCCGGGGGCCACTCTAGGTGGACGCGCCCCGGCCGGCAACCGCGCCCGCCGCCTGCGCTCCCGATGGGCGGGAGAACCGTGCGACACTCGGGCGGTCGCCCCGCCGCCGGGGCCGGGAGCCGACATGGGTCGACCGAGCCTCTTCGTCGCCGTGGTTCTCGCCGGGGCGCCCGCGCTCCCGGTCGCGGAGACCCTCTCCGGGACCGTCACCTACCGCGAGCGGATCGCCTTGCCCGAGGACGCCGCGCTCGAGGTCACGCTCGAGGACCTTTCCCGCGAAGCCCCCGCCGGCGTCCTCGGGAAGGCCACCGTGGAGCCCGCCGGCCCGGTTCCGATCCGCTTCGCGATCTCCTACGACCCCGGCCGCGTGGATCCGGCCCGCAGCTATGGCGTTCGCGCCCGGATCACGAGCCGCGGGCGGCTCCTCTTCGCGTCCTCCGAGCCGCACCTCGTCCTCACCCGGGGAGCGGGGCGGGAGGTGGTCCTGCTGGTGCGGCAGGTCCCGGCGGGGCCGCCGCTCGGCGGAACCCGCTGGACGCTCGTTCGGCTCGGCTCGGGGCCGGTCGAGGTGCCCGCGCCCCGAAGGCCCTACCTCGAGCTCGACCTCGCGACCTCGCGCGCCTCGGGATTCGGCGGCTGCAACCGCTTCGCCGGCCCGTTCGCGCTCGACGGATCGAGGCTCACCTTCGGCCGGGACAGGGCGGCGACGCTCATGGCCTGCCCCGACGGCATGGATCTCGAGGCGGCCTTCCATGCGGCGCTCGGCGAGGCGGCGAGCTACCGGATGCACGGGGAGTGGCTCGAGCTCCTCGACCGGCCCGGCAAGGTGGTCGCGGTCTTCACCGCCATCCCGGCCGCGCCCTGAGTCGGACGGACCCACGCGAAGAGAACCTTGCGAGCCGCCCCGGACGGGGGCATACGTCGAGGCACCGTGCCTGCCGCCAAGCTGCCCCCGATCCTCGCCTGTTTCCTTGCCGCGGCCGTGCCGCCCCGGGCCGACGCGGCGAACCGCGTCCGGGAAGTGCCCGACGACCGCCGCGTGGCGGTGGTCCGCGGCACGGCCCAGCCCCTCGCCCGGAGCGAGGCGGACCTCGGCCGGGCCGGCCCGGACACGCCGATCCGGGGCGTGACCATCCTCTTCTCGCGCTCGCCGGAGCAGCAGGCCGCGCTCGACCGTCTGCTCGCGGAGCAACAGGACCCGGCCTCGCCGAACTACCGGAAGTGGCTCGCCCCCGACGCGTACGCGGCCCGCTTCGGCCTCTCGGAGGCGGACCTCGCCGCCGTCGCCGCCTGGCTCGGGTCGCGCGGGCTCACCGTCGAGCGGACGTCCCCGGCCCGCACCTGGATCTCCTTCTCCGGCACGTTCGGCCAGGTCGAAGGCGCCTTCCACACCGAGATGCACCGCTACGCCGGGCGCACCGGCACCCATTTCGCCAACGCCGGGGACATCTCCGTGCCGGCCGCCCTCGCCGGCGTCGTCGCCGGCGTGCGGAACCTCGACGACTACCGGCCGGAGCCCCGGGTGCTCGCGCGCCCGATGTTCACCTCCGAGCTCAGCGGCAACCACTTCCTCACGCCGAGCGACTTCGCCGCCATCTACGGCATCGCCCCCCTGTACGCCGCCGGGCTCGACGGGACCGGCCAGAAGGTCGCAGTCGTCGGCCAGAGCGCGTTCGCGCAGTCCGACGTCGACGCCTTCCGCTCGGCCGCCGGCCTTCCGGCGAGCACCGTCCAGACGATCCTCGTGCCGGGGACGGGGGCCTCGCGCGTGTCGCCGGGGGACGTGGACGAGGCGTGTCTCGACGTCGAGTGGTCGGGCGGCGTGGCCCGGGGCGCTCAGGTCGTCTACGTCTACTCGGGCTCGAGCGCGAACTCGAGCGTGTGGGACGCGCTCCAGTACGCCGTCGACCACGACGTCGCCCCCGTCGTCAGCATCAGCTACGGCAACTGCGAGCCCGCGAACGGCCAGTCGTTCGCCCAGCTGCTCCGCAGCCTCGCCCAGCAGGCCAACGCCCAGGGGCAGACGCTCGTCGCCGCCTCGGGCGACCGGGGCGCCGCGGACTGCGAGAGCTCCACCGCCACCGTCGCGACGCACGGCCTCGCCGTCGACATCCCGGCGAGCGTCCCGGAGTTCACCGGGGTCGGCGGCACGCAGTTCGACGCGGACGTGGGGGATGCCTCCCGGTACTGGTCCCCCTCGAACGGGCCCGGGGGGGAGTCGGCGACCGGCTACATCCCGGAGGCCATCTGGAACGAGACCTCGCAGAGCGGCATGGCCGCCACCGGGGGCGGGGCGAGCGCGTACTTCACGAAGCCCACCTGGCAGGTGGGCGCGGGCGTCCCGGCGGACGGCCACCGGGACGTCCCCGACGTGGCGCTCGCCGCGGCGGCGGGCCACGACGGCTTCCTCATCTGCTCGAGCGGCTGGTGCACGAGCGGGTTCCGCGACGCCCAGACCTACCTGGACGTCGTCGGCGGGACCTCGGCGAGCGCCCCGTCCTTCGCCGGCATCGTCGCGCTCCTGAACGAGGCCACGGCCGGTCCCCTCGGCAACGTGAACCCGGTGCTCTACCAGCTCGCCACCGCGGTGCCGGCGGCGTTCCACCCGGCCACGTCCGGCGACAACTTCGTCCCGTGCGCGGCGGGGACGGCCAACTGCCCGAGCGGCGGGACCCTGGGCGTCGCCGCCAACGGGGCCTACAGCCTCGCAGCCGGCCTCGGCTCGCTCGACGTCGGCGCGCTCGCCCGCGCGTGGCCCGGCTACGTCCAGCGCGCCGCCACCTCCACGGCGGTCGCCGCCTCGGGCGCCGCGCCGTCCGCGGGGAGCTCCTTCTCGCTCGTCGCCACGGTGAGCTCGGCATCCCCGGGGACGCCCTCCGGGACGGTTCAGTTCGCCATGGACGGGTCGACCTTCGGTGCCCCGGTCACGCTCGTCGAGGGCACGGCCGCGCTCTTCACGGTGGCGCCTGCCGCCGGGACGCACCTGTTCTCCGCCACCTACGCCGGGGACGCGGTCTTTTTGCCGTCCGCCGCGACGCCGCTCTCGGAGCTCGTCACCGACTACGCGGTCGCGCTCGCCCCGGCGTCGCTCACGGTCGCCGCGGGTGGGACGGCGACCGCGACCGTCGCGGTGAGCGCCATCGGCCCATTCGCCGGGACGGTGGCCCTGGGCTGCCTCGCGCCCGACGGCTCGGGCCTCTCCTGCTCCGTCTCGCCGGAGGCCGTGACCTTCGACGGGGGCACGGCGTCCGTCGCCGCGAGCCTCCAGATCTCGAGCGCTCGCGCCACGGCCCGGGCGCTCCCCCGCGGCGGCCCGCCGGCCGCCCTCGCGCTCGCGGCGCTCGCGGCCGCCGCGGTGGTGGCCGGCCCCGGGCGCCGGAGCCGGCGTGCGCTGCTCGCCCTCGTCGTCGCGTCCGCGGTCGGCGGGGGGGTGGCCTGCGGAGGGAGCGCGGGCCCTCCGGGGACGGGCTACACCCTGACGGTGCAGGGTACGACGGGAAGCGTCTCCCGCTCCGCCTCGATCCAGGTCACCGTGCGGTAGCCGACGGCCGCGCGACCCGATGGCGGCCTCGTGCCGGCCGCGGTAGAAGGGCCGCGTCCCATGGATCCGATCCTCTCGGTCAGCGGTCTCTCCAAGCGGTACGGGGAGACGCTCGCCGTGGACGGGATCTCGTTCGCCGTCGCCGAGCGCGAGATCGTCGGCCTCCTCGGTCCGAACGGCGCCGGGAAGACGACGACCATCAACATGCTGCTCGGCGTCCTCGAGCCGAGCGGCGGGGAGATCCGCATCGAGGGGATCCCGCTCGCCGCCGAGCGGAGCCGGGCGCTCGCCCGCACGAACTTCGCGGCGGTGTACGCCCCCCTGCCCGGGAACCTGACCGTTCTCCAGAACCTCCGGTTCTTCGGTCTCCTCTACGGCGTGCCCCATCTCCGCGCGCGCATCGACGAGCTGCTCGAGGAGTTCCACCTCGCCCGGTTCCGCGACGTCAAGTGCGGCGTCCTCTCGTCCGGCGAGCAGACGCGGGCGAGCCTGGCGAAGGCCATGCTGAACCGCCCGCGCCTCCTCCTCCTCGACGAGCCGACGGCCTCCCTCGACCCTTCGGTCGCCCGGGACGTCCGCGCGCGCCTCAAGGGGTTCGTCGACCGCGGGAGCGGCGCGGTGCTCTGGACCTCGCACAACATGTACGAGGTGGAGGAGGTCTGCGACCGGGTCCTGTTCCTGTCGCGCGGCCGGATCCTCCTGGAGGGGGATCCGAGGAGGCTCCCCGCCGAGCACGGCCGGGAGACGCTCGAGGAGCTCTTCGTGGCGCTGGCGCGCGAGCCGCTCGCGCTGGAGAGGGAACGCGCCTGATGCGCTGGAACCGGCCCGCGGCGATCGCGCTTCGCCACTTCTACCTCATGCGCGGGAGCCCGGCGCGCGTCCTCCCGATCTTCGCCTGGGTGGCCGTGGACATCGTCCTGTGGGGGTTCATCACCCGGTACCTGAACTCGATGTTCGGCCCCAAGGTCGACTTCGTGCCGCTGCTCCTCGGCGCGGTCCTCCTCTGGGACTTCTTCTCGCGGGTCCTGCACGGCGTCACGACCGCGTTCCTCGAGGACGTCTGGTCGCGCAACTTCCTGAACCTCTTCGCCACGCCACTCACGGTGACGGAGTACGTGACCGGGCTCGTCGCCTCGAGCATCGTGACGAGCGCGCTCGGGCTCGCGGCGATGGTCGCCCTCGCCGGTGCCGCCTTCGGCCTCTCGCTCTTCTCCTACGGGGCGATGCTCGCGCCCTTCCTCCTCGTGCTCCTCCTCTTCGGGATCGCGCTCGGGGTCGTGGGAAGCGCGCTCGTGCTCCGCTTCGGCCCGGCCTCGGAGTGGTTCATCTGGCCGATCCCGGCCCTGCTCTCCCCGTTCGCAGGGGTGTTCTACCCGGTGTCGACCCTGCCCGGGTGGATGCGGGCGGTGGCGCGCCTGTTGCCGCCGTCCTACGTGTTCGAGGGCATGCGCGGCGTCGTCTCCGGGGGGACGGTGGCCGTCGCCCCGCTCGTCTGGGGCGCGCTCCTCGCCGCCGCCTACGTGCTCCTCGCCGGACGGCTCTTCGCCCGGGTGCACCGCCACGCGGTGCGGACCGGGCTCATCGCCCGATACAGCGCCGAGACGGTGAGCTGAGGCGGCGGCGCCGCCCCGGCGCTGCTACACTCCGGGAGGTCCCGGGGGCGCGATGGACACCACGCGATGGTTGGAGGAGCTCCGGCGCAGGCGCGTGTTCCGCGTCCTCATCGGCTACGGCATCGCCTCCTTCGCCATCCTGCAGGTCGTCGAGCCGGTCATGCACGGCCTCCACCTGCCGGAGTGGGTCCTCTCCATCGTCGTGGTCGCGCTCGGCATCGGGTTCCCGCTGGCGGTGACGCTCGCCTGGGCGTTCGACCTCACCTCGTCGGGCATCGAGCGCACGAGGGCGGCGGGCGGAGGCGTTCCGCAGGGCCCGCGCCTCGCGCTGCTCCTGCTCGGCCTCGGCGGGATCGCGGCCGCGCCCGGCCTCCTCTACTACTTCGTCTGGCGGGATGGCTCCGCGCCCGTTCGCCTCTCCCTCGTCGCGGCCGGGGCCGCGCTCGTCGCCGGCGGCGCGGCGCTCTTCTTCCGGCCCGGCCGCCGGTCGGCCCCGCCGCCGCCGGGCCCTGCGCCAAGGGAGCCGCAGGGCCCTTCGGTCGCCGTCCTGCCGTTTGCCGACATGAGCCCGGCGAAGGACCAGGACTTCTTCTGCGACGGAATCGCCGAGGAGATCCTGAACGCGCTGTGCGGCGTCTCGGGGCTCCGGGTCGCGGCCCGGAGCTCCTCCTTCCAGTTCAAGGGGCGGTCCGTCGACAGCCGGGAGGCGTCGCGGTTCCTCGGGGTCTCGACGCTCCTCGAGGGGAGCGTCCGCAAGGCCGGCGACACGGTCCGCGTCGCCGCCCAGCTCGTGAGCGGCGCCGACGGCTACCAGATCTGGTCGGCCTCCTTCGACCGCGGGCTCGAGGACATCTTCGCCATCCAGGAGGAGATCGCCCAGGCGGTGGTGCGGGCCCTCAAGCTCCAACTCTCCCCCGGGGAGGAGACCCGGCTGCGGCGCCCCGGGACGAAGAACCTGCAGGCCTACGAGATGTACCTGAAGGGGCGCCAGTTCCTGATGAGCCACGCCGAGAGCGGGTTCCGCTTCGCCCGGCAGATGTTCCGCGGGGCCATCGAACTCGACCCCGGCTACGCCCAGGCGCACGCGGGTCTCGCCGACACCTGCTTCATGTCCCTGCAGTGGCACATCGAGGAGGCTCGCGCCGAGGAGTTCCGCGCCGAGGGGCTGCGGGCGAGCGAGGAGGCGCTCCGGATCGACCCCGACCTCGCCGAGGGGCTCGTCGCCCGTGCGAACATGCTCTCGCTCGTGGGCCGGGGCGAGGACGCGGAGCGGGACTTCCTGCGCGCCACCGAGCTCAACCCCGCGCTCCCCGACGCCCGGTACTTCTACGCCCGGTTCCTCTGGCCCGCGGGCCGCCTCGAGGAGGCGGTCCGGCAGTTCGAGGAGGCGGTCCGGCTGAACCCCGACGACTACGCCTCGTTCGCCCTGCTCGTGACCCTCCACCACGGCGCCGGGGAGGAGGACAAGGCGCGGGACGCGGCGCGCCGGACCAACGCGGCGGTGGAGCGCCGCCTCCGGCTCACCCCCGACGACGTCCGGGCGCTCTACATGGGCGCCGGCGCCGACCTCCGCTACGGCGACCGCGCCCGCGGCTTCGAGCGGCTCGCACGCGCGCTCGACCTCATGCCCAACGACTTCTCGACGCTCTACAACGTCGCGTGTGGGTACGCGCAGGCGGGCGAGTCGGAGAAGGCGCTCGACCTGCTCGACCGGGCCGTCGCGACGGGCCGCGGCTTCCGCCGCTGGATCGAGAACGACGCGGACCTCGCCCCGCTGCGGGGGAGCCCGCGCTTCCGGGCGATCGTCGAGCGGGTGAAGTACTAGCGCCTAGAGCTGGCCCGCGTCCGGCGAGGCGGGAACCGGCTCCCCCTCGGCGGTGGCGCGGAGCTTCAGCAGCCCGTGCGTCTCGAGCTGGCGGATGCGCTCGCGGGTGAGGTTGAGGAGCGTCCCCACCTCCTCGAGCGTCACGCCGCCGCGGTCGGCCACGTCGAGCGCGCAGGTCTCCGGGAGGTCCCAGAGCTCCTTGTCCGGGAAGTTGAGCTTGATGGACCCCGTCGCCGGGTTGATGTCCAGGTAGAGGTGGTGCTTGCAGGAAATGAACGGGCAGGGACGCGGCCCGTTGGCGCACTCCGCGCGCACGCGCGGCCGCATCGCGTCGAGCTCCGCGATCGCGACCTCGAGCTCCGGATCCGGAGTCTCGGTGGCCCTCGCCTGGCGGAGCTCGCGGGCGATCGCCTTGCGCGACAGCGTCCGGGAGCGACGCCGGCCGGGCGCCCGCGCCTCGGGCGCCGGCTGCTCGGGCGCCTGGGCTGCAGTGGTCTCGTTCCACACATCCGTCTTCGACAGGTTCATCCCCACGTGAACCTCACTTCCGCGCGACATGCCGCAATTGGGCGCCTGAATGCGCAACTTACGGTGGGTCTGCAAGATGCCGGCCCAGGGACCCCGGGAATCGGGATCCGCGCAAAGCGCGGGAACGACGAGGGTCGACGGGTGCGCCCCCTTCGCGGACACCCGGTGGCGCGAGACCCGGGGGTCCCGAAGCACTCGGCGGTCGCTGCGATATCGGGGTGGCGCGCGAGAGAGCGGCAGGACCTGAACGCGCGCGCCCGCCATCGGGCGCAACCGTCCGCTTACGTCGTCAGGCGGGGACGCGTCCCGAGACCACGGGAACGAGCCAGGCGGCGTAGCTCGCCGGGTCGAGGATCGTCGCGATCTGGTCCTCGAAGTGCGCGCGCACGTCGGCCGCGGAGAGGTCCACGTGCGAGGCGAGCACGTCCGAGTAGCCGTCGCGCCACGCCTCCCAGATCGCCGCGAAGACGCGGCGCGGGACCCGGAGAGTGTCCACGACGAGGTACTCGACCGAGATGGACTCGAGGCCCAGGCGGGCGAGGATCGAGGGCGCCCGGCGGCCGACGAACATGTCCGTCCCGATCGCGCGACCGAATCGCACCGGCACCTCGGACCAGAACCACCTCGCGTCGAGGCGCCTCCGCGGGAAGTACACCATGCCGTAGTCCTCGGCGATGAGGTGGAGGCGGCCGCCCGGGCGGGTGACGCGTGCGAGCTCGGCGATGGCCTCGTCGGCGCGGGGGATGGCCTGGAGGACGTGGCGGCAGACCGTGAGGTCGAAGGACCGCTCCGGGAGTCCGAGCGCGTAGACGCTCCGGTTCTCGAAGCGGACCCGGTCGCCGAGAGAACGGGCGCGTTCCCGCGCCCGCTCGAGGTGCGCGTCGAGGACGTCGACACCGAGCACGGTCGCCGACGGGAACTCCTCTGCGAGGCGCGCCGACGCCTCTCCGGTGCCGCAACCGGCGTCGAGGATGCGGGCCGCCGCCGGGAGCGCGTAGCGGCGGAGCAGCGGGGCCTCCTGCGGCCAGATGGCGAGCGCCTGCGAGGCGAGGTTCCGCACCATGGACTCGTGGGCCATCTGCGCGGCCTGGGGGTTCAGGTCCTCGGTCATCGCCGGGGGTGCATAAGCCCGGGCCGCGGATCCGGCAACGCCCCGGAAGCGCCCCGGCGCCCCTCGCGGAGGGGGCGCGATCCGTGCTCTCCTCGCTACCCGGAGGGCGCGCATGGCCGGCTGGGACGCCATCGTCGTCGGGGCGGGGCACAACGGGCTCGTCGCCGCCGCCTACCTCGCCCGAGCGGGCCTGGAGGTGCTCGTCGTCGAGGCGCGCGACCGCGTGGGCGGAGCGGCGGTCACGGAGGAGCCGTGGCCTGGCTTCCGCGTCTCGACCGCGGCCTACGTCGTGAGCCTCCTTCGGCCCGAGATCGTCCGGGACCTGGAGCTCGCGAGGTACGGCTACGAGCTGTTGCCCCGCAACCCCTCCTCCTTCACGCCGTTCCCGGACGGCCGCCACCTTCTCATGGGCCCCGACCCCGAGCTCAACCGGCGCGAGGTCGCGAAGTTCTCGGCCCGGGACGCCGTCCAGCTCCCCGACTACGAGGCCTGGCTCGGGCGCGTCGCCCGGGCCATCGAGCCCGCGCTCCTCGAGACCCCGGCGAATCCGTTCTCGTTGCGCCCCCGGGACCTCCTCGCGACCGCGCGCGCCGGCTGGCGGCTTCTCCGCCTGGGCCGGGACGGCCCGCGCGCGATCGAGGTGCTGACCGGCCCCGCCCGGACCGTCCTCGACCGGTGGTTCGAGAGCGACGAGCTCAAGGCGACTCTCGCGACCGACGCCATCATCGGGGCCATGGCGTCCCCGTCGACCCCGGGCACCGCCTACGTCCTGTTCCACCACGTGATGGGGGAGTGCAACGGGGCGCGCGGCGTGTGGGGGTACGTGAAGGGGGGGATGGGGTGCCTCTCGGAGGCGCTCGCCGCGGCCGCCCGGGCGCGGGGGGCGGAGATCCACACCGGCGCCCGGGTCGCGAGGATCCGGGTGCGCGGCGGGCGCGCCGCGGGCGTGGTCCTCGAGGACGGCCGGGAGGTCGAGGCGAGGCGCGTCCTCTCGAACGCGGACGCCACCGTGACGCTCCTCCGCCTCCTCGGCGCGGAGCACCTCCCGCCCGACGTCGCGAGGGACGTGGCCGCCATCGACTACTCGAGCGCGTCGCTCAAGGTGAACCTCGCCCTCTCGGAGCTGCCGAGCTTCCGGGCGCTCCCGGGCCGCGACCCCGGCCCGCAGCACCGGGGCACGATCCACATCTGCCCGGGCCTCGACTACATCGAGAGGGCCTTCGACGACGCTCGCGCGGGGCGACCGTCGGCGTCGCCGGTGCTCGAGTGCACCATCCCCTCCGCGGTGGACCCGAGCGTGGCACCGCCGGGACGCCACGTGATGCAGATGTTCGTCCAGTACGCCCCGTACCGCCTCGCCGACGGCGGCTGGGACGAGCGGCGCGAGGCCTTCGCCGACCGCTGCGTCGACCTCCTCGAGGAATACGCCCCGGGCTTCCGGGCGAGCATCCTCGGGCGGGAGGTGCTCACGCCGCTCGACCTGGAGCGCCGCTTCGGCCTCACCGGCGGGAACATCTTCCAGGGAGCGATGGGCCTGAACCAGCTCCACTTCATGCGCCCCCTGCCCGGCTACGCCGACTACCGGACCCCGCTCCGCGGGCTCTACCTGTGCGGGGCGGCCACGCACCCCGGAGGCGGCGTCATGGGGGCGTGCGGGTACAACGCGGCGCGCGAGGTGCTCCGCGACGTGCGCCGCGGCCGATAGGCGGCGGGAGATCCCTAGCCGCGCATCTCCGCCTCGAGTCGCGACAGGCCCCGTGCCATCCACCGTCGGAAGAGGGCGGCGAAGGGGAGGGCGAGCGGGTAGGCGAGAGGGCTCGACAGCTCGAAGGTGTACAGCCAGTCGACGCGGGTCCCGCCGTCGGACTCCGCGAAGCTCCAGTCGGCCTCGCCGCCCCCCACGATGAGCCCGAAGGGGAGCGGCGGCCGGGTGACCCAGCGGTAGCGGTGGCGCCCCGGCCGCTCGTGGGCGACGATCTCCTCGAGCAGCCAGGTCGAGTCGGTCAGCGAGATGCGCCGGCGCGTCCCCTTGCGCATCCGCGGCCCCTCGATCAACTCGGCCCGGGCGATCCCGGGAACGGGGACCTCGGCCTTGAGGAAGCGGGGGAGCGCCTCGCAGCTGGTGGCGAAATCGAAGACCTCGTCCCGCGGCCGCGGCACCTCGACCTGGGCGCGGACGCAGACCTTCATGGCTCGGAAGGGCGGCGGCCCAGGTCGGCCATCGCGGCGAGGAAGTAGACCGGTCCGACGAGCGCCTGGACGAGGTTCGTGAAGAAGGACGGCTGCCGCTTCTCGAAGGCGAAGTGGCCGAGGAACTGGACCCCCCACGCCGCCGCGGCGAGCGCGGCGATCGCCGCGGGGGAGAGCGCGCGTCCGAGGGGGATGCAGCAGAAGAGGAGAACGGAGACCCCGCCGCCGAGGACCGGGTCCATGAAGACGTACCAGGCCGCCGCGGCCGCCCATGCGGGCAGGGCCGCCGTGACCGGGTGCCCGAAGACGGTCCCGAGGGAGATGCGGTCGAGCGCGGCGACGATGGTGAGCGCGATGACGGGAATCGCGAGCTCGTGGCACAGGCGGTTCATCGGGTGCCGGTGCGCGAGCGCGTAGTCGTCGAAGAGCGCCTGGAGCCGCGGGTGACGCCCGCCGACGCGGGAGAGTTCTGGCACGAGGGCCTCCGTCCGGGGCGGGGGCCCGGCGCACGCCGGGCGCCCCCGTCCCGCATGCGTCAGTGGCAGTTCAGGCCGGCCGGGAGCGGCATCTCCGTGATCCAGTCGGTGATGAGCTGCAGGCTCTCCGACTGGACGACGCTCCGGCCGATCTGCGGCATCTCGACCCCGGGCGTCGTCGAGCCGAGCCGGTAGGTGAGGATCGAGTTCCCGGGGTTGCCGGGGATGATGTCGTAGGGCCGGCCTCCGGCGCCCGGGCCCGCCGCCACCGGGTCCTTGCAGACCCCGATGGAGATGGGGTTCGTGACGCTCGCGTACAGGTCCAGGCCGTACGGGCTCGCGAGCCCGTTCGGGTTGTGACAGTGCGCGCAGTTCACCTCCAGCCACGCGCGCGCCCGCTGGTCGAGGGTGCCGGTCGTCGAGTCGTTCCAGACCGGGAGGCGGGGAGCGGTGGCGGGATCCGCAGGCGCGCCCCGGAGGATGCCGAGGTTCGCGAGGTGGGTGATCTGGTTCTCGGGCCCGCTCCCGTAGTCGTGGGTGCGGTTCAGGTTGCGGACGGTGGGGCCGAGGAGGTGGTTCGACCCGTCGCTCGCGTTGTCGTGGCAGCGCGTGCACTCGTCGAGGCTGGGGACGAGGTAGTTCGAGTGCTGGGTCGTGCCGGACGGGTCGATGAAGGTGATGGCCGTTACATCGCCGCCCGGCGTCAGGTCCGCATCCTTCTGGTCGGCGCTCCAGACGTAGGAGGCGCCCTGCCAGCCGCTCGAGGTGCGCACGAGCACGCGGGTCTCGACGAGGTAGGTCCCGGTCCCGGGCGTGCGGAGGTCGGGGGCGAAGGCGAAGGTCTTCGCGACGATGCTGCCGACCGGCATGTCGAGCGCGTTCGTGTCGTCGTAGGCGACGGTGCCGCCCGCCGGCACGTAGAGCATGCGGGTCTTGAGCGCGTAGTCGCTGAAGAGCGGGGTGTTGAGCTCGTAGGCGACGACGCCCTGCTTCGGCTGCACCGTCCCGCTCGAGGGGACCATGAGGCAGAGGTTCGAGAGCTTGGGCGGCAGCCCGGTCGTGTAGTCGGTCGTGCCGGGCGCCGTGCAGGTGGAGAGGTCGGTCGAGGCGGGCGACGAGGACGGGGAGGAGCTCGAGCTCCCGCCGCAGCCCGCCACGCCCGCGGCCACCGCCAGGGCGAGGATCGGCTTCCGGAGTCCCATCACGGCACCGTGATGGCCGGCAGCGAGGGCAGCGTGCAGTTGTACGCGCTCGCGTCGGTGGAGGGGTTGAGCGGCCAGCAGGGGCCGACGGGGGTGCCGTCCGAGGCGACGGCGCAGTACTGGTTCTGGGTGAGGTTTCCGAACGACGGCGGCGTCGCCGTGCCGAGGCAGATCCCCATCGGGTTCGCGCCGGTGCCCGCGGCCGGGTCGAGGACGCCGTCGTACATGACGTCCGGGAGCGCCGTCGGGAAGGGGTTGCTCGTCCCGAAGATCGTGTTCAGGAGCTGGCCGAGGGCGACCACCTGGTCGGGGGCCGTGCCGTTGCCCGAGAAGGTGTTGTCGTGGATGTAGACCTGCTGCGGGTAGGGGTAGTAGGCCGGGTCCGGCGCCGTGGTATTCGCGAGGCCCGTGAAGATGAAGCTGATGACGGCCACGCCGTCCGTGTCGTTGCCCGTCACCGTGTTGTGGTCGATCTCGACCTCGCGGTCCGCCATGACCACGATGCCGCTGCCCGCGGGGATCTGGGTCACCATGCCGCCGTAGCCGAAGTTCGGGTGGTTGTTCGCGTTGACGATGTTGCTGTAGACGTGCGCGGCGTGCCCGTCCTTCTGCGCGAGGTTCGGGCCCGTGAAGACCAGCACGCCGCCCGTGTTGCCGTGGAGGTTGTTGTCGTGGACGTCGGCGCCCCAGCAGTTCTCGATCTCGACGCCCATCACGTTGTTCTCGGCCTCGTTGTTGCGGACGATGATGTTCTGGGACTGGCCGACGTAGATGCCCGTGTCCGAGGCGCCCGCGGAGTACGAGTTCTCGACGAGCACGTTGGTGCAGGCGACGGGGTAGATCCCGTAGGGGCCGTTCGTGTTCACGCCGTTGTTCGACCAGTACACGCGCACGTGGTTCACGTGCACGTTCGTGGCCTTCGACATCTTCACGCCGTTGCCGGCGGGGTCCTTGATGGCGATGTCGTGGATGTAGAAGTCGTTGCCGGTCGACGAGAGGCCCTCGCCGCCGGCGCCGCTCGAGGTCTGGGCGGCGAAGTCGAGGATGGTCTGGGTGTCGCCCGCGCCCTGGATGGTCAGGTTGTTCGCGTTGAAGGCGAGCGCGTTCTGGAAGTGGTAGGTGCCGGCGGCGAAGGCGACGGTCGACCCGTCGGGGAGGTTCGCGAGCGCCGACTGTATCTGGGCCTCGGGCATGCTCGGCTGGATGGCGGTGCAGGTGCCCGAGACGCTGCTGCAGGGGCTTGTGGTGGTGCTGGAGGAGCCGCAGCCCTGGAGGGCCACGGCCGACGCGACGACTGCGGACGCGAGGAGTTTGTTGATCGTGGTCATGGGCGCGTCGGTTTGGCGACGAAGAGGCGATTTGGCAATACACCTTGGTCTAAGACCCAAAAGGGTTACCAAGCGGACAAACTGATGAAAACGGCAAGTAATACCTGGATTACCGAGCCAGCGTCCGCAGCGTGCCGGGTTGCTACCTATCGCCAACGGGGCTCCCCGACGGGGTCTCGCGACCTCACGGAGCAGAGGCCGCGTCCGGCAGAGGGGCCGTCCCTCCCGGGCACCTTCTCCCGAAGCAGCCGGAGACGCTAACGTCCGGGGCCTTCGACGCCGCGGGAGGGTTTGCCGATGGGCCGCTTCCACTCGTACGACACCCACCTCGACCGGAACCCCGCCAACCACGCGCCGCTCACACCTCTCGTCTTCCTCGACTGGGCCTCGCAGGTCTACCCGCGCCGGCTCGCGGTCGTGCACGGGAGGCGCCGCTACACGTGGGCGGAGACCGCGGCGCGGTGCCGCCGCCTCGCCTCCGCGCTCGCCGGTCGCGGCGTCGGGACGGGCGACACGGTCGCGGTCCTCGCCGCGAACACGCCCGAGATGATCGAGGCCCACTTCGGCGTGCCCATGACCGGGGCGGTCCTGAACACGCTCAACACCCGGCTCGACGCCGAGACCATCGCCTTCATGCTCGATCACGGGGAGGCGCGCGTCGTGATCGTCGACCGCGAGTTCGCGCCCCAGCTGAAGAAGGCGCTCCCCATCGTGGCGCGCAAGCCCACCGTCGTGCACGTCGACGACCCCGAGTACGACGGCCCGGGCGACCGCGTGGGCGAGGTCGAGTACGAGGCCTTCATCGGAAGCGCGAGCGCGGACTACACCCGGACCGAGCCCCACGACGAGTGGCAGGCGATCTCGCTCAGCTACACGTCCGGGACGACCGGCAACCCGAAGGGCGTCGTGTACCACCACCGCGGCGCCTACCTGAACGCCGTCGGCAACATCCTCACCTGGGGGATGCCGCACCACTCCGTCTACCTGTGGACGCTGCCGATGTTCCACTGCAACGGGTGGTGCTTTCCGTGGACCATGGCGGCGAACGCCGGCACGAACGTGTGCCTGCGACGCGTGGAGGCGGCCCACGTCTTCGGACTCATCCGCGAGCACCGGGTGACGCACCTGTGCGGCGCGCCCATCGTGCACAACATGCTCATCGACGCGCCGCCCGAGACGCGCGCCGGGATCTCCCACAAGGTGTCGGCCATGGTCGCGGCGGCGCCGCCGCCGGCCTCGATGATCGCCGGGATGGAGCGCATCGGCTTCGACCTGACGCACGTCTACGGGCTCACCGAGGTGTACGGCCCCGCCGCCGTCTGCGCGAAGCAGGAGGAGTGGGCGGCGCTCGACGTGGAGCGCCGCGCCGAGCGCAACGGCCGCCAGGGCGTGCGCTACCTGCTCCAGGACGCGATGACCGTCCTGAACCCCGCCACCGGCCAGGAGGTCCCTGCCGACGGCGAGACCGTCGGCGAGATCGTGTTCCAGGGGAACATCACGATGAAGGGGTACCTCAAGAACCCCCAGGCGACCGCCGAGGCGTTCGCGGGGGGCTGGTTCCACTCCGGGGACCTGGCGGTGCGCCAGCCGGACGGCTACGTGAAGATCAAGGACCGCGCGAAGGACGTCATCATCTCCGGGGGCGAGAACATCTCCTCGGTCGAGGTGGAGGAAGTCCTGTACCGCCATCCGGCGGTGCTCGCCGTCGGCGTCGTGGCGCAGCCCGACAAGAAATGGGGAGAGACCCCCTGCGCCTACGTGGAACTCAAGCCCGGTGCCGTCGCCACCGAGGAGGAGCTCATCGGGCACTGCCGGGCGCAGATGGCGCACTACAAGGCCCCGCGCCGGGTGGTCTTCGGCCCGCTGCCGAAGACCTCGACCGGCAAGATCCAGAAGCACGTGCTGCGGCAGCGCGCGAGGTCCGTCGAGGCGATCGAATGAGCGAGGCGCCGCGGGCCTAGAAGGGCAGGAACGACATGAGCGCAGGCGAGGTTTCCCAGGTGGCGCCGTACGTGACGCGGCGGGACGGCGGGGGCGTCGTCACGCTCACGCTCAACCGCGGCGAGCGGTACAACCCGCTCTCCTCCCCCATGATCGCCGCGCTCGAGGCCGAGCTCGACCGCGTGGGCGCCGATCCCGAGGCGCGGGTGGTGGTCCTCGCCGGCGCCGGCAAGGGCTTCTCCGCCGGCCACGACCTGAAGGAGATGCGGTCCCACAGCACGGACCGCGCCTGGCAGGAGCGGCTGTTCGCGGACTGCAGCCGCATGATGGTGAAGATCACCGAGATCCCGCAGCCGGTCATCGCCCGCGTCCACGGCATCGCCACCGCCGCCGGCTGCCAGCTCGTCTCCATGTGCGACCTCGCGGTCGCCGCCGAGGAGGCCCGCTTCGCCCTCCCCGGCGTGAACGTCGGGCTCTTCTGCTCCACCCCGGCCGTGGGCGTGGCGCGGAACGTGGGGCGCAAGCGCGCCATGGAGATGCTCCTCACGGGAGAGCTCTTCGACGCGAGGACCGCGCTCGGCTGGGGCCTCGTGAACCGCGTGGTTCCCCAGGCCTCGCTCGACGACGAGGTGAGGAAGTTCACGGAAATCATCGTCGGCCGGAGCGCCGACGTCATCGCCGCGGGGAAGCGCGCCTTCTACAGGCAGATCGAGCGGGGCGTCGCCGACGCCTACGCGCTCACGACCGAGACCATGGCCTGCGGGATGCTCGCGCCCGACGCGGCCGAGGGCATCGACGCCTTCCTCGAGAAGCGGCCGGCCCGCTGGGGGCGCCGGTAGCGCGCCGCCCCCGCGCGGCGCCGCCGTGCGGACGGGCGAACACCCGGCGACGGGCGCGCGGCCCGGACGCGGGTGAGCTACTCTCCTCCCGCACATGGGAGCGGCGAGCACGGACCCGGCAGGGAAGGCCCCACCCCCGGCGCGAGGCTTCCGTTCGCTGGCGGTGCTCCCGGCATCCTTCGGGAGCGGTCTCCTGCTGTCCCTCGCGACCCCTCCCTGGGACCTCGTGCCGATGTCCTGGCTCGCACTCGGCATCCTCTACCTCCTCCTCGCGGAGGAGACCCCGCCGCCGTCGCGGTTCCGCCGCGCGACGGCCGGGGCGCTGCGGGGGCTCCTCTTCGGGGCGGCGACGAACCTCGTCGCGCTGCGCTTCACCGTCCCCGTCGTGTCGCGATACACGCCGCTGCCGTACTGGGTGGGGATCGTGGCGCTGGCGGCGCTCTCGCTGGAGCAGGGGCTGCGCTTCGCGGTCGCCTGCGCGGCGACGATCCAGCTCGCGCGGCGCGGGGTGCCGCGCTGGCTCGCATTCGCGGCCGGCGTCTACTGGAGCACCTTCCTCCCCTGCGTATTCCCCTGGACGGTCGCCATCGGCGCGGTCCCCGTCCCGGCGTTCCTCCAGCTCGCCGAGTTCATGGGAGAGCGCGGGGTCGCCTTCCTCATGGCGCTCGCCGCGGGGCTCGGGGCCGAGGGGGTCCTCCTCCTGCGCGCCGGGCGACCGCGGCGGCGCGCCCTGGCGCTCCTCGGCGCCGCCGCCGCCATCCCGGCGCTCACCTACGTCCACGGGGTCGTCGCCATCCGCCGGCTGGAGGCCGAGCGCGCGGAGGCGAGGTCGGCGCGCGTGGCGCTCCTGCAGCCGTCCATCGAGGCGACCGAGCGCTGGGACCCGGCGGAGGCGGAGAGCGTCCTCGCGCGCCTCGGACGCCTGACGCGGGAGGCCGAGGGCGCGAGCCCACCCCCCGACCTCACCGTCTGGACGGAGGGGGCCTACCCGTACCTCGTCGACGCCCGCTCCCGCGCCGACGTTCCCGGGCGGCGCGCCATCGAGCAGGAGGGGGTGAGGGGCCCGCTCCTCGTGGGGCTGATGATGCGCAAGGGGACCGCCGCCTACAACAGCGCGGTCATGGTCACGGGCGGCCACCTGAGCGAGCCCTACTCCAAGATGCACCTCCTCGTCTTCGGCGAGTACGTCCCCTTCGGCGACACCTTCCCGTGGCTCGAGGAGGTCTTCTACCGGGGAACGGGCTTGTTGCGCGGGGCCCACCAGGTGGCCCTCGAGGCCGGACCCATCCGGGCCATCGCCCTCATCTGCTACGAGGACACGCTCTCGTACGCGGTGCGCGACGCCCTGCGCGTCCGGCCGAACCTGCTCGTGAACGTCACGAACGACGCCTGGTACACGGGCAGCATGGAGAGCGAGCTCCACCTGCGGCTCGCCACGCCCCGCTCCATCGAGGCGAGGCGCGACATGGTCCGGGCCGTGAACCTCGGGCAGACGACATGGGTCGACGCCGCCGGGCGGGTGCGCGGGCGCTACGCCAGCGAGGCCCCGGGGCTACTGCGGGCGGAGCCCGCGCTCCTCGAGCGCGAGACGCTCTACGCGCGCGCCGGGGATGCCCCGCTCGTCGTCATCTCGATCCTCGCGACCCTCGCCTTCGCCGTCCGCCGGTCGGGGCCGGCCGCGCGCGGCGCAGCGGCGGCCCCCGGTTCGGCGGCGGATCGGCTAGGCTAGCGCCCCGTGTCACGCAGGCGTGCCAGCTCCGCGGCGCTCGCCGCGCTCGCCGCCCTCGGCTGCGGCGCGGCACCGGCGGTCGATCCCTGCGCCGTCCTGTTCGGCCGCCCGACCGCGCAGACGGGCCTCGGCCCCGCACGGTGCCAGCCGTCGTGCTCGTGCGGCGGCACGACGTTCGCGCCACCCGACTACGACGCGGCCTTCATCCAGGCGCTCGTCGACGGCTGGACGCCTTCCACGCCCTTCCCGGAGATCGCGTCCGACCCGTACGCGGCGCCTACCCCTCCCGCGGACCCGCCGGGCACCGTGTGCGGCGTCCTGCCCGCCGCGGCGGCGACCCCGCGCCCGTACGCGCTCGTCACCTACGCGTCGACCGCTGACGCACTCGCCGCCGGGGCCGCGGTCACGCACTACGATCACTGCGGCGTGTGCTCGACGCTCCAGGACCTCGCCGTCTACATGCACTACGACGACCTCACGGCGCCCGTTCGCGACTGCGGGCTCGCCGCGCCCCCCGCCGGCGGAACGGCCTTCGACGGGGACGTCGCGTGCCTCGTCGGGCTCGGGTTCACTCTGCCCTGCGCCCAGGCCTGGGCCTACGACACGCAGAACACGCGCAGCCAGTGCCTGGCGATCTGCCTCCCCGTGCTGAACGATCCGTACAACGAGCCGGACGGGAGCCTCAACCCCTGCATCGCCTGCGACGAAGAGAAGAGCGGCCCCGTCTTCCAGGCCGTGGCGGGCCGGACGCGCCGCAACTCGGGCCTGCCGAACGCCATCTGCCGGCCCTGCAGCGAGGTTCAGCCGCTCGTCCACGCCTACCCCTGACGGCCAGCGCACCGCATGTTGCCGGCGCGGCGGGGACGGCCTATGCAGCGCTTGGGGGGCGAGGATGGCGTACGCGCACACCGTCGATCAGGTCACCTGGCGGTTCCCGGACCTGAAGGACCTGCTCGCCAAGGCGACGCCCGGGCGATCCGGAGACGCGCTCGCCGGCATCGCGGCCCGGAGCGCGGAGCAGCGGATGGCCGCTCGCCTGGCGCTCGCCGATCTCCCGCTCCAGGCGTTCCTCGAGGAGGCCGTGATCCCGTACGAGGAGGACGAGGTCACCCGCCTCATCCTCGACGGCCACGACCGCGCCGCCTTCGCGCCCGTCGCCGCGCTCACCGTCGGCGAGCTCCGCGAGTGGCTGCTCGCGGACTCGACCGGTGCGGCCGAGCTCGGCGGCGTGGCGCCCGGGCTCACGCCGGAGATGGCGGCGGCGGTCTCGAAGCTCATGCGCAACCAGGACCTGGTGCTCGTGGCGCGGAAGTGCCGGGTGGTGACGCGGTTCCGCGACACGATCGGTCTGCCCGGTCGCCTCGCCGTGAGGCTGCAGCCCAACCACCCCACGGACGACCTCCGCGGGATCGCGGCCTCGGTCCTCGACGGCCTCCTCTACGGCGCGGGAGACGCGGTCATCGGCGTCAACCCGGCCGGCGAGGAGATGGGGCGCCTCGTGGAGATCTGGCGCATGCTGGACGGCCTCATCTCGCGATTCGAGATCCCCACGCAGTCGTGCGTCCTCACCCACGTCACGAACCAGATCCGCGCCATCGAGATGGGCGCACCCGTGGACCTCGTCTTCCAGTCGATCGCCGGGACGGAAGCGGCGAACCGGAGCTTCGGCGTGAGCCTCTCGCTGCTCGCCGAGGCGCGGGACGCGGCCCGCTCGCTTCGCCGCGGCACCCTCGGCGACTCCGTCATGTACTTCGAGACAGGCCAGGGGAGCGCGCTGTCGTCGAACGCCCACGGCGGCGTCGACCAGCAGACGCTCGAGGCGCGGGCGCACGGCGTGGCGCGCGCCCTCGAGCCGTTCCTCGTCAACACGGTCGTGGGGTTCATCGGGCCCGAGTACCTGTACGACGGGAAGCAGATCATCCGCGCCGGCCTCGAGGATCACTTCTGCGGGAAGCTGCTCGGCGTCCCGCTGGGCTGCGACGTCTGCTACACGAACCACGCCGAGGCCGACCCGGACGACATGGACGCGCTGCTCACCCTGCTCGGCGTCGCCGGCGTCTCCTTCGTCATGGGCGTGCCGGGGGCGGACGACGTGATGCTCAACTACCAGAGCACCTCCTTCCACGACGCCCTCTACCTGCGCGAGGCCCTGGGCCTGCGGCGCGCCCCGGAGTTCGAGGCCTGGCTGGAGCGCATGGAGCTCGCCGACCGGGACGGGCGGCTCTTGCCGGCCGCGGGCTCGAACCGGCTGCTCGCCGAGGCCCGGGAGCTCGGTCCGTGAGCGAGCGCCGCCGGGCGATCGTCCTCGAGGACGGGTGGGCGGCGCTCCGCCGGTTCACCCCCGCGCGCATCGCGCTCGGGCGCGCCGGCCCGGCGCTGCCGACCGCCGAGGTCCTCCGCTTCGGGCTCGCCCATGCGCGCGCCCGCGACGCGGTTCACGCCGCGCTCGACGCGGGCGAGGTCGCCGCCGTTCTCGGGGCGCAGGGCCACCCGGTGCGCGTCGTGCGGAGCGCCGCGCCAGACCGGGCCACCTACCTCGCGCGGCCCGACCTGGGACGGAGGCTCGAGGCGACGGGAGCGGAGGCGCTCGCCGCTCCCGGGCGCGGGCCCGACGCGTTGGTGGTCGTCGCCGACGGGCTCTCGGCGCTGGCGGTGCGACGCCACGCGGCGCCGCTCCTCCGTTCGCTTGCCGGGTACGGTTGGCCGTGGGTCGGGGCGCCGGTGGTCGTCGCGCTGCAGGCGCGGGTGGCGCTCGGGGACGAGGCGGGCGAGCGGGTCGGGGCCCGGCTCGTGCTCGTGCTCGTCGGCGAGCGCCCCGGCCTGTCGTCCCCCGACAGCCTCGGGGCCTACGTCACCTTCGCCCCGCGTCGCGGCCGGACCGACGCCGAGCGCGAGTGCGTGTCGAACATCCGGCCCGAGGGGCTCTCCTACGTCGAGGCCGCGGAGCGCGTCGACCGGATCGCCAGGGAGGCCTTGCGCACCGGGCGCACGGGCGTGGCGCGCGCGCTCCCGCCCGCGGTCGCCCCCTCGCCGATCGGCCCGCCCTCCGAGGGTCGAGCCGACGGTGGCGACCCGCTGGCGGGTCCCGCCGGGGAGGCTGGGCCGTGAGCAAACGGATACTCCCCGGCGTCACGCCCCGGGAACGCTCGTTGACCCCCATCCGCGCCGGGCGGCCGGCGCGCCAGGCGCTAGGGCTCGTCCGTTCGCCCGCGGGTGCGCGGGAGGCAAGGAGCGACACATGGCCACGGTCGAGAAGAAGCAGTGGAACACAGCGAAGGTCCGCGAGGAGATCAAGGAGGCGTTCGGCAAGGTTCCGGGATGGGTGGAGGAGATGCCGCCCTCGGCGCTCGAGGGGTTCTGGACGCTCATGCGCGACTTCCAGCTCGCGGAGACCGCGCTCCCGAACAAGTACAAGGAGCTCATCGGGCTGGCGGTCTCCGGCGCCACGCGCTGCCGCTACTGCACGCTGTTCCACACGGAGGCGGCGAGGCTGTTCGGCGCCACCGACGAGGAGATCCGCGAGGCCGCGATGATGGCGGCGCACACCATGGGAGCCTCCACCTTCGTGAACTCGGTGCAGGTCGACTACGAGACGTTCCGCCGCGAGACGATGGACGCGATCGCGTACGCCCGCAGCCACATGGGGACCGCACAAGCCCCGGCGGGCTCGAAGCGCGTGCACGCCTGACGCGAACGTGCACGACCGGCTCTTCGAGGACGGCCTTCTCCGGCTGGAAGGCGGGCGGGCCAGGACGACGCGACGCTGGCAGGCAGCGCTCGCACGCGCCGCCGCCCGCCTGAGGAAGGAGGGCGCGCCCTGGATCGACCTGAGACTTCCGATCGCGGTCGTCCTCGCGGAGGAGTATCCGCGGCTCGCCGACGTCGAGCTCGCGGAGCTCGTGGAGGCGATGCTGCCCATCGAGGAGGCCGAGGTGGGACCGGCGCTCGCGCCCCGGCCTACCGACGAGCCGGCTACGAACCCCTGACGAGGACGTTCGACCGTCGCCGGGACGCGAGATCCTCCAGACGGTCGAGCGTTCCCGGGTCGCTGCGAAGCGCCTCGGGAGATGCGTTTCGCAGGACCGAGTCGGCGAAGTCTCCGATCCCGTCGAGACAGTCCATGACGAGGAACTCCTGGGAGGCTCCGTCGGCATTTCCGGAGACGACGAAGCCCGTTCCCGAGCGGCGCCCCGACGTCACGCCGCGCCCGTAGCGGATGCTCGACACCGAGGCCCAGGCGATCCGCCGCCGCCGGCGCGGCCAGGGCGAGGATTCCTCGAGGCCCCTGTCGGACACGAGGAGCTGGCTCTTCAACCGGGCGAACTGCGCACCGGCGACGATCAGGTACACCGCGAAATCGAGCCCTCGTGGCCACCTGCCTCCCTGGGGGTGGCCGAGAAAGGAGAGCAGCAGCAAGGGCAGGAAGACCGACGGGACGAGCGCCCTGCAGTGGAGTGGCAGGAAGACCCAGACCCCGTCCCCGGTCCGCCGGGGCGAGGCGTAGCGCACTTCCGGGGCGGTGGCCGAGAGCGCCAGGAGAAGGACGGCCGAAAGTCCGAACGAGGCGGGCACGGAAGGCGTGGCGCTCGCCTGCCAGAGCGCGAGAAAGGCCGATCCCAGAGCTCCCAGGAGTCCGAGGAGCTGCATCTGCTGCCGGTAGCCCAACCCTTTCGAAGCGTCCAGCGTGCGTGCAGACTACCAGTGCCGCGAGCGAGCCGGCACGTCCTTCCGAGGGAGGAAGGCGCGCAAGGCCCGCGACGTCCGCCTCCCGGACGTGAGGTCCGCGGCGGGGGCCGGCGGGATCGCGGCCCTTCGCCCCAACCGGTCTACCGGAACCTCGACTACCCGAGCGCCCTTCTCGGCCTCGCCTTTCCGACCGAGTGGTTGGCCGTCCTCACGCGGATGGGCCGGCACGGCGGCCGGCGCTCCGAACGTCGGCGCCGAAGTTGCGCTCAGCACCTACCTCGCCTTGCGCATCGCCGGGGACGGGAGGCCCTCCGCCAGGCCCTTCTCTGGAACGCGAGGCAGGCATCGGAAGAGACACAGACAGGCGCGTCCTTTAGTGCGTTGCTAGGGTGAACGGGGCAACAAATGGGAACAATGGCGGAGCACTTACTGTAGATACTTGCGTATAAACCGACACGTTTTGAGGACCCCCGAGGACGCTGCAACTCCCGGTTGTCATGCTGGAAAGTGCGGCAACGGTGGTAACCGCCCCTCCGAAGGTGAGGAATGGTCCACCAACTGCGTCTACGACCGAATACACCAACCCAATATAATTATGTGAATCGCCGTATTCGTTGCCTGTGCAATTCGGGCCATCGAAATACACGGTAGCCCATGTTGCTGCCAAATTAGACCCAGCGGGGCTTGTCGGGAAGAACGTCCATAGCAATCCACCAGGATCAGCATAGATAAACCACCCACTCGTCAGATTAGGGTGGATCAAGTAGGGCCCAACAAGGGCGCCGTTTGCATCTCGCCAGACAAGCCCAGCGCTCGCCGCGCCACCCGAGCTGGTGCCCCCGGTTCCTAATTGACCGGTCGTCGGATCGATCATCACAGCCTGGCCAGTCGCGCTGAGGTCGTTACCCAGAATGCCGGCAATATAAGTGGAGCTTTGGAAGCCAGTCGTGCCGATCTTGATCACACCCGAGTCTGATGTAGTGCCCACGTTTCCGATGAAGATGTTGTTGGTCCCGCTGGTCGCATTCACTCCGGCGGAAGACCCGATACCAACGTTCCCGGAACCTGTGCTGTAGCGCAGGGCCGTGCTTCCCACCGCGACATTGAAACTACCGGTGGTATTAGAAGAGAGGGCGCTCCAGCCCACGGCCGTATTAGCCCCGCCCGTCGTGTTGGAGAACATCGAGACTGCGCCAATAGAGGTGTTGTCACCGCCACTAGTGTTGGCCGGGAGAGCCTCGTAGCCGAACGCCGCATTCGCGACGCCCGTGGTGTTTACTTGGAGGGCGATCGACCCCGCGACCGTATTCGCGAGTGCGTCGGACGTAATTCCCGTGCCCGGCGGGCCTTGCGGGCCCGACGCGCCAGTAGCACCAGGGGTTCCTGGTGGTCCGGGAGGTCCTTCCAGCCCCTGGATGCCTTGCTGCCCCTGAATCCCAGGCGGACCGGGCGGTCCTGTTGGACCGGTAGGTCCCGCAGGACCCTGCGGTCCCTGCAAAAGCGCTCCGGTGCCCAATTGCCCGCCCGACGTGATCACAACAGGCGTGCCAGTGGCACTGAAGTCGTTTCCGATAACGCCAGCGACGTACGTCGCGGTCTGGTAGCCGGGCGTGCCGACTCTGATCACCCCTGAGTCGCCGGCGGCGCCTGAGTTAGCGATGAACACATTGTTGCTCCCAGTTGTCGCATTCACGCCTGCTCCGGAGCCTAGAGCGGTATTGGCGTTCCCAGTAGAGTACCGCAGGGCGGTGTCGCCAAATGCGGCGTTGCCAACACCCGTTGCGTTCGACGACAGGGCACTCCACCCAACGGCGGTGTTGTTGTATCCCGTTGTATTCGACCAGAGTGCGATGTCACCGATAGCCGTGTTAGCGCCACCGGTTGTATTAACAGGCAACGCTTGGTAGCCAAACGCGGTTACTCCGGTCCCGGTGGTGTTGGCAGCGAGTGCTCCGGTCCCGCCGGCCGTGTTCGCAATGGAGTTGTTCTCAACGAGGACCCCAACGGCAAGATCGAACGCCGCCGTCGCACCGTTGGCGCGCGTAAATAGCAGGTAGTATGTGCCGGGCGCGAGCACCGACGGGAGCGTGGCCTGTACTTGGGTAGAACCGAACGAGGTCACCGTCAGGGCCGTTCCGCCGAGGCTTACCGTGGGCTTGTTCGCTCCGAGGTTGGTTCCCAAGATCGTGAGTTTCGTACCGGTTTGGTCTAGCGACGCACTGTTGATGGTCTGGGCATGCCCCAGCAGTGGGAAAGTTGCGGCGACAACAACTGCCAGACGCAACCAAGGCGACTTCGAATGCAAAGTCACGAGTGCTCCCCCGATGAATCCGCTGTCGCTCGCAGTCCGCACACCCCGCGTATGCGTACCGAGCGTTAAGTGACCTTGGTGCCAGAGTTCCACCCGTGCCAACTATCTGTTGGGGCGTAAACGGATGATGATACGCATTCTTAAGGTGGGCGCCGCCCTTGCTTGCCTCTCACGAGGGATGTGACAAGCGTGAGGGGGGCGTCACCATCCCCTCAAGTGGCCCGCGTCCCGCTCGACTTGGCGCGCTGACGCAGACCGCGCAGGGTAGACGAGCCCGTACTCCGGCCGCGGCCTGCCGCAGCTCCCCGCCAAGGTTCCTTTGCCAGCTTGGGTGAGGAGCGTTGAGGTGGAACTTCCTCTGGAGGGCCAGGAAGACGCCGACCGGACCCTGCACCTCGGGGCTCTCCGCCTCCTACCGGTCGCGCTTCTCGAGGAGCGGCGCCGCAAGCTCGATCTGGTCGAGCGGCCAGACGACGAGCCGGTTGAACTTCTCGGGAGGCTGTAGCCCGGGCAAGTGGCCCTTGCCCCCGCGCCCAGCGTACCGTCCGGGACGACCCCGCCCTCGGCCGCGCGGTGACCCCACGCGCAGGCGCCGGTGGGTGAGTTCCGACGCATCCCTTGAAGGCGCCTGGCGTCACTTCCGGAGTAGCTTGAAGGCGTGGTTCGGGCTCTTCGTCCGGAACATGTGGACGACCCAGATCATCGCGAGCGGCTCCAGGTAGCGGCTCGACTCGATCCCGCCCAGGTCGACGGTCGGCCACCCGAGCTCCGCGCATATCGCGGACACGACCTTCTTCGCTCCCTCGTCGTTTCCGGCGATGAACATGTCGGGCGGGCCCCCGGGGAAGCTCGGCTTCACCATG
>DATKJV010000061.1:0-34092 GCA_035543235.1 Anaeromyxobacteraceae bacterium | reverse complement strand
CGACCGCCACCATGCCGCGCGAGTCCGTCACCGAGACCGTGAAGGCGTAGTGGCCCGCGATGGCGGTGCCGTCCGTCTCGACGAGGACCGTGGGGTTCGCGACGTCCGGCCCCGGCAGGAACGAGACGCGCGGCGCGGGCTTCCCGTCGAGCTCGGGAGGGAGGACCGCGCTCCAGTGGTAGGTGAAGGAGAGGCCCACCGGCACGCTCGCCTCGGCGGTGAGCGCGATGGGCGCGCCCTGCCCGTCCCAGGGGGTGCAGAGGACCGGCGCCCCGCTGCACCGATGGTCGAGGGTCAAATCGCCGCTCACCGACACCTGCGGCGGGTCCTTCGACTGGGCGACGCTGAGGCGCTCGGTCGCCGTCGCGCTCGGCTTGCCCACGGAGTCGACGACGACGAGCGAGACGTCGAAGTCGCCCGCGCACGGGAACACGACCGTGAGCTTCGCGCCGCCCCCGCTCGAGGGCTCGGCCTCGCAGGCGCTCCCGGCCGAGGTGATGGTCCAGGAGTAGCTCGCGACGGCGTCGCCCGCGTCGGGGTCGCGGCTCGAGCTCCCGTCGAGGACGAGCGGCAAGTTCGAGGCGGGCGAGGAGGGCAGCGCGATCGCCGCCTCGGGTGCCCGGTCGGCGACGCAGACCCCTCCCTGGCACAAGGCGCCCTCGGGGCAGCCGGCGGACGAGGAGCAGCTCCGCGGGACGGGAAGGGCCCCGCACCCGGCGACGAGCACGGCCGACGCCGTAAGCGCCGCCCGGAGTGTGCCCCCCATCATTTACACCCCTCAAAGACCTACCCTAATATACCTAGTTCGTACACGGAACGGCGAGCGCCAAGTGCCAGTGTCATTCCTCCCGAAAGAGCCCGCTCGGGCGGCGCACCGTGCGAACCGCCGGGGCCGCGCCGCGGCCTGCAGGGCCGGAGCGCGGACCCTGGTCGGTCCCCCGTCGGCGCGATGCGCCGCTCTCGGGCCGGCCATGGCGCTTCTCGCGCTCTCGGCGGCGCTCGCTCCGATCCGCGCCGCGGGCGCCTCCGGCGCGCCAGAGATCGCCGCGCTCGACGAGGCGTTCGCAGGCGCGGTTGCGACCTATCAGCGCGGCGACTACGAGGCCGCGGTCTCGGAGCTCGAAGGCGTCGTCGCGGGAGCGGAGGAGCTCCCCGCCGGTCCGGAGGCCGAGGCACGATGGTCGCGCGCGCTGCTGAGGCTCGCCCACGCCCGGGCGACGATCGGCCGGACCGCGGCGGCGCGCGACGCGCTCGAGCGCCTGCTCGCCATTCTGCCCTCGGCAGAGGCCGACCCCGAGCTCTACTCGCCGTCGTTCCGTCGCGAGCTCGAGCGCGTGCGCGGGGGCCTCGAGGCGAGACCGCGCCACCGGCTCAAGATCGAATCGCGCTCCGGGAGAGCCGAGGCCGCGGTCCTCTGCCACCGCCTGGGCGCGACGCCGGCCGAGGTGGCGCTCCCGGACGGGCTCTACCGCGTCTCGATCTCGATCGCGGGCGGCGTCCTGCGCGAGACCGTCGAGCTCTCGAGCGACCTCACCGTGACGCTCGGGCCGTCCCCGGCGGCCGAGGCCGCGCCCGCCGAGCTCGCCCTCGCGAATCCACCCCCGAAGGCCCTCGAGAAGGAGGCGCTCCTCGACCTCGCCCCCGCGGCAGAGGTCCGGGCGGCGCCTCCCAAGGGGAGCGCGTGGATGCGGCCGACGGCGTGGGTCGGGACCTCGCTCGCCGCGGTCGCGGCAGGCCTCGCGGTCTGGCAGGGAGTCGTCGCCGGGAACGCCGCCGGCCAGGCGCGGTCCATGGTCCTTCCCGACGGGAGCCTCGCGCCCGGTACCGACCCCGCCGCCTACGCGTCGGCCGTCTCGAGCTACGAGGCCGCGCGGCGCAACGCCTGGATCGCGGGCGGGACCTCCATCGCGTTCGCGGCGAGCGCCGCCCTGCTCTTCGTGTTCGCGGACCGGGGACCGGTCGAGCCAGCGCCCGGCGGAGCCGCGGTCCGGTTCTGATCAGCGGGCGGCGCGTCCGGCGAGGACGACCCCGTCGCCGAGAACGAACGCGAGGTCGGGTCCCAGGTAGGTCCGCTTCGCCTCGCCGGTGCGCGCGAGCACGCGCTGCGGCGTCTCGACGTAGCCCAGGTAGCCGTTCGCGAGCGAGACCACCTCCGCGTCCTCCCCGAGCGCGAGCCGCCAGCGGCGCCCCACCTCCGCGGTCGGCTCGGCGGGTACGGCGAGGAGCAGGGCGGGCCCGAGGCGCAGCGCAGTGACCGTGGCCCGCGGCGGGAGCCAGCTCCACAGCAGGTTCGACAGCAGGCGGTCGAGGAAGCGCGGGACCGCGCCGAAGGAGGGAGCGGGGAGCGACACCTCGGCGGTAGCGAGCCCGAGCGAAGCGCCCGGGTCCGGCGGCGAGAAGGAGAGCCCGGTCACCTCGCGCGCGATCCGAGCGCCGTAGCCCTCCGTCCCGGGAGCGGTCCCGGGGCCCGTCGTCCAGGTCTGGTCGCCGACAGCGCCCTGCAGGAACACGGTGACGCCCGGGAGCTCCCGCGCGAGCGCGGCGGGCCAGTCGCCGGACAGCAGGCGGCTCTTCGGGTCGACCGTCGTCGCGTGCGCGGGGAAGACCACGAGCTGGGCGAGCGGGCGCCCGGCGAGGTCCGCCAAGCGGATGGCGAGCAGCCGTCCGTCGACCTCGCCGCCGTCCCGGTTCACCGACACGTTGGCGAGGCGGGCGCGCCCCACGGAGAGGGTGGCGGGCGTCCGGGCCTCGAAGGCCCGGCGCACGGCCTCGGCGACGCGCCCCGCGATCGACGCGAGCGCTCGCTCGTCGAAGGGCCCGGTCCCGAACCGCTCGCCGAGGAGGTCCCGCCAGTAGCCTCCCGGCCCGGAGTGGGTGTGCGTCGCCGCGACGAGCACCGCGTCGAGCCGGAGGTCGGCGAGCCGCTCCGCGACCGCCGCGCGGAGCTCGGGAGGCACGAGGAGGATGTCGGCGGAGACCACGGCGACCGCGAGGCCCGGTTCCGAGAGGACGATCGCGTGCGCGGCGGGCGCGTCCCGGACGCCGAGCGCCGCCCAGCGGAGCCGCGGGAACCCGGCGACCGGCGTTCCCTCCGGGGTGTCGAGCGGGACCGAGGCGGCGCCGACGGCGAGCGGCCCGGCCCCGCGCCACTGCTCGACGAGGCGCGCCGGGGCGCGCGGGCGGCCGCCGTGGAGGGGGACGGTGGCGAGGATCGCGACGCCGACGAGCGCGAGCCCCGCGACCCAGGCGGTGGGCTTTTTCGGCACCATGTCGTTATACTGCCGCCCGCATGGGTTACGAAGCCGCCTGGGACAAGCTCGCGGACGAGTGCGGTGTCTTCGGGATCTGGGCGCCCGGCACCGATCTCCATTCGGCGAACTTCACCTACCTCGGGCTGCACGCGCTGCAGCACCGCGGACAGGAGTCGGCGGGCATCGTCTCCTCGGACGGGAAGACCCTCCACGTCCACCGCGGCATGGGGCTCGTCGCGGACATCTTCACCGCGGACGTCCTCGAGCGGCTGAAGGGGGGCGCGGCCATCGGCCACGTCCGCTACTCGACCACCGGGGACTCGCATCTCAAGAACGCCCAGCCCATCGCCGTGCAGTACTCGGGCGGGGCCCTCGCCATCGCGCACAACGGCAACATCGTGAACGCCGAGCAGCTGCGCGCGGACCTCGAGGCCGCGGGGTCCATCTTCCAGACGACGAGCGACACCGAGGTGATCGTCCACCTCATGGCGCGCGCCCGGACCGACCACCGCCCGGGGACGCGCGAGCACCTCGTCGCCTCGCTCCGCCAGGCGCTCGCGAAGGTCGTCGGCGCCTACAGCCTGGTGCTGCTCACCGAGAAGGCGCTCGTCGGGCTGCGCGATCCCCTGGGCTTCCGCCCCCTCGTGCTGGGCCGGCTGAAGGGCTCCTACGTGCTCGCGAGCGAGACGACCGCGCTCGACCTCATCGAGGCCGAGTACCTCCGCGAGGTCGAGCCCGGCGAGCTCATCGTCGTCGACGAGAGCGGGTTCCGGTCGGAGCGGCTCTTCCCCGATCTCCGCCCCCCGGCGCGGGCCGGGCGCTGCGTCTTCGAGCACATCTACTTCGCCCGCCCCGACTCGGTCCTCTTCGGCAAGTCGGTCTACGCGGTGCGCACGGCCTTCGGCGCGCGGCTCGCGGAGGAGCAGCCCGCGGAGGCCGACCTCGTCCTCCCGGTGCCGGACTCCGGCGTGCCGGCCGCCATCGGCTACTCGAAGCGCAGCGGCATCCCCTTCGCCATGGGGCTCGTCCGCTCCCACTACGTGGGGCGGACCTTCATCGAGCCCGCGCAGTCGATCCGCCACTTCGGCGTGAAGCTGAAGCTGAACGCGGTGAAGGACATGCTGAAGGGCAAGCGCATCGTGGTCGTCGACGACTCGGTCGTCCGCGGCACGACGAGCCGGAAGATCGTGAAGATGCTCCGCTCGGCGGGCGCGACCGAGGTCCACATGCGAATCAGCTCGCCGCCGACGGCGTGGCCCTGCTACTACGGCATCGACACTCCGACGCGGCAGGAGCTCATCGCGAGCTCCCACTCCGTCGAGGAGATCGCCCGCTACGTCACCGCCGACACGCTCGGCTACCTCTCGCTCGAGGGCATGTACGAGGCGCTCGGCGAGGAGCGGACGCGCTACTGCGACGCCTGCTTCTCCGGGGAGTACCTCGTCGAGTTCCCGGCGCAGCGCGCGCAGATGCCCCTCCGCCTGGTCGGCGCCTGAGCCGGCCGGCGGCCCTCGGACCCGGGATGCCCCGACCGAGGCGCACGCCGCCGGCGCGGGCGCGGTAGTCTCCCGGGAGGATGGAAGGCGCCACCTACGTCGTCCGCGAAGGGACCGTCCGCGTCTACCGCCTCTTCGACGTGGCCGACGCCGTCGACCTCTCTCGCGCCGAGACGCTCGCCGCGGCGCCCGCCTCGCGCTTCCGACTCGACAGCCCCCGCACCCACTCGGCCATCGAGATCCCGTACCCGCCGGTCCACCTCCGGCTCGGGTCGCGGACGCTTCCCCTGCGCTCCGGGGCGAGGAGCGCCGAGGCGCGGGCGAGCGTCGCCGACACCGGCGTGGTGAGCATCCTCTTCGAGCTCCCCATCCCGTCCGGAACGTCCCTCGACGACCTCCTGCCGCTCGCCGAGGAGCTCCTCGACCAGCCGACGCCGGAGCTCGACGCGCTCGCGCGCCGCGAGTCGGAGGAGCTCGCCCGGGCGCTCCGGCCGGCGCTCGAGAAGCCCCACTCGTGGGAGGGGCTCGAGACCTACACGGTCTTCCTCGTCCGGTCCTTCGACCGACCGGTGACCGGGCAGGAGCTTCTGGAGCGGGCGCCGCTCGGGAGGCTGCTCCTCGGCGAGCGCGACCCGGCGCCGCTCTCCGCGGCGGAGCGGGAGGACGTGCTGAAGCACCACTACAGCTACCTCGAGAGCGACCTCGCGGTCGTCGACTGGAACAGCGCCTTCGTCCACGAGCCCTCGGGGCTCACCGACATCCCCGACCTCCTCGAGTTCGCGACCGCCCACCTCCTCGAGCTCCGCTACTACGACGCGGTGCTCGATCGGGAGCTGCGGCGCATCTACGACGAGATCGAGGCGATCGGCGGCCCGAGGCTCCTCACCCGGCGCTACGAGCGGCTGCTCCGGCGCACGGCGGCGCTCTTGCTCGAGCTCTCCGAGATGGTCGAGCGCCTCGAGAACGCGGTGAAGATCGTCGGCGACTTCTACCTCGCCCGCTTCTACCAGGCGGCGGTCCGGCGCTTCCGGCTGCCCGCGTGGCAGGAGTCGGTGCTGCGCAAGCAGCGGCTCCTCTCGGACGTGAACCGGCTGCTCTCCGACACCGCCGCCTCGAGCCGCGCCGAGCTCCTCGAGATCGCCATCCTGGCGCTCATCGCCTGGGAGGTCCTCTTCGCCTTCGTCCGGCGCTAGGGGGATCTCGCCCTTTCTCCCACAGGCCCCGCAGGGCCTTTCTTTGGGGTTTTTGGATCTTCGCGGGCCGTGGATCGCATTCGCAGGCCCATTTGACGGGCAAAAGAGCGCGATCGGGTGTTGACTCGAAGATCCGATCGCGATATCGGAAACGCCAATTCGCCGGCCAGCCGCGTCTTTCGACGCGGTTTTCCCGGCGGTGGCCCAAGGAGGGTCGCACTCATGAGCATGACGCAGGCTCAGTTCTTCGCCGCCGTGGCCGACAAGGCGGGCCTCTCGAAGGCCCAGTCGAAGGCGGTCTTCGCCGCGGTCGAGGAAGTGGTCATGAAGAACCTCAAGTCCGCCGGCAAGATCCCGCTGGGCGGCCTCGGGGCCGTGAAGCTCCAGCAGCGCAAGGCCCGCATGGGCCGCAACCCCGCCACCGGCGAGGCGATCAAGATCCCCGCGAAGACGGTGGTGAAGATCACCCCGGCGAAGGCGATGAAGGACGCCTTCAACAAGAAGGGCAAGTAGGGAGCGGCTCTGCCGTCACGAGAGGCCCGCCGGCGCGAGACGCCGGCGGGCCTTTTGCGTGGCGCGCCCGGAGCAGCTAACCCTGGATGCGCAGCAGCGCCCGGACCGTGTTCAGGATGTCCGTGAACTGGAACGGCTTGTAGAGGAAGACGTCGATCCCGAGCTGGCTCGCGCGCTCGCGCGCCCGCGGGCCGCCGCCGCTCACGACGAGGATGGGGAGGTCCGCGAGCGAGGGGTCGGACCGCAGCCGCTCGATGAGCGTGAAGCCGTCCATGACCGGCATGAAGAGGTCCGTGAGCACGAGGTCGATCTTCGGCGACTGCGCGACCCGGGACAGCGCCGCGAGCCCGTGCGGCGCGTACTCCACCTGGATCTCCACCTGGCCGGCGGGGGCGCGGAGCTTCTTCAGCGCCCACTCGTACATCTCGACCACGTGCGGGTTGTCCTCGACGACGAGCACCCGGTAGCTGCGGACCGCCGGCTCTGCGGAGAGCCAGCGCGACACGAGCTCGGAGAGCTTGTCGCGGTCGGCCTCTCGCCCGTCGGGGAGCCGCACCGCGACGCCGGCCGGGCCGGCGGGGCCCGCCTCCCGCGACCAGACCACCTCCACCTCGATCTCGAACGGGTCGAGCAGCGACGGGAAGCTGAGCTGCAGGGGCACGCGCTCCCCGGGCGGGAGCACCCGGTCGGAGCGGATGAAGAGCCCGCCCGCCGACAGGTTCTCGGAGACGTCCCGGGCGAGGCTCGCGGACGCGGGGTACTCGATGCGGAGGATCAGCGGAACGCGCAGATCCTTTCGCTTTTCCGGGCTTTCCATGCGGTTTCACGCGAGCCTCGCACGCCGAGGATCTCCTTGACAAGCCAAGACCCGCTCACTAGCCTGCGGAGACTTTTTCGAGGCATCTCCGACCCTTATGTCCCATCACGACCAGGCCGCCGCGGAGCGGGCGCCGCAGGACATCGCGGAGCTGCCGAAGGATCTCGTGGCCCGTTTCGACGCCGGGATCCCCGCCATCCTCGCCCGCTACCCCTCCGACCACCAGGAAGCGGCGATGCTTCCGGCGCTGCGACTCGCGCAGGAGATCTTCGGCTGGCTCCCCCCCGCCGCGCAGAAGCTCGCCGCCGACCGAATCGGCGCGCCCGCGATCCGCGCCGACGAGGTGGCCACCTTCTACGTGATGTACCACACGCGGCCGGTGGGCCGTCACGTGGTGGAGGTCTGCACCAACGTCTCCTGCTCGCTCACGGGCGGCTTCGACATCTACGAGCACCTGAAGAAGCGCCTCGGCGTCGAGAACGGCGGGACCACCGCGGACGGGCGCATCACGCTCCGTCAGGTGGAGTGCCTGGGCAGCTGCGCCACCGCGCCGGCCATGCTCGTCGACGAGGAGATGCACGAGCGGCTCACGGTGGAGGCGGTCGACCGGATCCTGGGAGGGCTCAAGTGAGCGACACCCTGATCCTCACCCGGCGCTGGGCGAAGAAGGACCCGTCGCTCGCCGGCTACCGGGCCGACGGCGGCTACCGCTCACTCGACAAGGCCCTCGGCATGAAGCCCGAGGACATCGTCGAGCAGGTGAAGGTCTCGAACCTGCGCGGCCGCGGCGGCGCGGGGTTCCCGACGGGCATCAAGTGGACCTTCCTCCCGAAGGACGTGCGGCCCCGCTACCTGTGCGTGAACGCGGACGAGTCCGAGCCGGGCACCTGCAAGGACCGCTACGTCTGCGAGTTCGACCCGCACATGCTCCTCGAGGGCATCGCCATCACCTGCTACGCCCTCGACATCCACCGCGCCTACATCTACATCCGCGGCGAGTTCGCGAAGCAGGCGCGGGCGCTCGACGCGGCGCTCGCCGAGGCGCGAGCCGCCGGGATCCTCGGCGAGAAGCTCGCCGGGCGGGACTTCCCCCTCGAGGTCCACGTCGCGCGCGGCGCCGGCGCCTACATCTGCGGCGAGGAGAGCGCCCTCATGGAGTCCGTCGAGGGCAAGAAGGGCTACCCGCGCTTCAAGCCGCCCTTCCCGGCCATCGTCGGGCTCTGGGGCAAGCCCACCATCATCAACAACGTCGAGACGCTCGCGAACGTGCCCTGGATCATCGAGCACGGCGGGGCCGCCTACGCGGCGCTCGGCACGGGGAAGTCGGGCGGGACGCGCCTGTTCTGCGTCTCCGGCAACGTGAAGCGGCCCGGCATCTACGAGAAGCCCGTCCACTACAACCTGAAGAAGCTCATCCTGGAGGACTGCGGGGGGACGCCGTCCGGGCTCCCGGTGAAGGCGGTCATCCCCGGCGGCTCCTCGTCGCCGGTGCTCACCGGCGCGGAGATCGACGTCTCGATGGAGATCGACGCGCTCAAGGCCGCGGGCAGCATGTCCGGCTCCGGCGGCGTCATCGTCATGGACGAGTCGGTGTGCATGGTGCGGGCGCTCTCGCGGATCTCGATGTTCTACGCCGAGGAGAGCTGCGGCCAGTGCACTCCCTGCCGCCAGGGGACGCCCTGGATGGAGAAGATCATCGAGAAGATCGAGCACGGGGACGGCACGGTCGCCGACGTGGACCTCCTCGAGCAGCTCCCGAACAACATCATGGGGCAGACCATCTGCGCGCTCGGCGACGCCGCGGCGATGCCCGTGCAGAGCTTCGTGAAGAAGTTCAAGAAGGAGTTCCTGGACCACGTCGAGCGGCGCGGGTGCCCGCAGGGCGAGAAGGCCTGGGGCGTCGCCCGGCAGACCCGGGAGGCCCTGATCGGCGGAGTGAGCCAGTAGGGGGACCGAGATGAGCGACAAGGCGGAGCTGGTCCTCTTCTGGGTGTTCGCCGTGCCGGCGCTGCTTTCGGCGGCGGGGGTGCTCGCGGCCCGGAACCCCGTCCACGCGGCGATGAGCCTCGTGTCGACGTTCTTCTTCCTCGCCGGCATCTACGTGCTGCTCACCGCGCACCTCATCGCGTTCCTGCAGGTCATCGTCTACGCCGGCGCCATCATGGTGCTGTTCCTGTTCGTCATCATGCTGCTCTCGCTCTCCGACGAGGAGCTCGGCGTGGACCGGATGACCGCCATGAAGTGGGCCGGCGCGCTCGGCGGCGCCGGGCTCTTCGCCACGCTGGTGTGGGTCTACTGGTACCAGGGCGGCGGTTCGGCGCGGGTCGTCGGGCCGGACTACGGCACGGTCAAGGCGGTGGGACGCCTCCTCTTCACCCAGTACCTGTTGCCCTTCGAGGCGACGAGCGTGCTCCTCCTCGTCGCCATCGTCGGGGCCGTGGTCGTCTCCAAGAGGAGGATCTGATCGCCATGGTGCCGACCTCGCACTACCTCATCCTCGGCGCCGCCCTGTTCACGATCGGCGTGTGGGGCGTCCTCATGAAGAGGAACGCGATCATCGTCTTCATGAGCATCGAGCTCATGCTGAACGCCGCGAACCTGACCTTCCTCGCCTTCGCCCGCCAGGCGGGCAACCTCCACGGCCACGCCATCGCCTTCTTCGTCATCGCCGTCGCGGCCGCGGAGGCGGCGGTGGGCCTCGCCATCGTGCTTGCCATCTTCCGGACGCGCGGGACGGTGGCGGTGGACGAGGTCGACGCGCTGCGCGACCCCTGACAGAAGGGCGACCATGACGCGGGGCGCGAGGAGCGGTAAGCTCCGCCCGCCATGCTCGCCCGCTGCGCTCACTGCCAGAACACCTTCGAGACGGACCGATTCGGGGTCCAGGCCTGCCCGCACTGCGGCCAGCAGGTCCACCTCGCCGACCCGTCGGCCCCGCCCCCCCCGGCCGCGCCACCCGTGCCTCCGGCAGCGAGCCCGGCGTCCCCGCCCGCCGACGGCGTCCCCGCCCCCTTCGTCCGGCGCTCGGAGCTCGGCTTCTTCCACGCCTACGTCGAGACCTGGAAGCTCGCGGCGCTCCGGCCGGCGGAGTTCTTCCGGCCGCTGCGCATCTCGGACACGGGTTCCACCCTCCTCTTCGGCGTCGCCACGATGACCGTCGCGAGCTGGTTCCAGACCCTCTACGGGGCGCTCATGGGGGCGGCCGCCCGGAACGTCCTCGAGCAGATGCTCCGGCAGATGCCCCGGGGCGCCGAGTTCGGGAACGCCTGGATCCTCAAGTGGACCTCCACCGGGACCGCGTTCGGCGTCGTCGCCCAGCTCGTCGCGGCGCCGTTCCTGGCGCTCCTCGGGATCCTCGTCTTCGCCGGCATCTTCCACGTGGCGCTGCTCGCGCTGCGGGGCGCCCCCCGCGGCTTCGACGCCACCCTGACCGTCGTCGGCTACGCGGCGGCGGGCCACCTCATCGGCGCCGCGCCCGTGCCCGGCCTCGCGAGCCTCGTCGGATCCGTCTGGTGGCTGGCGCTCGTGGCGGTGGGCCTCGCGGAGACGCAGCGCGTCCCGCAGGGCAAGGCCTGGACGGCGACCCTCCTCCCCTTCGCCCTCATCTGCCTCTGCTGCTGCGGTGCGATCGCGATCCCCATCCTCGCCGCCCTCGGGCGGCACTAGGCGCTCCGCCGTGGCGCTCTCCTGGCGGCGGACCGGGCGCTTCGGGGTGGCGGAGCTCTTCGCGCTCCTGGGGCTCGCCTCCTTCCTCGCCGCCCGCTTCCTGCCGGTCCTCGAACTCGGCCTCGTCTGCCCGTTCCGCGCGGCGACCGGGCTCCCCTGCGCCTCCTGCGGGATGACCCACGCGTTCGTCCACCTCGCCCGGGGCGAGGTCGTCGCGGCGCTCGCCGCGAGCCCTCTCGGTGCCGTCCTCGCGGCGGGGGCCTGGGCGCTGTCCCTCGCCGACCTCGCGCGCGCCGCGCTCGGGCTGCCCGTCCCGGTCCTGCCGGAGCGGTCGCTCGTCGCCGCCGCCCGCCTCGCCGTCTTTGCCGTGGCCGTGAACTGGGCGTGGCTCCTGTGGCGGGGCGCGGCGTGAGGCCCCGGGGGCGCTGCCGTTGACGCCGGTGCACGCGGGCCTGGCCTTCGTCGCGGCCGGCTACCTGCTCGGCTCGGTCCCGTTCGGCCTGCTCCTCGCCCGCCGGATCGCCGGCGTGGACGTCCGGCGGACCGGCTCCGGGAACATCGGGGCGACGAACGTCTCTCGCGCGGCCGGCCGGAGGCTCGGCATCCTGACCCTCCTCCTCGACGCCGCGAAGGGCGGGCTGCCCGTGGCGGCCGCGTCCGCTGTGCTCGGCGCCCCGGGCGACCCGGGACCGTGGGCCGCCGCGACGGGCGTCGCGGCCTTCCTCGGTCACGTCTTCCCGGTGTGGCTGCGGTTCCGGGGCGGGAAGGGGGTCGCGACCGCCTTCGGCGTCTTCCTCGCGCTCGCTCCGCTCGGGGCGCTCGCCGCGCTCGCCGCCTTCGCGCTCGCGTTCGCGGCGACGCGGGTCGTCTCGGTGGGTTCGCTCGCGGGCGCGGCCGCGGGCACGCTGACCGTGGCCGTGACGCGCGGGGGGAAGAGCCCCGTCACCTGGGCCGCCGCGGCCATGTGCGTCCTCGTCGTCGTCCGCCACCGCACGAACCTCGCCCGGCTCGCCCGCGGCGAGGAGCGTCCGGGCGGGGAGCGCGGCCGCTAGACGTTCGGGATGGCGCTCATCTCGCCGGCCGGACGCACCAGCACCTGGCGGGGCTTGACCCCGTTCGCGGGCCCGACGACGCCCTCGCGCTCCATCCGCTCGATGATTTTCGCGGCCTTGTTGTAGCCGAGACGCATCTCGCGCTGGAGCTTCGAGACCGAGACCTCCTCCATGCGGGAGACGAGCGAGAGGGCCTCGTCGTAGACGGGGTCGTCCTCGTCCTCGTCGCGCCGGGCCTCGGCCGACCCGTCCCGGGCCTTCAGGATGGAGTCGTCGTAGACCGGGCGCCCCTGTCCCTTCAGGAACGAGACCACGCGGCTGATCTCCTCCTCGGAGACGAAGGCGCCCTGCACGCGGGTCACCGGCTGCGTGGCCGTGAGCACCAGCATGTCGCCGTCGCCGAGCAGGGCCTCCGCGCCGGGGCCGTTGATGATGGTCGTCGAGTCGTGGCGGGAGGCGAGCCGGAAGCTGATGCGGGCCGGGAAGTTGTTCTTGATCATGCCCGTGATGACGTCGGTCGACGGGCGCTGGGTGGCGACGATCAGGTGGATGCCGGTGGCGCGGGCCTTCTGGGCCAGGCGCGCGAGCGAGATCTCGACCTCGCGCGGGGCGGTCATCATGAGGTCGGCGAGCTCGTCGATGACGACCACCATGTAGGGGAGCTTCTGCGGGAGCTTCCGCCCGGGCTCTCCGTCCGCGGCGGGCGGCCGGGTGGGGTCCTCGAAGGCGGAGGCCTCGCCCTCCTCCTGCGCGAGGCGCGCGGCGGCCTCCTCCTCGGTCTCGCCCGCGCTGAAGTCCACGACGAGCAGCTTCTTCGGAGGTGCGGCGTCGGGCTCGGCGAACGTCCGGCCCTCGGCGCGGAGCTTGTCCACCTTGGCGTTGTAGGACTTGAGGTCCTTGGAGCCCGTGTCGGCGAGGATCTGGGTGCGGCGCTCCATCTCGTCGACGGCCCACTGCAGGGCGCGCGCCGCCTTCTGCGGGTCCGTCACGACCGGGAGCAGGAGGTGCGGGATGTCCTCGTAGATGGAGAGCTCCGTCATCTTCGGGTCCACCATGATCATGCGCACCTGGTCCGGCGCGTGCCGGTAGAGGAGCGAGAGGATCATGGTGTTCAGGCCCACCGACTTGCCGGCGCCCGTCGTGCCCGCGATGAGCAGGTGCGGCATGCGCTGGAGGTCGACGCAGTAGGGGAGCCCCTCGATGTTCTTCCCGAGCGCGAGCGGCAGCATCCCCGAGGCGCGGGCGAACGCCTCGCACTCGACGACGTCCCGGAGGTACACCGTGGCGCGGTCCCGGTTCGGCACCTCGATGCCCACCACGCCCTTTCCCGGGATGGGGGCGATGATGCGGATGCGCGTCGCCGACAAGGCCATGGTGAGCTCCTTGTCGAGGTTCTCGATGCGCGAGAGCTTCACCCCCGCCACCGGCATGAACTCGTAGAGCGTCACCACCGGGCCGGGGCGGATGTGGCGGATGGCCCCGTCCACGCCGTGCTGCCGGAGCGTGGCGACGATCACCTCCGCGGTCTTCTGCATCCCGGACTCGTCGAGCTCGCCCTTCACCGGCGGGTGCTCGTCGAGGAGCGAGACCGCGGGGAGCTGGAAGACGTCTTCGGCCTGCGTGAACGCGAAGGTCGGGACCTCCTTCTCCTTGTCCTTCTCCTTTCGCCTCTTCCCCCGCTCCGCCATGGCGGCGGAGACGACGATCTCGGGGCGCTCGCCGGCCGGCGCCGCCTCCTCCGTCGCCGCGACCACGATCTGCGGCTTCTCCTCGAGCTCCTTCTCCCTCTCCCGCTTGCGGCGCCGCGGGCCGGGCTCCTCCTCCTCGACGGCCCACGCCGGGTCGTCCCCGGCGAGCGCCCGGGCGCGCTCGCGCACGAGCGCGTCCGCCATGGCCCGCCCCTCCTCCTCGGCATCCGCCTCGGAGGCCTCGACGACGGCGGCGTTCGCGTCCTCGCGACGGACGCGCTCCTCCGCCTCCTCGGCGCGCATCTCGGCGACGGCGGCGCGGTGGCGCTCGAGGGCGTCCGCGCCCCGCGCCCCGAGCCAGGAGGCGGCTGCCTGGAGTCCCCGCACCGTCGCCGCGGCGAGCTTCGGGACCTTCACGTCGGCGGCCACGATGAGCGCGACCACGGCGCAGGCGCCGACGACGAGCGCGGTCCCCACCGACGAGAAGAGACCCTCCGCACGCGTGCAGAGGAGCCGGCCCACGGCGCCGCCGGGCGGGAAGCTCGCGAGGGATCGGCCGGCGAAGAAGAGGTGGGAGAGCGTGGAGAGCGACGCCGCGAGCACCGCGTACGCGAGCGAGCCGAGCAGCGTCAGGCGGGGCGCCTCGCCGCGGAAGAGGCCCACCGCCGCGAAGACCATGGCCACGGGCACGATGAGGGCCGGGAACCCGAGGAGGCGGTAGAGCGCCCTCGCCGACACGTGGCCCACGGGGCCGACGAGGTTCGAGGCGGGGGGGACGCCGTGGGCGATGAGCTGCCCGTCGAGGGAGGAGAAGGTGAGGAGCGCGATCGCGAGCGCCGCCCCGGAGGCGAAGAGCAGGACCGCGAGGACGTCGCGCCCCATGCCGGTGCCCTTCGCCCCGCCCTTCACCCGCCTCTCGGTCTTCCGGTTGGCCTTCGACTTGCCCATGGGCCCTCTGCGAGATCGCGGATGTGCGACGGAAGGCGCCGGTGTCGGCGCCCCGACCGACGATATCGTCGGCCCGGTCACGGTCAATTTTTCGGCTCGAATCCAGTGCTTGCATCGGGGTGCACAGCGAGGCTACCTTGGGCGTCCCCCCTATGGACGTCCGCTGCGAGCGCTGCCGGGCCCAGTACGTCGTGGACGACGACAGGGTCTCGGAGGCCGGCGTCGCGGTCACCTGCTCGCGCTGCGGGTACGTCTTCCTCCTCAAGAAGAAGGCGCTCTTCGTCACCGTCCCGGTCCGCCCCGAGGAGGCCCAGGACGCCCAGCCCATCTCGGGCCTCGGGCGCAAGAGCGTGCCCCCCTCGCCCTCTCGGGAGTGGCGGCTGCGCCAGGCGGGCGGCCACGTCTGGCCCTTCAAGGAGCTGACCACGCTGCAGAAGTGGATCGTCGAGCGGAAGGTGAGCCGCGACGACGAGATCTCCGCGAGCGGCGACCAGTGGCGGCGGCTGGGCGACATCCCCGAGTTTGCGAGCTTCTTCGACGTCGTCGACGCCGCGGAGCGGGCGGCGGCCCCGGCCCAGCGGCCGGCCCCGCAGGCGCCTCCTCCCGCCGCGTCGCTCGACGAGCCCGCCTGGGCGCAGGAGACCGGCGGGCAGCCCCCGCCGCTCGCCGGGGGCGCCCCGCGGCGGCCGAAGGCGAAGCGGGGAGGCTCCTGGCTCGCGGTCCTCGCGCTGGCGCTCGCGGGAGGTGTCGTCGCCGCCTGGCTCTACCTCTCCCGGGAGGCTCCGAAGCCTCCCCCGGAGGCCGTCCCGGACGCCGGGGTCGCGGAGCCGTCCGCGCCCGCCGAGGAACCTGCGGCGCGCCCCCGCGAGCAGGCGCGGCCCCCGCCTGCCGCGGTACCGGCAGGGGCGTCCCTGATCGCGCCCGCCGCTCCCGTCGCCGTGCCGGCGGCGACGGCCGCCCCCGAGCCGTCCCCGCCCCCGGTCGAGGCGGCTGCCGTGTCGGCACCGGCCGCGAGCACCGCCGCGGCCGCCGCCGAGCCCCCGCCCGCTCCGGACGCGGGCGCCGCCGCGCCCGCGCCACCGCCCGCCGCGACCGCCAAGGCGGAGCCCGCGCCCCAGCCCGCCCCGGCTGCGAAGCCGGCGCCCCCGAAGAAGCCCGCGCCCCGGGGAGCGAGGGCGTTCGTCGCCCAGGCGAGGACGCTCCGGGAGCGGGGCCGCACCCAGCAGGCGCTCGCCCTCTACGCGCAGGCCATCGACCTCGAGCCCACCAACGCCGCGGCGCTCGCCGGGCGGGGCGCCTGCTATCTCGACCTGTCGGAGTACCCGCTCGCGGAGGCCAACTTCCGGGCGGCGCTGGACGCGGACCCGAAGAACGCGGAGGCCCTCTTCGGGATGGCCGAGATCCAGCGCTACATGGGTAAGAAGGGGGAGGCGGTTACATTCTACGAGAGGTTCCTCGCCGTCCATCCGGACGGCGACGACGCCGTGGCGGCCCGCAACGCCATCAGCAAACTGAAGGAGTGAACGGAAATGTCCGAGACCCAGAAGCCGTCGCAGACCGAGGACGAGTACTTCATGAAGGAGGAGGCGGAGCGCAAGCGCAAGCTCGCGCTCCAGGTGAAGCGCGAGACCTCGGAGGCGGAGGCAAAGCGGCTGCGGGAGCTCCACCACAACCACTGCCCCTCCTGCGGGCAGAAGATGCAGGAGCTCGCGCTCCGCGGCGTCCCGGTGGACGTCTGCTTCGCCTGCCAGGGGATCTTCCTCTCCCACGGGGAGCTGAAGCAGTTCCAGGACCAGATCGCCGCCGGCAAGCGCGGCGTGGTCGCGGCGATCCTGAACTGGTTCAAGCCCGAGGTCGAGGGGCGCGGGAAGTAGGCGCTCCATGGCGCTCTCCGTCGAAGAGGTGAGGCGCATCGCGGCGCTGGCCCGCCTCGAGCTCGAGCCCGGCGAGGAGGCCCGGCTCGCCGGGGAGCTCTCGGCGATCCTCGACTACGTCCGGCAGCTCGAGGAGCTCGACGTCTCGGGCGTGGAGCCGATGACGCACGCGCTCGCGGCCGAGTCGACGCCGCTGCGCCCCGACGAGGTCCAGGCGAGCCTCCCGCCCGAGAAGGCGCTCGCGAACGCCCCGTCGCGAGAGGGGACCTGCTTCAAGGTCCCGAGGATCATCGAGTGAGCGTCCCGCCGCTCCTGTCCCTGTCCATCGCGGAGCTCGGCAGGAAGCTCGAGGCCCGCGAGGTCTCCTCCGAGGAGGTGACGCGCGCTTCGCTCGCTCGCGTCGAGGCGACCGACGGGCGGCTCGGCGCGTTCCTCCAGGTGACGCCGGAGCGCGCCCTCGCGGACGCGCGCGCCTCCGACGCCCGGCGCGCGAGCGGGGAGGCGCGCTCCCCGCTCGACGGCGTGCCGCTCGCGCTCAAGGACATCCTCCTCACCGAGGGAGTGGAGACGACCGCCGCGTCGCTCATCCTCGGCGGATTCGTCCCCCCCTACGACGCCGCGGTGGTCGAGCGCCTGCGGGGCGCGGGCGCGGTGCTCGTCGGCAAGCTCAACATGGACGAGTTCGCGATGGGCTCGTCCAACGAGAACAGCGCCTACCGCCCCTGCCGGAACCCCTACGACCTCTCCCGGACGCCCGGGGGCAGCTCCGGCGGGAGCGCCGCGGCGGTGGCGAGCCGGCAGGTCTTCGGCGCCCTCGGGACGGACACCGGAGGATCCATCCGCCAGCCGGCCGGCTTCTGCGGCGTCGTGGGCGTGAAGCCCACCTACGGGCGCGTGTCGCGCTACGGCGTCATCGCCTTCGCGAGCTCGCTCGACCAGGTGGGGCCGCTCGCGCGGACGGTTCCGGACGCGGCGCTGCTGCTCCGGGCCATCGCCGGCCACGACCCGCGCGACATGACCTCCTCCGCGCGGCCCGTCCCCGACTACCTGCAGGGGCTCGAGGGCGGAGCGCGGGGGCTCACGATCGGCGTCCCCCGCGAGTGGCTCGCGCTCGGCGCCGACGCCGGCGTGCTCGCGAGCGTCCGCGAGGCGCTCGCCACCTACGAGCGGCTCGGCGCGCGTCTCGTCGACGTGGACCTCCCGCACGCGAAGTACGGGATCGCCGCCTACTACCTCGTCGCCCCCGCCGAGGCCTCCTCCAACCTGGCCCGCTACGACGGCGTTCGCTTCGGGCTGCGCGTCGAGGGGAAGGGCCTGCGCGACATGTACGGCGGGACCCGCGACCGCGGCTTCGGCCCGGAGCCGAAGCGCCGCATCATGCTCGGCACCTACGCCTTGTCGGCCGGCTACTACGACGCCTACTACCTGCGCGCCCAGAAGGTCCGCACGCTCGTGCGCGGCGACTTCGACCGCGCCTTCGAGCGCTGCGACCTGGTGGCGGGTCCGGTGTCGCCCACCGTCGCCTTCGCGCTCGGGGAGAAGGTCGCGGACCCCCTCCAGATGTACCTCGCGGACGTCTACACGATCGGGGTGAACCTCGCCGCCCTCCCCGGCCTCTCGGTCCCGGCCGGGCTCGACCGGGCGTCCCGCCTGCCGGTGGGGCTCCAGCTCGTCGGCCGGCCGTTCGACGAGGCGACGCTGCTCCGGGCGGCGCGGGCGCTCGAGCGCGAGATCGGGCCCCTCCCGCCCCCGGAGGCGCTCGCTTGAGCCTCGCCACCCGCCGCGTCGCCGCGTTCGTGTGGGCCGGGATGCTCGCGACGCCGCTCTTCTTCGCGATCCTGGCGGTCGGGAGGCCGCCCAGGCCGGAGATCCAGATGCCGGAGTTCGGCCGGGTCTTCGTCTGGATCGCGCTCGCGGTCGCGGCGCTCGCGATCGTGACGTCCCGCGCGCTCCCGCGCTTCGTCGGCCCGCGCGGGGAGGCGGCGCCGCGCGGCGCCCTGGCCTTCGCCCGGCTGCTCATCGCCTGGGCCGTCCTGGAGGGGGCGGCGCTCTTCCCGCTCGTCTGCTACCTCATCACCGGGGACGGCCTGCTCTTCCTCGCGACCGCCGCCGCGCTCTTCGCCCACGTGTCCCTGTTCCCGACCGAGGGCCGGTGGGCGAACCTCGCCGCCCAGCCGCTCCCGAGCGGCGGGGGGAAGGGTCGCATGGTGCGCTGATGCCCGTCTCCGACTTCCAGCTGGTGATGGGACTCGAGGTGCACGCCCAGCTCCTCACCCGGAGCAAGATCTTCTGCGGCTGCACCACCGCCTTCGGGGGCGAGCCGAACACGCACACCTGCCCGGTGTGCCTCGGGCTCCCGGGCGTGCTCCCCTCGCTCAACCGCGGGGTGGTCGAGGCCGCGATCCGCACTGGGCTCGCGGTCGGGTCGACCGTGGAGCGCAAGAGCGTCTTCGCCCGCAAGAACTACTTCTACCCGGACCTGCCGAAGGGCTACCAGATCAGCCAGTACGAGCTGCCGGTGTGCCGGGGCGGCGGCGTCGACCTGACCGTCGACGGCCAGGAGAGGCGCATCCGGCTCGTCCGCATCCACATGGAGGAGGACGCGGGCAAGAACCTGCACGACGTCTCCCCGGACGGCTCCTCGGGGGTGGACCTGAACCGCGCCGGCGTCCCGCTCCTCGAGATCGTGAGCGAGCCGGACCTCCGCTCGGTCGAGGAGGCGGTCGAGTACCTGAAGGAGCTCCGCGCCATCCTCATGTACCTCGGGGTGAACGACGGGAACCTCGAGGAGGGGTCCTTCCGCTGCGACGCGAACGTCTCGGTGATGCCGAAGGGCTCGTCCACGCTCGGCACGCGCTGCGAGATCAAGAACATGAACTCCTTCCGCTTCCTCAGGCAGGCGGTGGAGTACGAGGCGCGCCGCCAGGTCGGGATCATCGAGGGAGGCGGCAAGGTCGAGCAGGAGACCCGCCTCTTCGACCCGCAGAGGGGCGAGACCCGCTCCATGCGCTCGAAGGAGGAGGCCCACGACTACCGGTACTTCCCCGAGCCGGACCTGCCGCCGCTCGTCATCCCGGACGAGTGGATCGAGGCGGCCCGCCGCTCGCTCCCGGAGCTTCCGCGCCCGCGCGCGCGGCGCTACCAGGCGGAGCTCGGCCTCTCGGACTACGACGCGCGGCTCCTCACGACCGACCGGGCCGTCGCCGACTTCTTCGAGTCGACCCTCGAGCTCTACGGCCGCGCGCCGGAGGCGGCGAAGAAGGCGGCGAACTGGATGAACGGCGAGGTGGCACGGCTCGCGAACGAGACCCGGGCCCCCCCGGCCGCCTGGAAGCTCACCCCCGGGAGGCTCGCCGAGCTCCTGAAGCTCGTCGACGGGGGCACGATCGGCGGACCCGGGGCGAAGCAGGTCCTCGAGGAGGTGTTCCGCACCGGGGCCGATCCCGTCCGGGTCGTCGAGGAGCGGGGGCTCGCCCAGGTCTCGGACGAGTCGGCCCTCGCGGCGGCGGTCGACGCCGCGCTCGCGAGGAGCCCCGCCGAGGTGGAGCGCTACCGCGCCGGGAACAAGAAGCTGCTCGGGTTCTTCGTCGGCCAGGTGATGAAGGAGACGCAGGGCAAGGCGAACCCGGCGCTCGTGAACGCGCTCGTCAGGCGGAAGCTCGGGGACTGAGGGGCATGGCGCGCTGGGCGGGATGGGGCGCGGGCCCCGCCGGGGCCGGCTCCGCCGGCGGGCCGAGCCGCCTCTTCACCGGCGCCGCGCTCGCGGGGGCGGTCGTCGTGGCGGCGATCCTCGCGAGGGACCGCCACTACCTGGAGGCGACCGTCGCCGGGCTCGCCGCCGTCTACTTCCTCCTGCGGGTCCTCGGCGTCCTCGGCGGCCGCGGAGGCGGGGCGTGAGCCCGGCCTCCCCGCTCCCGCCGCTCCGCCCCGTCCTCTACGACGAGGTGCGGGACGCGGTGCGCCTCCTCGACCAGCGGCTTCTCCCCGGCGAGGAGGCCTGGCTCGCGCTCGGGAGCGCGGGCGAGGTCGCCGACGCCATCCGCGCGCTGGCCGTCCGCGGGGCGCCGGCCATCGGCGTCGCCGCGGCCTACGCGCTCGCCGCCGAGGCGCGCCGGGGAGCGGGGGAGGCCGCGCTCCGGGATGCCGCGGACCGGCTCGTCCGCGCCCGCCCCACCGCCGTGAACCTCGAATGGGCCGTGCGCCGGATGGCGCGCCGCTTCGGCGAGGGGGCGGCGGCGCTCCTCGCCGAGGCCCACGCGATCCGGGACGAGGACGAGGCCGGCTGCCGCCGCATCGGGTCGCTCGGGGCCCCGCTCCTGCCGCCGGAGGCGCGGGTCCTCACCCACTGCAACGCGGGGGCGCTCGCGACCGCCGGCTACGGAACGGCGCTCGGGGTCGTCCGCGCGGCGCGCGAGGCGGGGCGCCTCGAGATGGTCTTCGCCGACGAGACCCGCCCCTTCTTCCAGGGGGCGCGCCTCACCGCCTGGGAGCTCGCCCGGGACGACATCCCCGTCACCGTGATCACGGACGGGATGGCGGGCTGGCTCATGGCGCGCGGCGAGATCTCCTGCGTCGTGGTGGGAGCCGATCGCATCGCCGCGAACGGGGACGTCGCGAACAAGATCGGCACCTACTCGCTCGCGGTCCTCGCCTCGCACCACGCCATCCCCTTCTACGTGGCCGCGCCCTGGAGCACGGTCGACACGGCCACGCCGTCCGGCTCCGCCATCCCCATCGAGGAGCGGTCCTCCGACGAGGTGGTGCGGATCGACGGGCGGCTCGTCGCCCCGGAGGGCGTGCCGGCCCGGTACCCGGCCTTCGATGTCACGCCCGCCCCGCTCGTCACCGCCATCGTCACCGAGCGCGGCGTGCTCCGGGCGCCGTACCCGGCGTCCATCGCCGCCGCCGCAGGGTAGGTGGCCCGAGCGGCCGGACCGGTTAGGATCGATCGCATGGCCCGTCGCCACTGCCCTGCCTGCGGACGCCGCCTCGGCTCGAACGCCGAGTGCGTCGGATGCCGCGAGGCCGCCGCCGGGGAGCTCGCCGCGCGCGCCCGGGACGTGACCGAGGGGCAGGTGAAGCACGCCGCCGAGCGGGGGCGGGAGTTCGTCGAGCGCCCGCCGTGGTACGCGCGCCACGGCGCGTCCCGCGTCCTCTCCCACCTGGACCTCGCCCGGCGCGTGCTCGGGGACTACGTCGGCGGGCGCTACCGGAAGATCCCCTGGGTGTCGCTCGCCGCGCTCACCGCGGCGGTCCTGTACGTGCTCTCCCCGCTCGACCTCATCCCCGACTTCCTCGTCCCGATCGGCTGGACGGACGACCTCCTCGTCATGGCCGTCGCCTGGCAGTTCCTGAAGGGCGACCTCCGCCGGTACTGCGAGTGGAAGGGGATCGAGCCTGCGGAGTACGGGCTTTGAGCGCGCGAGAGGGCGGGGAAGGGGAAGGCCGAGGCGGCGGCCAGGTCGTCCGCTCGGCCGGCGCCGGTCGGGACGTCGTGACCATCGGGCTGCGCTCGAGCCCGCTCGGCGACCTCTACCACTCGCTGCTCACCTCCTCCTGGCGGAGCTTCTTCGGGCTCGTCCTCGCCGCCTACCTGGGTGCGAACGCGTTCTTCGCCCTCGGGTACCTCGCCATCGGCGACGGGATCGAGGAGGCGCGGCCGGGGAGCTTCGCGGACGCCTTCTTCTTCAGCGTGCAGACGATGGCCACCATCGGCTACGGCAAGATGGCCCCGAGGGGGCTCTCCGCGAACGCGCTCGTCGCCGTCGAGGCGCTCGTGGGCCTCCTCGGGCTCGCGCTCGTCACCGGGATGGTCTTCGCGAAGTTCTCCCGCCCCACCGCCAAGGTCGTGTTCAGCCGGGTGGCGGTCATCAGCGCCTTCGACGGGACGCCGTCCCTCATGTTCCGCATGGCGAACGCCCGGGGGAACCAGATCGTCGAGGCGCAGGTGCACCTCGTCTTCCTGCGCACGGAGCGGACGCCCGAGGGAGAGGAGGTGCGGCGCGTCTACGACCTGCCGCTTCGCCGGAGCCGCTCGGCCTTCTTCCAGCTCACCTGGCTCGCCGTCCACCCCATCGACGCCTCGAGCCCGTTCCACGGGGAGACCACCGAGTCGCTGCGCGAGAAGGAGGTGGATCTCGTCGTCTCGCTCACCGGCCTCGACGGGACCCTGTCGCAGACCGTGCACGCTCGCCACGGCTACTCCCCGGACGAGATCCTCTTCGGCCACAGGTTCGTCGACGTCCTCACCTGGGCGCCCGACGGGCGCCGCGCCATCGACTACCGGAAGTTCCACGACGTCGCGCCGGCCTGAGCCCGGAAGCGCCCGCCACGCGCGGGGGGGCCGGTGCGGCGCGGGCTCGGAGGATCGAGCGGAAGGTCCGGATCGGGGAAGCGCGGCGGCTTTTGTCGACGCTAGCGGCGTTCGCCCTTAGACTCCAACCCCGTGCCGAGCGCGCTCGTGGTCGACGACTCCGTAGCCCAGGCCCGCTCCACGGCCGCGGCGCTCGGCCGGGCGGGCTACAAGCCGATCTTCGTCGCCACCGACTGGGCGGAGTGCCGCTCGCACCTCTCCGTGGACGCCCCGGACCTCGTCGTCCTCGACGTTCACATGGGCGGCCAGATGAGCGCGGACGTCATGCTCCCGCAGCTGAAGCGCTTCCCCGGCTGCGCCAAGGCGCGATTCGTCCTCTACTCGGCGCTCAAGCCCCAGGACCTCGCCGCCATCGGGCGCCGCTGCGGGGCGGACGGGGTCGCCTTGAAGGGGCAGGAGCACGAGGACGCCTTCCTGAAGGTCTGCGTCGACCTCGTCCCGTAGGGCGAGTGGGCCTACGCCCGCCGGCGCAGGCCGTGGTGCGCGCCCTCGAGGAAGGCGTCGACGGCCGGGAAGAAGGCCCCCGGGTTCTCGTGGAAGGGGAGGTGTCCCGAGCCGGGGACCACGAGGACCTGGGCGTGCGGGAGCCCCCCGATCCACTCCTGCACCATCGCCGGCGCCGGGCGCTCGCCCTCGCCCCACACGAGCAGCACCGGGATGGAGAGCGAGGGCAACAGCGGCCTCCAGTCCCAGTCCCCGAGCGACGGCAGGATGCGCTCGAGGAAGTCGGCCGCCCAGCGCTCCGGGAACTCGTTCGGCAGGTCGCAGGCCTCGAGCGGCACGAGGTCGACGTGGTCCGGGCGAGCGACCTGGAGCGGCAGGTAGTACTCCCGCATCCACTCCCGCGCGTAGCTCCGGGGGTCGGTCCGGTGCACGCGCCCGGCGCGGAGTGCCCCGAGCCGGGGCGCCCCGGGAGGGCGGATCATCTCCCCGAGCGACGGCAGGTCGTCGAGGTGCCAGGGGTCGCGCCGCGGACCGTAGGGCCCGACGAGGACGAGCCGCTCCACCGCGCCCGGGTGCTCGAGCGCGTAGAGGAGCGCCGTCGCCGTCGCGTGGGAATGGGCGAGGATCGCCGCGGGGGCCGAGCCCAGGTGGCGGTGGACCGCGGCCAGGTCCGCGACGTCGAAGTCGACGCCGAGGCGAGAGCGGTCCTCGACGGACGAGGAGCGGCCGCGGCCTCGGGTGTCGTAGGAGACGAGGCGGCGGCGCGCCGCGAGCGGGGCGAGCGGCCGCTCGAGCCAGGCCGCGCCCGGGACGATGAGCGTCCTCGGTCCCGCGCCGGAGATGGAGACGTGGAGCCGGATCCCCGGCTCGACATCGATCCCGTGCTCGCCGGCTCCCGGCACGCCACGCCCCCGGTCTCCCCACGGAGGGTAGCGGATCCCGGGCGCGGGCGTCAGTTTCGGGCCGGTCCCCGCGGGGTTCCTAGCGGGCGGCGCAGTCGGCCTCCACCTTCGGGGGGCGGAGCGTGGCGCCGGGCTCGCGGAAGCGGACGTAGCGCCCGGGGGGCAGGGACACGACGGTGAGGGGCACGCGGGCCGTCTCGACCCTCACGAAGGCGAGCCGGGGCGAAGGCGACCGGTACCAGGCGGCCCCGCGGCGCACCCACCACCAGCCGGACGCGAAGAAGACCTCCTCGTCGAGGCTCTCGACCACCTGCACACCCGGTCGGACGGCAGCGAGCGTGGGGGAGCTCGGGAGCGCGAGGCGCAGGGGCGTGTCGTCGGCGAGCGCGGGCGCCGCTCCGAGGGAGAGGGCGATCGCCGTCCAGAGGAGGGTCCGCACCATGGGAACGAGCGTGGCGGGGAACCCGTGTCGGAGGCTAGGGACCGGGGTAAGGAGCGGTCCCCCGGCGCTTAACCTCCGGGTTTCCTTGACAGGACGGGGCGCCGGATCGTATAGAAGCCGCCCTTGCGGAAGTCCGCCCCCCTTTCGCGCGATGGCGCGGCTCGGGGGCCTCTTGGCAAGTGTTCCCGGGGATTTCTCGAGAAGGAGCGTCTCGATGTACGCGGTGATTCGGACGGGCGGCAAGCAGTACCGCGTGGAGAAGGGCGACCGCCTCAAGGTGGAGCTGCTCGAGGCCGAGGTGGGCTCGAAGGTGTCCTTCGAGCCGCTGCTCGTCGGCGGCGAGGGCGAGGCCAAGGTGGGCAGGCCCGCGGTGGCGGGCGCGAAGGTCGAGGGGGAGGTCCTCGGCCACGGCAAGCACCGCAAGGTGACCCACTTCCGCAAGAAGAAGGAAGGCTGGACCAAAAAGCGCGGCCACCGGCAGCCCTTCACCGAGCTCGTCATCACCGAGGTCCGCGGCTAGGCCGGGACGGGAGAGAGGAAAGAGCCATGGCTCACAAGAAGGGGCAGGGTTCGAGCCGCAACGGCCGAGATTCCGCCGGGCAGCGCCGGGGCGTGAAGGTCTACGGCTCCGAGGACGTCGTCTCCGGCAACATCCTCGTCCGCCAGCTGGGCACGGTCATCCACCCGGGCCAGAACGTGGGCATGGGCAAGGACTTCACGCTGTTCGCGAAGGTGGACGGCAAGGTGAAGTACGAGCGCAAGCGCGGCGACCGGAGGGTCGTCTCGATCGTGCCGAAGGCCTGAAAGAGGCAGCCCAGGGGCAGGTTCCGAACGCCGCGGCGCCGAGGGCCCGCGGCGTTCGGCGCTTTGGAGGAAGGCGTGAGGTTCGTCGACCAGGTCCGAATCAAGGTGAAGGCCGGCGACGGCGGCGACGGCGCCGTGGCCTGGCGCCGCGAGAAGTTCATCCCCCGGGGAGGCCCGGCGGGCGGGGACGGCGGCGACGGCGGCGACGTGGTCCTCCTCGTCGACCCGCAGCTCACGACGCTCCTCGACTACCGCTACGTCCGCGAGCACCGGGCGAAGAGCGGCGAGCACGGCCGCGGCTCCGACCAGAACGGCCTCTCCCAGCCCGCCCTCGAGCTCCGGGTCCCCCCGGGGACGATCGTGAAGGACGCGGCGTCGGGCGAGCGGCTCGCGGACCTGTCGGAGGCGGGCGCGCGATGCGTCGTGGCGAAGGGAGGGCGCGGCGGCCTCGGCAACATGAACTTCGCCACCTCCACGAACCAGGCCCCGCGCTACGCGCAGAAGGGCACGAAGGGCGAGGAGCGGGAGATCGACCTCGAGCTGAAGCTGCTCGCCGACGTGGGCATCGTCGGCTACCCGAACGCGGGCAAGTCCACGCTCATCAGCCGCATCTCCCGCGCCCGCCCCAAGATCGCCGACTACCCCTTCACAACGCTCACCCCGAACCTGGGCGTCGTCGGCTGGCGCGGGAAGAGCTTCGTCGTCGCCGACGTCCCCGGGCTCATCGAGGGGGCGCACGCCGGGGCCGGGCTCGGCCACCAGTTCCTTCGCCACCTGGAGCGCTGCCGCGTGCTCGTGCACCTCGTCGACCCGGCGGCCCCGGGCGAGGGGCGCGGGCCGCGCGCCGACTACGACGCCATCGAGCGCGAGCTCGCCCTCTACTCCCCCGAGCTCGCCAAGAAGCCCCAGGTCGTGGCGGTCACGAAGCTCGACCTGCCCGAGGCGGCGGCCGGCCTGCGCGCTCTCGAGCGGTCCTTCGCGCGCCGGAAGAGGAAGCCCCGCATCCTCGGGATCTCCGCCGTCACCGGGGAGGGCGTCGCCCCGCTCCTCGACGCCGTGGCGCGGCTCTTGTCCGGGGAGGGGAGCGGGGCCGAGCGCCACTCCAAGAAGAAGGTCGGCAAGCCGCGGCGCAAGGTGCCCGCGTGAGCCGGGAGGCGACGCTCGAGCCCGGGTTCCTGCTGCCGGGCCGCAGGGCGCGCATCGACGAGGTCGTCGCGTCCCGCACGCGGACGCTCACCGTGGTGATGGAGGCGTTCTGCGACCCGCAGAACGTGAACGCGGTGCTCCGCACCTGTGACGCCTTCGGGGTCCAGGAGATCCACGTCGTCGAGGGCCCCATGAAGCCCTACGACCGCAACAAGAAGATCTCCCAGAACGCGGACAAGTGGCTCGACGTCGTCCGCTGGCGGTCGACGGCCGAGTGCCTCGGCACCCTGAAGGATCGCGGCTTCGCGATCTACGCGACCCACCTCGGCGACCGCTCCGTGCCGCTCTCGGCGCTCTCCTTCGCGCCCCGGGTGGCGCTCGTCTTCGGCAACGAGAGCCGCGGCGTGTCCGCGGAGGCGCTCGCGCTCGCGGACGCCCTCTACGCCATCCCCATGCGCGGGTTCTCGCAGTCGCTCAACGTCTCGGTGGCGGCGGCCGTGAGCCTCGCCCGGGCCGTGGAGCGCCGCGAGGCCGAGCGCGGGCGGCACGGCGACCTCCCGGAGGAGGAGGCCCGCGCCCTCCGGGAGCGCTTCTACGTCCTCGCCGTGAAGCAGCGGGCGCGGATCGCGAAGGCGGCGGCCGCGGAGGAGCGGGGCGCCCGGCGCCGGGGCCGGACCGCGAGGTCCTGAGGGAGGCGGGAAGGGCGCCTTCCGGGCCGCCTATGGACGAGCTCACCCATCTCGAGCAGGCCGTCCTCCGGATGTTCCTCGCGGGGAGCCACCCCGCCCTCGCCGCGCTGCGGCGCCAGCTCGCAGCCGCGCGGGCGAGCTCGCGCCGCGGGACGGCCACCTCGTTCTCGACGCGGCTCGACGTGGGCGGCGTCGCTCCCGCCGCCGTCGCCGCCCGCCGCGTCGTCCTCTCCGACGTGGAGGCCGAGATCCCCGGGCTCGCCCACCGGGCCTCCTTCGCGCTCTTCGTGACGGACGGCCGCCTCGAGCGGCTCGAGGGGGCGACCCGGGCCGGGGAGGAGTGGCCCCGGGACCTCGCCGGGTTCACCCTCCACCACGTCGAGCCGGACCGCGACCTCGCGGACCTCGGGTAGCTCCCCGGCGTCGAGGGCCGGGCGCGCCGCCTCGCCCGAGGCGCTTCGCCTTCCCAAAAGGAAGCGGGCGGGCCGCCTGGCCCGCCCGCGCCCTCATTCCTCCCCGGCCAGCCGGACTACGGGGGGATGTAGCCGGGGAAGGAGCTGTACGGCGTCTGCCAGGAGGCGAAGTCCACCTTCCCGAACTGGAAGTCGTTCGCGCTGCCGTCCAGGCTCGGGATCTTCGACGGGTCGCTCGCGTTCGGGTCGGCGAGCGCCGGGTCGCAGGGCGGGTTGCCGACGATGAACTCCCGGCCCCACAGCGTCGCGCCGGACGAGTCCTCGGCCTTGATCATCCAGGCGCCCTCGACAGGCGTCTCCCAGGTGTCGGGGCTCTGGTGGCAGGTGAGGGCCTGGACGGAGGCGATCGGCGACGGCAGGGGGCCCGTCAGCTGGGCGTCGGTGCGCCCGTGGATGCTCGGCCACGAGGTGCTCGTCGAAGGCGCCGCGATGTACCAGCGGTTCACGAGGTCGACCTGCGCGGGAACGAGCGTCGCGCTCGAGCCCTCGCCCGACGTCTGGGGGGTGACGATCTGCGTCTGGCAGTAGGTCGGGACCCCCGACTCCTCCTGCACCTTGAGGCTGCCGCCCGCGCCTTTCACGCGGTAGTTCGTGTAGTAGGCGGACCGCGGCGTCGAGCGCCAGGGGTTGCGCGAGTCGGTGTCCCAGACGACGTCCTGGGCGTCCAGGGCGATGAGCTTGCGGTCGGAGAAGACCTCGTAGTGCGTGAGGAGCGTGCCCGCGACCTCGGCGAGCGGGCTCGGGCTCACGCTCGCGAGCGCGTTCAGCATGAGCGTCATGTCGCCGATGCCCTGGTGCGGACCGGCCGCCTGTCTCTGGTCGACCGTGCCGTAGGCGACCTCGGTCGTGCCGGCGGGGTTCGACAGCGGCACGAGGTCGAGGGTCCAGTTGTAGACGCTCGTGGACGGCGAGGTCACGGTCAGGATGGCCTCCACGCCCAGGTGCCTCACCTTCCAGCTCGCGGAGTCGTCGGTCGTGTGCGCCGGGTAGGCGACGATGGCGGCCTCGACGTGCTGGAGGAACTTGTAGAAGTGGCGATTCACCCGGTCCACGACCTCCTCGCTGCGGAGGAAGAGGTGCGGGTTGCACGGGTCGGCGTCGCAGTGCCCCTGGAAGTCGTCGCCGCCGCCCATCGCGGGAGGCGTGGCCGTGGGCGAGGCGTTGTCCTGCGCGCTGTCGACGAAGCTCACGTTCGCGATGCTGGGCGTCGCGGCCGCGAGCTGCGCGGTCGTGACGTGGGCAGCCGCGGTCTGGTCGCTCGAGCTCGTACCGCAGGCGACGAGGAACCCCAGCGGTGCGGCGAGCGCAAGCGTACGGGCGAATTTCATGGTCATTTCTCCCCCAGTTGCGGTTGCGGGTTTGTCGGTCTAACAGCCGACCGGGCCGGCGGTTTCAAAAAAAGACGCGCCCTCCTGGGTGTCACGGTAAGTCCCCGGACCAAGGGACAAATCCTCGCGAGGTGTGGGGAGCCGGAGCACAGCCACCCACCCCTTTCAGGTTCCCGAGAAGGGGCGGCGCCCGGTCCCCCGGTCAGCGGCAGGAGCCCCAGAGCACGGCGAGGTCGCTCGGGATCGGAGCCTCCAAGAGGACGAGCTCGCGGGTCCGCGGGTGAGGCAAGGACAGGCGGAAGGCGTGGAGGGCCTGGCGGGGGAGCCGGAGCGCCGCCCGGTCCGCCGGGGTGAGCTCCCCGCGCGTGAAGCGGTCGAAGATCATCTCGTCCTCTCCGTAGATCTTGTCGCCGACGAGCGGCATCCCGGCGTGGAGGAGGTGCGCCCGGATCTGGTGCTGGCGACCGGTCCGCGGCCGGCAGGCGAGCATCGCCACCGGGGCGCCGTCCGGGGCGCGGCGGCGCCCCAGGACCTCGAAGTCCGTCCGCGCCGGGAGCCCGTCCTCGCGGACGTGCATGCGCACCCGGACCCCCGACGCGCCGGTCAGCCGCAGCGGCGCGTCCACCGAGAAGCGGTCCCCGGCGGGGTGGCCGAGCGCGAGCGCGAGGTAGGTCTTCTCGACGCGGCCGCGCGCGAAGGAGGCCTTGAGCGCGCGGGTCCACTCCGGCGCCCCCCCGCAGGCGAGGAGCCCCGACGTCTCGCGGTCGAGCCGGTGGGCGGGGTCGACCTTCCGGCCCGGGAAGCGCTCGCGGGCGACGGAGGTGAAGGTGTGGGCGAGGTAGCGGGCGGTCGGGTGGACCGGGAGCCCGGCCGGCTTGTCGACGGCGACGAGCTCGCCGTCGTCGTGCACCACCGCGAAGGCGAGCGGCGCCTCCGGCTCCGGTTCCGCTTCCCGGAGGAGCGCGAAGCGCATCCCGGGGACGACCCGCGTCGCGGGCTTGAGCCGGCCCGCTCCCTCGTGCTCGAGGCGGGTCTCGATGAGCCGCTGGATGCGCTCGCGCGAGAGCCTGCGGATCTTCTCCTTCAGGTAGCGGTCGAGCCGCCAGCCCGCGTAGTTCGCCTCGACGGTGAAGGGGACCCGCACGACCGCCATCTCGGCGGCGAAGATATCACCCGCGCCGGCGCGTCGTTGGCCGGTGCTCCCCCGGGTGCTAGGATCCTCGCACCGTGAGAAGGCCCTTCCCCCTCCTCGCCGCCCTGTCGCTCCTCCTCTGCGCGGGGCCGGCCGCCGCCGCCGGCCGCACGCGCCTCTACGTCGTCGCCTTCAAGGCCCCGCCCACGCTCACCTACACCGGAAAGCGGCTCGCCCAGGCCGTGGCCGCGCAGGCGGTGAAGTCCGGGGCCTACGACGTGCTCGGGCCGGACGCCGTCGAGGAGCGGCTCGGCCGCCGCGCCTACGCGCGACTCGTCGCCTGCGGCGGGGAGGCGCGCTGCATCGCCGACGCGCAGGTGACGATCGACGCCGACCGCCTGGTCGGCGGTCAGCTCGTCCAGCGGGACAGCGCCTACGAGGTCCGCGCCTCGATCGTCGACCTCGCGTCCGGCTCGACGCTCGCGAGCTTCGCCCGCGCCGTGCCCATCGGGTCGAGCCGGCTCGCCTCCGAGGTGAGCGCGGCGAGCGGGGCGCTCCTCAAGGGCGAGTCCGAGGGGACGGGCGTCCTCTTCGTCTCGGCGAGCGCGCCGCGCGCCGAGGTGAAGATCGACGGGGCGGTCGCGGGATACACGCCGCTTGCGGCCCGCTTGAAGCCCGGCCGGCACGACGTGGCCGTGGAGAAGGACGGCTACGCGCCGGCGCCCGCCGAGGAGGTCGAGATCTCGGACGGGAGCGTCGCCGAGGTCGCGGCGACCCTGACGCCTCTCCCGCCGGGCGCCCAGGCCGAACTCCGGTAGCGCATCGACGTTTTTTCGGTTTCCGCGCGCAGGTCCCTTCCCGCACTGGGGAGAGCCGGAGCGTGCGCGCGAGCGCCCCACCGCCGAACGAGGGAGCTGGGACGGCCGCCTCGCCGGGGCCGGAGGGGCTCGTTGACGGGAGGGGTCCGGGAGCGTATTAGGTGGCTCCGGTTTGAGGCGCAGCGTCGTCATCCTCCCGGCCCCCCTCCGGGCTCTGGGCCGGCCGGTCCCAGGGGTGTTCCCCACCGAGCGAGAAGTCCCGCGACGCCGAGAGGCGCCGGGCAGAGGCGCGCTCGGACCGGAGGCGAGGAGAGGCGCGCGAGGGCGAGCGGGAGGAGCGTGACATGGTGAGGAGCAAGAAGACCAAGTACCTGTTCGTGACGGGCGGCGTGGTCAGCTCGCTCGGCAAGGGCCTCGCCGCCTCGTCGATGGGCGCGCTCCTCGAGAACCGCGGCCTCGAGGTCACGCACCTGAAGCTCGATCCGTACATCAACGTCGACCCCGGGACGATGAGCCCCTTCCAGCACGGCGAGGTCTACGTCACCGACGACGGGGCGGAGACCGACCTCGACCTCGGGCACTACGAGCGCTTCACGAGCGCCAAGATGACCCGGAAGAACAACTACACGACCGGGCGCATCTACCAGTCGGTCATCAACAAGGAGCGGCGCGGCGAGTACCTGGGGAAGACCGTGCAGGTCATCCCCCACATCACCGACGAGATCAAGGCCGTGATCCGGGAGGCGGCGGACGGCGCCGACATCGTCATCGTCGAGGTGGGCGGCACCGTCGGCGACATCGAGTCGCTCCCGTTCCTCGAGGCCATCCGGCAGATGAAGTACGACGTGGGCAACGACAACGTGGTCTACGTCCACGTGACGCTCGTGCCCTACATCGCGGCCGCCGGCGAGCTGAAGACCAAGCCGACCCAGCACTCGGTGAAGGAGCTCCGCGAGATCGGCATCCAGCCCGACATCCTGCTCTGCCGCTCCGACCGCGAGATCTCGCGCGAGATGAAGGACAAGATCGCGCTCTTCTGCAACGTCGACCCCTCGGCGGTGTTCACGGCGCTCGACGTCGCCTCGATCTACGAGGTGCCCCTGCGGCTGCACCGGGAGGGGCTCGACGACAAGCTCGCCGAGCTCTTCAACATCTGGAGCCGCGCCCCGCGCCTCGAGCGCTGGGAGACCATCGTCGAGAAGGTGAAGGACCCGCGCGCCGGCGAGGTGCGCATCGGCGTCGTCGGCAAGTACGTGGAGCTCGTCGAGAGCTACAAGAGCCTCAACGAGGCGCTCGTCCACGGCGGCATCGCGAACGACTGCCAGGTCCGGCTCGAGTTCATCGACGCCCAGCGCCTCGAGGAGGGGGACCGCGCCGCACTGTCGAAGGTCGACGCCATCCTGGTCCCCGGGGGGTTCGGCGTGCGGGGGACGGAGGGGAAGATCCTGGCGGTGCGCCACGCCCGCGAGAACAAGATCCCCTTCTTCGGCATCTGCCTCGGGCTGCAGATGGCGGTCATCGAGTTCGCCCGCGACGTCCTCGGGCTCGACCGCGCGAACTCGCTCGAGTTCGACGAGGCCACCCCGCACCCGGTGGTCACCCTCATGGAGGCGCAGAGGACCGTCGCCGACAAGGGCGGCACGATGCGGCTCGGAAGCTACGCCTGCAAGCTCAAGGAGGGGACGAAGGCCCGCGAGCTCTACGGCCAGGACCTCGTCCACGAGCGCCACCGCCACCGCTTCGAGTTCAACAACTCCTACAAGGCGGCCTTCGAGGGGGCGGGGATGGTGTTCTCCGGCGTGAACCCCGAGCTCGGCCTGGTGGAGATGATCGAGCTCAACAACCACCCGCACTTCGTGGGCTGCCAGTTCCACCCCGAGTTCAAGTCGAAGCCCTTCCGGCCGCACCCGCTCTTCGCCGGCTTCGTCCGGGCCGCGATGGCGAACCGCGACGCGCGGCTCCGCGAGGGCGGGGCCGTCGCCGGGGTGACGAAGCTCCCGGTGGGCAAGGGCGCGTGACGGGCGGGAGCTCTCCCCGGGCGGTGCGCGCCCGCATCGGCGGGCACGAGGTCGGCGACGGCCGCCCGCTGCTCCTCATCGCCGGGCCCTGCGTCATCGAGTCGGAGGCCCAGGCGCTCTCCCACGCGCGCGCCGTGAAGGCGCTCGCCGAGCGCCACCGCCTCCCGGTGGTGTTCAAGGCGAGCTTCGACAAGGCGAACCGCTCCAGCGGGCGGAGCTTCCGGGGCGTGGGGCTCGACGCCGGCCTCGCCGTGTTCGAGGCCGTGAAGCGGGAGACGGGGCTCCCCTGCCTCACCGACATCCACGAGGTCTGGCAGGCCGAGCCCGCCGGACGCGTCGTGGACGTGCTGCAGGTACCCGCCTTCCTGTGCCGCCAGACCGACCTCGTCATGGCCTGCGCCCGCCACGGCCGGGCCGTGAACGTGAAGAAGGGGCAGTTCGTCGCGCCGCGCGACATGCGCCACGCCGTCCAGAAGTGCAGGGACGCCGGGAACGACAACATCCTGCTCACCGAGCGGGGCGCGACCTTCGGCTACGGGAACCTGGTCGTCGACATGCGCGGGCTCGTCATCATGCGCGAGCTCGGGGTGCCGGTGTGCCTCGACGCCACCCACTCGGTGCAGCTGCCGGGCGCCGCCGGGGACGCGACCGGCGGCGAGCGGCAGTTCGTGGCCCCGCTCGCCCGCGCGGCGGTCGCCGTGGGCGTGGACGCCCTCTTCGCCGAGGTCCACGAGGACCCGGAGCGGGCGCTCTCGGACGGCCCCAACTCCCTCGACTTCGCGATGGCCGACCGCCTGCTCGCCGAGGCGGCGCGCATCCGCGCCGCCCTGGGGCAGCCGTGAGACGGAAGGTCGCGGCCCCGCGCCGGGCGCGCCGGGGCCGCTCGACCGCGCCCCCCGGCGACCTCCTCGAGCGCGCGCGCGGCGTGCGCCTCGTCCTCCTCGACGTGGACGGCGTCCTCACCGACGGGCGCATCTTCTACGGGCCGGCGGGCGAGGCCATGAAGGCCTTCGACGTGAAGGACG
>DATKJV010000060.1:0-88487 GCA_035543235.1 Anaeromyxobacteraceae bacterium | reverse complement strand
ACGAGGGGCTGCGCGAGAAGTACCAGGCGCGCTTCCGGTACCTCCTCGTCGACGAGTACCAGGACACGAACCTCGCCCAGCTCGAGCTCCTGAAGCACCTGGCCGGCGAGCGGCGGAACGTCTGCGCGGTGGGGGACGACGACCAGGCCATCTACGGGTGGCGCGGGGCCGAGGTGCGGAACATCCTCCGCTTCGAGCGCCACTTCCCGGGGGCGCGGGTCGTCCGCCTCGAGCAGAACTACCGGTCCACCGGGCACATCCTCGCCTGCGCGAACGCGGTCATCGGGCGCGCCGCCGAGCGGCGCCCGAAGAGGCTGTGGACCGAGGCCGGCCCGGGCGAGCCGGTGCGGCTCGCCGCCCTCGAGGACGAGGAGGGGGAGGCGCGCTTCGTCGCCGGCGAGATCGGTCGCCTGCGGGCGGAGGGGCGGTCGCTCCGCGACGTCGCCGTCCTCTATCGCCTGAACGCGCAGAGCGGCCCGGTCGAGGAGGCGCTGCGGGAAGCCGGCCTCCCGCACGTGGTCCGCGGCGGCGCCGCCTTCTTCGATCGCTCCGAGGTGAGGGACGTGCTCGCGTGGCTCAAGGTCGTCGCCGCGCCGCACGACGACGTCTCGGTGGCGCGGGTGGTGAACGTCCCCCCGCGCGGCATCGGGGACACGTCGCTCGCCCGCCTCGGCGAGTGGGCGACCGCGCACGGCGTGCCCATCTTCCGCGCGCTGTCCGGGGCGGCGCGCGTGGAGGGCCTGCCGCGCGGCGCGGCGGAGCGGATGGAGGAGTTCGTGGCGCTCGTGGAGCGCTTCCGCGCCCGGTTCCGCGCGGGTCCGATGGGGACGGCGGCGCGGGCGATGGTCGAGGAGCTCGGGCTCGCGGCCTGGGCCCGCTCGAGCGTGCTCTCCGCCCAGGCGGGCGCGCGCAAGGTCGAGGCCATCGACGGCGTCCTGAGGTCGCTCGAATCCTACGAGGCGCGGGAGCGCCGGCCGTCGCTCGACGCCTTCCTGTCGCGGCTCGCGCTCGACTCGCGCGAGGAGGAGCCGGAGGAGTCGGACGGGGTGACGCTCATGACGCTGCACGCCGCGAAGGGGCTCGAGTTCCCGGTCGTGTTCCTGGTGGGCTGCGAGGAGGACCTGCTCCCCGTGGCCGGGATCCAGGGCGAGGCGCGCGACCTGGAGGAGGAGAGGCGGCTCGCCTACGTGGGGATCACCCGCGCGCGCGAGGCCCTGTGGCTGACCCGGGCGCGGGTGCGCACGAAGCGGGGAAAGCCGGAGGCGCGCACGCCGAGTCGCTTCCTCGCCGACCTGCCCGCGGACGCGTTCGTGGGCCACGATCCCGCCGGTGCGGGCTCGTCGGCCGACGCCGCGGCCCGCTCGGGCGAGGTCATGTCGGCGCTGCGAGCGCGGCTGGCGCGCAGCGGGTCGTAGGCACCCCGTGCGGGTATCGACTGCGCCCCACGGTGCACACGACGAGACGGCCTCGGCGGGTGTTTGCCTTGACAAGCCGCGCACCGCGTATCATGCAACGTCCGCGTAGCCGAGAGCGGGAGCAACCCGACGCGATACACCGAGGGAGGATGGACAGATGAAGCGATCGATCCGGACGTGGTTCGTCGTCGCCGCCGCAGCGCTGCCGATCGCCGCGCAAGCCCAGACCGGTGCGCAAGGGAAGGGCCTCGGCGACTTCAGCGTCGTCGGGAGCGAGATCAACACCGGCAAGCCGGTGGAGACCATCGAGGCGGGCTGGCCGAGCGTCGACTTCGGCTACGTCTTCAACCTCTCCCCGTCCTCGGACATGGGCGTCAAGCTGGGCCTCCTCTACGGGGTCGAGGGGTCGACGTACACCACCTTCGGGCTCGCCCTGTACGCGCCGATCCGATTCGAGCTCACGCGGGTGGGCGACGGGAAGCTCCTCTTCCACGTCGACCCGGGCATCACCATGTACTTCGGGAGCAGCGTCTGCTCGGGTCTCACGGGGAACGCGCTCGTCATCTGCAACGACCTGAACGCCGCGGTGAACAACAGCCTCGGCACCGGCTTCCAGTTCGGGTTCACCTTCCCGGTGGGACTCGTCATGGGCTTCCCGGTCGCGCCGGGCCTCGAGGTGGGGGGCGGCTTCGACCTCAACCTGGCGCTGGTGGTGACGAGCCCCTTCAACTTCGTCATCGGCCCCTGGATCGGCCCGTACGTCGAGTACCACTTCACGAACCCCAACATCGCCATCGGGCTCAACACCCGCTTCGGGGCCGCCATCAACACGGCGAGCGCGTACACGAACCCGTTCGCCTTCAAGGTCCAGGCCTTCGCAGGCTACCGGCTCTTCTAGTAGAGTAGCCCGGCACCGTTTCCTTCCCGGTGGCGGTCTCGACCCGTCGAGGCCGCCACCGGGAGTTCACGTTGTCGAGACGAGCCCGTCGGCCCACGCCTCTCGCGGTGGAGGGGGAGGGACGGGCGGATCCCGCCCGACCCGCCGAGCGTCCCGGCCACGACCGGCAAGGAGCCCCATGACGAGAGCGATTCGGACCTGGACCCTTGCCGCCGCCGTCGCCGCGGTGCCGCTCGCCGCGCAGGCGCAGTCCGGCGCGAAGGGGCTCGGCGACTGGAGCGTCGTCGGCGCGGAGATCGACACCGGCAAGCCCTTCGAGGACGTGCGGTTCGGGTGGCCCGACGTGGACTTCGGCTACACGTTCAACGTCTCGAGGTCCATGGACATGGGCATCCGGTTCGGCCTGCTCTACGGGGTCGAGGGGACGACCTATACGTCCTTCGGCATCGACCTCTACACGCCGCTCCGGTTCGCCCTGGCGGAGACCTCGGACCTGAAGATCCTCTTTCACGTGGATCCCGGGCTGAAGCTCTACACGAGCGGGTACGGCCACAGCAGCACCTGCTACGCCGGCAACCAGCCCTACGCCTGCACCGTCACCGGCGGCCCGGCCCAGTTCGGCTTCATGTTCCCCGTGGGGATCGTGGCGGGGGGCTCGGTGGCGCCGGGCCTCGAGGTGGGGGCGGGTCTCGACCTGAACATGACCCTGTTCGTCACGAGCCCGGTGAACTTCGTCGTCGAGCCCATGGTCGGTCCGTACCTCGAGTATCATGTCCCGAGCTCGGGCCTGGCGATCGGGATCAACACCCGCTTCGGGGTCGCCATCCCGACCGCCGCGGGCTACGGTTCGGCCTTCGCCTTCCTCTTCCAGGGATTCGTCGGCTACCACCTGTTCTAGACGGGCCGCGACAAGCGGAGCCGGGGGACTCACATGACACGGACGATCTGCGCCGCCTTCCTCGCACTCGCCATCGCGCCGGCGCTCGCCCGCGCTGAGCTCGACGACGACGTCCCCCTCATCCGCAAGGGGCTCGGCTCCTACAGCGTCGTGGGCGCCGAGGTGAACACCGGCCGGCCCTTCGTGGACGTCCAGGGCGGCTGGCCGAGCACGACCTTCGGGTACACGCTCGGGCTGTCGCCCACCTCCGACATCGGCTTCCGTCTCGGGCTCCTCTACGGGTACGAGGGCACGACCGCGAGCCAGTTCGGCCTCTCGCTCTACGCGCCCCTCCGCTTCGAACTGCCGGGGTCGAAGGACTTCCACTGGCTCGTGCACGTCGACCCGGGCCTGAAGCTCTACACGGAGAGCACCGCCGCGTTCGGGATCCAGTTCCCGGTGGGGCTCGTCCTCGGCTTCCCGCTCCAGCACGGCCTCGAGGCGGGCCTGGGCGTCGACTTCGAGATGACGCTGCTCTTCACGGGCGCCTTCTCCCCGCGGTTCACCTTCGGCCCCATGGCGGGGCCCTACCTCGAGTACCACCCGCGACCGGAGATCGCCGTCGGCGTGAACACCCGCTTCGGGGCCGCGATCCAGGCGCTCTCCTCGTACCAGGGAGTCCCCGGGGGGACGCAGACGAGCTTCGCCTTCGTGACCCAGGCGTTCGTGGGCTACCGCCTGTAGAGCGCGCGCCCGGCCGGCGCGCAACGTCCTTGACAATCCTCGGTCCATCCGCTAGGTACGCCCCTTCCGAATTGCTCGAAACACCCAGGTTTTCCATGCACAAGGGCACGCACAGCACCACCCGGGGCGAGGCGCTCCGGGGACGGAAGTGGTGGATCGTCGACGCCGACGGCCTGACGGTCGGCCGCGCCGCCTCCCGCATCGCCACGATCCTGAAGGGCAAGCACAAGCCGGCCTACACGCCGTCGCTCGACACCGGCGACTTCGTGGTGGTCGTGAACGCGGGCAAGGTCCGGTTCACCGGCAAGAAGGAGACGGAGAAGCTCTACTTCTCCCACACGATGTACCCGGGCGGCGCCAAGCTCACGCCCGCGGTCAAGTTGCGCGCCCGCCACCCCGAGGACATCCTGGTCGCCGCCGTGAAGCGCATGCTGCCCCGCAACTCGCTGGGGCGCGCGATGATGAAGAAGCTCAAGGTCTACCCGGCCGACCAGCACCCGCACGCGGCGCAGAAGCCCGAGCCGCTCAAGCTCTCCGCCTAGAGGAACGCAGATGCCCCCGTCTCTCCGCATCAACACCGGCCGCCGCAAGGAGTCGGTGGCCCGCGTGCGCATCGCGCCGGGCACCGGCACCATCACGGTCAACGGCCGCCCGCTCGACGACTACTTCGGGCGCGAGACCTCCAAGATGATCCTCGTCGAGCCGCTCAAGCTCGTCGACCAGGTGGGCAAGCTCGACATCGCCGTCAACACGCACGGCGGCGGCCACTCCGGACAGGCCGGCGCGATCCGCCACGGCATCTCCCGCGCTCTCGTCGCCTTCAACCCGGAGTGGAGGCCGGTCCTGAAGAAGGCCGGGTTCCTCACCCGCGACGCGCGCGCCGTCGAGCGCAAGAAGTACGGCCGCCCCGGCGCCCGCAAGCGCTTCCAGTTCTCGAAGCGGTAACGAGCTTCCCGGAGTCCGCGCCGCGGGCGCGCCCGCGCCGCGGGACGGGTGCGTCCGCTCCGTCTCGTGTGGGTCCCGCTCCGACAGCGGCCCCGCACGGGCCGCCGCGGCATGGCGAGCCCACCCCCCGAGTGGTACGCTCCCGGTCGAATGGAGCTGAACGAGATCCTGCAGATCGCGCTGCGGTCTGGCGCGAGCGACATCCACCTGAAGGCGGGCCTGCCGCCGATGTTCCGCATCGATGGGTCGCTCGTGCCGCTCAAGGATGCCCGCCGGCTGCCGCCCGAGGAGATCGGCCGGATGGCGTTCGGCATCATGAGCGACTACCAGAAGGAGAAGTACAAGCAGACGAACGAGGTCGACCTCGCCTACGGCGTCCCGGGCCTCGGCCGGTTCCGCGTGAACGTCTTCCAGCAGCGGGGCACGCTCGGGGTGGTCCTCCGGGTGATCCCGTTCAAGATCCAGACGATCGAGCAGCTCATGCTGCCCAAGGTGCTCGAGAAGATCGCGTCCGAGCAGCGGGGGCTCATCCTCGTCACCGGCACGACCGGCTCGGGCAAGTCGACCACGCTCGCGGCGATGATCGACTTCGTGAACGCGAACGAGACCTGCCACATCATGACGATCGAGGACCCGATCGAGTTCCTCATCCGCGACAAGCGATCGATCGTCAACCAGCGCGAGGTCGGCGTCGACACGATGAGCTTCGGCCAGGCGCTGAAGAGCGCGCTGCGCCAGGATCCCGACGTCATCCTGGTCGGCGAGATGCGCGACCTCGAGACCATCGAGACCGCGCTCACGGCCGCCGAGACCGGCCACCTCGTCATGTCGACGCTCCACACCCTCGACGCGACGGAGACGGTGAACCGCATCATCTCGGCCTTCCCGCCCTACCAGCAGAAGCAGGTGCGGCTGCAGCTCGGATCGGTGCTGAAGGCCGTCATCAGCCAGCGGCTCGTGCCGCGCGTCGACGGGCGGGGTCGCGTGCCCGCCATCGAGGTGCTCCTCGCGACCGCGCGCGTGCGCGAGCTCATCGAGGACAAGGACCGGACGAAGGAGATCCCCGACGCCATCGCGCAGGGGCACGTCTCCTACGGGATGCAGACCTTCGACCAGAGCCTCATGTGGCTGCTCAAGTCGAACCTGATCAGCTACGACGAGGCGCTCCGCCAGGCGACGAACCCCGACGACTTCGCGCTGCGCGTCTCGGGCGTGTCCGGAACGAGCGACTCGAAGTGGGACAACTTCGAGAAGGCGCCGGAGTCCGGCGCACGCCCGGCGGCTGCCGGCGCGGCGCGCGCCCCGGCCGCGGCCCCGCTCGGGCGCGTGACGCCCGTGAAGGCGGGGGCGCGCCCCGCCGAGTCCTCGCCGGCGGCCGGCGGCGAGGACGACTTCCAGATCGAGCGGTTCTAGGTCCCCGGCCCGGGTAGACTCCCGTCCCGTGGACGGGTCCCCCATCGACCGCGCCAAGGCGAAGGCGCTGCGCCTGCTCGCGGCGCGGCCGCGCACCGCGGCGGAGATCCGGGGTCGCCTGGAGCGCGACGGGCTCGGCCGCGAGGCGGCGGCGGTCGAGGAGTGGCTGCGGCGGCTCGGCTACCTCGACGACGAGGCGTACGCCCGCGACCGGGCGAGGCGGCTCACCGCGCCGGGGGGGCTCGGCCCGCGCCTCGCCGAGGCGCGGCTCGCCGCGGCGGGCGTGTCCCCCTCCGCGGCCCGGCGCGCCGTGCGAGAGGCGCTCGGGGAGCCGGGGGGAGCGGCCGAGGTGGAGCGTTGCCGCGCCCTCGCCGCCCGGCGCGCGCCGCGACCCATCGGCGACCTCGACGACCGGGAGAGGGCCCGGCTCGTGCGCCACCTCCTGGGCAGGGGCTTCTCGGCGGCGGCCGTGTCCTCGGTGGCCGGGGTGCTCGTGGACGACGAGGAGGGGCGCTGATATGGTGCGCGCCTCGATGGCGCAGAATCCGGCCCGCCCTGCCGCGCTGGCGCTCCTCGCCGCGGCCCTGCTCTCCGCGTGCGCCAAGAAGGCGCCTGCCGTGAAGTACGAGTCCCCCGCCGAGGAGGACTACGCGGCGGGCGTGAGGATGCTCGAGGGGCACGACTTCATGGACGCCCAGAAGGTCCTCGAGCGCGTCCGGACCAAGTACCCCTACTCCAAGTACGCGGCCCTCGCCGAGCTGCGGCTCGCCGATCTCAAGTACGAGCAGCAGAAGTACATCGAGGCGGCCGAGGCCTACGGGATGTTCGCGAAGCTCCATCCCACGAACCCGGAGGTGGACTACGCCACCTTCCGGATGGCCGAGTCCCGCTGGAACGAGGCCCCGACCGAGTTCTTCGTCTTCCCGCCCGTCTACGAGCGCGACCTCGGGCAGGTGATCCAGGCGAACGACGCGATCACGCAGTTCCTCACGAAGTTCCCGGATTCGAAGTACGTTCCGAAGGCGAAGGAACTGCAGCAGAAGGCGATGGGCATCCTCGTCTCCCGGGACTGGTACGTGTACGAGTTCTACCGCAAGCGGGAGAAGTGGCAGGGCGCCGCCTACCGGCTCGAGCGCATCCTCAAGGACTACCCGGGCAACCCGCGCGAGCCGGAGGCCCTCTACGAGCTCGCGAACATGTACGCCAGGCTCGACGAGCGGTACCGTGCGCAGCAGGCGCTCCAGCAGCTCCTGGTCCGCTTCCCGAAGAGCTCGTACCAGAAGAGCGCGGAGAAGATGCTTGCAGCCCTCCGGTCGCAGCCCGAGGCCCCGGCGAAGCCCGGCTTCTGACCTGGGGCTCGGGTCGAGCCGCTTCCGCCCGCGCTTCCGACACGGAGCCCCCTACCTCGTGCCGCTCGTCGCCGCGGCCGCGGCCGCGGCGGCCCTGTGGGCGTTCCGGGGGGAGCTCGCCTCGGTCGGCTCCTCGCTCTCCCTCGAGAGCCCGGAGACGCAGGTCCGCGGCGCGCTCGCCCACCAGAACCGCGCCCACCTGGAGGACGTCTACGGCTTCGGGGCCGGCGGCACCCTGGAGCTCGTCCCGGTCCGCTACACGGACGTCGTGCCCGTCGTCGAGGGGAACCGCGCCACCGTCGTCGCGATGCTCGACGCCGAGGGGCGGGTCAAGTGGCGCGAGCGGATCGCGGAGGTGTCCTACCTCGGGCGCGAGCGCTTCCACATGAAGCCCTGCTCCATCGCCCTGTGGTGCGGCGAGGGCGACCAGTTCGCCCAGCTCCGCGGCGTCCTGCGCGCCCTCTTCCGGCGACTCGACGCGGTGGAAGGGCGAGACCCGGCGGCGTACGCGGCGCTCGTCGCCGACGACTACGCGGACGCCGGGCTCGATCGCCGAGCGCTGCTCGAGAGGCTGCGTGCGGAGCTCGCCGCCTCCCCCCGGAGCGAGCGAGTCCTGCGCTGGCAGATCCGGGTCGACCGCGACGGCGCGGAGGTCGGCGAGGACCGGGAGGTGGAGGAGGCGAACGGCTCCCGCCCCGCGCGCGCGCGATATCGCCTCGTCCGGCGCGGCGAGCGCTGGCTCTTCGCCGCCGGACTCTGACCACCGCGTCCGGTGATAGACTCTCCCGACCTCGGAGAGCGAGATGGACGAACTCCTGAAGGAGAAGCTGGCGCTCGGGCGCTTCCACTACGTGCGCAAGGAGTACGCCCGCGCCGAGCAGTACCTCACCCAGGTGGTGGAGGACAACCAGTCCTTCGCCGACGTCTACAACATGCTAGGCGTCTGCTACCACGACCAGGGCCAGTACCAGAAGGCGCAGCGGGCCTTCGAGGCAGCGCTGCGCATCAATCCGGGCTACACGGACGCGGCGCTCAACCTGGCCATCACCTACAACGACACCGGCAAGTACCGCGAGGCGCAGGAGGCCTATCAGCAGGCGCTCGCGCGATCCGGCGCGGCCCCGGGCCGGCTCGACCACTTCGTCCGGGGCAAGCTCGCGAACATGTACGCGGAGGTGGGGGACGTCTACCTCTCCTCCGGCCTCTACGCCGAGGCGATCGCGGAGTACCAGCGGGCGCTCGCGCTCTGTCCGACGTTCGTCGACATCCGGGCGCAGCTCGCCGGGGCCTACCGGGACTGGGGCCGGCGCGACGAGGCCATCGCCGAGTACAGCGAGGTCGTCCGCCAGAACCCCAACTTCATCCCCGCGCGGCTCAACCTGGGCCTGTGCCTGTACGCGGCCGGCCAGAGGCAGGCGGCCGCCGAGCAGTGGGACTCGGTGCTCCGGATCTCGCCCGGGAACCGCAGCGCCGAGATGTACCTCAAGTTCGCGGGGGTCGGCGGGGGTGCGCCGGCGGGCGGTTCGCCGTAGGATCCCTCCCATGGAGCACGGAAAGGTCCGGCTCACCTCGCTCTCGCACGGGGCGGGTTGAGCCTGCAAGATCCGCCCTGCGGACTTGGCGCAGGTCCTGCGCCACCTGCCGAAGGTCGAGGATGCGCGTGCGCTCGTGGGCCACGAGACGCGCGACGATGCCGCCGTGTACCGCCTGTCCGCCACCGAGGCGGTCGTCGAGACCGTCGACTTCTTCACGCCGGTCGTTGACGACCCGTACTGGTTCGGGCGCATCGCCGCGGCGAACGCCTTCTCCGACATCTGGGCCATGGGGGCGCGCCCGCTGTTCGCGCTGAACCTGGTCGCGTTCCCGGCCAAGTCGCTGCCCCTGGAGATGCTCGCGGAGATCCTGCGCGGAGGTGCGGAGACCGCGGCCCTCGCCGGCGCCCCGGTCCTCGGGGGGCATAGCATCGACGACCCCGAGCCCAAGTACGGGATGGCGGTCACCGGCCTCGTGCACCCGGACCGCATCCTCCGCAACGTCGGCGCGCGCCCCGGCGACGTGCTCCTGCTCACCAAGCCGCTCGGCACGGGGATCTTGACCACCGCCATCAAGCGCGGCGTGGCCTCCGAGGCCGAGGTGAAGCGCGCGACGGAGGTGATGGCGGAGCTGAACCGCGCCGCCGGCGAGGTGCTCGCCTCGACGGGGGCCGTCGACGCCCTCACGGACGTGACCGGGTTCGGCCTGCTCGGGCACGCCTGGGAGATGGCCGAGGGCTCGGGCGTGGCGCTCCGGATCGAGGCCGCCCGCGTGCCGGTGCTCCCCGGGGTGCGGGAGCACGCCCTGAAGGACGTCGTCCCGGGCGGGAGCAAGGCGAACCTCGAGTGGGTGCGGCCGCACGCGCGCTTCGCCGAGGGCGTCGACGCCCCGGCGCGCCTCGTGCTCGCGGACGCGCAGACGAACGGGGGGCTGCTCGCCGCCGTGCGCCCGGACCGAGGCGACGCCGTCCTCTCCCTGCTCGCGGACCGGGGCGTCGCCGCGACGCGGGTGGGAGAGGTCCTCACCGCCCCCGAGGGGCCCGTCCTCGAGGTGGCCTGGGCGGCCGGCGCACCGTAGAATCGGCACGATGGTGTGGGCGGTCGCGAGCGCGCTCCTCCTCGCGGTGCCGGCGGCCCGACCGGCTCCCGCGTACGTCGTGGTGCTCGATCCCGGCCACGGGGGGGAGAAGGAGGGCGCCGTCTCCGCGGAGGGCGCCCGGGAGAAGGACCTGACGCTCCAGATCGCGCGCCGCCTGAAGGGGCGCCTGGAGCGACAGGGCGCTCGCGTCCTCCTCACGCGGGACGGCGACGGGACGGTGGCGCTGCCGCAGCGCGCCGCGCTCGCGAACTCCGAGAAGGCCGACCTCTTCGTCTCCATCCACCTGAACGCCATGCCGGGGGCCGCGCACCTGCGCGCCCGGGGCGTCGAGACCTACTTCCTCTCCGCCGACGCGACCGACGCCTCCGCCTCGGCCGTCGCCGCCCGGGAGAACGCCGACCGGCTCGCCGGCGAGGAGGTCGACCGCTCCGACGCCGTGGCCGGCATCCTCGCCGACCTGGAGGACGCCGCGAACCTCGCCGAGAGCTCCCGGCTCGCGTACGCGCTCCACGACCGGGTCGTGCGCGGCGCGGGGGCCGAGGACCGGGGCGTCAAGCAGGCGCCGTTCTACGTCCTCGCCGGCGCGCGCATGCCGGCGGTGCTCGTCGAGCTCGGGTTCCTCTCGCATCCGCAGGAGGGGCGGCTGCTGCGCACCGCCCAGTACCAGGAGTCGCTCGCCCGCGCCATCGCCGACGGCATCGCCGCCTGGCGCGCGCAGGGGCGGCGGGCCGCGCTTCGGTAGCGACGGCGGGGCCGCTGGCGGCGGGCCGCGCGCGCGTTATGATGCCCGCCCCATGCGCGCCCAAGGACGAACCCCCCAGCAGCTGCGGCCCGTCTCGCTCGAGGTGAACGTTTCGAAGCACGCCGAGGGCGCCTGTCTGGCCCGCTTCGGCGACACGCACGTGCTCTGCACGGCGTCCGTCGAGACCCGGGTCCCGCCGCACGTGCTCGGCACCGGGGCCGGATGGGTCACGGCGGAGTACGGGATGCTGCCCAGGTCCACCCACGAGCGCATGCAGCGGGAGGCCGCGCGAGGAAAGCAGGGCGGCCGCACCCTCGAGATCCAGCGCCTGGTGGGGCGGGCGCTCCGGGCCGCGGTGGACCTGGTCGCGCTCGGGCCCCGCACCATCACCGTGGACTGCGACGTCCTGCAGGCGGACGGGGGAACGCGCACCGCCGCCATCACCGGGGGCTTCGTGGCCCTCGCGATCGCGGCCCGCGGGCTCCAGCGCCGCGGCGTGCTCTCCAAGGACCCGGTCCTCCGCCACGTCGCCGCCGTGAGCGTGGGCATCGTCCGGGGCGAGGTGTGCCTCGACCTCGACTACGACGAGGACTCGACCGCCGAGGTGGACATGAACGTTGTGGCGACGGGCGAGCTCGAGCTCGTCGAGGTGCAGGGCACCGCGGAGGGCAAGGCCTTCGCGCGCTCCGACCTCGACCGGATGATCGACGCCGCGCTCCGCGGTATCGGGGAGCTGAAGACCGCGCAGGCGCGGGCGCTCCGCTAGGCCGGCCGTGGACCTCGTCTTCGCGACCGGCAACCCGGGGAAGCTGCGCGAGCTCCGCCGGCTCGTGGCGGGCCTCCCGGTCCGCGTCCTCTCGCTGGCCGAAGCAGGCGGCGGCGCGGGCGAGGTCGTGGAGGACGGCAGCACGTTCGCCGAGAACGCCCGGAAGAAGGCGTCCGCGCACGCGCGCGCCACCGGGCGGCACGCGCTCGCGGATGACTCCGGGCTGTGCGTCGACGCCCTGTGGGGCAGGCCCGGCATCCGCTCGGCGCGGTACTCCGAGGAGGAGCGGCCCGGCCTCGCGGGCGTGGAGCGGGACCGGGCGAACAACGAGAAGCTCCTCTTCGTGCTCCGGGGCGTGTTCCCCGAGCACCGGGGCGCCGAGTACCGGGCGGTCGTGGCGCTCGCCGCGCCGGACGGGACCGTGATCGCGCTCGCGGAGGGGTCCTGCCGGGGCGCCATCGTCGAGGAGCCCCGCGGGGAAGGGGGCTTCGGGTACGATCCCCTCTTCGCCCCGGAGGCGACCCCGGGGCGCACGATGGCGGAGCTCGGGCCGCAAGAGAAGGACGCCATCTCGCACCGCGGCGAGGCGCTGCGAAAGCTTCTCCCCGCCCTGCGCGAGGTCTTAGCGACCCTTTGACAAATCCCGGGCGGGGCGCTAGACACGGCCCACTCGGAACGGGGTGTCAGATGCATCTCCCCAGCCGTTTCCGGGGCGTAGCGCAGCCTGGTAGCGCGCCTGCCTTGGGCGCAGGAGGTCGCGGGTCCAAATCCCGCCGCCCCGACTCTTTGACAGAAGGATTGGGATGGCCGGGGCGCGGCGCCTCCCCGGGAGCGCGGATGCGGGGCGCCGCCAGCTTCTGCGCCCGTAGCTCAGCTGGACAGAGCAGCGGCCTTCTAAGCCGCGGGTCGGGGGTTCGACTCCCTCCGGGCGCGCTCTCAAGGGAGGCGGCGATCGGTTTTGCGGTGAGTGTAGCTCAATCGGTAGAGCACTGGACTGTGGATCCGGGGGTTAAGGGTTCGAGCCCCTTCACTCACCCACCCTTTTCTCGCTTCTCGAAATTGCAAGAACGCGCCCGTAGCTCAGTTGGATAGAGCGTCGGCCTTCGAAGCCGCAGGTCGGGGGTTCGATTCCCTCCGGGCGCGCCAATCTACCGGCGAGGGCGTCAGGTGCACGATTGACAAGCTGCGTCGCGACCTGTTAGATCCGCCGCCTTTCGGGCATCCGAGTCTCGGGCGCATAGCTCAACTGGCAGAGCAATGGACTCTTAATCCATAGGTTGAAGGTTCGATTCCTTCTGCGCTCACTTTGTCCGCAGTCCGCAAAGCAGTCATGAGGCCCCCCCGGCCACGACCGGGGGGGCCTCTTCGTGTGGTTTGCGCAAGCGAGGGCGTGGCCCGGAGGAGCACGTCCCCTCGCTCCTCGGGGCGCATCGCCTGCGGCTCGTGCAACGCCAGCAGTGGAAGCGGGGCCCCCGTCCACCGGGCCGAAGCCCCTCGGCGCGAACGAGGATGCCGCCCGCGCCTTGCTTGCCGCGCGACCTCCTCGACGGCTCGAACCGGGTGCGGACCCGCAGGGTCCGGCGGCGGGGGAAGGGAGTAGCCGGGCGGCTACCCCCTGTCCCGATTGCCTTGCACCGACGCGAGCGCGGGCACCTACGGATAGGCGCAAGCCGTGTACGTACACTGCTTCGTCGTGCCCACCGTCGCGCAGTTCGCCGATTGGCACTGGGCGCTGCTGGAGCATGCCGCGCCGCCCGGGAGGAGCGCGGCGCAGTGGCTCGTGGTGTCGCAGTAGCTCTCCAGGCACGGGAGCCCCGTCACGCACGCATCCCCGGCGACGGGGAAGGCCGTGCAGACCGACGGCGAGCCCACGCACTCGGTGAGGGGCGCGCACGTGGGGTTCGCCACCGAGATCGAGCAGCTCGCCCCTGCGGCGAGATAGCTCACCGCCTGGCACGTCGAGGTGGTGCCCGAGGTCACGCACACGAAGCCCGGGAGGCACTCGAGGGAGAAGCTGCAGTCCCCACCCGAGCCCGGGATCGGGGTGCAGGTCGTGGTCCGGCTGTCGCAGTAGGTGCCCGAAACGCACGGGTTCGCGGCGCACGATGCGCCGGACGCGGCCTCCTGTGTGCAGACGAAAGAGGTGCCGGACACGTAGCAGGAGTAGCCCGGGGTGCAGGGAACGGCGCTCAGGCAGGAGGCGCCGGGGGCGAGGTAGTCCGTGCAGGTTCCGGGACAATTGCCCGCGTCGAGGACGTCGCAGTAGCTGTCGATGCAGTCGAGGCCCGAGTAGCAGGACGAGCCGACCGATCGCAGCGGGGTGCTGACCGCGGCACAGGCGGAGAAGGCGCCAAGGCCGCCCTGCAGCCAGTCGGAGCAGGAAGCGGCCTTGATGTCGCTGATGCAGGCCGCGCCGTTCGCGGCGTTGTAGTTGAAGTAGGTCCCGATGCCGTTCGCGTAGTTCGAGCAGGTCGTGCTGAAGCCGCCGAGGTTGAGCAGCGCCGCTACGTCCGCGGCCGGCGCGTCCTCGCAGGTCGTGAAGAAATTCACGATCTGGGTCTCGAGCGAGGAGCAAAACTGGCTGATCGTGCCGGTTCCGGTGCTGGCAGGGTTGACGGTGATGGTCGCCGAGCCGCTGGCGCCGCCCGCTGCGGCGGTGAGCGTGACGGTGGTCGTGGACGAGACCGTAGCCGGGGGGGAGTAGGTGACGGTCGCCCCGGTGGTCGCGGACAGGGTTCCCGAGCCGGAGGTGGGCGAGAGCGTCCAGGTGACGGTCCCGGTGGAGCCGGTGACGGTGGCCGTGAACGCCTGCGACCCCGTCCCGGCGGTGAACGTCGCCGTCGCGGGCGACACCGAGACCGTGACGACGTTCACCGGGTTGACGGTGATGGTCGCCGAGCCGTTCACGCCGTCCGCGGACGCCGTGAGCGTCACCGTCGTCGTGGACGAGACCGTGGCCGGGGGCGTGTAGGTCACGGTCGCGCCGGTCGTGGCGGAGAGGGTGCCCGAGCCGGTGGCGGGTGAGAGGGACCAGGTGACGGTCCCCGGGGGACCCGTGACCGTGGCGGTGAACGCCTGCGACCCGGTACCGGCGGTGAATGTTGCCGTCGCGGGCGAGACGGAGATGGTCGCTGGATGGACGGTGATGGTCGCCGAGCCGCTGGCCCCGTCCGCGGACGCCGTGAGCGTCACCGTCGTCGTGGACGAGACCGTGGCCGGGGGCGTGTAGGTCACGGTCGCGCCGGTCGTGGCGGACAGGGTGCCCGAGCCGGTGGCGGGCGAGAGCGTCCAGGTGATGGTCGGCGTCCCGCTCGCGCCCGTGACGGTGGCGGTGAAGATCTGTGTGCCCGTGCCGGCCGTGAACGTCACCGTGGAGGGCGAGACCGTGACCGTGATGGGATTGACGGTGATCGTCGCCTTGGCCGTCAAGCCGGCGGCGGAGGCCGTCAGGGTGACCGTGATCGTCGAGCTCACCGTCGTCGGCGGAGTGTAGGTGACGCTGCCGCCGGTGGTCGCGGAGAGCGTCCCCGCACCGGTGGCGGGCGAGAGCGTCCAGGTGATGTCCCCGGTCGCGTTGGTGAGGGTCGCCGTGAACGCCTGGGTCCCGATGCCGGCCGTCAGCGTCGCGGTGCTCGGGGTCAGCGTCAGCTGCCCTGGCTGCGCGACGAACAGGGTGCTGAAGTGGTTGCCCTGGGCCGAGATGCTCGAGCCGTTCACCGTCCCGTGCGCGTCGTCGTAAGCGGTTGGGTTGTTCGCCTGCGACCAGAGGATCGTGGCGTTGGCGGGGGCGCCGGCCGGAAGCGGCAAGGTCACCGTCACCGGCGACCCGAATGCCGTCCCGTCGGGGCCGAACTGGTACAGGTCGGAGAGCGCGGTGTACCCCGGAACGGACGGGGGTGCGGTCTGGGTGGTCGCCTCGGTGAGTTGCACCGTCTGCGTGAGGGCTCCAGACGGTACCACGACGGTGACCCCGTTCCCGGCGTTGAAGGTGCCACCGTTCGGGCCGATGCTGCCGTTCGGCGGCCCGGACGAGCCGGACCCGCATCCAATGGATGCGATCGCCCAGGTCAGGAAGGAAAGCGAAGCAACGGCTCGTCGCATCGCGCAGCGCATAGGGGAGCTCCTTGGAGGAGGTGATTACGGCTCCCCTAGCCGCTCGGAGACCGCCTGTCGCTCCCTTGATGGGCTGCGCGGGGCGGCAGCGCGCAGACTCGGAGTGCACTCGCGATTGCCGTTGAAACGCCACCGGGACGCGGACGCCTTTCAGTGAAACAGGAAAAACCGTTTTTCCCCGACCCGGAGCGCCGTGGATGCCGAGCGTGGCCGCGCCGTGGGCACCCAAGAGAGCCGGTCCCCTGATTCCGGCGGGAAGCGCGGCGGGCGCTTCGCTCGAGCGGCTGCGCCCGGGCGAGGAGAGGATCCGAGCGATGTCCTCGTCAGTCCTTCTTGCCGCCCTCGATGACCCCGAAGCGCGGCCGCTTCCGCTCGGGCGGCCTGAGCCGACCCGCCACGACGGCCGGCCAGGGGAGCGCGCAGTCGACGCGCGATCCGCGGAACGTCAGGTTGCAGCGGATGCCCCACTCGTCGAGCAGGACCTCGGGGGTGTCCCGGCCGGCGACGAGGTTCAGGCGCACGAGCTCCTCGTCGCGAAGGTATTCCGGCAACGAGACGCCGGCGAGCGCGGGCGCGACCATCACCCACTCGATGGCAGACGCGGCGCGGCACGCCTGGAGCATGTCCCCGTAGCGCTGCTGGAGGGCGAAGAGGTGGATCGCCTCGTCGCTCCACCGGGGACACTCGGGCGTGCAGGCGCCGTCCGGGGGGTGCGCGTGCTGCGCTTCCACGCGGGCCTTTTACAACAATCGGTGGCGCCCGTCGCGGGCAACCGTCGGCGGGGGAGGACTCCCGATCGGGGCCGAAAGCCGTTACTCCGGGTGGAGTCGGGCGCGGGCCTGGGCCTTGAACGTAGGCTCGAGATCCATCCCACCCGACCCCGTGGCCTTCCCGAACTCGAGGTCGAGGGTCAGAGCGGCGGGGCTGCCCACGACGAGATGTCCGGAGATCCGGACGTAGGCGAGCGTCCCAGCCGAAGGTGCCTTCCGGAGCCCCTCGAATGAGACGACCTCCCCGTCTCGGGAGGCCCGCACGGTGAGGGGAAAGAAGTCGGGCGACTGGTTTTCCGGCGCGAAGGTGAAGGACCCGTTGGGCTCGAGGAACCAGTGCGCGTTGGCAACGAGCTCGCGTCCGCGGTCGCGCGCGTCCGGGTTCCCGAAGTACAGCTGAAAGGACGAGACGTCCACCGTGGTGAACGCTGCCCGCTCGGCTCGCGGGGCGGCCGCGGCGACACGGGCGGGCTCGGCTGGAGGCGGGGCGGGCGGCTGGGCCTGCGGCGCGGGCGCCTGGGCCTGCGGGGCGGGCCTCGCCGGGGGTGCCGGCGGCGACGCCGGCGGTGCGGGGGCGGCCACGGCGGCGGGAGGCGGACGTTTGGCCGGTGCGGGAGTCGCCACTCGGGCGGCGGGCGCGGGCGGAGCGCTCGCGGGACTCGGCGCGGGTGCGGGGGTCTCGGTCCCGGCGGGCCGTGGCGATGCGGGGGCGGCCTCGGGCGCGCGAGTGGCCACGGCTGCGGACGTGGCCGACGGAGCCGGTCGGGTCGTCCCTCCACGGTGAAGGAGGGCCACGGCCCCGAGGCCGAGAACCGCCAGCGCGGCCGCCCCGAGCCCGACGCCGAGCGCCCGGCGGTTCCCGGCGGGAGCGGGGACCAGGCGACGGAGGGCGTCCACCAGCTGGGCGACGTTGTAATCCCAGTCCTGCTCGGTGAGCTGCAGGCACTGTCGATGAAGCAGCCCCCGCAGCGCCTCGGGCAGGTCGTCCTCCCCCGGAAGCGACGCGCCGCCGACAAGGACCGGCACCACGAGCACGTCGGGGCGCGCGAGGGCGGTCGCGATCTCCAGGCTCACAACGTCGCGCGGATCGAGGAGCCGGCGCCGCCCGCCGGCGTCGGTGATGCTCGCCCATCCCTTCCCGATGAGGACGAGCACGACACGGCAGTTCCCGACCGTGCGCTCGATCTCCTCCATGTAGTTGACGCCGGGTCGCAGGCCCTTCACGTCCATGAAGACCTGCCGGGGAAAGGCCTGCTCGAGCGCATAGAGGAGCGCGCGCGCCTGGCCGCCGCTGTCCTCTCGTCGGTAGTTGATGAAGATCGGGTGCGCCCCGGCCCTCGGTTTCCCGGGCCGGCGAGTCGGGTTCGCCGTCTTGTCGTCCGCGGGCTGCCGAAACTCGGTCACGGGGCTTCACCCCCGTCGTCGGGCGCGAGAATGCGGAATCCCAGGGCGCAGAGCCCCTTCAGCGTCTCGATCACGGTCGCGCGATCGTACTTCTTCTCGGCCTCCGGGAGCTCGTCGTACGGCACCAGGCTGGGGTGGAGTTTCAGCCTGTCGTCTCGCCGGTCGCCGAAGCGCCAGCCGTCGGCGAGTCGCCAGCTCGCCCAGACCTCGTGGGCGACCTCCCCCGACCCATCGACACCTCGGCCGTCGCGCTGCCGGCCGAGGTCACGCGCGTCGCCGAGAGGCTCGCGCGCAAAGCAGCGAGTCGGGCGTGTCCTGCTCGGGCTACGACATGGTCCACGGAGCCCGGCCGCGCGGGGTGCACGGTCGGTGGCGGGGCGGGACGGGTCATCTGGGCGGCGGCGGGTCGCGAAGGAGCGGCACTATAAGCTGTCCCTCTGGTGGAGGTGACGATGAAGAGGATCCTCGCAGCTGCTCTGCTGGCGGGCTCCATGACCCTGGCGACGCGCGCGGCCGCCGCCGAAAGCGGAGTCGAGCCGTTCCTCGCCGCCCCGTCCGGCCCTGCCCCGAGCGGCCTGTCGCTCAGCCTGGGCATCGGGTACGGCGTCCCGCTGGGGGCCGCCACGGGCGTGTCCGGTGACGCGATGAACAAGATCTTCTCGGGCACGTTGCCGCTGCAGCTCGACGTGGGCTGGCGCTTCAGCCCGAACCTCTACCTGGGTGCATACTTCGACTTCTCGCCCGCGTTCGTGTCGAGCCAGCTGTCGACATGGGAGTTCGGGATCGACTTCCTCTACACGTTCACCATACAGAAGAGCATCGTCCTCCCCTACGCAGGACTCGGGGTCGGCTACGAGCTCGCGAGCTACACCATCAAGGGGGTGAGCTCCATCACCGGGGGGTCCGCCTCGGAGACGGCGACGGCCACCGGGTGGGAGTTCGTGCGGTTCATCGTGGGCGTCGATTTCCGCGTGGCGAACGCGTTCCGCGTGGGTCCGTTCGTGAACTTCTCGCTCGGCGAGTACACGAACCTGAGCACGAGCGGGGTGACGTCGAGCTCTGGAAGCATCTCCAACAAGGCGCTGCACGAATGGCTGCAGTTCGGGATCAAGGGGACGCTCGACCTCTGACCGACGTGGACGGGTCGGGGAAGGTGCCGTTCGACGACTACCCGGGCGTGTACAGTGCCGCGGACGCTGCGTCGGTCGCGCTCCGCCGCCAGCACTTTCTCGCCGAGGGAGTCCAGCTCCTCCTCAACCCGGTGAGTGCGGGGTTGGTGCTCCTCGTCGCGACCGGCGTGCTGCGGCTGTCGAGCGCGGTGCTGACGGCCGTCTCGACGACCCTGCTCGTGGTCATGCTGTGGGTGGTGCGAGCCTCCCGCTGGCAAAAGCGCTGGTACGAGTGCCGCGGCTCCGCCGAGGACGTGAAGCGACTCAGCTGGCGCTACATGATGGAGCTCGATCCGTTTCCGCCGGGCGCGCCCGTTCCAGAAGCCTCCTTCGTGCGCCTCCTCGACGACATGGTGCGCGGTCACCCGGAGATCGCAGGCGCCCTGGGCCGCGGCGCGAACGCCTTCACTCCGCCCGTCACGGACGGCATGCGGAGGGTGCGCCAGGCTCCATCGGAGGAGCGCGCCCGGATCTACGTCGAGTCGCGCCTTCGGCCGGAGCGCGCCTGGTACGCGGCGAAAGCCGCGCGATACGCGGCTGCCGACGACCGGTGGTTCGCGTTCCTCGTCGCCGTCCAGCTCGCGGCGGTCGCGTCGGCCATGTTCTTGGCGGTCCGGATCGGGGCGAGCCCGGCTCCCTCATCCGCCGCGGAGAGCGCCATCCCGCTGATCGCGGCGACGGGTGCCGCCGTGATGGGCTGGCAGCGGTCCAAGCGATACGCGGACCTCGCCAGCTCGTACGCCTCGACCGCGCACGCCCTGGCCGGCCTGGAGTCGACGCGGCCCGGCTCGGAGGAGTCGGCGCTCCTCGGCGAGTGGGTCGAGGCCGTGGAGTCGACGCTCGCGAGCGAGCATGAGGTCTGGCGGCTCATGACCTGATCGCCGGGAGACCGTGGCGCGCGGACTGGGTCGATCATCGCCCTTTCCCGCGCGGCGCCGCGTGCGATACAACGCTCCTGCACCTCTCCGACGACCGGCCCCGTGACCCGACAGCCGCCAACCGCATTCGTCGCAGCCGCCCTGGTTGCCGCCTGCGGCGCGGCGGAGGACCCGGCGGCCCGCGTCTACCGGGACCCGGGTGCGCCGATCGATTCGCGGGTGGAGGCGCTCCTCTCCTCGATGACGCTCGAGGAGAAGGTCGACCAGATGCACGGTTCGTCGCTCGCGCCGGTGGCGGGCCTGAGCGACACGCCCGCGAACGCCCGCCTGGGGATCCCCGGCTTCCGGATGGTCGACGGCATGCGCGGCGTGGGCCGGGCGACGGGCAACGCGACGACCTTCCCGGTCGGTGCGGCGCGAGGGGCGACCTTCGACCGCGACCTGGAGGCCCGCGTGGGCGAGGCGATCGGCGCCGAGGCGCTCGCGCGCGGCGCGAACGTGCTCCTCGCCCCGACCATGAACCTCCTCCGCCACCCGCGCTGGGGACGGGCGCAGGAGACCTACGGCGAGGACGGCTTCCACGTGGGCGAGATGGCGGTCGCCTTCGTGGGCGGGGTGCAGGCGCACGTGCTCGCGAGCGCGAAGCACTTCGCGCTCTACAGCATCGAGGACGACCGGTTCACGGTGGACGTTCAAGCAGACGAGCGGACGCTGCGCGAGGTGTACCTGCCGCACTTCCGGCGCGTCGTGGCCGCGGGGGTCGGCTCGGTCATGAGCGCCTACAACCAGGTGAACGGCGCCTACTGCAGCGAGAACCGCCACCTCCTCGGGGACGTCCTCGAGGGCGAGTGGGGGTTCGACGGCTTCGTGGAGTCCGACTGGGTGTTCGGCACGCACGACACCGTTTCCTCGGCGCTCGCGGGCCTCGACGTCGAGATGCCCGCCGCCCATTACTACGGGGCGCCGCTCGCCCAGGCGGTCGGGTCCGGGGCCGTGCCGCTCTCGGTCGTCGACGAGGCGGTCCGGAGGATCCTCCGGGCGAAGTTCCGGTCCGGAATCTACGACGGCAAGGCTCCGCTCGACCCCGCGGTCGTGGTGGAGAGCGCCGCGCACACCGCGCTCGCGCGCCAGGTGGAGCGGGAGGCCATCGTCCTCCTCAAGAACGACGGGCTGCTGCCGCTCTCCCGGGCCGCCACGACCATCGCGGTCGTGGGGGCGCTCGCCGCCACGCCCAACACCGGCGACACCGGGTCGAGCGCCACGCAGTCGTCTTACGTCGTGACGCCGCTTTCGGGGATCGCGGCGGCGGCGGCCCCGGCGCCGGTCCTGGCCGTGCCGACCGACACGCCCTCCGCGACGGACCTCGCCGCGATCGCCGCCTGCGATGCAGCGGTCGTGGTCGTGGGGCTCACCGCGGCGGACGAGGGCGAGGCGCTCGTCGGGGCCGGGGACCGCAAGGACCTCCTCCTGTCGGCGGCCCACGAGCAGCTCGTCGCCGCCGTCGCGAGCGCGAACCCCAACACGGTCGTGGTGCTCGAGGGGAGCGGCGCGCTCGTCGTGGAGGGGTTCGCGGACCAGGTGCGCGGGCTCGTCCTCGCCTGGTACCCCGGCCAGGAGGGGGGCCACGCCCTCGCGGACGTCCTCTTCGGCGACGCGAACCCCTCGGGGAGGCTCCCGGTCAGCTTCCCGCGGTCGGAGGGGCAGCTCCCGCCCTTCGTGAACGACCAGCCGACGGTGGTCTACGGCTTCCTGCACGGCTACCGCTACCTCGACGCGGAGGGAGAGGATCCGCGGTTTCCCTTCGGCTTCGGCCTCTCCTACACGACCTTCTCCTTCGCGAACCTGGCGCTCGACCAGGCGGTCGTCCCGAAGGACGGCCGGGTTCACGTGAGCGTCGAGGTGACGAACACGGGTGCCGTCGCCGGGGACGAGGTCGTGCAGGTCTACGTCTCGTACCCGGGATCCGCGGTCGCTCGGCCGGTGCGGGAGCTGAAGGGGTTCGAGCGGGTGTCGCTCGCGCCCGGCGAGACGAAGACCGTGGGCCTCGACATCGCCGTCGCGGACCTCGCCTACTGGGACTCCTCGTCCGGGGCGTTCGTCGTGGAGCCGATCGCCTATCTGGTCTCCGCGGGCGGCTCGTCGAGGGACCTCCCGGTCTCGGCGACCTTCTCGGTGCCGGCCGGGTAGGGTGGCGCGGGGGGCCGCCCTCCCGAGGGATGCTGGGTGGGATGCGCGTTCCCGGCCGGCGGCGTTCTCTGCAAGCGGATATTCGCGCGACGAAATTCAGGGACAAGCGGTCGCACGGTTGGCCTTCCCTGGTCGTGACTTTTCGTAACGTTGGCGCGACACTCGCCGTGCTGTTCGGAGGGCCTATGCTCAAGCCCAGTTTGGCCTTGCTTGCGGCGGGTCTCCTCGCGTTCCTATCGGCTTGCGGAGGTTCTGCGAGCCCCTGCCCGCCCTGCCCGGCCACATACGTCTGCGCGAACGGGGCCTGCTGGCCTCCCGACACGCCGAGCCTGCATCTTTCGGAGAACAGCTTGCAATTTACCGGGTTCGTCGGAGGGGCTTTCCCGCCGTCTCAGACCGTTGTCGCGACCAGCAACGGATCGGCTCCGCTTGCAGGGATCGGCGTATCGGGGTGGTCTGTGCCCGGATGGCTGGATGTGACTTTGCCCAACGCGTCCGGAGACAACTGGTACATAGCGTTCCAGGTTCACACCGACTCGCTGTCTGTTGGAACCTATACAAACGAGGTCGAGGTGGCAGGCGGGTCGGCCGAAGGGGCTAACAGCACGCTGAACAGTCCACAGGTCGTCACCGTGACCCTCACCATGGTCCCGTGACGACCGGCGCGGGCCCTTCGTCCCCGTCGGACAGTTCCCGGCCCGCTGCGTTCCGCGCTCAGGCTTTGCAGGGTGGCGCAGGTGCAGCGCGCCGGGAGCGAGTAGGGCCCAAAGGGCAGGGTCCCCGCGTGCTCGGACGGGGAGGGGCTTGACGCTCACACGCTGCGGAGTCGTCTCCGCTCGGCGCTCGCCGCCCTGGGTCTCCCGCCCGCGACGTGGTATCACGCGACGCGCCACACCTTCGCGTCCCAGTGGGTCATGGCTGGCGGCTCCATCGAGAAGCTCAAGGAGACTCGGAAGTGGTCACGGAGCGGTACGCGCACCTTCGGCCCGACGCGTTCACGGACAAGGACCGCGCGATGCTGTCGCTGAACCTGCGAGCAGGTGACTCAGCCGAAGAGGTGGTACAAGTTGGACCCGAAACGGACGCGGCAGGCGGTTGAGGTGACGTAAGTGCTTGAGGGCGGGTGGCGGAACTGGCAGACGCGCCGGACTTAGGATCCGGTGCCGCAAGGCATGAGGGTTCGAGTCCCTCCCCGCCCAAATCCGCTTGACCCGGCCCCGGCGGAAACGTACCTCTAGCTCCCTTCCCCTTGAGGGAAAGGTCCCCATGAAGATCCAAGTCGAGAAGCTCTCCCCCGTGGAGAAGAAGGTCACCGTCGAGGTCGAGGCGGAGCGCGTCGGCAAGGAGATCGACCGCGCCTACGCGAGCCTGGGCAAGCGGGTGAAGCTCCGGGGCTTCCGCCCGGGGAAGGCCCCCCGGGCGGTCCTCGAGCGGAACTTCCGCGAAGAGGTGGAGCGCGAGGTGGTGGAGCGGCTCGTCTCCACGAGCTTCGAGGAGGCGGTGCGCCAGGAGGACATCGACGCCGTCGCGCCCCCGCACGTCCAGGTGGCGGAGCCGGGGCTCGGGGCGGGCAGGTCCTTCTCGTACAGCGCCCGCGTGGAGGTGAAGCCGGCCATCGAGCCCAAGGACTACCGGGGCCTCGAGGTGACGAGGAGGAGCCCGGAGGTGACCGACGCCATGGTCGACGGCGAGCTCGCCCGGCTGCGCGACTCGCTCGCCCAGCTCGTCCCGGTCGAGGGGCGCTTCGACGCGCAGAAGGGCGACTGGGCCACCATCGACTACGAGGGCACGGTCGCGGGCCAGCCCTTCGAGGGCGGCAAGGCGGAGGGCGCGCTCGTCCAGGTGCAGGACGGCGACTTCTTCGCGGGCGACGTCCCGCAGCTCGAGGGGCGCAAGCTGGGCGAGAGCTTCGACCTCGACCAGGTCTTCCCGGCCACCTTCCACGACGAGAACCTCCGGAATCGGCCGGCTCGCTTCCGGGTGACGCTCAAGTCGCTCAAGTCGAAGCTGGTCCCGTCCCTCGACGACGCCTTCGCGAAGGAGGTGGGGATCGAGGGGGTGGAGTCCCTCGCGGCGCTCCGCGAGCGGATCCGGTCGGACCTGGAGAAGCGCGAGAAGCGGCGGGCCGAGCAGGAGCTCCACGACGCGCTCGTGAAGGGAGCGCTCGCGAAGAACGACTTCGACGTTCCGCCGGCGATGGTCGAGCGCGCCATCGACGCCATGATGGAGTCGACCGCGCAGCGCTTCGCCCGCCAGGGCGTCGACCTCCGCCAGATGGGGCTCGACCTCCCCCGGATCCGGGCCGACCTCCGCGAGCACGCGCTCCTGCAGGTGAAGGGGGCGCTGCTCCTCGAGGCCATCGCCGACCGGGAGAAGATCGAGGTGACGGCCGACGACGAGAAGGCCGAGATCGCGAAGCGCGCGGACGAGCTCGGCGTGCCGGTCTCGAAGCTGCAGCTGCGCGGCGAGGCCCGAGCGTCGCTGAGGCAGCGCATTCGGGAGGACAAGGCAGTTGCGCTGCTCGCGTCGGATGCTAAGTACAGCTAGGTCGGGAGAACTCCCGGAGGAACGATGCCCTACATCCCCATGCCATACGTGGTGGAGCAGACCCACCGGGGCGAGCGCGCCTACGACATCTACTCGCGCCTGCTCAAGGACCGCATCGTCTTCATCGGGACGCCCATCGACGACGACGTGGCGAACATCGTCATCGCCCAGCTCCTCTTCCTCGAGTCCGAGGACCCCGACAAGGACATCTCCATCTACGTGAACAGCCCGGGCGGGTCGGTGACCGCCGGCCTCGCGATCTACGACACCATGCAGTACGTCAAGGCGCCGGTGTCGACGACCTGCCTCGGACAGGCGGCGAGCATGGCGGCGGTGCTGCTGTCGGGCGGCGCGCCCGGCAAGCGCTTCGCCGTGCCGAACGCGCGAATCATGATCCACCAGCCCATGGGGGGCTTCTCCGGCCAGGCGACCGACATCGAGATCCAGACGAAGGAGATCCTGCGCCTGAAGAGCCAGCTCAACCACATCCTCGCGAAGCACACCCGCCAGCCCCTCGAGCGCATCGAGAAGGACACCGACCGGGACTTCTTCATGGGGCCGGGAGAAGCCAAGGAGTACGGGATCATCGACGAGGTTATCGTCCACAAGAAGGCGGGAGAGAAGAAGCCGCAGTAAGATGTCCTTCTGTCGGCCGGCGCGACGCCGGTGCGGAAAGGTGAGGGGCGAGGGCCGAAAGCCCCTCCCGGCGAGGACGAGAGTGGAGAAGCGCGAGACCCTCTGCTGCAGCTTCTGCGGGAAGTCCCAGAAGGAAGTGAAGAAGCTCATCGCGGGCCCGACGGTCTACATCTGCGACGAGTGCATCGGGCTGTGCAACGACATCATCGCCGAGGAGATCGCCGGGGAGGAGAAGCGCGATCAGAAGCTTCGCACCCCGCGCCCCTCGGAGATCAAGACCATCCTCGACGAGTACGTGGTGGGGCAGGAGCGGGCGAAGAAGACGCTCGCCGTCGCCGTCCACAACCACTACAAGCGCATCGAGACTCGCGTGAGCCTCGACGACGTCGAGCTGCAGAAGTCGAACATCCTCCTGCTCGGCCCGACCGGCTCCGGCAAGACGCTTCTCGCGCAGACCCTCGCGAAGATCCTGAACGTGCCGTTCACGATCGCGGACGCGACCACGCTCACCGAGGCCGGTTACGTCGGCGAGGACGTGGAGAACATCATCGTCAACCTCCTGCAGGCGGCCGACCACGACATCGAGCGGGCGCAGAAGGGCATCGTCTACATCGACGAGATCGACAAGATCGCGCGCAAGAGCGAGAACCCGAGCATCACCCGCGACGTGTCGGGAGAGGGCGTGCAGCAGGCGCTGCTCAAGATCATCGAGGGGACGATCGCCAACGTGCCGCCGAAGGGCGGGCGCAAGCACCCCCAGCAGGAGTTCCTGCAGGTCGACACCACGAACATCCTCTTCATCTGCGGCGGCGCGTTCTGCGGGCTCGAGGGCATCATCGAGCGGCGCTTCGGCGGCCGCAGCCTCGGCTTCGGGGCCGACGCGAAGAAGAAGGAGGAGCGCAACGTCGGGGAGCTCCTCGCGCTCGTGGAGCCGGAGGACCTCCTCAAGTTCGGGATGATCCCCGAGTTCGTCGGCCGGCTCCCGGTCGTCACCGCGCTCGAGGAGCTCGACGAGCAGTCGCTCGTGGAGATCCTCACGAGGCCGCGCAACGCGCTCGTCAAGCAGTACAAGAAGCTGCTCGACATGGACGGCGTGAGCCTCAAGTTCACCGACGGATCGCTCCGCGCCATCGCCCGGGCCGCCATCAAGAACAAGGCCGGGGCGCGCGGGCTGCGGGCCATCGTCGAGGGGGCGATGCTCGACATCATGTACGACGTGCCGAGCCGGCGGAACGTCCAGGAGATCGTCATCAACGAGGACGTCATCGAGAAGGGCGAGGCCCCGATCGTCGTCCTTCGCAAGGAGGCGGAGAGCGCCTGACGCTCCCGCTCCCGGGAGGGCCGCCCCCGGGCCGCACCCCGCCGGGGCGCCCCCGCCCGAGACGCCCCGCGCCGGGTGAGCGCCCGGCACGCCCCGCTCCCTCGGCGGCGGGGACCTTCCCAGCCCTCCGCCTGGTGGTAGTCTCAGGCACCCGGAGGTTCGCGCGTGTCCATCTTCTCGAAGGACGACGAGGGCAGGAAGGGCGAGTCCCACGTCCGCAGCCTGCCGCTGCTGCCGCTCCGGGACATCATCGTGTTCCCGCACATGGTGGTCCCGCTCTTCGTCGGCCGGGAGAAGTCCATCGCGGCGCTCGACGAGGCGATGGGCAAGGACAAGCTCATCGTCCTCGCCGCCCAGAAGAAGCCGAAGACCAACGAGCCGGCCTTCGAGGACATCTTCCCGGTCGGGACCCTCGGCACCATCATCCAGCTGCTCCGCCTCCCGGACGGGACGGTGAAGGCGCTCGTCGAGGGGAAGCACCGGGTGCGGCTGCGGAGGTTGCTCTCCTCCGCCAAGCACTACGAGGTGGAGGCCGAGGACGTCGTCGACGAGGCCGAGCGGGACGTCGAGATCGAGGCGCTCATCCGCCAGGTCCAGTCGACATTCGAGGCCTACGTCAAGCTCAACAAGCGCATCCCCCCGGAGATGCTCTCCTCCGTCTCCACCATCGAGGAGCCGGGGCGGCTCGCGGACACCATCGTCGCGCACCTGTCCCTGAAGCTCCAGGACAGGCAGTCGATCCTGGAGACCGAGTCGCCGCGGGCGCGCCTCGAGAAGCTCTACGAGCTCATGCAGGGCGAGATCGAGATCCTCCAGGTCGAGAAGAAGATCCGCACCCGCGTGAAGAAGCAGATGGAGAAGTCGCAGAAGGAGTACTACCTCAACGAGCAGATGCAGGCGATCCAGAAGGAGCTCGGGGAGCGCGACGAGTTCAAGAGCGAGATCCAGGAGCTCGAGGAGAAGATCCGCGAGAAGCGGATGTCCAAGGAGGCCACCGTCCGGGCGCGCAAGGAGCTGAAGAAGCTCAAGATGATGAGCCCGATGAGCGCCGAGGCCACGGTCGTCCGCAACTACATCGACTGGATCCTGTCGCTCCCGTGGGCGGAGGTCACCGAGGACAAGCTCGACGTCGGCGAGGCCGAGAAGGTCCTCGACGAGGACCACTACGGCCTGCGCAAGGTGAAGGAGCGCATCCTCGAGTACCTGGCGGTCCAGGCGCTGGTGGATCGCATCCGGGGCCCGATCCTCTGCTTCGTCGGACCGCCGGGCGTCGGCAAGACGTCGCTCGCCCGCTCCATCGCGCGCGCCATGGGACGCCGCTTCGTCCGCATCAGCCTCGGCGGGGTCCGGGACGAGGCCGAGATCCGCGGGCACCGCCGGACGTACATCGGGGCCATGCCGGGCAAGATCATCCAGTCGCTCCGAAAGGCGGGCTCGTCGAACCCGGTGTTCCTGCTCGACGAGGTGGACAAGATGTCCACCGACTTCCGGGGCGACCCGTCGGCGGCGCTGCTCGAGGTGCTCGACCCCGAGCAGAACGCCGCCTTCAACGACCACTACCTCGACCTCGACTACGACCTCTCCAAGGTCCTCTTCATCTGCACCGCGAACACGATGGCGGGCATCCCCCTGCCGCTGCAGGACCGCATGGAGGTCATCCGGCTCGCCGGCTACACGGACATGGAGAAGCTCTCCATCGCCCAGCGCTACCTCGTGCCCAAGCAGAAGGAGGCGAACGGCCTCGCGGACGTGTCGCTCGACTTCCGCAGGACGGCGCTGAAGCTCCTCATCCACCGCTACACCAAGGAGGCGGGGGTGCGCTCGCTCGAGCGCGAGGTGGCCGCGGTCTGCCGGAAGATCGCGCGCGAGGTGCTCCGCCAGGGCAAGGAGAAGCCCGTGGTGGTCACCGAGAAGCGCGTCCAGAAGCTGCTCGGCCCGCCGAAGTTCCGCTACGGGACGGCCGAGGCGATCGACCAGGTGGGCCTCGCGACCGGACTCGCCTGGACGGAGCTCGGCGGCGAGCTCCTGACCATCGAGGCGACCGTGCTCCCGGGCAAGGGCAAGCTCATGATCACCGGGAAGCTCGGAGAGGTCATGCAGGAGTCGGCCCAGGCGGCGATGAGCTACGTGCGCTCCCGGGCGGAGGCCCTCGGCCTCGACAAGCGCTTCCTCGAGACCTCCGACATCCACGTGCACGTCCCCGAGGGAGCGATCCCCAAGGACGGGCCGTCGGCCGGGATCACGATGGCCACGGCGCTCGTCTCGGCGCTGTGCAAGGTGCCGGTCCGGCGCGACATCGCCATGACGGGCGAGATCACCCTGAGGGGACGGGTGCTGCCGGTGGGCGGCATCAAGGAGAAGGCGCTCGCCGCCCACCGCGGCGGGATCAAGGAGATCCTCATCCCGCGCGAGTCGGCGAACGACGTGCGGGAGATCCCGCGCAAGGTCCGCTCGGCCATGGTGATCCGGACCGTGGACCACATGGACGAGGTGCTTCGCGAGGCGCTCGTCGTGTCCGACGTCGACGCCTTCTTCCGCCGCGTCCCGCCGCCGGCGGCGGCCGGCGAGGCCGCCCCGGCCCCATAGCCCGGGTCAGGGGAGGGGGGCCGCGCGTGCGTAGAGGCGGTGCGCCCCGCGCCGGCTCGGCAGCGGAGCGAGCCCGAGCCGGGCGAGGTCCCAGCCCGGCGTCCCGTCCTTCACCACCACCCACCGCCGCGCCACGCGCCGGGCGGCGGCGAGCGCCTCGGGGGCGAGCGGTCGGGCGTCGGCGAGCCTGCGCACCGGGTCGAAGGCCGGCTCCTGGGCGCGCGCGTGGCGGAACATGGGGTCGAAGACGACGACGTCGAAGCTCCGGGGCGGGCAGGCCCGGAGGAACTCCAGGTGCTCGGCCCTCCGCACCTGGATGCGGCGCGCGGCCGGGTGGTCGAGGCGCCTCAGACCCTCGTCGAGCCACGCCGCGAGGGCCGGGGAACCCTCGAGCGCGACCACCCGACCCCGCTCCCCCACGGCGAGCGCGGCGACCAGCGCGTCGGCTCCGAGGCCGGCCGTGCAGTCGAGGACCTCGTCCCCGGGGTCGGGAGCGGCCGCCTCGAGGAACGGGTCCCGGGTCGCCGGCTCCCCGAGGGCGAGCCGCTTCGCGCGCAGCGCCCCCATTCCCGGGGAGAACGGGTGCTCCCTTCCCGCGAGCCACAGGGTGGAGCGCGCGCCGAGGACGAGGAGCGCGTCCGCGTGCGCGTCCCGCGCCACGGCGGCGAGCGGTCGCCCCCCGCGGGGGGCGAGCGGCAAGCCGTGCCGCTCCGCCGCGGCAGCCGCCTCCTCGAGGACGCGGGGCGAGGGCGAGGCGGGGGTGGTCACGGCGAGCCACACCCCCTCCCCATGCACCGCCGTCGAGGGCGAAGGCAAGGGGGCGGCAAGGGGCGGCGGTAAGGGGCGGCGGTAAGGGGCGGCGGTAAGGGGCGGCTTGCGCCGGCGCGCGCGCTCGGGTACAGTGGCACCTAACAATTGACTAAAGTTTATATAATATGCCCCGCGCCCCCGGCCGCATCGCCAAGGTCCGAAGCTACTCCGCCACCGACGAGGACATGGCGATGCTCGAGGCGGTCGCCGCCTACCATGGCTTCACGAAGTCGGCGACGCTCGTGGGGCTCGTCCGCAGGGAGTTCTGGAGGCTCTTTCCCGCGGGGACGGGCGACATCCGCCCCGCCCGCGGCGCTCGCGTGGTGAAGTGATGCCGCTACCCGTCGTCCCCGTCCACGACCCCGTCGCGAACCCCGTCGCCGGCAGCGACATCGGCCCGGCCGAGATCGCCGAGCTCGAGGCCGAGATCCGCGAGCTGAAGCGCGAGAGGGACGCGGTGGTCCTCGCCCACAACTACCAGCTGCCGGAGGTCCAGGCGGTCGCCGACGTGGTGGGGGACTCGCTCCAGCTCGCCATCGAGGGGCGACGCATGCCCCAGTCCACCATCGTCTTCTGCGGCGTGCACTTCATGGCGGAATCGGCGAAGGTGCTCGCCCCGGAGAAGAAGGTGCTCCTCCCCAACCTCTCCGCCGGCTGCTCGCTCGCGGACTCGATCTCGCCCGAGTCCCTCGAGGACTGGAAGGATCGCTACCCGGGGCACGCCGTCGTCACCTACGTGAACTCGAGCGCCGAGGTGAAGGCGCTCTCCGACATCTGCTGCACGAGCGCCAATGCCGCGAGCGTGGTCCGGTCGCTCCCGGAGCGCAAGATCCTCTTCACGCCCGACAAGAACCTCGGGAGCTGGGTCCGCTCGAAGGTGCCGGAGAAGGAGGTCGTGGTCTACGACGGCGCCTGCCCGGTGCACGACGTCCTGCGCGCCGCCAACCTGGAGCGGGTCCAGGGGGAGCGGCCCTCGGCCGTGGTCATCGCCCACCCGGAGTGCCGCGCCGACGTCCTGGACCTCGCCGACGAGGTCTGCTCGACGACCGGCATGGCCGCCGCCGTGGCGCGCCACCCGGAGGCGCGCACCTTCATCGTCGCGACGGAGCACGGCATCGTGACCGGGCTGAAGAAGCGCTTCCCCGATCGCGAGTTCGTGATCGCGGACGGCTGCCTCGGGTGCCGGATGCACTGCCCCTACATGAAGATGATCGACCTCGTCATGGTGCGCGACGCCCTGCGCCGCGGGCGCCACGAGATCGTCGTGCCCGAGGACGTGTCCCGCGGCGCGCGGCGGGCGCTGGAGCGCATGATCGCCGTGCCGCGGGACGCCTAGGCCGCGCCCTACTTCGTGGGCAGGAGCTCGTCGAGGACGCGCGTGGCGCCGTAGATCTTGCCGAGCGCCTCGGTGATGGCGGCCGTGTCCACGGCGACGGTGCGGTTCAGCGCGGGGTCGAAGCCGTAGTCGCCGCCGAGCGACCAGATGTTCCCGTCGAAGACGAGCCCCACGACGTCGCCGTTGGCGTCGACGACCGGGGAGCCGGAGTTGCCGCCGATGATGTCGGTGGTGGCCGCGAAGTCGAAGGGGGTCGCGAGGTCGAGGCGGGGCTTCGCGTCGATCCAGCTCTTCGGGAGCGCGAACGGGTCCCGCCCGGTGTTCCGCTCGAAGGCGCCCGCGAGCGTCGTGAAGGGCGCGATCTCCTTCCTCCCCTCCTTCCAGCCCTTCACCGCGCCGTAGCTGAGCCGGGGGGAGAAGGTCGCGTCCGGGTAGTTGGCGGTGCCCTCGACGGCGAAGCGGGCCTGGGCGATGGCCTCCGAGCCCTTGCGGACGACGGAGTCGATGTCGTTCTCGTACATCTTGCGGACCGCGCGGCTGTCGGGGTCGACGAGCCGGGCGAAGGCGATCATCGGGTCGTCGGAGGCGTCCACGGCGGCCTTGCCGCCCTCCCAGAGCTTCTTGCGGAGCGCCACGTCCTTGAGCTTCGTGCCGGAGACGAGGCGCTCGGCCACCTCGGAGGGCGAGCTCGCGCCGAGGACCTTCTTCACGAACGGGTGGTCCGGCCCGAGCTCCTCGCGGAGCTTGGTGAGGGACCAGGCGAACTTGAAGACCTCGAAGTCGTTGTAGATGGGCGCGGGGCTGAAGAGGCGCTGGGTCAAGGCCGGCAGCTGCGCCTCCTGGAACTCCTCGAGGCGCACCGCGTTCGGCTTCGCCCGCTCCTCGGCGCCGCGCACGAGCATCCTCGCGATCTGGAAGTAGTCGGTGAGGAAGCCCGCGCTGCCCGCGACGTAGGACACCTCGAAGCGGACGTTGCGGTAGAGGTTTTCGGCGTCCTGGATGGAGGCGAAGGCCCGAAGCGCCGCCGGGCCGTTCTTCGGGTCGCTCCCGAGCAGCTTCTTGAAGGCGTCCTCGGCCGCCACCTTCTGGGCGAAGAAGTCGCGGTCCACGAGCGCCTCGCGCCGTCCCTTGAAGGCCTTGAGCGAGTTCTCGACCCCGAAGAGCAGCCCCTCGGAGACGCGCTTCTGCTCGGGGCCGCGGTTCCGGAACTCGGTGAGAGCCCCGCGGAGCTCCGACAGCCGTGCGATGCGCTCCGGGAGCGTCACGTCGCGCTCCTCCTGGAGCTGGGCGACGGTGAGCTGGCGCGAGGTCCCGCCGGGGTTCCCGGAGACGAACACGACCTCGCCCGCCTTCGGGCCGGCCCGGTTCCAGCGGAAGTGGTCCTTGGCCCGCAGCGGCTTCCCGTCCTCGTAGACCCGCACGAAGGAGACGTCGAGGTCGTAGCGTGGGAACATGAAGTTGTCCGGGTCGCCGCCGAAGAAGGCGATGGCGAACTCGGGCGCGAAGACCACGCGCACGTCCTGGTAGCGCCGGTACTTGTAGAGGTCGTAGACGCCGCCGTGGTAGAGGGTCACGACGCTGCAGCGGAGCGCGGGCGTGCTCTGGCACTCCGCCTCGATCTTCCCGGTCTCCGCCTTGCGCGCGTCCTGGAAGGCCTGACCCTCGAGGCCGGCGGTCGCCTTGCGAAGCCGCTCGGTGACGTCGGTGATCTCGACGAGCTGGTTCACCTCCAGGACCGGGCACTTCACCTCGTCGGCCGCCGTCTTCGCGTAGAAGCCGGTCGCCTTGTAGTCGCGCGCCGCGGTGGAGAGCTGCTCCAGGCAGGCCTCGACGCAGTGGTGGTTCGTCATCACGAGGCCGTTCGGCGAGACGAAGCTCCCCGAGCACCCCTGCGCGAGCCGCGCCGAGGAGAGGCGCACGTGGTCGAGCCAGGCGTCCGTCAGCTTGACGCCGTACGCGGTCTCCACCTTCTGCCGGGGAAATCCGTTGAAGGTCCACATCCCCTCGTCGGCGCGCGCGGCGAGCGCGAACGCTCCCAACGCCAGGGCGGCGGCGGTCTTCTTCATGTCGATCGTCTCCTGGTGGTTGTCGACGCGGCGCGGTGGCGCCGTCGAGCGGAACCGCTGATAAGCTGGACCGATTCCGGAGTCAAGGCGGAACGCGCCCTTTTCTTTGGATAGCATGCGGCGGTGTTCTCGCGGCGCACGGGCTGGGACCTCGCGGCGAACGCGGTCGGCAGCGCCCTCGAGGCCGCCCGGGCCTCCGGCCGGGCGCTCCTCGACCTGACCGAGTCCAACCCCACCCGGTGTGGGCTCGAGTGGGACCAAGGCGAGCTCGGCCGGGCGCTCCTCGATCCGCGGATCGCCTCCTACGAGCCGGCGCCGCTCGGCCTCCAGGGCGCGCGCGAGGCGGTCGCCGCCTACCTCTCCCGCGGCGGGAGGCCGGTCGATCCCCGCCGGATCGTCCTCACCGCCTCGACGAGCGAGGCGTACGCGCTCGTCCTGAAGCTCCTGTGCGACCCGGGCGACGAGGTCCTCTTCCCGGCTCCCTGCTACCCGCTCCTCGAGGTGCTCGCAGGGCTCGAGTCGGCGTCCCTCGCGCGCTATCCCGTGGCCTGGGACGCCGATTGGGACCTCGACCAGGCCTGCCTCCGCGACGCCGTCGGGCCGCGCACGCGCGCCCTCGTGGCGGTGAACCCTTCCGTGCCCACCGGTGCATGCGCGCGCGCGGGCGACCTCGAGCTCCTCGAGCGCTTCTGCGCGGACCGCGGCCTCGCGCTCCTCCTCGACGAGGTGCACGCCGAGACGGGCGACGGCGTCGTGGCGCTCGCGGGACGCTCCGCGCTCACCTTTCGCCTCTCGGGGCTCTCCAAGGTGGCCGGCCTCCCGCAGCTCAAGGTCGCCTGGATCGCGCTCGCCGGCCCCGAGGACCTCGCCGCCGAGGCCGCGAGCCGGCTCGAGGTCGCGGCCGACTGCTTCCTCTCGCCCTCGGGGCCCTCGCAGCTCGCGCTCCCGCGTCTCCTCGATCTCCGGGAGCGATTCCTCGTGCCGCTTCGGGAGCGGCTCGCCGCGAATCGGCGCGCGCTCGCCCGCGCCGTGCCCGGGTCCGCGCCCTTCGGCGCGATCGCCGGCCCCGCGGGGTGGACGGCCGTCCTCCGCGTCGGAGAGACCCAGGACGAGGAGCGCCTGTGCCTCGGGCTCCTCGAGTCGGGCGTCGCCGTCTGGCCGGGCTTCTTCTACGACTTCCCCCGGAATGGGCACCTCGTCGTGTCGCTCCTCGTGAAGCCGGAGGTGATGGAGGGCGCCCTGGCGGTCCTCGTTCCCCGCCTGGTGGAGCTGTCCCGCCCGAACGGGTGAGGCGCCGCCCGCTTTCTTGCAGGGCGCTATCGCCGGGCTAACCTGCCCGTTGCCATGACGGACCACGAACGGACGGGCAGGGAGTCCCGCAAGCGCTTCGCCACCCGCTGGGTCGCCGCAGAGGGTTACCCGAGGCGCGAGCGCGTGCTTCCGGCGGACCTCGATCTCGACGCCGAGCTCGATCGGCGCTTCGCACAACCGGGGGTTGGCCTCCAGGTGGCCGTGGTATAAGGCCGCTCACATGAACCGGGCCAAGATCTGGGGCTTCACGCTCCTCGTCCTTGCCGCGGGCGCCATCAACATCTACGTCGTCACCCAGCGCGCCACAGACGACGCCCTGGAGCAGGTCGGCTCGTCCGTGCGGGCCGGCACCGCCCAGGTGGAGGCCGGCGCGCGGCTGTTCGCCCGGCAGGTCGCCGACGTGGCGGCGCTCGCCGCTCGGGACCCGGAACTCGTCTCCGCCCTCCAGGCGTCCGCCGAGGCTCCCGCCCCCCCCAAGGGTCCCGGCCGTCGCGCCCCGCCCCCGCCCCCAGCCGACGTCGCCTCCCTGGCCGAGAAGGCGCTCCGGAGCGCCGCCAAGGAGCTCGAGGTCGACGTCTCCCGGTCTCCGCTCCTCGCGATCGCCTCCGAGCAGGCGGTGTCCTTCCGCGTGGGAGACCGCCTGCTGTCGGGGAAGGAGACCGTCGTCCAGGCCGTCCTCGGCAACTCGGGCGGACGGCACCTCCGGGTCGACGACGTTCCCTACTACGTGGTGGGCGTGGACGTCGGGCGTGCCGGGCGGCTGGCCTTCGGCCTCCCCCTCGACCCGCGATGGCCGGAGCGGCTCAAGGCCGCGACCGGCGCCGACCTGACCATCGCCGCCGGCTCGAAGCTCCTCTCCACGCTCCCCGCTCCCGAGGCCGCGGCGGTCGTCGCGGCCGCCAAGCGGGGCTCGGGGTCGGCCGTCGACGGCGGGCGGCTCGCCCCCGTGCGGCTGCCGGGAGGCCTTCCGCTGCCGGCGGTTCCCCTGCTCTTCGCGAAGGCCCCGGCCTTCCGCGCCCGCGCCATCGCCCTGCCGGGGGCGGACGGGCCGAGCGCGGTCGTCTCCGCTCCCGCGCGCGCGCTGCTCGAGCCCGTCGCCGTCTACCAGCAGCTCTCCCTCGCCGCGCTCGCCGCACTCTTCGTCGTCGGCCTCGTCCTCGGGCTCCTGCCCGAGCGGACGATCACGGCCCACGTCCCCCGGGAGCTCGCGAGCGCGGCCGATCGGATCGCCCGGGGTGACTTCGACGCGCGGGTGCCGCGCATGTCGGGCACCTTCGGCACCGTGGCCTCCGCCCTGAACCGCGCCGCCGACGCGGCGCGGATGGCGCGGGTCGCGCCCTCGGCCACGCTGCCGCCCACGGGGATCGCCATCCCGCCCTCCACGCCGGCGAACACGCTCGACGTGCCGCTCCTCGCCGTCCCTCCGCCCGAGCTGCCCGCGGCCGGCATGTTCGACGACCCGTTCGCCCACGGCATCCCCTCCTCGCCCGCGCCGGCGGCGGCCCCGACGCCCTTGAACGGCACGACCCCGTCCCAGCCGACTCCGCTCCCGTTCCCCCTGCCGCAGCGGACGGGCACGGCGCGCTTCGACGCGGCCGAGCCGCTCGCCCCGCAGATCCCGGCGGTGGCTCCGCCGTTTCCTCCGCCGCCGGTGCCCGCCGAGAGCGACGAGAGCGCCTGGCAGGGCGTGTTCCAGGAGTTCCTCCGCGTGCGGGAGGAGTGCGGCGAGCCGGTCGAGGGCCTCACCTGGGAGCGCTTCCGCCAGAAGCTCCAGAAGAACCGGGACTCCCTCGTGCAGAAGTACGCCTGCCGCACCGTCCGCTTCCAGGTCTACGTGAAGGAAGGGAAGGCGGCCCTCAAGGCGACGCCGGTCCGCTGACCGGGACGGCCGCTGGCAGGCGGACCGTGAAGGTGGTCCCGCGCCCCGGGCCCGACGCCACCTCCAGCCGACCGCCGTGCTCCCGGACGATGCGGTCCGCGATGGAGAGGCCGAGGCCCGTCCCGGACGCCTTGGTCGTGAAGTAGGGCTCGAGGACGCGCGGGAGGTCCTCGGGCGCGATGCCCGAGCCGGAGTCGGTCACGTCGATGGCGACGCCGTCCGGCACGCGTCGGGCCGCGATCCGCAGCGTCCCGCCCGACGGCATCGCCTCCTCCGCGTTCTTCACGAGGTTGAGCAGCACCTGGAGCATCTGGTCGCGGTCGGCGCGCACGGGTGGGAGCCCGGCCTCGATCCGGCGCTCGACGAGGACACCCGCGGGCGGCGAGGAGTAGAGGGCGAGCACCGCGGCCACGAGGTCGGCGGCGCCGATCTCCGACGGCTCCGGCGCCGGGAGTCGCGCGAAGCGGCTGAACTCGTCGACGATTCGCTTCAGGCGCCGGACCTCCTCCTGGATGGCGGAGGTGCCCTCGGCGAAGAGCTCCGGGAAGTCGGGCCGCCCCTCCGCGAGCGCGTCCTGCAGGGTCGACACGCTCATGGCGATGGGGGTGAGCGGGTTCTTGATCTCGTGGGCGAGGCGGCGCGCCACCTCCTGCCAGGCCGCCACGCGTTCCGCCGTGGCCGCCCGCACGCGGCTCGCCTCGAGGTCCGCGGTCATGGCGTTGAAGCCGCGCACGAGGTCCCCGAGCTCGCCCGAGGCGGGGACGTCCACGCGGACGCGGAGGTCGCCGCCCGCGACCCGCGCCGCGCCGGCGCGGAGCGCCTCGAGCGGGCGCGTGATGCGCCGCGCCAGGAGGTGTCCCACGAGCGCCGCCGACGCGACCGCGGCGGCGAGGGTCGCGAGGAAGACGACCGCCACGGTGATCTGCGCGCGCTCGAGGCCTGCGGCCGGCAGCGTCACCTCCACGAAGGCGAGCGGGGCGCCCCGCCCCGCGGCGACCGGGACGGAGCGCACCCGGTCCCGGGGAGCGCCGAGCAGCCGGGTCGCGAACCGGCGCAGGGCGCCGCCGCTTCCCTCGGCCGAGAGCGGGACGTCGCCCTCGCCCCGCACCGCCACGGTGCCGCCCGCCAGCGCCGCCACGCGCTCGGCGAAGCTCGGTCCGAGGGCCACGCCGGCCGCCACGCGCAGCGAGGGGTCCGACGGCACGGCCTCCCACGCCACGAGCGCCAGCGCGGGTTCGACGCCGGCGGCGCTCGCGCGGGGCACGAGGCGGGGCTCTGCATGGCCGGGGCCCGCCGAGGCGTAGAGGGCGCGGAGCTCCGGGTCGGCGTCCCCGGCGCGGCCCGGCAGGTGGCCCGAGGAGATGACGAGGCCCCGCGCGTCCGTCACCGCGAGCACGTCGAGGCCGCGCGCCTCCATCCACTCGGCGGCGAGGCGAGCCACCTCCGCTGGATCGAGCGCCCCCAGTGCGCGGTCGCGGGAGAGGGCGACGACCTCCGGACTGCGCGAGACGTCGCGCGCCGCCTCCACGGCCGCGGCTCCGAGCCTGCGGAGCTCGCCCTGGACGGCGAGCGCGGCGCCGTCGAGGCGGGCGGCGTACTCGGCCTTGAGCCCCTCCGAGAGCGCCCGCGACAGCGGCAGGACCGCGAGGAGCATCGGCGCCGCGGCGAAGAGCGCGAACGCGATCGTGAGGCGGGCGCGGAGCCTCACCGCGCGCCTTCCTGGGCCGTGCGCCGCGGCGGCAACCAGAGCTCGGCGAGGTCGACCGTGGCGTCCGGAAGGACCTCCAGGCCGTACAGGCCCGGCCGCGCCGACGCGCGGAGCCCGGATGCGAAGAGCGGGACCGCGCCGATCTCCTCGGCGAGCTCGCTCGCCACCGTCGCAGGTTCGCTGCCGCCGAGCCGCTGCAGGGCGCGGCGGGCCGCGGACGGCCCCCCGAGCGCCCAGGCGACCTCGAGGAGCGCCGGCTGCGCGCTCCCGGAGGTGAAGGTGAGCGAGACCACCGCCAGGTCGTAGTTCCCGGAGGCGAGGCGCGCGGCGAGCGCGGACCGGGAGACGGCCTCCACCGCGACGCGCACGCCGCGGTCGAAGAGCTTCACCTGCAGGCGGTCGGCGAGGGCGCGGTTGGCGTCCGCGACGACGAGCGACACCCTCGGCGTGTCGGCGATCCGCGCCGCCGGGCGCGCCGCGGGGGGTGCGCCCTGCGGGAGGAGCGACGGCGGCAGGAGCGCGGCGAGTGGGGAGACCCGGCCCCTGCCGGCGAGCCGGCCGAGCTCCGGTCGGTCGAGCTCGAAGATCGCCCGGCGGATGAGGTCGCCGGCGGGCCCGAGCCTTCGTGCGTTCACGACGGCGTAGGTGGCCGTGACCTGCGGGAGGTCGCGCGTCGTCGCCCCCGCCGCCGCCTCGGGGCGGAGGACGAGGTCGACCTCGCCGCGCCCCACGGCGCGCGCCGCCCGGCGTCCGTCCGCGCCGAGGACGTTCACGCCGTCAGCGTAGGCGCGGCCGCGGAAGTGGCCGTCGAACGCCGTGAGCCGCAGCGCGCCGTCCGGACCGCGGGATGCGAGGCGGAACGGTCCCGCGCCCGATCCCTGGGACCCGCGGGCGAGGATCGCGGACGGAAGGGCCGCGAGCGCGGCCGGGAAGTCCGGGAAGGGGGCGTCGAGGACGAGGCGCAGCTCCAGCTCGCCCAGGACCTGCGCCCCCGACAGCGCGGAGGCCCGCCCCTCGCGCACCTCCTCCGCGCCGGCGACGGGCAGCGCGATCCAGCCGTGCAAGGACCGCGTCTGGGGAGCGAGGAGCCGCGCCAGGCTCGCCGCGACGTCTCCGGCGGTGACGGGCCGACCGTCCTGGAAGCGCAGGCCGGGGCGGAGCCGCAGCCGGAACGCCCGCGCCCCCGGCTCGGCCTCCGGCAGGGACGCGAGGAGGCCGGGGCGGAGCGCGCCCCCGGGGCCCCACTCCACGAGCGTGGCGTGCAGGGCGCGCGCCGCCTCGAGCTCGGCCGGGTCCGAGATCCGGGCCGGGTCGAGGTCGGCGGGAGCACCCGCGAGCGCGACGGAGAGCTCGCCTCCGTAGCGGGGGGCGAGGCCCGCGAGCGCGGCGAGCGGGGCCGCGAGGGCCAGGGCGGCGGCGACGCCCCTCACCGGACCTCCGCGAAGCGCGGGTCGGCGGTGACGAGCCAGAGCTCGGAGCCGCCGCCCGGGAGGACCGAGACCACGACGGCGTCGTCGAGGCCGTCGCCGGTCACGTCGGCGGCCGCACCGGCGAGGAGCGAGCCGGGCACGGGTGGCGACTCGAGGACGAGCACCGGGGGCGCGGCCGGGCCGGCCCCCGCCGGCCAGCGGAGCACGCGGATCCGGTCGGTCGCCCCGGAATCGGTGGTGCTCGCGACGAGCTCCGGCTCGCCGTCGCCGTCGAGGTCGGCGAGCGCGAAGCCGGCGCCCACGCCCTCGACGGGCGCGCCGACCGGATCGAGCCCGGGGCCGAGCAGCTCGAGGACGCCGTCGCCGGTCACCCAGGCGTGGGCGAACCGTCCGGGCCGGGGCGCCGAGGCGAAGGCCGCGTACTCGCGCGGGCTGCGGGCGGGCGGGACGGGATCCGGGGTGCGCGAGAGCGCGTCCGCGAGGACGGCCTTCCCCGGCACGAAGGCGCCGAAGAGCGCCCCGCGCTCGCCGCCTGGGAGCGGGACGGACGGAAGCGTGCCGACCGGAAGGAGCGCGCCGCCGGCGGCGTCGAGGAGCAGGGACGGGCTGCCCGCGCGCCCGAGCGCGATCCGGCCGGGGCCGAAGGCGCCGACGGCGACGGTCGCGGCCGGGCGCCGGGGTCCGGGGACGTCGGGGTCGAGGACGTAGCGTGCCCGCACCGCCCCGCCGAGCGTCACGACCGAGACGGACCGGGGCGAGGCGAGCACGAGCTGCGTCGTCCCGTCGCCCACGGCGTCTCCGACCGCGACCGCGAGAACCCGCTCCTCGAGCCGGAAGAGGGGACGCACCCAGAGGGCGGGCCCGGTCGGACCGGTGCGGCCCCCGGCGCGGGCGAGGAGCAACGTCGCCTCGTCCGCCGGCACCGACACCGTCCACAGCCGCGCCCCTCCGGACCGGAACTCCGGCGCGCGCTGGAGGAAGAAGGAGGCGCGCGTGGGCACGGCCTCGGAGGCGAGGACGAGCTCGCGGCGTCCCGGGACGAGCCCGGCGGTGACCCGCAACAGCCGGTCCGCGCCGAGGATGCGCGCGGCCTCCTCGGCGCCCGGCCCGGTGGCGGCGGCGAAGAGCGCCACCGCGAAGCCGCGCCGCGACAGGGCCTCGGAGAGAGCCGCCGAGAGGGGGCCGGCGAGGCCCTCGGCGCCGGGGGCGAGCACCTGCAGAGCGACCGGCTCCGGGCTCCTCGCCACCTCGGAGAGGCGGGAGGCGAGCTCGTCGGCGGCGCGGGCGAGCGCGGGGGCCGGCGGGTCGCCGGCGGATGCCGGGGAGGCGAGGAGCAACGCGGCGGCGAGCGCCGCCCGCCCCGCACGGCTCACCCTCGCGGCGCGCATGCCCACGCGGTCCCCGCTACCGGTCGTCCTGGAAGAAGTTCTGTGGCGAGCTCGACGGATCGGGCGCGGTCTTCGCCGGCGCGGTCCCGGCGACGAAGGGCAGGGAGACCGTGCTCGCGCCCCCCTCGGCCCCGGGCCGGGCGAGCAGCCCCGTTCGCGGGTCGACGGCCACGACCTCCACGCCCGCCGGCGGCGGGAAGTCCGACGGGGGCTGCATGCCGACCGCCGCCTGCATGAAACCCAGCCAGCCCGGGAGGGCGGCGCCGGCGCCCGTCGCGTGGGCGCCGAGCGGGTCGTGGGAGTCGAAGCCGACCCAAACGCCCGCGACGAGCTCGGGGGTCATGCCGACGAACCAGGCGTCGCGGTGCTCCTGGGCGGTCCCGGTCTTCGCGGCGACCGGGCGCTCGAGTGCACGCGCCGCCTGCCCCGTGCCGCTCTGGACGACCTCCTTCATCATCGAGAGGACCACGAAGGCGGTCTCGGGGCGGATCCGCGGGGGCCCCTCGGCGGGCGGCTCGGAGGCGGGCGCGGCGGCAAGGGCGGCTTCGGCGGGAGCCGGGGGCGCGGCCGTGGGCGGCGCCCCGGCGGCGGGCGGCGGGGCTCCCGGGAGGGCGGCGACCGCGTCCGCGCTCGCGGGCACGAGGCCGTCGGCGGGCCCGGGTGGCGGGGGAGGGGGCGGGGGCGCGGGTGGGATGGGCACCGGGCGGTTCTCCTCCAGTACCCTGCCCTCGCGGTCGCGCACCCGGGTGACGATGATGGGCGGCGAGTAGAACCCCTGGGCGGCGAGGCTCGCGTAGGCGTTCACGAGCTCGAGCGGCGTGACCTCGCCCGTCCCCAGCGCGAGCGAGAGGCTTCGCGGAAGCTCGCTCGAGATTCCGGCGCGGCGCGCGAAGTCGATGACCGCGTCCACCCCGAGCGAGTTCACGAGCTTCGCGGACACGGTGTTCTTCGAGTGCGCGAGGGCATCCTTGAGCAGCATCGGGCCGTCGTAGGAGTCCTTCTCGAAGTTCTGCGGCTTCCACTCCTTGTTCGTCCAGGGGTCCCGGTAGAGGTCGGGGGTGTCGTAGACGACCGTCGCCGGGGTGAACTTCCTTGACTCGATGGCGGCCCCCCACACGAAGGGCTTGAAGGCGCTGCCGGGCTGGCGCTTCGCCTGGAGCGCCCGGTTGAACTGCGACCGCCCGAAGTCGTAGCCGCCGACGAGCGCCCGGACGCCGCGGGTCGAAGGGTCGATCGCCACGAGCGCTCCCTCGAGCCGCGGGGTCTGCTCGAGCGACAGGGTGAGGGGCTTCCCGGCCCGGGCGAGGTCGGCCGGGCCCCGGCGTCCAGCGGGGAGCACGCGAACGAGCACGATGTCGCCGGGCCGGAGCACGTCGCCCATCCGCCGGGGCGGGGTGGTGGCCACGGCCGGGTTGTACTTCCGCGCCCAGGAGACGTCCGAGAACGGGATGACGCCGCGCGCGTTTCCGAGGTCGAGCTCGGCATCGCGGTCGTCGACGCGCACGACCAGGGCTGCGTAGACCTCCCCGGCCTCCAGCGGGCGCGTCCGCACGCGGCGGCGGGCGTCCGCCGAGAGCTCCCCGCCGGGCTCGATCTCCTCCGGGTCGACGCGTCCGAGATCCCAGGCGAGGACCTCCCCGGCGCCGGCCTTCGCGGAGGCGAGGCGCTCGCGCCAGGCGGGCATGGCCCGGGCGAGCTGCTCCTCGTCCAGATGCTGGGGCGCGCCCCGCCAGCCGTGCCGCTTGTCGACGAGTCGCAGGTCCGCGTCGATCGCCGCCTCCGCGGCCCGCTGCAGCGACGGCAGCATGGCGACGTCCACGACGAGCCCGTCGGTCTCGACGCGTTCGGCACCGTAGCGCTCGTCGAGGTAGCGGCGCACGGCGTCCGCGTACCAGGCCCCGTAGGGCTCCGCGGGCCGCCGGAGCCGCAGCGGCTTCGCCGCCTCGGCCTCCGCCACGCGCGGGTCGAGGAAGCCCTCCTCGACCATCCGGCGCAGGACGTAGCGCTGCCGGGCGCGGGCCGCGTCCGGGTGCTTGAAGGGCGACAGCCGCTCGGGCGACTGCACCAGGCCCGCGACGAGCGCGGCCTCCCCGACGGAGAGGTCCTTCACCGACTTCCCGAAGTAGAAGCGGGAGGCCTCCTCGACGCCGTAGCGACGGTGGCCAAGGTAGATCTGGTTCAGGTAGAGGTAGAGGATCTCGTCCTTGGAGAGGTTCTTCTCGAGCCGGGGGGCGAGGACGAGCTCCTTCACCTTGCGCTTCACGCGCCAGTCGGTGGAGAGCAGGAACGTCTTCACGACCTGCTGCGTGATGGTGGAGCCGCCGCAGGCCACGCCGCCGCGCAGGAAGCCCTTCACGGCGCAGCGGCCGATGGCGAGGTAGTTCACGCCCTCGTGCTCGTAGAACCTCGCGTCCTCGGCCGCGAGGACGGCCCTCTTCATGACGTCCGGGATCTGCTCGAAGGGGACGACGGTGCGCCGCTCCCTTGCGAAGGCGAACGCCTCGCTGCCGTCCGCAGCGTAGACGCGGGTCGCGACCAGCGGGCGGTAGTCGCGCAGGCCCTCGAACTCCGGCAGCTCCCAGGTCCAGGCGACGGCGAGGCCGGCGACGGCGAGGGCGCAGAGCGCCGCGGCTCCGAGCGCCGCGAGGGCGAGGCGCCTCGCCCCCAGGCGGCGGACGGCGGCGGCCGCGCGGGACGCGGCGGAGCGGAGCCGTCCACCCGCGTGGGGGCCTTCGGCGGGGTTCGGGTCTTTCGGGGTGGGGTCCAAGGGTCGGGGGGCCGAACGATAGTCCCGCGGCGGTCCGGAGCCAAGTGGCGGGCCGGCGGGCCGCCCGGTGCGGGAGGGAGGGTAGCACCGGGCGTGCCCGCTGGCCGCCAAGTTGCAAACGCACGCCGTGGATGGAAATTCCCCGGCCATGGCCGGCGGTGCGTCCGGCCGGACACGGGGCGGCGTGGCCAACGGACCACGCGCCGCGCCCCGGATCACTCCCCTCGCTTGATCCCGAGCGCGCGGAGCTTCTTGTAGAGGTGGCTGCGCTCGAGGCCGAGCGCGCGCGCCGTCTCGGCCATGTTGTCGCGGTGGGCGGAAAGCGCCGCCAGCACGATTTCGCGCTCGGCCTCGTCGAGGAGGTCCTTGAGCGGCGCGCCTTCCCGGTAGCGGTCCCCCCGGGGCGGGCGGGCGGCGGGCAGGACGGCCGCGACGTCGTCGGCCGAGATCTCCGGGCCGTCGCAGAGGATGGCGATGCGCTCGACGAGGTTGCGAAGCTCGCGCACGTTGCCGGGCCAGTCGTGCGACTGGAGAGCGGCGACCGCCTCCCGGTCGAGGCGCATGGCGCGCCGGCCGTTCTTCTCGCAGGCCTCGGCGAGGAAGGCCGCGGCGAGCTCCGGGATGTCCTCCCGCCGCTCCCGGAGCGGTGGCACGGGGATGGGGACGACCGCGAGCCGGTAGTAGAGGTCCTCGCGGAACCGACCCGCCGCCACCTCCGCGTGCAGGTCCTTGTTGGTGGCGGCGATGACCCGCACGTCGCAGCGCAACGGCGCCCCGCCCCCGACGCGCTCGAACTCGCCCTCCTGGAGCACGCGGAGGACCTTCGCCTGCATGGCGGCGGGCATGTCCCCCACCTCGTCGAGGAAGAGGGTGCCGCGGTCGGCGAGCTCGAACTTCCCCTTGCGGGCGGTGATCGCGCCGGTGAAGGCGCCCTTCTCGTGCCCGAAGAGCTCGCTCTCGATGAGCTCCGCCGGGACGGCCGCGCAGTTGAGCTTGACGAACGGCCCCTCGCGGCGCCGCGAGCCCGCGTGGAGCGCCCGGGCGACGAGCTCCTTGCCGGTGCCGTTCTCGCCGACGACGAGCACGCGTCCTTCGCTGGCGGCCGCGCGGTGCACGATCTCGCGGAGCCGGCGCATGCTCGCGCCCTCGCCGAGCATCTCGCCCGAACCGGCCTCCCGGCGCAGGACGGCGTTCTCCTCGGCCAGCGTGCGCATGCGCAGGGCGTTGCGCACCGCCGCGAGCAGCTTGTCCTTCTCGGTGATGGGCTTCTCGAGGTAGTCGAACGCCCCGAGCTTGAAGGCCTGGCGCACGGTCTCGAGCGAGCCATGGCCGCTCATGATGACGACCGGAAGTCCCGGCCGGGCCTCGCGCGCCTGGCGGAGCACGGTGAGGCCGTCCACGTCCGGCATGCGCACGTCCATCACGACCACGTCCACCGGGAGGGCGGCGATCTTCTCGAGCGCCTCCTTCCCCCCGGAGGCCGTCTCGGTGGCGTAGCCCTCGAGCGCCAGCGCGCGCCCGAGGGTGAGCAGGATGTTCCGCTCGTCGTCGACGATGAGCACGGTGTCGGGCACGGGAGGGAATGGTAGCCGAGAAGGCCCCCGACGGGTCTTTTCGTTTGACACCCCGAGGATGAAAGAGCGACAAGCAATGGGCCAAAGACGAGACAGAATCTCGACACGGAGGAGCTCCATGCAGATGCGTCGACTGATGTTCCTGGCCGTCCCGGTGGCGGTTCTCGCGATGGCGGCGTGTGCCAAGCCCAAGAACGGCGAGTGCACGAAGAGCGAGGACTGCGCCGAGCAGGAGGGCTACGGGAAGGTTTGCGTGGAGGGGCACTGCCAGGAGTGCGGCCAGGACACCGACTGCAAGGCCGGCTTCGTGTGCCGGTCGCTACGCTGCGTGCCGCGCCCCGAGTGCGAGCGCCCCGAGGACTGTGGCGCGGGCAAGAGCTGCGAGGCCGGTCGCTGCGTGGCTACGGCCGCGGCCGCGCCCGTGAAGCCCGAGTGCCTCTCCGACTCCGAGTGCGGAACCGGCCAGGGCTGCGACGCCGGCAAGTGCGTCGCCAAGAAGGCGGCCGACTGTCCGGCGAGCGGCGGGCAGCTCACCCCGGTCTTCTTCGCGTTCGATCAGGCCGTGCTCACGCCGGAGGCCCGCGCGAACCTCGAGAAGGATGCGCAGTGCATCAAGCAGCGCGGCTTCGCGAAGCTCGTCGTCGAGGGCAACTGCGACGAGCGCGGCACCGCCGAGTACAACATCCAGCTCGGCCAGCGCCGCGCGGAGGCCGCGAAGAAGTTCCTCGTGAACCTCGGCGTGCCCGCGAAGTCCATCAAGACCGTGAGCTTCGGCAAGGAGCGCCCGGTCTGCACCGAGCAGACCGAGGATTGCTGGTCCCGCTGCCGCCGCGACGACGTGGTGGCGCAGTAGCGGGGACGCCCGTGCGCCGGATCGCGGTCCCGCTGCTCGCGCTCGCCTCCGCCTGCTGGGTCCCCGTCGACAAGGGGCGGCAGATGGAGGAGCGCATCCAGCGGCTGGAGGACGAGGGAGCGATCACCTCGCGCCAGCTGGAGGAGCAGCGGGCCGTGATCCGGGACCGCATCGCCCGGGTCGACCAGAAGATCGCCGAGGTCCAGAAGAAGCTCGACGAGCTGAACGCCACCTCGCACCGCAGCGGGGCCGACGTGGTCGCGAACCAGGATCGCCTGCAGGAAAGCCTGAACCAGCTCAAGGGCCAGCTCGAGGAGGAGCAGCACCGCCTGCAGCAGGTCGACCAGGCGGTCACGGGCCTCAAGGCGGACACCGATGCGCGCTTCGCCGCGCTCAAGGGGGCGGGTGCCCTCGACGAGTACGAGGCGAGGCGCAAGGCGGAGGGGCTGAAGCGCCCCTCCGACAAGGCCGAGTTCTTCGCGCTCGCGCAGAAGCAGGAGGCCGCGGGGGAGCGGGGCGTCGCGAGGCAGCTCTACGACGAGTTCGTGAAGAAGTGGCCGACCGACCCCCGCGCCGCCGATGCCTGGTTCCGCATCGGCGAGATCTCCTACGGGGAGAAGCGCTACCGCGAGGCGGTGATCGCCTACGGCAAGGTGGCGCAGGACTTCCCGCGCTCCGACAAGGCGCCGGACGCGCTCTACCGGACCGGAGAGGCGATGCTCGCGCTCGGCCTCAAGGACGACGCCCGGGCGATCCTCGAGGACGTGGTTACCCGCTACCCGAAGACCTCTGCCTCGAAGAAGGCGGCGGCGCGCCTCGCGGAGCTGCAGCGGGGCGGCAAGAAGGCGGCCGGGAAGAAGCAGTGAAGGAAAAGCGAAGGGTTTCGCCACCCTCGCTGCCCCCCGTTCATGGTGTCCCACGGTCAAGGTCCGCCCTGGGGAACCCGAAGGACTTGCGCCCAAAGGGGGATATGTCGGACAAGAACCCAGGCGCACCGCGGGGGCTCGGGTCGGTCGATGGAGGGAACGCGGCGCTCCGGGGGGGCCCCATGGACCGACGGACGCTCATCGGCGAGATCTTGGTGGACGGGGGCTGGATCACCGTTCAGCAGCTGCGGGTCGCGCTCGCCTGGCAGCGGCGCTGGGGCGGAAGGCTCGGCCGGGCGCTCGTCGGCCTCGGCTACATCGACGAGCCGGCGCTCGTGGGGATGCTCGGCCGGCAGCTCGGCGTCGCGGTGGTGGACCTCGAGGGCTACACGATCCCGCCGGGCGTCCTCCGGCTCGTTCCCGAGAAGGTCATGCGGGAGCGGCGCGTCGTCCCCGTGGCATTGCGCCCCGAGGGACGGCGCGAGGCGCTCCTCGTCGCCACCGCCGACCCGCTCGACATGGAGGCGCTCGACGACGTGGCCTTCGCGAGCGGGAAGACCGTGCGACCCGTGCTCGCGACCGAGTGGGACATCGACCGCGCCCTGAGCCGACACCTCGCCCGCCGGTTCCAGCGGGGCCTGGGCGGACTCCCGGGCGCGGCGGAGACGGAGGCGGCGGACGCCTCTGGATCGCGCCGGGCCTAGGGCTCGTCGTCGGCCTCGTCGTCGTCGGGGCGGGCGCCGTCCCGTCCCTCGTCCTGCAGCCCCCACTGCGCGATCCGCTTCATGACCGTGCTCTTCGCGATGCGGAGCTCACGCACGACGGCCGCTCGCTTCCCCCGGTGGCGCCGGAGCGAGAGCCGGATCGCCTCGCGCTCGATGTCCTCGAGCGTGAGGCCGGGCAGGTAGAGGGTCGTGTCGTCGCCGCCGTGGCCGGAGGCGGGGCGCACGTCCTCGAAGGTCACGACGGAGGCGGGGAGCACCTGTCCTTCCCCGCGCAGCAGCAGCGCCCGCAGGACGACGTTCCTGAGCTGCCGGACGTTGCCCGGCCAGTCGTAGCCCTCGAGCTTCTGGAGCGCCTCCTCGCTCCAGCGCAGGGGCTGGCCGCGTGGGGCGGCGGCGTCGAGGAAGCGCTGCGCGAGCGCCCTCACGTCCCCCTGGCGGCGGCGCAGCGGCGGGACGGCGACCGGGAAGACGCAGAGGCGGTAGTAGAGGTCCTCCCGGAACCGCTGCGCGCGCACCTGCGCGGCGAGGTCGCGGTGCGTGGCGGAGACGACGTGCACCGAGACCTGGATCGGGCGCGACGAGCCCACCCGCTTCACCTCTCCGCTCTCGAGCGCTCGCAGGAGCTTCGCCTGCAGCTCGAGCGGCATCTCCCCGATCTCGTCCAGGAAGAGGGTGCCGCGGTCGGCCTCCTCGAAGGCCCCCTTGCGCTGGCGGTCGGCCCCGGAGAAGGCCCCCTTCTCGTGTCCGAAGAGCTCGCTCTCCATGAGCGACTCCGGAATGGCGGCGCAGTTGACCGGGATGAAGGGACCGTCCCGGCGGGAGGAGCGGGCGTGGAGCGCGCGGGCGACGAGCTCCTTGCCGGTGCCCGTCTCCCCGAGGATGGCGACCGGCACGTCGGTCTCCGCGAGGCGGTCGACGAGGTCGAACACCTGGCGCATCGACGGGTCGAGGGAGAACATGCCCTCGTAGCTTCCCGGCAGGCGCCCCTCGCGCGGGGTCCCGACCTCGAGCAGGAGCTCGCTGTCGCCGATCGCGAGCGGGAGGCCGGGCGGGAGGTCCGAGCGCCACACCCGGACGCCGCCGAGGAAGGTGCCGTTCGTCGAGCCCACGTCCACGACCTCCCACCGGCCGGCGCGCGGCTCGATGCGGAGGTGCCGCGCGGATACGTAGGGATCCTCCAGGACGAGTGCGTTCGAGGGGTCGGACCCGACCGACAGCCCGTCCGCCGGGAGGGGTGCGACGCGCTCGCGGCCGCCCTCGCGAACCCGCAGCCGCGCCGGCGCCGGCGTGGACGGCGGCGTGGCGCGGACGCCGGTCGCCCCTCCGGCGGCGGTCGCCTCGGCGAGCGCGGCGGCCGACGTGCGGAAGAGCGCGCGCCAGGTCCCGAAGGCGATCTCGGAGCCGCTCGTGAGCGGAGCGGTCGACACCTCGACGCCGCCCACCCGGGTGCCCCGGCCCGACTGGTCGAGGAGCACGAATCCCTCGCCCCGTCTCTCGACGAGCGCCTGCACCCGGGAAAGCGTCGGGTCCGGGAGAGAGACGTCGCAGTCCGCGGATCGGCCGATCGTCGTCCGCTCGCCGAGCTGGACGCGCAGCAACTCCTCGCCATGTCGGAAGAAGGCCAGCTCGGACATAGATGTGCGGAGACTGTATGCGAGGAATGCGCCGCCCGTGAACGGGGCGGCGCGGACCCGGAGGGAGGGGTCAGCGAGGCGCCGCCTCGCGGAGGGCCGCCTCGAAGTCCTCGGTGCCCTTCAGGGCGTCGAACGCCCGGTCGGCGGCGATCCAGGCGCGGACCTTCCGCGGGTCGGAGGCGAGCGCGCGCCTGAGCGGCGGCAGCGCCTCGGCGGGACGGCCCCAGAGGGCGTAGAGGGTGGCGAGGTCGTAGTTCAGGAGGAGGTCGTCCGGCTTGAGCTCGTGCGCCCGGAGGTACGCCCGCTCGGCCTCCGCGTAGAAGCCCTTCTGCGCGTAGCAGATCCCGAGGTCGAGATGGGCGTCGAACCCGTCCGGCTCGAGGCGGGCCGCCTCCTTGAGGTGCGGGATGGCCGCGCGGTGGTCGCCCTCGTCCATGAGGAGGGAGGCGAGCTCGTGGCGCGCAAGGGCGTCGTCGGGGGCGAGGCGCACGGCGATCTCGAGTTCCCGGAGCGCGTCCTCCACCTTGCCCATGTCGGCGTAGGCGATCCCCAGGTTCAGGTGGGCGTCGGGATACTCGGAGTCGAGCGCCAGCGCCTCGAGGTACCCGGCCGCCGCGATCTCGAGGCCGTGCGCGGCGACGAAGGAGGCGAGGTGGAAGTGGGCGGCCGGGTCGTCGGGGGCGAGCTCGAGCGCCCGGAGGTACAGGCGCATCGCCTCGCGGTACTCCTTCTTCTCCGCCCGGACCGCGGCCAGGTTGTCGTGCGCGTGGGCGGATTCGGGGTCGAGCTCGATGGCTTTCTCGAACTCCTTCGCGGCCTCGTCGAGCCAGCCGCGGTCGGCGAGCTCGATCCCCCGCTCGTTGTGGTGGTCCGACTGCGAGTTCCGATCCCGTTCCCGCGCCACGGGGGGAGTCTAGCAAAACGGCGCCCGTCAACCCGGACGGGTGACGACGGGGCGGGCGGGTTATGGAGAGGCCATGACCGCGCGCTCGATCGCCGTCGCCTCTCTCGTCGCCGTCGCCGCGGCCGCGGGGGGCCTCGCGGGGTCCCGGTTGCTCCGACGGGCCCCGACCGACGAGGAGCGCGTCCGGAGGGTCTTCGAGGACGCGGCCCGCGCCGCCGAGGAGAGGCGGGTCGGGGACGTGATGGAGGCGGTGTCCCCGCGATTCCGCGGGGAAGGCGTGGACCGGGACGGGCTCCGACGGTTCGTCGCCTTTCACGCCCTGCGCGGATCCTGGAGCGCCGCCGTCGTCCTCGGCTCGAGCGTGCGCCTCGACGGGGGCGCCGCGGAGGCGACCGTGGACGTGGCGCTCGCCCGGGGGGGCGGCCGCCCGGACCTCGCCGCGGGCAGGCTGCCGGACGACGCCTCGCTCCAGCGGATCGACGCACGGCTCGAGCGGGAGGATGGAACCTTCAGGGTGGTCTCGGCACGGTGGCGGCCGATCGGCCCGGCGGAGGCCCTGGCCGGGCCTCCGCCATAGCGGCGCGGGCGCGCGCCCCGCGGTTGACGGGTGGAGGCCGGCGAAGGATCCTCCCCTGGCACGGCGCACGGGCGCCGGCGAGGCACGCCTTGGCCCTGTACACGCCGCTCACTCCCGACGAGCTCGTCTCGGTCCTGCTTCGCTTCGGGCTTCCCGCCCCGGAGCGCTTCCTCCCGGAGCCGAAGGGCAGCGTCAACACGAACTACCACGTGTGGGCCGGCGGCCGTCGCTTCTTCCTTCGCCTGAACGAGGGGAAGAGCGACGCCGACGTGGAGTTCGAGGCGTCGGTCCTCTGCTTCCTCGAGGCGATGAAGTTCCCGGCCGCGCGGCTCCTGCTCACCGTGGACGGGCGGACCCACGTGGGCGTGCGGGGCCGCCAGGCGATGCTCTTCGCCTTCGTCGCCGGCGAGGAGCTCGCCCGCGAGGCCGTCGGGCAGGAACACGTCCGCCGCATGGGCGGGCAGCTGGGGCGCCTGCACGCGCTCGCGGCGGGCTTCCGCGGATCGCGCCCGAACCCATACGGCCCGGAGCGGGTGGAACCGTGGATCGAGGAGCTCGAGCCGGACGGGGGCGGGGACGACGCGGTCCGCGCCGCTCTTCCCATGCTTCACGACGAGCTTGCGCGCGCGCCTTCCCTGCCGCCCGCGCCCCGCGGCCTCGTCCACGGCGACCTCTTCGTGGACAACGTCCTCTGGAGCGGCGGGGAGGTGAGCGCCATCCTCGATTGGGAGATGAGCTGCGTCGACGCCTTCGCCTACGACATCGGCGTGGCCCTGAACGCCTGGTGCTACACGGACCGGTTCCAGCCCGGGCTCTGCCGCGCGCTGCTCCAGGGCTACGCCACCCAGGGGACCCTCGCCGCCGAGACCCGGGAGGCGCTCTACGCCCACGCGCGCTACGCGGCGCTGCGCTACACCGCCTCGCGCATCCACGCCTTCCACCTCGCCGAGCTCGGCGAGGACCGGCTCTTCTGGAAGGACTGGTCGCGCTACCGGGACCGGTTGAAGGCGCTGCGCGACATGGGGGAGGCGGGCTTCGGGAGCCTGATCGCCGGCGAGGGGTGAGGCGCCGGGCCGGCTACAAGCCGGTGACGATCTTCCACTTGTCCCCCTCGCGCCGCAGGACGAGCCGCTGCACGTCGGAGTCGCGCTTGGGAATCTCTCGCCGCGGCGTCGCCACCCGGTAGCGGGCGTCGTAGAACATCTCGACGTTCGCGGTGTCGCCCTTGATCTTGATGTCGGTGACGCCGACCTCGAGCTTGAGGTCCGGGAGCTTCTGGAAGGTCTCGGTCAGCACCTGCTGGAGGAGCCGGTAGTCGACGTCGTCGGTCGGATCGCTCGTGCCCGCGTCGTCGTAGTAGCTCTTCGAGACGAGCGCCATGACGCCCTGGACGTCGCGCGCATCGAACGCCTTGCGATAGTCGTCCACGACCGCGATGACCTGCCGGTTCTCCGGCGAGTCGTCGATGTCGGTGTTGGGAATCTTTTTCGCGCAGCCCGCGAGGGCGAGGGAGGCCAGGAGCGCCGCGGCGATCGGTCGCATGGCGGAGGTCAAAGCACGGGCGCCCCCCCCAGTCAATCGATCGCTCGGGCCGGGTCGCGGCCGCCGATCCTTGCCCGGGGCGGCGCGCGCGCTAGACTCGTCGGCATGGCGGGACCGAGCTTCGAGGCCCTGAAGCGCTTCTTCGAGACCTCGCCGGCCGCCCGCGCGGCGACGGGTCCCCTGCACCGGAACGCGCGGGTCGGCCTCGAGCTCTCCGGCGGGCCGGCCCAATTCACCATGCAGGCGGGCGGAGCGCAGGTCGTCGACGGACCGGCCGAGGACCCGGATTTCACCCTGGTGCTCCCCGACGGTGCGGTGAGCCACATCACCGCCGTCGAGGGCGACGACGTCGGCGCGTTCGGCGTGGAGTTCTTCAAGCTCGTCCTGTCGCGGGAGCCCGAAACCAAGGTGCGCATCCGCGTCCACTCGTCCACGGCCCGCCTGCTCTCCAACGGCTACCTCGGCGTGCTCGCCCTCGGCGGCGCCAAGGTGGGCTGGTGGCTCCTCAGGAACGGCGTGAAGAACCCGAAGGCGGCGATCGACCGCCTGCGCGGCAAGTGAGCGGCCCACCGCGCGCCTCCTCGCCCGGGCCGGCTAGAACAGGCCCGGGACGAGCCGCCACCGCACCCGCGCCGCGTAGGCGTCGTAGCCGGTGAGCTCGCGGCGCAGCATCCGGTCCTCGAGGGCCGTGCGCAGGGCGACCCACGCCGCGCACAGGACGGCCGGCGCGAACGCCCAGCGCGAGCGCAAGAACGCCGGCGTCCCGAGCGCCCAGAGGGCGAGACCCAGGTAGCCGGGGTGGCGGACGATGCGGTAGGGGCCCGCATCCACGACCGTCTGCCCGGGCTGCAGCCGAACCGTTCCCTCGAAGAACGGGTTCGAGCCCATCGCCCAGGCGCTGAGGAGCAGTCCCGCGCCGGAGAGGACGAAGCCGGCCGGCGCGAAGGGGGCGGGGAGCGCCTCACGTCCCCGCCGCACGAGCTCGACCCCGGCGACGAGCGGGACGAGGAGCATGAGCGGCCAGAACACGGCCACCCAGAAGAGGTCCCAGCGCGCGGTGCCGCGCCCGACCGACCCGCGGCGCGCGAGGAGGGCGGCGTTGCGCCGCGCCACGTACGAACGGTGAAGAAGGAGGCCGGCCGACAGCGCGATCACGTAGGCCCAGCCGGCGGTCCAGCGCAGCGTGCCGGCGCCGCCGAACACGGCGGCGAGCCAGGCCGCGACGAGCGCCGGCAAGGCGGCGCGCGGGAGCGCCGTCTCCCCGGCCGGCCGGCGGGCCGCGCCGGAGGTCACCACGGCAAGGTCTCCCGCGGAACCGGCGCGTGCGCGCGCGGCGGGTCCGCTCGGGAGGAGGCCGGTTGCGGCCAGTCCGACGTGGAGCGCGGCGGGGGCCCGAACGCCCGGAAGAGCTCGCCGCAGCGGCGGGCGCCGGCGAGCGCGAGCTCCCGGTCCGCCTCGCGTGCGGCCGAACTCGCCAGCTCCACGAAGGCCGCGGCCGCCCCGGGTTCGTCGCCCGACGCGCAGCGGGACTCGCCGAGGAGGCGGAGCGCCTCGGAGCGGAACGCCGGAGAGGGGAGGGGGCCTGCGAGCGCGCGGGCGAGGCTCTCGGCGGCGAGCGCCGGTGCGCCGCGCGCGAGCGCCGCCCGGCCGAGGAGGTACGCGGCGAGCGGACGGTCCGCGGCGGCGAGTCGGGCGAGGGCGACCGCCGGATCGCCCGTGCCGAGGAGCCAGGGGGCGGCGCCCGCCAGCGCGGGGTCGGAGAGCGTGGCGAGCTTCGCCTGGAGGAGGCGCTCCCGCGGGCGGTCCGGGCGCTCCGCGAGCGCCGCCCGGTAGAGCTCGGAAGCCGCGGTCCCGTCGCCGGCGAGCCAGCGCAGGTCCCCGCGGGCGTCGAGGACGGCGCCGCGGAGCGCCGGCCGCCCGTGGGCGGCGCGGAGGGCCTCCGCGAGCGATCGCTCGGCGAGCGCGGGATCCGCGGTCTTCACGGCGAGCGCCGCGGGGAGCAGGTCGCCGGGGTCGCCGGAGAGCGCCGCCGCCCGGCGCCAGGTCCCGGCGGCGGCCACGGGCCGGCCGTCCCGCTCCTGCCGCGCGGCGAGGCGCTCGAGGCCTGCGACCTCCCGGGCGCATCGGCGGCCGAGGAGGCCGGGCGGCCGAAACCTCGTCTCGGCGGCGGACGCGAGCTCGGGCGGCACCTGGACGCCGTCGAGGAAGCGGAGCCACTCCGCCTCGAGCTCGGCGAGCGGTCTCCCGAAGGCGCGCTCGAAGCTCGCGCCGGCGTAGGCGAGCCGGACGGGAGCGGGCCCGTAACGTTCGAGCAGGAACCGGAGCAGGCTCCCGGACGCCGCGTAGGCCCGCGCGGGCGCCGCCGCGAAGAATCCCGCCGGTTCGACGAGCCGCCGCGCGGGCGGCAGCACGCCCATGTCCCGCATGGCGCGCGCCCACTCGTGCACCGTCCACTCGCCGCGGGGGAGGTCGAGCGCCACCGCGAGCCCCTCGACGAGGCCGGCGTTGACGGCCAGGCCGGCCGCCGCGGGGACGCGCAGCGGGCCGCCCGCGACCGAGCCGGCAACCGCGTGGACCAGCTCGTGGCGGAGCGCGGCCGGGCCTCCCGGGGCGTCGAGCAGCTGGACCTCGGCGAGCCAGGGCTTCGTGAACTCGGTCTGTCCGGCCCCGACGAGGCGCCGCTTCTCCTCCTCCGAGCGGTGGAGCCAGACCGCGACGCGTGGCGGGTTCGCCACGCCCAGCGCGGCCGCGATCTCGGCGACGTCGAGCTCGCAGTCGCGCCAGAGGCGCTCCGCGTCCGCGGCGGGTTTCTCCCGTGGATAGTGGAGGTCGCAGCGGTCCCCCTGGCGGCGACCCCCGAGGACGCGGTCGAGCGTCGCGCGCGAGGCAATGTCCCCCCGGCGCTCCGCCGCGGCGTGCAAGAGCAGCGCGGCGGACGTCGCGAAGAGCAGCGCGGCCGCAGGCCCGCGGGCCGGGCGCCGCGCGCCGCGGGCGAGGAGGAAGGCGGAGGCCGAGACGAGCGCCCCCGTCCAGGCGAGGGTCCCGGCCCGGAAGAAGAGGAGCCGCCCGTCGATCGCCAGCGCCTCGTCGTAGACGGGCCCGGGCCAGAGTCCGAGGAGGTGCACGAGGACGTACGCGCCCGGCCCGCGGTAGGCATCCCAGAGCGCGAAGGCGACCGAGCCGAGCGCGATCGCCGCGTAGAGCGCGGCGGCCCTGGCTCGCCGGCCGCCCGTCGCGAGGCCGGCGAAGGTGCCGAGCGCGGCCGCGAGGAGCGCCGAAGGAGCGGAGACGAGCGGGAGGAACGCGAGGCCCGCGGTCGGGCTGCAGGGGGAGAGCAGAGCGGTCCTCGCGACGGCGCCACCGAGGAGGAGGGCCTGCCCGGCGACGAGCGCGATCGCCGCCCGGGCGAAGGAGGCGATCGCGGACGGGACGGGTACCCGGAGCTCCCGGCGCGCTGCCGCGATCCCGGCCGGGGCGCCCAGGAGCGCGGCCAGGACCGCGGCGGCGGTCGCGAGCTCGAGACCCGGTGCCTCGAGCAGCGGCAGCCCGGCGAGCGCGAAGCCGGCGGCGAGGAGCGCGAGACCGACACTCACCCACACTAGCAGTCTGGGTCTATCCGCCACCGTATCCCCGCGCTACCATGTGCCGAGCATGATCGAGCGCCGCGAGCATCCTCGGGCTCCCATCGAGCTACAGGTGGACTACAAGAAGCTCAACAGCTTCTTCGCGGACTACACGAAGAACATCTCCAAGGGCGGGACTTTCATCAAGACCCAGAAGCCGCTCCCGCCCGGGACGCGGTTCCTGTTCCGCCTCATCGTGCCCGGCCAGCCCGAGCCGTTCGAGCTCTCCGGGGAGGTCATGCACGCCGAGGGGGAGCGCGGCGACCCCGGGATGGGCATCCGCTTCGTCTGGACCGACGATGGACGGCGCCAGGCCTTCGAGGCGGCGGTCGAGGCGCTCATGACCGACAGCCTGGGGCCGCTCGTGGCCCGCCGGCTGCTCCACGGAGAGTAGAGCTCGGCCGGAAGGCCTAGGAGCGCGGTCGCTGCGGGATCTCGATGCGGACGCGGTCGCCGGCCTTGACGCCGCGGCGCGCCGCCCATCCGCCCGCGACCTCGAGCACGTAGCGGCTCGGCCCGCCGAGGCGGGGCTCGAGCGTGAGGGGTTGGGCTCGCTCCACGATGCCTGTCACGCGCCCCTGCCCGTCGATGAAGATCAAGTCGAGCGGGATGAGCGTGTTCTTCATCCAGAAGGAGTGCTCCCCCTCCTCGTCGAAGACGAAGATCATCCCTCGATCGTCGGCGAGCTCCTTTCGGAACATCAGGCCGCGCTGGCGCTTCGCGTCGTCGTCCGCGACCTCCACCTGGACGACGTGGGAGCGGCCCCCCGCCTCGACGACGACGCGGGGGCCAGCGGCGTCTCCGCGCGGGCAGGCGCAGGCGAGGAGCCACGCGCCGGCGACGAGCGGGCGCAGGGGGGGGCGGCAGAAGGTGTGCGTCACGGGACGGACGGCGGAGCACAATAGCTCGACTGGAGCGCGCCCGGAAGGTAGGGCGCGCCGCCGTCGGGCAAGCTCGCGACGAAGCTCGGGTCGAGCACGATGCGGCGGCAGACGAGCCCGGTCTGGGAGTTGAAGCAGTCGGAGTCGGAGACGCACGCCTTGGAGCAGAAGGTCCGCACCTGGTACGGCGTCGCCGCCTGGTCGGAGCAGGTTCCGTCGGGCGACTGCAGGCAGACGAGGCCCGCGCAGTCGTAGTCGCCCGTGAGAAGGAAGTCGGCACTCTCGGCCGAGCAGTACACCCCGCCGTCTCCCACCGGCACGGCGATGGGCCCGCCGTCCGCGTAGCTCAGCTGCATGCTGCAGGGCTGGCCGACGTCGACGGACTGACAGGCGGCCGCGCCGACGAGGGCGGCGAAGGGGAGGGCGGCGAGGAGGTGTCGCGACATCGTGTCCATCGTTAACACCGACCCGGCGGGTGCTCAAGGAAGCATGCGAGAGAAGCGGAAGCGCGGTGCGTGCGAGTGCGCGCGCGTGCGGCGCGCACTCACCTCACGAGTTTGCTGGACTTGAAATCCGTGAGTACGATGCTCCCGATCCCCATGCGCCCGTCGATCCGATCGATCTCGTGGATGATGGTGGCGCTGCCACTACTGGTGAATGCACAGGAGATGCAGGGGCTTGACCTGTCGGCCCCGGCGAAGCCCAAGTCGCAGGCGCCGCAGGGGCAGGCCGACGGGGGCACGCCCCTCGAGAAGGCGGTCGGCGTGCCCGGCGAGTCCGACGCCGCGCTCGAGGACCGCGTCAAGGCGGTCCAGCGCAAGGGCTTCATCAAGCAGAACCGCTTCCAGCTCACCGCCTTCGTCGCGCCCAGCTTGAACGACGCCTTCTTCGAGAAGCTCGGGGTGGGCGGGATGCTCGGCTACAACATCCAGGATGCCTTCGCGGTCGCGTTGCGCGGGGCCTACTGGTTCTCGTTCACGAGCCAATACGTGAGGCAGGGCTCGATCGCGTTCCAGAGCCAGGTCCTCTCGAGCCAGCTCTACGGGACCCTGATGCTCGACGGCATCTGGTCGCCCGTCTACGGCAAGTTCTCCTGGCTGGGCAAGAGCATCGTCCACTTCGACGCCTACGTGCTCGCCGGCGGTGGCCTCGCGTGGAGCGGGACGAGCGGCCCGCCGCGCGACGAGGGGCCGCACGTCGCCGGGGAGCTCGGGGGCGGGATCCGCTTCTACCCGAACGAGTGGCTCTGCTTGGACCTCGGCCTCGTCGGCACCTTCTACGCCGACCAGGCGAGCACGGCGCTGCCCGGCAGCATCCAGAAGGTGGTGGCGATCACCCTCGGCGTGTCGTTCTTCGTCCCCACGCACTTCGAGTACTACTACCCATGAGCGCGCGCACTGCCATCCGGGCCGCGCTCGCGGCGGCCGCCCTGCTCGCCGCCCCGCTCGCCGAGGCGAGCGAGGCCGACGCCTTCGAGAACAAGATCGAGCCCATCTCGGGCCAGCTCTACACGAAGGCCGGGAAGGTCGAGCTCGAGGGGCTCTTCGCGCTCTCCCTCAACGACGCCTTCTACACGAAGTACTTCGGCGGCGTGCGCGTCGGCTATCACTTCTCCGACTTCTGGAGCGTGGCGGTCACCGGCCAGGCGGGCGCCTCGTCGCCCACGTCGTCCACGACGCTGTGCACGCCGAGCCAGGGTTGCAAGGGCGCCTCCGCGGAGCAGCTGTGGCGCGCCCCCGGCGACCTGAAGTGGATCGCCGGGGCCGAGGTCCTGTTCGCGCCCGTCTACGGCAAGGTGAACATCGTCGGCAGCGCCGTGCTCCACCTCGACTTCTCCATCCTGGCCGGCGTCGACTGGATCGAGTCCCAGAAGGTGCTCACCCCCCAGCAGGCGTCGGCCGGCGTGCCCCCGGGGAACGTCGGCGCGCCGGCCGTCCACTTCGGCCTCGGGAGCCACATCTTCGTCGCGCCCTTCGCGGCGCTCACCGTGGAACTCAAGGACTACCTGTACTTCACCGACGTGAACACCGGCTATTCCACGCAGGCGAACACGCTGCAGAGCCAGCTCTTCCTCGAGCTCGGCATCTCCTTCTTCGTCGGAGGGGGCCGGTAGGCCCGGGAAGGGACATGCGTACCTCGCCGAAGCTCGCAGTCGCCCTCCTTCTCGCCCTCCCCATGGCCGCGCTGGCGCAGGGCCTGGGCATCGACCTCGGTGGCTCGAAGCCCGCGGAGAAGAAGGCCGAGCCGGCGCCCGCGCCGGCGAAGCCGGCCGCCCCGCTCACGCTCGACGCCTTGAACGTCGCCGGGCGAACCGCCGGGCGACAGCGGATGGACGCGGCGAAGAAGCTCTACGACGAGAAGGCCTGGGAGTCCGCGGCGGTCGCCTTCGACGAGATCCTCCGCGATCGCACGCTGGCCGCCGAGCACGACGAGGCCCGCTACCGGCTCGCGCAGTCCCTGGAGAGGATGGGCCTCTACTACTCGGCCTTCTCGCGCTACGAGGAGATCCTCGCGAAGGGCCCGCAAGGCACGAAGTACTACTACAACGCGCTCGACGGGCTGTTCTCCTCGGCCCGTCACATGGCGAACGACCGCGTGGTGCTCGCCGGGGCGGCCCGGTTCGGGAGCGAGAAGATGCCCGCAGAGTACCAGGCCCGGCTCGACCTCCTGCTCGCCCGCTACCACTACGAGCGCGGCCGGGCACTCTTGGACGCCGGGCAACAGGGAGAGGCGCGCCGGGAGCTCGAGGAGGCGCGGAAGCTCGCGGCCCAGGTGGCCCCGGGGGCCACGTCCGCGACGCTCGGGCCGGACGCGGGAAGCCCCACCGAGAACCTGGCGGCGCGGGCGCGCTTCGTGGACGGCACCGCGCTCTACGCGCTCGGCCGGCAGGCCGAGGCGCTCGAGGCGTTCAAGGAAGTGGTCCGGCTGACGAACCCGCGGAAGACATCCCGGACGGACGCCCGCGTCCGGGAGCTCGCGTTCCTGCAGCTCGCCCGTATTCACTACGAGCACAAGCAGAACCGGTATGCGATCTGGTACTTCGGAAAGATGCCCTGGGGCGAACGGCTGTGGCTCGAGGGGCTGTGGGAGTCGTCCTACGCCCACTACCGCATCGGCGACTACGAGAAGGCGCTCGGAAACCTCCTGACGCTCCACTCGCCCTTCTTCGTCGACGAGTACTTCCCGGAGTCCTACATCCTGAAGTCGGTCATCTACTTCGAGAACTGCCGCTACCCGGAGGCCCGCGCCATCCTCGAGGACTTCACCGGACGCTACGAGCCCGTCTACCAGGAGCTCGTGCGCATCACCGCGCGGAAGGTCCCTGCGTCCGCGTTCTACGAGGAGATCGAGCAGGGGGAGAAGGGCAAGGCGACCGACCGCGGCTCGCTCCTCCGGAAGGTGCTGAAGATAGCCCTGACCGACGACGCCATCTCCAGGCTCAACGAGTCGATCCTGCAGATCGAGGCGGAAATGGACGACGGGGTCGGGGGGCGGGGGCGATTCGCCCGCACTGGCCTCGGCGAGGAGCTCCTCGTGCGGCTCAAGGCCGACCGCGCGCGCCTCGTCGAGGAGGCCGGTGCCCGCGCCCGGCAGAAGCTCGAGTCCGAGCGCGACGACCTGAAGCGCCTGCTCGAGCAGGGCCTCCGCATCAAGATCGAGGTGTCGCGAAAGGAGCGCGAGGCGCTCGAGGCCTCGCTCGCCAAGGGGGCGCCCGTGAACGTGCTGCGCCCCTACAAGTACACGACCGCCGTCTCCGACGAGCACGAGTACTGGCCCTACGAGGGCGAGTCGTGGCGCGACGAGCTCGGCACCTACTCCTACACCCTCACCCGCGGCTGCCGCGAAGGGCCCGCGAGGGCGACGTCTCCGTAGCCCAGGAGTAGACGAATTGCGGAACCCGAAGCTCTGCATCGCCGCCGTTGCGCTCGCCCTGGCCGCGAGAGCCGGGGCGGCCGACCGAGCGGCGGCACCCGACGCCGCGCTCGGCCGGAAGAAGTCCTTCGCGCCCGACGCCTCGCTCGCGGGGAGCCTGGAGTCCGTGAAGCCGGCCCGGACCGAGGGAGGGCCGGCGCTCCGCTACGACACCTTCCGGTACCAGGTCGAGGTGGCGGTGTCCGGCAAGCGGCGGGAGGAGATCGCCGACCTCCGGAAGCTGATCGCCCTCGGCGGCGCCCCGGCGGAGATGCCGTCGTGGCTCTTCCGTCTTGCGGAGCTGTACTGGGAGGAGTCCCAGCACTACTTCTTCGAGGCGAACCGGAGGGACGACGAGCTGCTCGCGCTCCCGAGGCCGGTGCCCGCGGCCGAGGCACAGCGCCTCGTCGCCGAGAAGAAGAACCTGGAAGCGCGCTCGCGCGCCTTCCAGGACGAGGCCATCGCCCAGTACAAGGAGATCGTCCAGCGCTATCCGAAGTACCCGCGCATCGACGAGGTGCTCTTCTTCCTCGGGGAGAACCTGTGGCGCCAGGGGCAGCAGAAGGAGGCGCTCGTCGCCTACAAGCTGCTCGTCACCCAGCACCCGAAGTCGCGGTACGTTCCAGACGCCTGGATGGCGTTCGGAGAGCACTACTTCAACGCGGCCGAGAAGGGGGACCGGAAGCAGAGCCTCCAGAACGCGCTCAAGGCGTACCAGCGCGCGGCGTCCTACACGGAGAGCTCGGTCTACGGCTACGCGCTCTACAAGCAGGCGTGGGTCTACTACAACCTCGCGCAGTGGAACGAGGCGCTCGACCTCTTCCGCGCCGTGGTCCTGTTCGGCGAGCTCCCCACGACGACGCTCGCCCAGGACAAGCGCCTCGCGCTCGTCCGGGAGGCGCGCAAGGACTACGTCCGGACCTACAGCCACGTCGGGACGCCCGAGGCGGCGCTCGCCGACTTCAAGAGGATCGGCGGCGAGGCGGGCTGGTGGGACATGCTGAAGAGCCTCGCCGAGCTCTACTACCAGGAGGGGAAGGACCGCGACGCCATCCTCGTCTACCGGCAGCTCATCGCCGAGCGCCCGCTCCTCGCAGAGGCGCCGCTCTTCCAGGCGCGCATCGTCACGTGCGCCGGGCGGCTCGGGAAGAAGGATCTCGCGGTACAGCAGGCGCGCGTCTTCGTGAAGATGCTCCGCGAGGTCGAGGAATCGGGGACGGTCGCAGATGAGAAGGGGAAGAAGCAGCTCGAGGAGGCGCGGGTCGCCGCCGAGAACACGCTGCGCACCCTCGCCGTGCAGTACCACAACGAGTGGAAGAAGACCCGGGACGAGCCCGTGGCGGGCCTGGCCGCCGAGGTCTACCAGGACTACCTCGGCATCTACCCCGACAGCGCCCAGGCGTACGGGATGCGCTTCTTCTTCGCCGAACTCCTCTACGCGCTCGACAAGTACGACCGCGCCGGCCAGGAGTACACGCGCGTGGCGCTCGCCGACGCGAAGCTCGTGGACGCGGGCCAGGCGCCGGGCAAGCACATGCAGGACGCCCTCGAGTTCGCCGTCCACGCCTACGACGTGGTCGCGAAGAGGTACGAGGAGACAGAGAAGCGCGCGCCCGCGGACCCGAAGGTGCCGCTCGCGATCCCGGGTCCGAAGCAGCAGCTGCTCGAGGCCTGCCTCCGGTACCGGAAGTACGCCCCGCGCGGCGACAAGGCGGTGGAGATCACCTACCGCGCGGCCAACATCTACTACCGCTACAACCACCTCGCCGAGGCGGCGAAGCTCTTCACCGAGGTGGCGACCGAGCACCCCCGGCACGAGCTCGCCGGCTACGCGGCGAACCTCGCCCTCGACACCTACAACCTCCTCGGGGACTGGAAGAGCGTCTCCGTGCTCGCGAAGCGCTTCTACGGCAGCGCCGAGCTCACCGGGGCGCACCCCGGCTTGCAGGAGGACCTGGCGCGGGTCATCGAGCAGAGCGCCTTCAAGGTCATCGAGGAGGACGAGAAGGCGCGCCATTTCACGCAGGCGGCGGACGCCTACCTGGCCTTCGCCCGGGAGTGGCCGCGCTCGAAGCTCGCGCCGGCGGCGCTCTACAACGCGTCCGTCGACCTGACGCTCGCCCGCCAGGTGGACCGGGCGTCCCGGGTCCGCGAGGAGCTCGTCAACCGGTACCCGGGCGACGCGGTCGTCCCGAAGGTGCTGTGGGCGAACGGCGCGGACGCGGAGGCGGTGGCCGACTTCGAGACCGCCGCGACCTTCTACGAGCGCTACTACGAGGGATGGAAGCGGGAGCAGGCGCCGGCGGCGCCGCCACCGCGCCCGACCGGACGCAAGGCGAAGGGGCGTCCCGCGCCGCCTCCTCCTCCGCGGTCCGCCGGCCTGTACGAGGAGGCGAAGGCTCGCGACGCCCTCTACAACGCCGGCGTGTTCCGCGAGGGCCTTCGCGACCTTCCGCGGGCGGAGGCGGATCGCATGGCCTGGGTGTCGAGCTGGCCGACCGCACCCGAGGCGGGCAAGGTCTTCCTGTCGCTGGCCGACCTGTACGCGAAGGAGAAGGCGCCGCCGAAGGAGCTCCGGATCCTCGAGGACTACCAGAAGCGCTACGCGACCGACGCCACCGACTGGATCGTCGTCCAAGGCCGGATCGCCCGCGCGCTGGAGCGAGCGGGCAACGCCTCCGCGGCGCGAAAGGCCTGGGCCCAGGCGCTCGAGCACTGGCGCAAGCACCGCCCGCAGGTCGGCGACCGGGCGCTCCCGGTGGTCGCGTGGGCGAGCTACCTCGACCTCGACGACGACTTCGAGCGCTACGACCGCATCACCCTCGACGTGAAGCCGAAGTACCTGAAGGCGCAGCTCGAGGTGAAGGCGAGGAAGCTCGCGGAGCTGCAGCGCCTCTACACCGAGGTCGTGAACCTGAAGCAGGCGGAGGCGGCGGTCTGCGCCCTCTACCGCATCGGGGACGGCTACCGGCGCTTTGCCCGCTCGCTGCAGGGCGCGCCCGTCCCCGCGGAGCTCCGCGCGCTCAAGCGCGCCGATGTCGTGGAGGAGTACAAGGCGCAGCTCGCGCAGCTCGCGGAGGCCCCGCAGAAGAAGGCCTCCGAGGGCTTCGACTACGCGCTCGCGAAGGCGCGGGAGTACGGGATCTGGAACGACTGCTCGCGGCAGGCGGCGGACGGGCTCGCGAAGCTCGACCCGGACAAGCACGCGCCGCAGCTCGAGATCGTCCCTGCGCTCGCCGCGCCGCCGGGGGCGCCGCCCCCCGGGCACGGACTCCTCCTCGCCATCCTCCCGCCGGCGGCGCCGCCGGCCGAGGCCGTGGCCGAGGCTCTGCCTCCGCTCAGGGCGGCGCGGGTGCCGTCCGCGGACGCCGCACGGTCCGCGAGGCCCCCCGGGCGGGAGACCGCCAAGGCGACCAAGGCCGCCGGCGCGAAGAGCGCCGGCACGCAGGACACCCGCGACGACGAGGACCTCCTTCCATGACGGCGCGGAGCCGGATCGCCCTCCTCCTCGTCCCTGTGCTTGCCGCGGCGTGCGCGTCGGCCGGCGGCGCGGCGCGCCCCGCGGAGGAGAAGGCGCTCCCCGCCGCGTCCCCGGCGCCGGAGGCGCGAGCGGCGGTGGCGGCCGGGCCGTCCCCGCGTGCGCAGCGCCTCTTCGACGAAGCGGCGACGGCCGTCGACGAGCAGAAGAAGCTCAAGATCCCGACCGACTGGGTGGTCCTCGAGCGCAAGTGGCGGACCGCGGCGGTGGAAGGCGTGCCGGAGGCCTGGTTCAACGTGGGCGTGGCGCTCGAGGGGCAGGGCAAGCCCGGGGAGGCGCGCGAGGCCTACCGGACCGCGCTGTCGCTCCGCCCGGGTTTCCGCCAGGCGGCCGTGAACCTCGCCTTCCTGGACGCCGCCGGCCTCGACGCGAGGGATGCGGCGCGCGTCTACGCGGACCTCCTCGCACGGTTCCCCGACGATGCGCCCGTCCGGATCCGGCTGGCGGAGATCTACCGTCAGTCGGGCCAGCTCGACGAGGCCTGGCATCTCGCCGGGGAGGCACTGCGGCGGGACCCGGGCGAGGCGGCCGCCTACCCGGTGATGATGCGGATCGCCCTCGAGCGGGGAAACGTCGACCTCGCCGAGCTGGTGGGGCTGCGCGCCCGCAAGCTCGGCGGGAACGACGCGGAGGTCTCGTACCTCCTCGGCGTCGCGGCGGAGCGGCGCCGCGACGAGTCCCAGGCGCTTTCCATGTACCGCAGGGCGATCTCGCAGGATCCCGAGTACCTGCCGCCGCGCTACCGGCTGCTCGACCTCGCGCTCGCGGCGCGGAGCTGGGACTCGGCGGCCGACGCGGCGCGCGGGATCCTCAAGATCGCCCCGACGGACGCCCGCGTGCACGTGGCGCTCGGCGTCGCGCTCCGCAACGGGGGCAAGCCAGACGACGCCATCGCCGAATACGATCGCGCGCTCTCGCTCTCGCAGGGAAAGCTCGCCGAAGCGCACCTCGGCCGGGCCGTCGCCTTCGCCAAGGGAAAGAACAGCTGCGAGCCGGCGCTCGCCGAGCTCGACGTATTCGAGGCGTCGGTGGGCCCGACCGCGGCCGTCGAGACGCCTGCGCCCGCCCTTCGGCGAGAATGCGTGCAGCTCCTCGCCTCCGCGCGGCAGGCAGAGGAGGCGGCGCGCCAGATGCGCTCGGAGGCGGAGCGTGCCGCGGCGGCCAAGAGCGCTCCGGCGCCCGCGAAGGACAGCGCCGCACCCGTGACGCCACGGTAGGTGCGTGTAGGAGCGCGGGGTGGGCCGAAGTTTCGAGGCCCGGCGGGCGCGGTGATAAGCTCGCCGCACGGAGCCAGAATCATGCGTGTCATCGCGATCCTACTCGTATTCGCGCTTCCGCTCTCGGTGCGTGCCGCGGAGCAGAAGGGCCAGTCGCCGCAGGTGCAGGTGCAGTACGAGAAGAAGACGGTCATCGACTTCGAGGACGACACCATCCAGGGCGACTTGACGCGCCCGGACGGCGAGTACGTCGAGGCCCGCAAGCGCGTCAACCACTCCAACCTCATCCAGGTCCGCGAGAACTGGCGCGAGAAGGTCCTGCAGGCGCCGGACGACCTCTGACCGATGCCCGTCCCGATCACGCTCAAGGTGTTCCGCGGCGAGGACCTGCTCCGGACGGAGCAGTTCGCCCGCGACATCATCAAGATCGGGCGGCTCTCCTCCGCGCACCTCTGCCTCGAGGACGATCGCATCTCGCGCATCCACGCCGTGATCGAGGTGGCCCACGGCTCCGTCTCGATCATCGACATGGGGAGTGCCGAGGGCACCTTCGTCAACGGGAAGCGGGTGAGCCGCGGACCCCTGCGCGCCGGCGACGAGATCGGGCTCGGCGGACTCCGCATCCTCGTCGACGACCCGGTCGTGGTCCGGCCGCAGGGTGCCCCGGCGAACGGCGCGGCCAAGGGCGGCGCGGCGAACGGCGCCGTCCCTGCCGCCCCGGCCCCGCCCGAGCGTGTGGCCTCCGCTGCGGCGGAAGCGGCGCCCGCCGCTCGCGAGGTTGCGCTCACGCCCGCCGAGGCGGTGCCGCAGGCCCCGAAGGAGCTCGAGCCTTCCGCGGCCTTCCCGGCCGCCGGGGCACTCGCGCCCGCCGCCGCCCCGGCGGAGCGAGCCGCGCAGGCGCCCGCGCGGGCCGTCGAGGCGCCGCGGGCGGCGCGCGCGCGCCCGGCCGCCTCTCGGGCCCGGGCGCTCGACGCGGACCCCGCAGACGCGTCCGACCGCGGGGCGGAGGTCCGTGTCCTGTGGGGCGAGACGCTGCTCGATGCGGGGACGTATCTCCGTCCGCGCCGGCCCGTCACGGTAGGGACCGGTGACGACGTGGATTTCCTCCTCGGCGGGGCCGAGCTCCCGGCCAAGCGGTTCCCGATCCTCGCCTACAAGGACGGCGAGTACCGCTTCCGGTTCGCGAAGGGCATGACGGGCGGGCTGACGCGCCGCGGCCAGGAGATCCCCGTCGCGCGCCTCGTGAAGGAGCGCAAGGCCGTTCCGGACGCGGACGTGGAGGGCGTCTTCTCGGTGGCGCTGCCGCCGGACGGCCTCGCCTGGGCCGGGTTCGGCTCTGGCCTCCGCGTCGAGGCCTTCCGGGTGCGCCCGGAAAGGATGACGCCGGCGCCCTGGTGGGAGCGCATCAACTACCAGTTTCTGAACCTGTTCCTCGTCCTTCTCTTCCTGCAGGGTGCCTTCGTCGTGGCGGCCACTAACTTCTCACGCGAGGTGGACACCGTCGCCGACGACCTCTTCAAGAACCCGCAGCGGATGGCGAAGTTCATCATCAAGCCGCCGTCCGAGCAGCCGAAGTCGAACCCCTACCTCGAGAAGCTGCAGCGGGAGCTCAAGAAGGAGCAGCCGGGGGAGATGGCCGAGCGCCACAAGGGCGAGGAAGGGCAGATGGGCAAGAAGGACGCTCCGCGGACGAACGCCCGCAGCGCCCCGCGAGCCATCGACCCGAACGCCAAGGACATCGTGAAGAACTCCGGCCTCGTCGGCCTGATCGGACGCGGCAAGGGCGGTGGCCTCTCGACGATCTTCGGCCAGGGCGGCCTCGGCGGCGACCTGAAGGGCGCCGTCGGAAACATGTTCGGGCCGGTGGTCGGGGACAGCTACGGCGTGGGCGGTCTTGGCCTCAAGGGGACGGGCACGGGGGGTGGCGGGCATGGCGAGACCATCGGGATCGGCGGGGTCGGGACGAAGGGACGCGGCGGGGGCCTGGGCGGCTACGGCACGGGCGTGGGCGGCCTCGGGCACAAGGCGGACCGGGACGTCGCCATCCAGACGGGCCAGGTCGCGGTGCTCGGGGCCATCGACAAGGAGCTCATCCGGCGCGTCATCCAGGAGCACGCCAGTCAGATCCGCTACTGCTACGAACAGGAGCTGCAGCGCGACCCTAAGCTCGAGGGCAAGGTGGTGGTCCGCTGGATCATCAACGCCGACGGACACGTCTCGAGCCCGCAGATCGACGGCGGCGCCACGACGCTCGCGAGCGACGCGGTGCACCGCTGCATGATGGACCGCATCCAGAGTTGGGAGTTCCCGAAGCCCAAGGGAGGCGGGATCGCGGTCATCACGTACCCGTGGATCCTCAGGGCCTCGGGCGGGACGGGAGGGTAGGCACCGTGCGGAGGCTATTTGCCGCGTGCGCGCTCGCCGCGCTATTACCCGGGGGGGCGCTCGCCCAGGAGGCGGCGCCGCAACTCGAGGAGAACCCTCGCGCCCCGCGCTTCCAGGAGGTCGAGCGCGGCTTCTTCGCCTCCGTCGAGGCGGGCTGGCTCGGCGTGACGAAGACCCCGGTCGCGAACCGCTCCGAACACCCATACGCCTGCGTCGGCGTTCCGGCCACCTCCAGCTGCAGCGGGGGCTTCGGGTCGGGGCTCGCCCTGTCCGTCGACCTCGGCTACGACTTCACGAACCGGATCTCCGGCGCGCTGTTCTTCTACCAGGCCTTCGAGACCGCCTCGCAGTCGTACGGGTCGTTCCAGCTCAGCGGCGTGGGGGCCGAGTTCCGCTGGGCGTTCGTCGGGACCCGCGACGCAAACGGGGTCGAGCGCTTCTACGCCTACCTGCGCGGCCGCGGGGCGTACGTCTGGACCTTTCCCACCGGCCTCTTCGGCACGACGGACGTGTTCGCCGCGGCCGGAGTCGGCATCGACTACTACACCCGGCTGCGCCACTTCTCGGTGGGGCTTGCCGTGGACGGCCTCTACTTCTTCCAGGCGCAGGTGCCGGCCTTCGATGTGCTCGCCACCCTCCGCTACACGTTCTAGCGGTGACCAACCGACTCGACGACCTGATCCGGCCGCAGCTCGACGCGCTCGAGGCGGCTCCCGGCGACGCCGCCGCCCTGGACGCGCTCGAGGGGCTGTACCGCGAGGGCGATCGCCTTCCCGACCTGCTCGCGCTCCTCGAGCGGCAGGCGCGGCTCGTGAACGAGCCGTCGCAGTCGGCCGCGCTCCTCAGGCGGGCCGCCGCACTCGCCCAGCGGGAGCTCTCGGACCCATCCCGTGCCGAGGAGCTCCTCCTGGGCGCGCTGGCCATCGAGCCCCGCGACCCCGCGGCCCTCCGCGCCCTCGCCGACGTGCGGGAGACCAGGGCCGACGTCGCCGGCTTCGCCGAGGCCCTGGAACAAGAGGCGGATCGCACGGCGGACCGCTCCGAGGCCGCCGCCCGCTACCTGGCGCTCGGGCGGGTCTGCGAGGAGCGGCTCGGGCGCCGAGATCGCGCCGCGCTCTTCTACGGGCGCGCGGTCCGGCTCGACGCATCCCTCTCCGAGGCGCGGAGGCGCGCCCTCTCCTGCGTCGTGGAGCTCGGGCGCTTCGGGCAGGCCAAGCGGCAGCTCGACGACTGGCGGGACGGGGGCGGGGACCGGCAGGAGCTCGCCAGGGCCTACGCCGCGCTCGGGACGGCGCTCGCCGACGAGCCCCTCGAGCACGGCCTCGCCGTGGAGGCGCTCGTCGACGCCCTCGTGCTCGACCGCGCCGCCCCCGGCGCGGCGGAGGCGCTGGCCAAGATCAAGGCGGCGCCCCGCAGCTTCCGGGAGCAGGCACAGGCGCTCGCCGCTCGCGCCACCGAAGAGCGAGACCGGAGGACGGCGGCGCGGCTGTGGCTGCGGCTGGCGGGGCTCCACGCCGCCTACGACCCCGACGGCGCGCCCCGGGTCCGGGACGCGTTCGACCGGGCCTGGGCCGCCGCACCGGGGACGCTCGCGGCGCTCGACTTCCTCGATCGGTGGCACGGGGAGCGGCAGGACTGGGAGGGGCTCCGGCACGAGCTCTCCCGGCTCTCGGACGAGACCCGGGACCTCGCCGCGGCTGTTGCGGTCTGCCTCAAGAGGGCACAGGTCGACCTCGTACGCTTCGGCGACGGGGCCGCGGCGCTCGCCTCCCTGGAAAGAGCGCTCGAGCTCGACCCGTCGTGCGAGACCGCCGCGCTCCAGGCCTTCGAGATGCACGTCGACGCCAACAGGGCGGCGGAGGCCGCCTCGGTGCTCGAGCGCCACCTCGCGGCGACGCCGCGGAAGGCCCAGCACGCTGCGCTGCGGGTACGGGCCGCGGAGATGGCGATCGGTGCCGGCGACCGCGAACGAGCGCGCCGCCAGCTCGAGGCCGCCCTGCGCGAGGAGCCGTCGTTCGCCCCGGCCGCGCGGGCCCTCGCTCCACTGCTCGAGGAGGCGAAGGATTGGCGGCACCTCGTCGAGGCGCTGCTCGTGCAGGCCGCCGGGGAGAAGTCGCCGGAGCAGCGCGCTGCCGTGCTGGAGCGGGCTGCGGAGGTCCAGCTCGGCGAGCTCGGGGAGGCTCGCGAGGCCGTGCGCACCCTCGCCCGCGCGTTGCTCGCCGAACCGGGCCGCGCGAGCGCCAGGAAGGCGCTCGAGGTGGCGGCCGCGAGGGCCGGGACGTTCCGGGAGCTCGCGCGCGCCTTCCAGGCCGGCGCCCGGGCCGCCGGCGACGACAAGAAGACCGCGAAGGCGCTCCTGCGCCGGGCGGCCGAGGTCCACGAGCGAGACCTCTCGCAGCCGGAGGAGGCGGTCCGCATCTGGCGACAAGTCGTGGACCTCGATCCCTCCGACAAGGGAGCGTCCGCCGCCCTCGAGGCGTCGCTGGCTCGCGCCGGGCAGCACGCCGAGGTGGCCGCCGAGCTGTCGCGGCGGCTCACCGCCGCGCACGGCGCCGAGCGGCGCGAGCTCGCCGGGAAGCTGGCTCGCCTCCACCTCGAGGCCGGCGAGGCGGAACGGGCCGGTGCCGCATGGCGCGAGGTCCTCGCCGAGGCGGGCAGCGATCCCGAGGCGCTCCGGGGCCTCGCCGAGTCGCTCCGCGCCCAGGGGGGCCGGCGCGCCGCCGAGGAGCTCGTGTCGGTCCTCGCGAAGCTCGCCGCGCAGGGCGTGCCGGACCGCGTCGACCTGGAGGCGGAGCGGGCGGCGCTCCTCCTTGATCCGCTCGAGCGCCTCGGCGACGGCGCCCACGCCTGGCTCTCGCTTCTCGAGTCCGGGGGGCTGTCGCCGGCCCGATCGGCCCAGGCGCTGCGCGCCCTGGAGGCGCTGCTCGGCCGGGGGGTCGAGTCGGCCCGGATCGCACGAGCGCTCGTCCCGATCCACGCGGCGGCCGGCGACGCGGCACGGCACGTGGCGATGCTCGAGCTCCTCGCCCGCGACGCGGGTACGGGCCCGGACGAACGGGCGCGCATGTGGCTCGACGCCGCGGCCATCCGGCGGGAGCGCCTCGGGGACCTGCGCGGGGCGCTCGACGCGGCGGCGGCCGCGCTCCGACAGAGTCCCCCGCATCCCGAGGCGCGCCAGCAGGTGGAGGAACTCGCCACGAAGGCCCGCGCCTTCAGCGAGCTCTACGGGCTCCTCTCCGAGGCGGCAGACAGGCTCGAGGATCGACCCGCGGACGAGCGGTCCGTCCGGCTGCGCGCCGCGCGCCTCGCCGAGGAGGAGCTCGGGTCGAACGATCTCGCGGCCGCGCAGCTGCGGCGGGCACGCCAGCTCCTGCCCGAGGACCCGGAGACGCTCGCCGCCCTCACGCGCCTGGCCCTGGCGGGCGAGCGGTGGGAGGAGGCGACCGACCTCCTGTCCGACCGGTCGCGGCTGGCCGCTCCTCCCGAGCGACTCGCGCTCCTCACGCAGCTCGGCGACCTCCTGCTCGAGCGCCTCCGAGCGGCGGCTCCGGCGGCGAACGTGTACCGGCAGGCCCTCGACCTCGCGTCCGCCGAGCAGCGGCCGCGCATCCTCGCGCGGCTCGCCCGCGCGCTCGAGTCTGCCGGCGACCGGGACGGCCAGGGAGCCGTGCTCGCCGAGCTCGCCTCGCTCCCTCGGCCGTCCCAGGAGGGATCGGCCGCGCCACCCGTGGACCCGGTCACGGCCCTCCTTCGCGCCCGCGCGGCCGCGGAGCGGAGCCCCGGGGACGCGCAGGCCCTCTCCGAGGTCGAGCGGCTCGCGACGGCCCTCGATCGCCCGGCCGACCTCGCCTGGGCGCTCGAGCGGCGCCGCACCGCCGCCGGCACCCTCGAGCCGGAGGTGGCGGTCCGCCTCGCGGAGCTCAAGCGCACTCGGCTCGGCGACCCGGCAGGCGCGCTCCGGCTGCACGCGTCGGTCCTGAGGACCGATCCGACGCATGCCGCGTCGAGGGCCGCCCTGCTCGAGCTCGCGCGCATCCCCGGGCCCATCGGGCGGGAGGCGCTAGCCATGGCCGACGCGCTCCTGCAGGCGCTCGGGGATTCGGAGGCCCGCGTGGCGGTGCGGGAAGCGCGGCTCGGGAACGTGGACGACCCCGCCGAGCGCGCCCGCCTTCACGGGGAGATCCGGGCCGTCCTCGAGGTCGACCTCGAGGATCCCGGAAGGGCCCTCGATGCGGCCCGAGGCGCGTTCTCGGAGGGAGGCAAGGCCCGGGAGGAGGCGCTCGCCGACGTGCCACGCCTCGCCGAGAAGACGAGGCGCTACGAGGTGCTCGCCCAGCTCTGCGAGCTCGCCGCCGCCGAGACCGGGGGCGGCCGGGCCGTGGAGCTTCTGCGCCGGGCGGCCCGCGTGCGCGACGCCTGGATCGACGATCCCGCGGCCGCGAACGCGGCCTGGCGGCGCCTGCTCGCTGTCGCCCCCGGCGACCCCGAGGCGCTGGAGGGCCTCGACCGGGTCCTCTCCCGGGAGCGAAAGGTCGACGAGCTCGTGGCGGTGCTCGAGGCGCTCGCCGCGGCGCGTCGCGCCGAGCCGGCCCGGCGGCTCGAGGTTCTCCTTCGCCGCGGGGTTCTGCTCGAGGGGGCCGAGGACCCGCGCGCGGCGGTGGAGGCGTATTCGCAGATCCTGGAGGAATACCCGCGCGACGCCGCCGCGCTGGCCGGGCTCGCGCGCGTACTCAACCGCCCGGGCGCGCGTCACGCCGCGGCCCGGCTCCTCGAGCGAATCCACCGAGCGGCCGGCGACGCCGAGGCGCTCGTCGAGGTCCTCGAGATGCGCCTCGCCGACGCGCCCCCGGAGGAGCGGGGCGCGCTGCTCGCGGAGGTGGCGGCCCTGCGGGAGCGCCTGGGACGTCCCGAGGGAGCCTTCGAGGCGAAGGCGCGGCAGTACCGGGAGCTGCCCCTCGAGGCGAAGGAGGAGGCCGCGGTCCGCGCGGACCTCGACCGCCTTGCCACCCAGGCGGGCGCCTTCACCGGCCTCGCCGGTTCGCTAGAGCGGGCGCTCGCGGCGGGTCTTCCGGGCCCGGCCGCCACCGAGGTGCGCCGGCGGCTCGCGACCCTCTACGCGGAGAAGCTCTCGGACCCCGGCCGGGCCGCCTTGCACCTCGAGGAGCTCGCCCGCACCTCCCCGCGCCCGGAGGTCCTCTCGGCCCTCGCTCGCCTCTACCGCCGGACGGAGTCGTGGAAGGAGCTCGTCGGGGTCCTGGAGCGGCAGGCGCAGAGGGCCGAGGACCCCAGGCAGCGCCGGGACCTCCTCTACGAGAAGGCCACCGTCCTGGAGGAGCGGCTTTCCGATCGCGAGGGCGCCATGGAAGCGTACCGACAGATCCTCGTCGTGGACCCCGAGGACCCCACCGCCCTGCACCGGCTCGGGCGGCTTCTCGGCGTGTCCGAGCGCTGGGACGAGGTCGCGGCCGTGCTCGCCCGCGAGGCTGACGCGGCCGAGCACAAGCCCGAGACGGCGGCCGAGGTCGCCGAAATCCGCTATCGCCTGGGGCGCGTCCGGCAACAGCGGCTCGGCGACGCCGCCGGCGCCGTGGAGGCGTACCGCTCGGTCCTCGACAAGGTGCCGCGCCACCCGGCGACGCTCGCCGCGCTCGAGGAGCTTGCGCGCGGTTCCGGCGCGCCGGCCGCCGCCGCGGCCCGGATCCTCGAGCCCATCTACGAGCACGAGGGCGAGCACCACCGGCTGGTGGAGGCGCTGGAGGCGCGGCTGCCTGGCCTGCCCGATCCCGCCGCCCGTGCGGCGCTCCTGCGCCGCGTCGCCGACCTGTACCAAGGTCCGCTCCGCAACGTCGAGATGGCGTTCCTGACCGCGAGCCGCGCGCTGCGCGAGGACCCGGGGTCCCGGGAGACGATGGATCTTGCGGAGCGGCTCGCCAGGGTCGCCAACGTGGAGGAGGAGCTCGCGGCCCTGTTCTCGGAGAACGCGGAGCGCGCCCTCGACCCGCTGGTCCGCGCGGAGTACTACCGCCGCCTCGGCAGGCTCTCGTCCGCCGAGCCGGCCCGCGCCGCGGAGGCGTGGCAGAAGCTGCTCGAGATCGCCCCCGACGACGCGGAGGCGCTGGAGGGGCTGACGGGCTTGCAGCGCGAGGGCGGGGACGCCGGTGCCCTCGTGCGCGTCTTGCGAAAGCGGCTCGCCATCGAGGACGACGAGTCCCGCCGCGCCGTCCTGCTCTCCGAGCTCGCCGAGGCGCAGGAGCGCGCCGGGGACGCGAGCGGTGCCGCGTCGAGCCTGAGGCGGCTGCTCGAAGCCCGGCCGGCCGACCGCGGTGTGCTTGCACGGCTCGACGCCCTCTGCCTGCGCGGCGAGCGCTGGGCGGAGCTCTCCGAGGTGCTCGGCCGCGAGATCGCGGCGGCCGACCAGGCCAACGACGACCCGGCCTCGGTTGCGCTGCGGGAACGCCTCGCCACGCTGCGCGAGACCAGGCTCCTCGACCGCGAGGGTGCGCTTTCGCTCTTCGAGGACATCGTGGCTCGCCAGCCCGATCACGCTGCCGCGCTGGAGCGGCTCGAGGCGATGCTCGAGAAGGACCCGTCGAACGCGCGCGCGGCGCTCGCCCTGGAGCGCGCCCATGCGGCCACCGGCCGCTGGGATCGCCACGCTGGCGCCCTCGAGGTCCGGGCCGCGGAGCGGCCGGATCCGCTCGAGCGCAAGGCGCTCTTCGCGCAGCTCGCGCAGGTGCACGAGAAGCGGCTCGGCAGCGCCGGACACGCCTTCGCCGCGCTGGCCCGCGCCTTCCGGGAAGACCCCGCCGACGCGGCGCTGCGAGCCGAGCTCGATCGGCTTGCGGAGGCGACCGCGCAGCACGCGGAGCTCGCCGCCCTCTACGAGGAGTCGCTCGAGCGGCTCGGTCCCGGCGGCGGGCCGATCTCGCTGCGCATCGGGGCATTGTACGAAGGGCCACTCGGGCGGCCGCCCGACGCGCCCAGGTTCTACGAGCGCGCGCGGAAGCTCGACGCCGGGGTGGCGCCCCAGGCGCTTTTGTCCCTCGAGCGACTCTACCGGAAGCTCGAGAGCTGGCCCGAGCTCGCCGAGGTGCTCTCCGCTCTCGCCGCGCGCGAGACGCGCCCCGAGGAGAGGGCGGGGCTCCTCTTCCGGCTGGGCCAGATCTGGGAGGAGAAGCTCCAGTCGCCCGAGCGCGCGGTCGCAGCGTACGAGGCCGTGCTCCAGGCGAGTCCCGGGCACCTGCCCTCGCTCCGCGCGCTCGAGCGCCTCCACGAGCAGGCGGGGCGCACCGACGCGCTCTACGAGGCGCTGAAGGCGGAACGCGCCGTCGCCGAGCCCTCGCAGCGAGAGCGGGTCACCGCGCGGATGGCCGAGGCCGCCGCCGCGCTCGGCCGCGACGCCGAGGCCGTGGACCTCTGGCGTGAGGTCCTGAAGCTCAAGCCGAAGAGCGACCCGGCCCTCGCCGCGCTGGAGGCGCTGCTCGAGAAGCTGGAGCGCTGGCGGGAGCTCGCCGAGGTGCTCCGCGCCCGGGTGCCGCTCGCGCAGGACCGCCGCGAGGCCGTCCGGCTCCAGGAGAAGCTGGGCCAGGTCCTCGGCGGGCGCCTCGGCGACGCCGCCGAGGCCGTGCGCTCCCTGCAGGCCGTCCTGGAGAGCGATCCGCGGAACCGCCGGGCGCTGGAGGCGCTCCGCGACCTCCACGCGGCCGCCGGCGACCGCGAGGCGCTCGTGCAGGTCAACCGCCGGCTCATCCCCCTGCAGGAGGACGCTGCGGGGGTGAAGCGCGTCCGCCTCGAGCTCGCCGAGCTCCTCCTCGCCATCGGCCAGAGGCAGGAGGCCGTCGAGCAGGGGAAGCGCGCCTTCGACCTCGAGCCGCACGACGACCGCGACCTCTCCCGCCTGGAGGCGCTCTTCCAGGCAGCCGGAGCCGTTCCCGAGGGCACGCGCGCGGCCGAGGCACGCGCCGCGCTCCTCGCCGCTCAAGGAAGGACGGCCGAGGCGGCGGAGGCGTGGCAATCTGCGGCGCAGCTCTGGCAGTCGGCGGGGCGGTTCGACGCCGCGGCCGCGGCGCTGGAGAAGGCGCTGGCGCTCGACGGCGGCAACCGGGCGATCTTCGACCGCCTGCGCGCCCTGCATGCCGAGGCCGGCGACTGGCGCTCGCACGCACGGGTCACCGACGCATTCCTCGCCGGGCTACACGATGGCGAGGCGCGCGCCCGGCTCCTCGAGGAGCTCGCCGACGTCCACGAGACGCGGCTCGGCCAGAAGGAAATGAGCTTCCTCGCCTGGTGCCGTGCGTTCCAGGAGGACCCGGGCAGCGAGACGGCGCGCGCAGCCGTCGAGCGGTTGGCGTCGGAGACGGAGGCGTTCGAGGAACTGGCGGAGATCTACGAGCAGGTGGGGGAGGGCCTTCCCGGCCCGCAGCGGGCCAGGATGCTGCTCCGGCTCGGTCACGTGCGGGACGAGAGGCTCGACGATCCCGAGGGGGCCGAGGCGGCCTTCCGGCGCGCGCTGGAGAGCGATCCAGCGAGCCTCGAGGCGCTGGACGCGCTCGCCGCGCTCTTCGTACGGCGCGGCCGCGCCCCCGACCTCGTCATCGCGCTCGAGCAGAAGCTCGAGGCGGTGGCGGGGCTCGACGACAAGAAGGCGGTGCTCCTCGAGATCGCGCGCATCCAGGACGGACAGCTCCACGACGTCGAGGAGGCGGTGGGTGCGCTGCGGCGCATCCTGGAACTCGACGGGGGCGACCCGCAGGCCCTGGAGGCGCTCGCGACGCTCTACCGGCGCGAGGGTCGCTTCGCCGACCTCGCGCACGTGCTCGCACGGGCACGCGACCTCGCCCCGGATGCCCCGAGCCGAATCGCCTGGCAGCTCCAGCTCGCCGCGGTCCACGAGTCCGACCTCGCGGACGACGAGGCGGCCGTGGAGGCCTACCGCGCCGTCCTGGGCATGGACGACCGGGAGCCGCAGGCCCTCGCCGGGCTCGAGCGCCTCTACACGAAGCTCGACCGCTTCGCCGAGCTCAACCGGGTCTACGAGAAGCAGGCCGAGAATGCGCTCGAGCCCGCCGAGCGCGTGCGCATCCTGTGCAAGAGCGCCGGCATCTGGGAGGAGAAGCTCGGGAATCCGCAGAAGGCGATCGAGCGATACGAGCAGGTCCTGAGGCTCGACGGCCGCCACCTGCCCTCGGCGAAGAGCCTGGAACGGCTCTACCGCCAGGAGGGCCAGTGGGAGAAGCTCATCAGCGTCCTCTCGCACCACCTGACCCTCACCGCCGACCGGCGGGAGCAGATCCTGCTGCTCGTCGCCATCGGCGAGGTCTTCTGGAGCCAGCTGCAGCGCGTGGACCGCGCCGAGGAGACGTTCCGCCAGGCCCTCGAGGTCGACCCCGAGTCGCGGGAGGCGGTGGCCGCGCTCGGCAGCCTGTACGAGCGCAGCGGGAACTGGAACCTGGCGCTCGACATGCTCCGCAAGGAGGCGCGCCTCGCCGCGGCGAGCCCGGACGCCGTGGACCTGCACTTCCGCATGGGGCGGATCCACGAGGAGATGCTGCTCGACCTCGGCGCGGCGAAGCTCGAGTACGAGCGCGCGCTCGACCTCGAGGCCGGGCACCTCCCGTCGATCCGCGCCCTGAAGGGGATCCGCGCGCGGGAGGGGAACCGCGAGGAGTACCTGCAGCTCGTGCTCGCCGAGGCGCGCTACGCCGAAGAGGGTCCGGCGCAGGCGGAGCTGCTCACCGAGGCAGGCCGCATCCACCTCGAGGAGCGCAACGACGCGCCGGGGGCGGTGCGGCTCTTCGAGGAGGCGCTCCGGCGCGTCCCGGACCACCTGCCGGCGGCCCGCCCGCTCTCGGAGATCTACCAAGCAAAGGGCGCATGGGCGGATGCGGCGCGGGTGCTCGAGATCGTCGTGGCCCGGCTCTCTGGCGAGGGGGATGCGCACGAGCTCTGCCGCCAGTCGTACCGGCTCGGCTACGTTTGCGAGAAGCTCGGCGACGAGGAACGGGCCCTCGCCGCCTACCGTCGCGCCTACGAGCTCGACGCCACCTACCTCCCCGCGCTCGAGGGGCTCGGCACGCTGCTCGTGCACCGCCAGGCGTGGGACGAGGCGCTGCGCATCTTCCAGTCCATCCTGATCCACCACCGAGACGGCCTCACGGATCTCGAGGTCGTCGAGACCTACTGGCAGATCGGCGAGATCCAGGAGAGGCAGGGCCAGCTCGACCGCGCGGCGAAGAGCTTCGAGAAGGCGCTCGAGATGGACCAGAACCACGAGCCCTCCCGCCGCAGCCTCACCCGGGTCCTCGAGGCCCAGGGCAACTTCGAGGGCGCCGTCGAGCAGCGCCAGAGGCTCGCGCCGCTCCTCGAGGGGCGGGCGCGGTTCGAGCAGCACGTGGCGATCGGCGAGATCTGCAGGGACCGGCTGAAGGACCCGTACCAGGCCATCGACGCCTTCCTGTCCGCCGCGCGGGTCGACCCCGGCGACATGAAGGTGACCGAGTCGCTGCTCGCGCTCTACCGAGAGACGCGGCAGGCGCAGAAGGCCGCCGACGTCATGGCGCGGATGCTGGAGGCACCGGAGGTGAAGGCCGACGCCTCGCGCGCCGGGCGGCTGCACCTCGCGCTCGGCGAGATCTACCGCGACGAGGTCCAGGACGCCGAGAAGGCGCTGTTCCATCTGGAGAGCGCGCTCGACGCGAACCCGCGCCTCGTCCAGGCTTTCGCGGCGATCGAGGCCGTCCTCGCCCGGGAGAAGCGCTGGACCGATCTGGAGCAGGCCTACGTGCGGATGATCCAGAGGATCCCCAAGGGGGCCGAGTTCGCCGCGCCGCGCCTCGCCCTGTGGAAGGCGCTCGGGGAGCTCTACCTCCGGGTCCTCGCGAATCCCGACGGCGCGCGGACGGCGTACGAGGTCGTCGTCCGGACCGACCCGGAGGACGCCGCCGCCGCGGAGGTGTACGCCGAGCTGGCCGCCGCACAGCCCGGCCACGAAGCCGAGGCGGTGGATGGATACCGGCGGCTCCTCGCGCTCAACCGCGGGCCCGAGAAGGCCGTGGCGAAGCTCGTCGCCCTCTACGCCGGGCGCAAGGACTACGACCGCGCCTACAGCGCGGCCCAGGTCCTCGCCCACCTCCTCGGCGCAGCCGGCCCCGACGAGGTGGAGGTCGTCTCCAAGCTGCGCCGCTACGCGCGCGACACCGCCACGCGGTCGCTCGACGCGGCGCTCTGGAGCCGCCTGCTCCACGAGCGGCTCCGGGACTGGTCGCTCGCGGCCATCCTCACCGTCGTCGCCCGGGACGCGGCACCGCTGTTCGTCCAGGCGCCGAAGGACCTGGGCCTCAGCCCCAAGAAGGACGAGATCGACGTCGGCGGCTCGATGCTGTTCCTCGCGAGCACGATCAAGTACGTCGCCCGTACCCTCGGGGTCGACGCCGTGCGCCTCTTCCGCGCTCCGGAAAGTCCGGGTCGGCTCGGCTTCGCGAATACCGAGCCGCCAGGAATCGTGGCGGGAGAGGAGATGTTCCGGGAGAGACCGAAGAAGGAGCTCTGGTTCTCGGTGGGCAAGGTGGTCTCCTTCATGCGACCCGAACTCCGCCTCGGGCGCCTCATGCCGCACGACCAGCTCGACGCCGTCTTCCAGGCGGCGTGCAGCCTGGGGACCTCCCGCTTTGTGGTCACGGCGCCCCCCCATCTGGTGCAGAAGCTCAAGAACCAGCTCGAGAAGCTCTTGCCCGAGCGGACCCGCACGCAGACACTGAAGAAGCTCGCGCGCGACTACTGTGCCGTGCAGCAGCCCGGAGACGTCCGGGCGTACATGGATGCGGTGGAGTTGACGTCCAACCGGGTCGGCGCGCTGCTCGCCGGCGACCTGGAGATCGCCAAGCGCATGGCACTACAGGAGAAGGCCCAGGTGTCCAAGCTGAAGGATGACGCCAAGGTCCGCGACTTGGTGCTCTTCTGCACGTCCGAAGACTGGGCGGCGCTCCGGGAGGCCCTGGGCCTCTCGGTCGTGGTGCGGTGAGGGGGACAACGCCGATGCGGTTCACCTGCGACAGCTGCGGCGCGCAGTACATGATCTCCGACGACAAGGTCGGGCCGAACGGCGTGAAGGTCCGCTGCAAGAAGTGCAGCCACGTCATCGTCGTGCGGCGGCCCGCCCCCGAGCCGGAACCCGTCGTCGCCGCGCCGCCGGCGCCGGCCGCGCCCCGCCCGGACGGACTGGACGAGGAGCTCGGGCAGGCCTTCGACAAGGTCATGTCCGGCGGCCAGCCGGCGGAGAGCGCGGCGGAGCCGCCGCCGCCCCCCCCACCGGAGCCCGCGGCGCCGCTCGCGGCCCCCACGCTCGCGGGGGAGTGGTACCTCGCCATCAACGACCAGCAGGTGGGGCCCCTCGCACCCGACGGCGTGCGGGGGCGCTGGGAGGCCGGGGAGATCGGGCCGGACACGCTCGTGTGGTGCGCGGGTCAGCCGGACTGGTCGCCGCTCTCCTCGGTGCCGGCCCTGGCCGGCTTCCTCGCCCCGGTTCCGCGGGGCGAGCGCTCGGCGCGCCCGCCCGAGCCCTCGCCTTCTCCCGCTCCGGCCCCGGCGGCGGACCGGGCGACGACGCCCGAGCCGGAGGGCTGGAGGCCCGCGGCGGCGACGGCGCTTGCCGCGCTCGCCAGCGAGGAGATGAAGGCGACGGCCGCTCCCGCGGCGGCCGCCGGGCGCCCGGCCAACGGCGCCCGGTCCCTCCTCCAGTCGATGGAGCTCCCCGACGCTGGCGGCGTGGACCCGACGGGCGCCCTGCCGCTGCCGATCAAGGGGCTCGAGACCACGGAGGAGCGCCACCTGAAGCGCCAGTCCGGCATCGCGCGTTCCACCGCGGAGATCCGGCTCAAGCGCAGCGCCAACCGGACGATCCTCCTCGCGGCGGTCGCGCTCGCCGTGCTCGTGTGCGCCTCTGCCGCCGGGCTGTGGTGGTACTTCGACCGCCGGCTGAGTGGCCGGGAGACGACCGCTCTCGCGCCAACGGCGCCCGCCGTCCCGCCCGCGGCGAACGCCGCGCCGCCCGCCACCCCTCCCGTGCAGCCGCCGCCCGAGAGCGCGGTCGCCGCGCAGGCGCCGGCGCCACCTCCTCCCGTAGCGGCCCCCGCGGCCGCGCCTGCCACGCCTCCGTCGCCGGCCCCCGTGGCCGCTGCAGCGGCGGCGCCTTCGCCCGCGCCACCGCCCGAGCCCGCGGCAGCGCCGGCCGCGCCCGCGCCGCCGCCGGCGCGCACCGCTGCGCGGCCGGAGAAGGCGAAGAAGAAGGCGAAGGCGGAGGCCTCGGCGAAGCGCCAGCCCTCCAGGGCCGTGGCCGCGTCCGAGGCGACGGCCCCCGCATCGCGCAAGACCGGCGACCCGCTCCTCGATGCGTCCGACGTGGACGCCGACTTCGAGCGCGAGCTCTCGGGCGGCACCAAGACGAAGAGGTCGGTGTACGTCCCGCCGCCCTCCGGGGCCGACCTGCCCGACCGCCTCACCGAGGCCCAGATCAACGAAGGCGTGGCGAGCCGCATCGACGCCCTGAAGCAGTGCCTGGAGCAGCAGACCGCCGCGCAACCCGACGCGCACGGGACGCTCAAGATCCGCTGGGTGATCCAGGGCGACGGGGGCGTCTCCGGCGTGAAGTCGATGAGCCCCGAGTTCGGCGGTCAGCCCATCTCCGGCTGCATCGCCAGCGTGGTGAAGACCATCCGGTTCCCGCGCTCGCGCACCGCTGGCCAGGAGGTCGTCTTCCCGTTCCGGTTCTGACCCGGGCGCCGGCCCGGCAGCTGCCCCTCCCGTGGGACACGACGCCAAGCGCACGCGCACCGACGCGGACGGCTACCGGCCGGTGGCCGAGATGGACCTCGGCGACCTCGAGATCCTGCGGCTCATCCTCCGGGGTGGGTCGGTCATCGACTGGAGGCGGCTCCACTTCCGCGACCCCGGGGAAGTCGATCACTTCCTGCGCCTGAACCTCCTCGACCTCGCGAATCCCCGCGACGAGCGGAGGCTTCGCGCGATCCTCGCCCAGGCCGTCGAGTACCTTCGCTCCGCGTTCGGGTACCGGGTGGCCGAGGCGGTCTCCGGCCCGGAGGATCTTCGGCACCTGTTCCTTCTCGCGAGCGGCGCGGCGGAGCCCCAGCGCTACCGGCGGATCGCGTGCGTCGTCCTGAAGTGCATGCACGTGGTCCATCACCTCGAGGCGCGGGAGCTCCTCTTCCGCACGGCGATCCGCGAGGCGGACCTCGCCGAGCGAGTCGACCGGCGTGTCATGGCGGTCGCCCGGGGGATGGCGGAAGCGGGCTTCCCCATCTTGCAGTTCCACGGAAACGTGAAGACCAGGCAGTCGCTCGTCACGAAGCTGCTCGTGAAGCGGGAGACCGTGGCAGCCCAGGTATTCGACCGGGTGCGCTACCGGGTCGTGACGCGGACGAGCGAGGACATCCCGCCCGTCCTGCGCCATCTCTGCGACGCCCTGTTCCCCTTCAACTTCGTCGTGCCGGGGCAGGCCTCGAACTCGCTCCTTCCGTTCCGCCACGTGGTCGGGCAGCACCCGCGGGCCGAGGAGATCGCCGGCCGGCTACAGGCTCCGCTCGAGCTCGAGGCCGGTGGACTCGCCCGGGCGAACGAGTTCAGCAGCCGGAGCTACCGGGCGCTCAACTTCGTGGTGGACATCCCCGTCCGCATCGACGATCTCTTGCCCCAGGAGCCGCCCCAGGGCTCCGAGGACCTGGGGCGGGTGGTGTTCTCGCTCGTGGAGTTCCAGGTCCTGGACGAGGAGACCGCGAGGCACAACGAGCAGGGCCCGGCGCGGCACGAGCGCTACAAGAAGCGGCAGCTGAAGAGGGTGCTTCGCCGACTGTCGCGCGGGCTCGTCGTGCCGAAGAAGGCGGAGCGCAAGGTATAGGTCGCAGGGCCGACGCGGGCCGGCCGAAGGGGGAGCAATGCGCGAGTCCACGAAGCAGAGCCCGGCGGACCGGGGTCAGGTTCAGATGCCGGGCCGCTGCCAGATCTGCGGTGCGGAGGGGAACACCATCGCGGTCCCCGGCGCCCCCGAGCCGAACATGTTCTGCGCGCGCTGCGCCATCGAGTACGGCGAGGGGATCGCGGACGAGGACGTCGGAGAATAGCCGTCGGCGGGCGCCGCGAGCTAGCCGATGGCGGCCGCGAAGCTCACCGAGTCGATCGCGTCGCTCCACTGGCCGTAGTGGATCAGCCGCGCGCCGCGCCCTGCTGCCCTCATCGCCGCGTAGATCGGCGCCGTCCCACACAGGCGCCGCCGCCGGTCGTCGCGCCCCGCGTCCCTGTGGAATCCGGCGGCGTCCCCGGAGTCCAAGAACGAGAGCGTCCGTCGGTCCTGCGCGGCGAGCGCCGCGAGCTCCCCGGGGGACGGCGGGCGCGCGTCCCCGAACTGTGGCCCGACGTGCGCCAGATCCGCGCCGGCCACGTAGCAGACTTTGCGGCCGGCGACGGCGCGGCGGAGCGCCCCGAGGAAGCGGTCGGTGGACGGGGCCGGGTCCTCGAGATGGGAGATGCTCGAACACAGGACCGGCAGCACGCGGAAGGGCCGGTCGACGACGTGACGGAGCCAGACCATGGGGAGCTCGCAGCTGTGCTCCCCCCGGTGGCAGAGCTCGTCGCGCAGGACCTCGCCGGCGCCGAGCTCGGCGGCCAGGCGATCGACGAGTCCCACGTCGGTCGGCAGCTCCCCGAGGGGCGTGGCGTACGACTGACGCGTGAGCGTGAAAAGGCGCGGTGGCGAGGCATGGGCCGTGCCGAAGACCACGAAGAGCTCGGCGTCGCATCCGCGCGCGGCCGCGGTCCAGGCGTGCGCGTAGGCGATGCCGCCGCGCCGGAAGTCGATGTGGGGGGACACCACCACCGTGGCCGGTCGCGCGGCCTTCGTTCGCGGCGTCGCGGCTGCGCTCGCGGCGGCGACGTAGCCGTCGAGCTCGCGCCGGAGCGCTGCGGCGTCGGCCGGGTAGGAAGTGCCGGCGCAGGCGCTCGGCCGGTGGGGAGCGCGGCGGTAGTCGGCGACGGCCCGCTCGCGGAGGATCGCGTAGGCCGCGCCCTCGAGGATCCCGGCGTCCCGGGCCTGCCGGATGAGCCCCGCCACGACGCCCCGCTGGGCGCCTGCGCCGAGCCGGAGCAGGGCCTCGTGGATGTCGTCCAGGGAGCGGTTTCCGTCGCAATGGGCCAACACGACCCAGGCGGGAGCGGTCACGACAGGTTCCCGGGGGAGGACGCCGAGGGGGTCGCGCAGGAGGACGCCCGGGGTCCCGTCGCCCAGCGTCACGGGCTGGGGTTCGAGCGGGGCGAGCCGCGGGCGCTCGAGGTCGGGAGGCGTCACCGCTTCTTGTTTCGCTTCCGCGCCTGCTTGCGGGCCTGTCGCTCCTGCTTCCGCTTCTTCTTGCGGGCCTCGCGGTCCTTGGCGCTCTCGCCCTGAATCGGCTCGGCCGCGTATCCCATGAGTCGCGCTCGCGCCAGCGCGCCGGCCGGCATGCGGGGCTGCATCCCCTTCGGGAGGCCGGCCATCTGCCCGGCGAGCGCGGCCGGGTCGGGGGCGCGCCCCTCGAGCATCTCTTGCACCGCCGCGGCGTCGTCGCCGAGAATGTCGTCGAGCCCCTGTCCCTTGGCCTTGCGCAGCGACACGAGCTGCTTGATGCCCGGGAGCCGGGCGAGGAGGCCGGGCGCCGAGCCGACCGCCTTCATGATGCCGCGCATGCCGTGATAGTGCTTGAGCAGATCGCGGACCTCCTTCTCCGACCTGCCCGATCCCTTCGCCACCCGGCGGATGCGCGACTCGCCGAGCGAGTCCGGACGCGCGCGCTCGCCGGGCGTCATCGAGTCCACCATCGCGACCATGCGGGTCAAAGCCGCGTCGTCGAACTGGAACCCCTCCGGCATCTCCCCGAAGATCGGGAACTTCTCCATCAGCTCCCCGAGAGGCCCCATCTTGCGGATGGTCCGGACCTGGTTCACGAAGTCGTCGAGGGTGAAGTCGCCGGAGAGGATCTTCTGCGCGTCCCTCTCCGCCTGCTCCTCGTCGACGTGGGCCTCGAAGTCCTTCATGAGGCCGACGACGTCGCCGAAGCCCAGGATGCGGCTCGCGAGGCCCTCGGGGCGGAACTCCTCGAGCCTGTCGAGCTGCTCGCCCATGCCCAGGAACTTGATGGGCTTGCCCGTGACCTCCTTGATGGAGAGAGCCGCCCCTCCGCGGGCATCGCCGTCGAGCTTCGTCAGGATGAAGCCGTCGATGCCGATCCGGCGATCGAACTCGGCCGCCGTTCGCACCGCGTCCTGCCCGATCATCGCGTCGCAGACGAGCAGGACGTTGTCCGGGTGCACCGTCGACTTCACCTGCTCGAGCTCGGTCATGAGCGCGTCGTCGATGGCGAGGCGCCCTGCCGTGTCGTAGATGACCACGTCCGCATGGTCGCGAGCAGCGGCCTCGGACGCGCGGCGGCACAGCTCCGGAGGTGCGAGCCCCGGCTCGTGGAAGACGGGGACGCCGAGCCGCTCGCCGAGCTGCTTCAGCTGGTCGACGGCGGCCGGCCGCTGCACGTCCGCGGCGACGAGGAGGGTCTTCTTGCCCTCCTTCAGGAACCGGTTTGCCAGCTTGGCCGCGGTCGTTGTCTTGCCCGACCCCTGGAGGCCGATGACCATGACGCCGGTGGGGTGCTTCTTCGCGATCGCGAGCGACGTGTCCACAGGCCCCATGAGGGCCTCGAGCTCGTCGTGGCAGATCTTGACGAAGTGGTCCTGCGGGGTCGCTCGCAGAGTACCCCGGGCCGTGTGCACCTTGGTGTCGACGACCTCGCCGACGGCCTTCTCGCGGACCCGCGCCACGAAGCGCTTCACGACCTCGAACGCCACGTCGGCCTCGAGGAGGGCCACGCGGATGTCCCGCAGCGCCTCGTCGACCACCTCGGGTGTGATCTCGGTGCGGCCCTTCAGCTTGTTGCGGGCGGCCTTGAAGCCTCTGGCAACGGTCTCGAGCATCGCGCTGTCAAATCCGGAGGGGTGGCTTATAACACGACCATGGCCGCGCAAGCGCACTCGGACGGACCCCGGCTGTTCACGGTCGAGCAGGCAAACGCGCTGGTGCCGACGCTCCAGCTCGAGTTCGGGCGGCTGGCCCATCTGCGCGGAGAGGTCTCGGCGGTGGTCGAGGCCCTCGGCGGGCCCGACGAGGCCATGGCGTACCTCGAGGAGCGGAACCCGGCCAAGCAGGGGCTCGAGGCAAAGGTCGAGCAGTTCCGCCGCCTCGTCTCGGAGATCAACGGCGTCGTCCAGCGCGTGAACGACCTCGGCTGCCTCGTGAAGGACCTGGAGATGGGACTCGTCGACTTCCTCAGCATGCGGGGAGAGGAGGCCGTCTTCCTGTGCTGGCAGTTCGGCGAGCCAGCGGTCGCGCACTGGCACCCCGTCGACGAGGGCTTCGCCGGGCGTCAGCCGCTCGAGGACGTCGTCGCGCAGCGGCCGGAATTCCTGAACTGAGCCCCCGACGCCCGCGGTGCGCACCTCCGCGACCAAGCCCGGGCGCCCTCGGGGTGGTCCACGGTGCGTCGTGAGCACCCCGGGAGCGGGACGGAGGGCGGCATGCCGCCGGACGTGCAGCCCTTGCAACGTCCCGCCGCCGCGTTAATTAGGGCCGCCCGGGATCGAACCGGGACTCCGCTTTCGCGGAAGCGGATTTTAAGTCCGCCGCGTCTGCCAGTTCCGCCACGGCCCCGTAAGACTTCCATGAAGCACTGCGCTTGTCATTACCCAGATACTACCCGCATTTGATACAGTTGGGCATCGACGGGAGAGGCTGATGCCCTGGGTCGACACTTGGGTCGGTGGTCGAGTCTGGCGCGACCAAGCTGGACGTCGCACCTTCATCATCCGCAAGAGCATGCGCGGGAAGAGGTGGGAAGTCTCGACCCGCTGTTCAACCGAACGTGCCGCCATCAAGGCCCTCGAACGGTTCGAGCACGACCCCGAGGGTTTCCAGGCAGGCGAAGACGTCATCGCTGACAGCCTTGCTCTTGACGAGAAGTTGGTCGACCAGTTCATCGCCTACTCGCGCGACGTCAAGGGTAACACGCCGCGATGGTGCGACGTTCAGAAGAGGCTGCTCGACTGGTGGAGAAAGCAACTTGCCGGGAAAAACCTCAAGCGCCTGGACCTGGGCAGGGACGTTATTCCTCACCTGGATGGCGTGAGGGAGTTGAAGAATCGCATCGCTACCCTCAAGGCACTCTTCGGGTGGCTCAGGAAGGTGCGCCACCTCATCACGTCGAACCAAGATTGCTCTCGCGACTTGTCTGTTCCCCAGGCGAAGCCTGCGCAGGCGACTCGGTCCAAGGTCATCAGCGTAAAGGACGAAGAACGCCTGCTTGCCGCCTTACCGCACGAGTGGGCTGTTCGGGGGCTCCTGCTCTCGAAGACGGGGATGCACCTCACCGAGCTTGAGAGCTTCGTCAACGGGGGCCGCGTTGAGCAGAGAGGCGACGATTGGGTTCTGGTTCTTCCCCACACGAAGCGCGGCCCGGAGCATCGCATCGTCATCAGTACGGCCGGTGTCGAGGTGGCGAAAGAGGCGCTGGCCCTCCGGCAAGTTCTCCGTAAACCAGATGGCTCACGTCTACCGTCGGGTCTCGAAGAAGCCAGGCGGGCAGGGGGACGTCTTGCCGGTCCCCGCAGGCACCCGTCGAGCGAAGAAGACGAGCAGCTTCTGGGACGACGTGGATGACGGCACAACGGGCAGCGAGGCTGCGAAGGTGCCTGAGCCGGTCGTCCATGCGCAGGTCCCCGCGCCTCCTTCGGCTGGGCGCCTCCCAATACCCTTCTTCACCGTCTTCCAGGGGTGACCCCCGGCTCCGCAGGCCGTACCTCGGGGCGACGCTCTTTCCCAGGGCTCTGCCCGTCTTCGCTGCGGCGGGCTTTTCGGCCTGCTGTGCTCGGGGTCAACTGGGCCTCACTACCAGACCGCGCGCCCGTAGGTCGCGGCAAGCAAGGCAATGACGGCTGCCAGATGTGCTTCTTGAGAGTGGCGACGACCTTGCCGATGTTCCCGCTGACTGCCGTACGAGTACGTGCTTGGAGGGGCGCTTTCGAAGAGGAGGCGCGGTGAAAAGAGGAACCAAGCGGCCTTGAGAGAGCACGCGGAGAAGACCAAGAA
>DATKJV010000059.1:0-84749 GCA_035543235.1 Anaeromyxobacteraceae bacterium | reverse complement strand
GGCGCTGGGGGAGGGGCGACGAGCCGGATCCGTGTGGGGGCGGTGCGCGCGGCCGGCCGCCCGACGGGAGGCGAGGCGACGAGCCACCCGAGGAGCGCGGCGTAGAGGAGCCCCGAGGCGATGCCTCCCTGGAGCCCGGTGTGCTCGACCCTCCTCACCGCGCGGGTGCCTCCGGGGCCGGCCTCGTGTCGAGCGCGATCTCGGTGACGCCCTCCACGCGCAGCCGGTCGACCACCTCGGCGAAGCGGCCGTAGGGCGCCTGCACGTCCGCCGACACGAAGCCGGTGAGCGCCTGGCCGGGCCGGAGCCGGCGGCGCGCCTCCGCGACCGCCCGCGGGATGTCCTCGACGGCGGCCGGCTGCCCGTTCACGAACAGCTGGCCGCCGCGGGCCACGGTCAGCGTGAGGAGGCCGGTCGCAGTCTCCACCGCGCTCGCCGCCCGGGGGAGCTCCACCGGCATGCTGCGGGAGAGGATGAGGGAGGAGGTGACGATGAAGACGATGAGGAGGGTGAGCGCGACGTCGACGATGGGGGTGATGTTCACCCCGGTCACGAGTTCGTCGGTCGGGTCCGGGCCGTAGTCCCGGTTCACGGCGCCCGCTCCCCGTCCTCTGCGTCCTCGAGCCAGGCGACGTGGGCGAGGACCTCGCGCATGAGCGCCTCCGCCTGCCTGAGCCGGGTCGCCATGTGCGCGCGCAAGAGGTTGTAGGTGACGACCCCGGGGACGGCGACGAGGATGCCGATCGCGGTCGCGACGAGCGCCTCGGCGATCGAGGTCATGACCTGGGGATTGCCCGTCGACTGGGTGGTACCGGCCTGCCCGAGGCCGTAGAAGGCGGCGACGATGCCGATGATGGTGCCGAGGAGGCCCACGAGCGGCGCGATGTTCGCGATGGTGGTGAGCCAGGCGACCCTGCCGTCGTAGCGGGCGCGCTCGGAGGCGAGCGCGGCTAGCATCTCCTGCTCGACTGCGTCGGCGCTCCGCTCGCCGCGCCTCAGGGACTCGAGGCCGGCGCGGAGCACGTTGCGCACGAGCGAGTCGCGCCCCGTGAGCGAGAGGGCCTGGGCCAGGTCCCGGCGAACGAGTGCCGCCTTGAGCTCGCCCTGCAGCGCCTCGAAGCCCTCCCGCGTGCGCCAGTAGAGGAGGACGCGGTCTGCGGCGATGGCCACGCCCACGGCGGAGAGGCCGACGAGGACCCACATGATCCATTCGGCGCCGAGGAGGTTCAGCTGGAGGAATCTCTGGGTGAGCATGCGTTCACCTTCCGGCTCTATGGGGGCCGCCCGCAACGCGGCGCGGCAGGTTATCCGAAGCCCGCCCCCTGCGCCCGCGGTTCGGCGCGACCTCGAATCAGCGCGCCGTTCGGGGGCGGGTCGGGGAACTTAATAAACTAATTCAAACGTGCTATGTAAGTGTAAATCGAGCCTTTGGCAACACGAGATCTCGATGGAGACCATTCGATTGGGAAGGAAAATAGGCTCAAAAAACGAGACATTCAGCGCGCATCGCGACGCCATCCTGGGCCGAATCGCGAATCAAATAATATCTAACGATCGTAATAATTTGAGCTTCAGGGGCCTGAGCCGCATGGCTGGCACGAGCCCATCGAACCTCCGCCACTACCTGGGCGACCGCGCCGGCGTCCTCTCCGCCGTCATGGCCGAGCTGCACCGCCGGGGCGCCCCGTTCCTCGCCGAGGGGGCCGCCTCGCCGCGCGGCCCCGCCCGGGCGTCGCTCCGCTGGTTCCTCGGCTTCCTCGTCGAGGGCTGGAGGGTCGGGGTCGGGCGCGCGCACGCCGCGGGGCTCGGCGCGGGGCTCGACGAGCGCGCGCTCGGCGAGCAGTACCTCCTGCACCTGCTCGAGCCGACGCTCGCGGCGGCCGAGGCGCGGATCGCCCGGCACGTGGCGCAAGGCGAGATCGAGCGCTGCGACCTCCGGCACGCGGCCCTGGAGCTCGTCTGCCCGGTGGTCCTCGCCCTCCTGCACCAGGACGCGCTGGGAGGCGCCGCCGTGCGCCCGCTCGACCTCCAGGCCTTCCTGGACGAGCACGTCGCGCGGTTCCTGCGCTCCCACGCCCCCGCCGGCGCTACGTGATGTTCGCGCCGTCGCCGGCGGTGTAGCCTCCTACCCGGGCCGTGCGCTACGCGATCTTCCACCCGCCGGTGGCCATCGTCGTCCTGCTGGCGATCGTCGACCTCTGGGCGCTCTACCGGGCGATCACCCGAGGTCATGGCGTGGAGGGCACGATCGCCTGGGTGTTCGCGATCCTCGCCTTCCCGGGCGTGGGGGCACTTGCGTACTTCGGCCTCGCGAACCCGCGGGTCCGCCCCGTGTGGAAGCGCCGCCGCCGCGCCGCGCTCCTGCGCATGGCGCGCCGCCTGACCGGCGGGCCCCGGTGTCTCGCCCCCGAGGGCAGCGTGCTCCGGCTCGCCTCGGGCCTGTCGGGCCTCCTGCCGTCGACGGGGAATCGGGTGGAACTCCTCGCCGAGGACGACTCGGCGTTCCGGCGCCTCGCCGACGCGGTGGCCGGTGCGACGCGCAGCGTCTGGGTCGAGTACTACCTCATCCAGAACGACGCGACCGGCAAGGCCTTCCTCGACCTGCTCGCCGAGCGTGCCCGCGCCCGCATCGACGTCCGGCTCCTCTACGATGCCATCGGGTCGATGCGCCTCGACAAGGAGCGGCTCGAGAAGATCCGCCGCGCCGGCGGCCACGCCGAGCCGTTCCTCACCCTCAATCCCTTCCGGCGCCGCTGGGCGGTGCACCTCCGGAACCATCGCAAGCTCGTCGTCATCGATGGCGAACGGGGCTTCACCGGGGGCATGAACGTGGGGGACGAATACTCCGGTCGCGCGCGGCGGCGCGGCCTCGCGCATTTCCGCGACTCGCACCTCGCCATCGAGGGGCCCGCGGTCGGGGACCTGTCGTCCATCTTTGCCGAGGACTGGCACCTCGCGACCGGCCAGCGGGTCGCGCCGCGGGTCTCCCCGGTGCCGGTGGCGGGCGGGGACGCGCGCGTCGCCGTCATCCCCAGCGGGCCGGACCAGGACTACAACGCGACCGGGATGGTCTACTTCGCGAGCATCGGGTCGGCGCGGAGGCGCTGCTGGATCACGACGCCCTACTTCGTGCCCGACGGGGCCACGGTGCGGGCGCTGCAGAGCTCGGCGCTGCGAGGCGTGGACCTCCGGGTGCTCCTGCCGGCGCGGCAGGACGTGTGGGTGGTCGGGCCCGCGGCGCGGTCCTTCTACCCGGCGCTGCTGCGCAGCGGCGTCCGGATCTTCGAGTACCAGCCGTCGATGCTGCACGCGAAGACCCTGGTGGTCGACGGGGCGCTCTCGCTCGTCGGCAGCGGCAACGTCGACTTCCGCAGCTTCCGCTTGAACTTCGAGCTCGGCGCGCTCCTCGAGTCGCAGGACTTCGCACGCCTGCTCGAGTCCCGCTTCGAGGAGGACCTGCGGCTCAGCCGCGAGGTCCGCGAGGCGGACCTCGCGCATCGCCCGGTCCAGGTGCGGATCGAGCAAGGGGTCGCCCGCCTCCTCGCCCCGCTCCTGTGACGGCGAGTTTCGGTGCCCCGCGTCCCGCGCCCCGCTAGAAAGGGCGGGACCGGACGGGTACGGGTGGACAGCGTCGAGAAGCCCTGGATGTGGGTCGCGTTCGTCGGGTTCGTCCTGGCGATGCTGGCGCTCGACCTGGGCGTCTTCCACCGGCGCCAGCACGCGGTGCGCGCGCGCGAGGCGCTTCTCTGGAGCGCCGTGTGGATCGCGCTCGCGCTCGTGTTCGGCGCCGCGGTCTTCGCGTTCATCGACCCGGACAAGGGCGTCGAGTACCTCGCCGGGTACCTCGTCGAGAAATCCCTGTCGGTCGACAACCTCTTCGTGTTCGTCGTGCTCTTCGAGACGCTCGCGATCCCCGACGAGTTGCAGCACCGCGTGCTCTTCTGGGGCGTGCTCTCCGCGCTCGTCCTGCGCGGCGCGATGATCGTCGGCGGGGCCGCGCTCGTGGAGCGGTTCCACTGGATTCTGTACGTCTTCGGCGCGTTCCTGGTCCTCACCGGGTGGAAGCTGTGGCAGAGGCGCGGGGGCCCGCTGAAGCCCGGGGAAGGCCGGGTCCTCGCCTGGGTGCGGCGGGCGATCCCGTCGACGCCGCACCTGCGCGGCGCGGCCTTCGTCGTCGAGGAGGGGGGAAGGCGCGTCGCGACGCCGCTGCTCGTCGCGCTCGTCGCCATCGAGCTCGCCGACGTCGCCTTCGCCGTCGACTCCATCCCCGCGGTCTTCGCGGTGACGACGGACCCCTTCATCGTCTTCACGTCCAACGCGTTCGCCATCCTCGGCCTGCGGGCCCTCTACTTCGTGCTCGCGGACCTCGTGGCGCGGCTCGTCTACCTCCGGGTGGGCCTGGCGGCGGTCCTGGTCTTCGTGGGCCTGAAGATGCTCGCCGCGCCGTTCGTCCGCGTGCCGTCCTGGGTCTCGCTCACGGTCATCGCCGGCATCCTCGGCGGGACGGTGCTTGCCTCGCTCCGGAAGGGAACCCGGGCCGTGCGAGCGGACCCCGGCGCGCGCGGAGGCGAGGCGAGCTGATCGCGCACGCGCCTCCCGCGTCTCGCGGCTAGGCCCAGTCGCGCGGGCGGCGCAGCACCTCGAGGAGCTTCGCCTCGGGGCTGCCCTCCTCGGGGCGGTGGTCGTAGGCCCAGCGAACGCGCGGTGGCAGGGACATGAGGATCGACTCGGTCCGCCCGCCGGTCTCGAGCCCGAAGACCGTGCCCCGGTCGTAGAGCAGGTTGAACTCCACGTACCGCCCCCGGCGGATCTCCTGCCAGGTGCGCTCCCGCTCGCCGTAGACCTCCCCGCGCCGCCGCGCCACCACGGACAGGTAGGCGCGGAGGAAGGAGCGGCCGACGTCCGCCGCGAACGCGAGCTCGCGGGACGATTCGCCGCCGAGGTCCTCGAAGAAGATGCCGCCCACGCCGCGATGTTCGCCCCGGTGGGGCAGGAAGAAGTAGGCGTCGCACGCCTCCTTCAGCCGCCGGTGGCAGCCCGGCTCGCGGCGCTCGCAGGCGCCTCGCAGGGCGCCATGGAACTCGATCGCGTCCTCCTCGAAGAGGTAGTAGGGGGTGAGGTCCGCGCCGCCGCCGAACCAGGCCTTTTCGCCGCGGACGATGAGGCGGACGTTGGCGTGGGCGGTCGGCACCATGGGGCTCCTCGGGTGGATCACGACCGATACCCCGGCGGCCGCGAACTCGCCGCCGCCCCCTGGCATGCGCCCGTCGAGGGACGCCGGCAGCGACCCGTGGACGAGCGAGACGTTGACGCCCGCCTTCTCGAACACCGCGCCCTCGGCGAGCACCCGCGCGACGCCGCCCCCTCCTCCGGGGCGATCCCACGCGTCCCGACCGAAGCGCCCCGCCCCGTCCGCGCGCTCCAGCCCGTCCACGATCTCCGACTGCAGCGCGACGGCGAGCTCGTGCATCTCTTCGACGAGGCGTTCGCGTGCCACGGGTCCTCCGTCAGGCGGCGAGGAACTGGCGCTCGACGAGGCGCCGGTAGGGGCCGTCCTCCGAGACGAGCTGCGCATGGGACCCCTTCTGGACCACGCGCCCGTCCTCCAGGACGACGACCCGGTCGGCGCGGCGGACGGTGGAGAGGCGGTGGGCGATGACGAGGACGGTGCGCCCGCGCATGAGTCGCTCGAGCGCCTCCTGGACGAGGCTCTCGCTCTCGGCGTCGAGCGCGCTCGTGGCCTCGTCGAGGACGAGCACCCGGGGGTCCTTGAGCACCGCCCGGGCGATGGCGATGCGCTGCTTCTGGCCGCCGGAGAGCTGTACGCCGCGCTCCCCGACGGCAGTGGCGTAGCCGTCGGGGAACCGGGAGGCGAAGTCGTGCGCGTTCGCCGCGCGCGCGGCGGCCTCCACCTCGGCGTCGCCGGCGTCGCGGCGCCCATACCGGATGTTTTCCGCGATCGACGCGGAGAAGAGGATCGGCTCCTGTGCGACCACGCCGACCTGGCCGCGCCACCAGGCCGGGTCGAGTCCGCGCAGGTCGCGCCCGTCGACCGTGACCGCGCCGCCGGTCGGGTCGTAGAGGCGCCCCACCAGCGCGGCGACGGTCGACTTCCCGGCCCCCGACGGCCCGACGAGGGCCACGACCTCGCCCGGGGCGATGGCGAGGTCGATGCCCCTGAGGACCGGGGCGTGCGGGCGCGACGGGTAGGCGAAGTGGACGCCCTCGAGCGCGACCTTCCCCTCCACCATGGGGAGGACCGCGCCGCCGGCGGGGGCCATCGCCGGAACCCGGTCCGAGAGCTCGAAGATCCGCTCGGCCGCCCCGGCCGCCTTCATGAAGGTCGCCCAAAGGTCCGCGAGCGCCCCGAGGGAGAAGGCCACGATGAGGGTGTAGACGAGGAACGAGGTGAGGGCGCCGACCGTCAGACTGCCCGCCATCACTAGCCGTCCCCCGTACCAGAGAACGACGGCCACGGCGAGGTAGGCCGCGGTGGCCGCCCCGGCCATGAAGGCGCCTCCCGCCCGTGCCCTCCGGCGTGCGAGCTCGTAGACGCGCTGGATGGCGATCGCGTAGCGCCCCGCCTCCCGCTCCTCCGCGGCGAAGGAGCGCACGGTCCGGATCCCCGCGATGCCCTCCTCGGCGATCTCGCCCGCCTGGGCGAGCGCATCCTGGGCGGCGCGCGATAGGCGGCGAATGCGCCAGCCGTAGACCACGGCGCCGATCGCCACGGGCGGGACGACCGCGAGCATGACCAGCGTGAGCCGCGCGGAGGTGAAGAACAGGAAGCCCACCCCGCCGACCGCGGAGGCGAGGTTGCGGAGCGCCATGGAGACGCTCGTCGACACCGCGCCCTGGACGGCCTCGGTGTCGGCGGCGAGGCGGGAGACGAGCTCGCCGGTCCTGCGCTCGTCGAAGAAGGCGATCTCCTGCTCGAGGATGCGCCGAAAGAGGTCGCGCCGGAGTCGCGCCACCGTGCGCTCGCCGACCAGCGTGAAGAGGAGGTAGCGGAGCGCGATGGCGACGCCCTGCGCCACCGCGATGATGGCCATCGCGACCGCGGCCCGGCGCACGAGCGCCGGCCCGGGCGGGCCGAGGGGCGTCGGTCCTCCCTGGCCCGTGGCCCCGTCGAGCACGAGGCGCATGGCCTGCGGGTAGACGAGGCCGGCGAGGCTGCCGATGGCGAGGAACAGCGTGCCGGCGGCGAGCGCGGCCCATTCGGGCCGGGCGAGCGACAGCACGCGGGAGATGGTCGGCCGCCGGCGCGGCGCGGGGCTCTCGGCCATCCGGCGAGCTTAACGGACGGGCAGGTGCGGCGCCGGGCGCTACGCGAAGACGATGGTCTTGTTGCCGTGGACGAGCACTCGGTCCTCGCAGTGCCAGCGAACGGCGCGGAGCAGGACGCGCCTCTCCAGGTCGCGCCCGAGCGCGCGCAGGTCGTCGACCGAATCCCGGTGCGACACGCGGGCCACGTCCTGGTCGATGATGGGGCCCGCGTCGAGCTCCTCCGTCACGTAGTGGGCCGTCGCCCCGACGATCTTCACCCCGCGCTGCCAGGCCTGCCGGTAGGGGTCGGCCCCGGCGAAGGCCGGGAGGAACGAGTGGTGGATGTTCAGGACCCGCTGCGGGTAGCGGGCGACGAAGTCGGCGGAGAGGATCTGCATGTAGCGGGCGAGGACGACGAGGTCCACGTCGCCGAGGATCTCGAGCATCCGCCGCTCCGCCCCGGCACGCACGTCCTTGCTGTTCGGCACGTGGAAGAAGGGCACGCCGAACGATTCGACCGCCGCCCCGGCGTCCGGATGGTTCGAGATCACCGCCTGCACGTCGGCGCGCAGTCCCCCGCGCTTCCAGTTCCACAGGAGGTCGAGGAGCGCGTGGTCGTGCTTCGACACGAGCACCGCCACCCGCTTGCGCTCGGCGGTGGTCTTGAGACGCCAGTCCATTCCCTGGGGCCGGGCGACCTCCGCGGCGAAGCGCCGGCCGAGCTCCGGGAGCGGAAGGTCGAGGCCGGCGAGCTGGAACTCGAGGCGCATGAAGTAGGTTCCCGGGGCCTCCTCCGTCGAGTGCTGGTCGAGGTCGACGATGTTCGCGCCGTGCTGGTAGAGGAAGGTCGAGACCGCGGCCACGATTCCCGGCCGGTCCGGACAGCGGATGAGGAGGATGGCGTGCATGGAGGCTCTCTACCCGAGGCCGGGCGCGCCGGGAACTCTTTCGCGTGCGGAAAGCGGTCCTTCGTTTGACCTCCGACAATGGGGCGGCCGCCGCGCGGCAGTAGAGTCGCCCGCAGCGCTCGGAAGGAGTGGCGCGCGTGCAGGTCGGGAAGGACCGGCTCGTCGGCCCCGGGCTCGCGGCGTCCTCCGCGAGTCCCAGAGGATGGGCGCGCCCCGCCTCCGCCGTTCTGGGCACCCCCTTGGCGCTATCGGGCGATGCAGAGGTGGGGGATTACGCCCTCGAAAAGCCTGCGTTGGGGGTCATGCCCCACCCAATGTTGGGCGAGAGCGCGCGAAACCCCGCGGATCTTGGGCTTTGCCCTGGGTCAAACGGGACCACTTCTTGCGTGCGGTGTCGCAGAACCGGCGACACCCGACCCCCGCGGGGACTCGTCGCGTGGAGAGACACGTTCGCCCGACCGGCGGACCGACGGAGTGGGATGGGTTTCAGCACCGCCTGTCGAAAGGAGAGCAGCCGTCGGCGGAGGGGCCGGCAAGGGCCCCCGGCCGAAGCGAGCACATCCATCCGGTAGTCACGGGAGGAAGCAATGAAGCTCAGCAGAAGGTCTTTCCTGCAGTTGGCGGGCGCCGGCGGAACGGCGGCGCTCGTGACGTTGCCCACCCGCTCGCGGAGCCTCGAGGGCGTCGAGCCCTCGCCCGGCGACAACGAGAGGTCGGTCCTCGTCGACACCACGGTCTGCATCGGCTGCCGCGGCTGCGAGGCCGCGTGTGCGCAGGTGAACGGCCTGCCCGACCCGTCGCTCGACGAGGTCGTCTATCCGCTCATGCGGCAGACCGGGCCCGAGGCCTTCACGGTCGTGAACCGGGTCATCAAGAAGGACGGCAAGCCGCGCTACGTGAAGCGCCAGTGCATGCACTGCATCGAGCCCGCGTGCGCCTCGGCCTGCCCGGTGCGGGCGCTCGACAAGGAGCCCTTCGGGCCCGTCAACTACCACCCCGAGCGCTGCATGGGCTGCCGCTACTGCATGGTGGCCTGCCCCTTCCACGTCCCGAAGTACGAGTACGCGAAGGCCATCCCCCGCGTCCGCAAGTGCACCTTCTGCGCGGAGCGGCAGAAGGAGGGCAAGAAGCCCGGGTGCGTCGGCGTGTGCCCGAGCGGAGCGCTCAACTTCGGGAGGCGCGGCGAGCTATTGCTCGAGGCGCGGCGCCGCGTCTACGGCAACCCGGACCGCTACGTCCAGACCATCTACGGGGAGAACGAGGCCGGCGGGACGAACTGGCTCTACATCACGGACGTCCCGTTCGAGAAGCTCGGCTTCGAGGTGGCGGTGAACGACACCTACTACCCGAAGCTCGTGAAGGGCGCGCTCGGGGTCCCGCCGGTGGTCATGACGCTCTGGCCTCCGATGCTCATGGGCATCTGGGCCTTCACGCACGGCAAGCGGGAGAACGGGAACGGCAACGGCGGGCACGGGGAAGGAGGCCACCATGGCTAACGCCGAGACGGCTGCTGCGGTCCAGGGCTGGATCCGGGAGAAGATCTTCCTCGGGGAGACGGTCGGCGACTACCTGAAGGAGCGGCTGACCGCGCCGATCATCGCCTCGATGGTCGTGGTCGCGGGCGGCCTCGCCGTCATCGCCTACCGCTTCTACGCGGGGCTCGGGGCGGCGACGAACCTGTCCCAGAACCAGCCCTGGGGCATCTGGATCGGGTTCGACATGATGACCGGCATCTGCCTCGCCGCCGGCGGCTTCACCATCGGGGCGGCGGTCGAGATCTTCGGCCTCGAGGACTACCACGCGATCGAGCGCCCGGCGATCCTGACCGGGTTCTTGGGCTACATCCTCGCCATCATCGGCCTCATCGTCGACCTCGGGAAGCCGTGGAACATGGTGCAGGTGACCATGCGCAACGGCACGCAGTCGGTGCTCTTCGAGGTCGCCTGGTGCGTGATGTGCTACACGAGCGTGCTCGCGCTCGAGTTCGCGGTGCCGTTCTTCGAGTGGCTGGGCTGGAAGAAGGTCTACGAGGTCCTCAAGAAGGCCCTGCTCGGGCTCACGGTGCTCTCGGTGATGTTCTCCACCATGCACCAGTCGGCGCTCGGCTCGCTCTTCATCATCGCGCCGGGAAGGCTCCACCCGCTGTGGTACTCGGAGTCGATCTTCGTGTTCTTCTTCGTGAGCGCGATCATCGCCGGTATCTCCATGGTCATCGTGGAGTCGAGCATCTCGCACACGGTGTTCGCGAAGCAGTTCCAGGGCCAGCACGTCGACGCGGACGCGCTGACCCTCGGGCTCGGGAAGGCCGGTGCGGTGGTGATGTTCGCCTACTTCTTCCTGAAGCTGCAGGGCGTCGTCGACAACCACGCCGTCGAGTTCATCGGCAAGGGCTTCTACGGCAAGTGGTGGCTCGTCGAGATGCTCGGCTTCGTGCTCTTCCCGACGATGCTGTACGCGTGGGGGGCGCGCAACCGGCGGGTGAAGGCGGTGCGCTGGGCCGCCGGGATCGCCGTTCTGGGTATCATCCTCAACCGGCTCAACATCTCGGTCATCGCCTTCAACTACAAGCTGACCGAGAACCGGTACTACCCGAGCTGGATGGAGGTGCTCGTGTCGGTGAGCCTCGTCATCATCGGCGTCTTCGCCTTCCGCTGGATCGTTCACCGCATGCCGGTTCTCCACCCGCTCGCGGACGAGAACTAGGAGGACGACATGGGCGAGCAGGATTTCCTATCAGGGTATTCGGCCAAGATCCTCGAGTACGGGCTGGCGGTCACCTACCTCGTGCTCTTCGTCTTGTTCTGGCGGTACGTGCAGGGCGGCCCGAAGGCGAAGCAGCCGGGGACCGCGCCAGAGGCGAGGAAGCCATGAAGGCCGCGCGAGCGATTCCAGCGATCGCGGCGGCACTCGCAGCGCTGTCCTTCGCGGCGAGTGCGGTCGGCCAGGAGTTCAAGCGGCTACCGCCCGACTACGTCATCCCCCCGTCGAAGGACAGCCCCGGCAAGGTGACCTTCAGCCACGAGAACCACCTCGACCCGAAGAAGCCCGGCTGCACGCGATGCCACCCGGGGAACTTCAAGATCGCCGACGTCCCCCGCGACCAGACCCCGGGCGGCGAGGCCCTGACGGCCGACGGGAAGCCCATCACCCACAAGGCGATGGAGCAGGGGCGGTACTGTGGCCAGTGCCACGGGAAGACCGCCTTCAACTTCGACGACTGCACGATGTGCCATCGGTAGCGACCATTCGCGGGCCGGCCTGATCGGCGTCAAGGGCACGGCCCGCGACATGGATTCTTATCGCCAGACTCTTTTTTCGAGGTTCGGAGTTCCTGAGCACCAGCGCAACGGCAGGGAAACGGAATCGGAGGCGAGCGTGCGGAGACTTGGAATTGCGGGCGTTCTCATCGTCGCTATGGGCTTCGCGGCGCCGGCGCTTGCCATCGACAACTCGGATTGCTTTGGGTGCCACGGCGACAAGGACCTCACCCGGCCCGACGACAAGGGCGGGGCGCCGATCTCCCTCTTCGTGGACGAGGCCCAGTACGGCGCCTCGATCCATGGGAAGAACCTGTGCACGAGCTGCCACACCGAGATCACGGAGATCCCGCACCGCGAGGGCTTCCGGCACCACCCCGTGCTGTGCTCGAACTGCCACCGAGTCGAGACCGACATCTACACGAAGAGCGACCACGGGCTGATGGTGCACAAGGGCGTCCTCGAGGCGGCCTCCTGCAAGGACTGCCACGGGAAGACGCACACGCTGCTCAACTCCCGCGATCCGAACTCGCCGGTAAACCGGGCGAACATCCCGGCCACCTGTGGCCGCTGCCACGGTGACACGAAGGCGATGGAGAAGTACGACCTCCGCCAGAAGGGGGTGGTGGTCAGCTACGAGCAGACCATCCACGGACGCGCTCACGCCCGCGGCATCACCACCGCGGCTGTCTGCTCCGACTGCCACGGCTCGCACGACCTGCACCGCTCGACGAACCCGCAGTCGAAGCTCTACTGGCAGAGGATCCCGGGCACCTGCGGCCGCTGCCACGAGAACGTCCGCGCCACCTACTCGCGGAGCGTCCACGGGAAGGCCGTCGCCTCCGGCATCCACGACGCCGCGACCTGCGTCGACTGCCACGGCGAGCACACCATCAAGGAGAAGGCGGCGGCGGAGTCGCGCGTCTCCGGCGCGCACATCCCCGAGACCTGCGGGCAGTGCCACGGATCCGAGCGGCTCGCCGAGCGCTACCAGATGTCCTCGACGGTGGTGCAGACGTACATGGAGAGCTTCCACGGCCTGGCGCAACAGGCGAACGACCTGACGGTCGCGAACTGCGCGTCCTGCCACGGGTTCCACGACATCCTTCCGTCCACCGACCCGCTCTCGTCGGTGAACAAGGCGAACCTCCCGCAGACCTGCGGCAAGTGCCACCAGGGCATCGGGACCCGGCTCGCGAAGGGCGAGATCAAGATCCACGACATCCGCGGCCGCGGGAAGACCGTCGGCGCGCGGATCGTGAACATCGTCACCGTGATCTACATCGTCCTCATCGTCCTCTCGATCGGCGGGATGGCGACCTTCGTGGCGCTCGACTACGGGAACAAGCTCCGCAAGCACATCCGCGCGGTGCGCGAGTCCCACGGCGAGGTGCGGATGTCGAAGTGGGTCCGCCGCCAGCACCTCGCCCTCATGATCACCTTCATCACGCTCGTCTACACCGGCTTCGTGCACCGCTTCCCGGAGGCCTGGTGGGGCTGGCCGTTCCACGTGCTCTCGAACGGCAGCGCCTTGCGCGGCATCGTGCACCGGATCGCCGGCTGGACCTTCGTGGCGGTCTTCATCGGCCACATGATCGCCCTCGTCGGCACCGAGCGCGGCAAGGCCTACGCGAAGGAGCTCCTGCTCCGCCTGCAGGACCTGCAGGACGCCATTGGCCAGGTGCTCTTCAACGTCGGGCTCCGCAAGGAGCCGCCGCCGCCGCGCCGCTTCAACTACGCGGAGAAGGTGGAGTACTGGGCGCTCATCTGGGGCTCCTTCGTGATGATCATCACGGGCATCGTGCTCGTGTTCACGGAGACCGCGCTCCGGACCCTGCCGAACGTGCTCCACGAGGTCTCGCAGGTCATCCACTTCTACGAGGCGGTCCTCGCGACCCTCGCCATCCTCGTGTGGCACCTCTACTGGATCATGTTCGATCCGGCCGAGTACCCGATGAACCCGGCCTGGCTCATCGGAAAGAAGGCCCCGCACAAGGGGCACGACCACCCGCCGGCCGAAGGCGGCGAGAAGCCGCCCGAGCACGGGTAGGCTGGAAGGTCCCGGCGCGCGGCCGGGGAGGGAGCGGTCGGGCACTCGCGGGCCCGGCTCCCCTTCGGCCGCGTGGCCGTGGGCGGGGCGCTTCGCCGTCCGTCCAAGCGCCCCCGCGTGCTGCGGGGCGGACGCGCCCTCCGGGACCCATGCGCCCGTCGCGCGCGCCTCGAACGGCCCCGAGCCCCCCGCGGTTCGCGCCGGGCACGTCGGCCGTGACCTCACCCGGCAGGCGCGGCCGCGGCGGCGCGAGTCTCGAAGCTCGAGATGGTTCCGTTCGATGTCGTGCACCCCGACGTGCTCCCCGCCCTCATCGAGTGCGCCGCCTTCGCGGTCTCCGACGAAGAGATCCTCTACAACCCAAGCGGCGCGCCTTTCCAGCCGGTGTCGAAGAGATCCGGGGGGAGACACGACGCCTTCCGCGCGGGGTCTCCCGACACGGAGACGTCAGGGTCGCCGACACGAGCGTGCGGGACTGAAGCGCTGCGAGGAGCGCGTGCGACAGGGCATGGTGCTCTTCGTCGCGACGGTTCTCCGCGGGCGACCGAGTCTCGTCCGCGCCCGCTCGAGCGGCGCGGACGGCCTGGCCTGCCCGGGCAGGGCACGCAAGGCCCAGGGAGCGCCGGGAGGACCTGACGGGTCGAGGGGCGCTGCCGTGCGCTCCCCGACCGAGCGTCGCCGACACCTGAGGACGCGCGGCCTCGCTCCTCGAGCCGGCGCCGTTCACCCCGAGAAGGGGCCGACGAATGCGCCGAGGGCTCGGCGCGGCGGCGGACGGATCCGCCGGGCCGAAGTGAACGGCGGCAGGCCCGGGCGAGGACCGCTGGCGGCGATGCGGGCCGGGCACAATCCGTCCGGGTTGGACGGCGGCGCTCGGCCCCTCGCTCAGCGGTACGCGAAGATCATGGAGTAGACGATGAGCGCGATGGTCGCGAGGCCGACGGCGAGCGCCGTGAAGCCGAAGATGCGGAAGCCGCGTTCGACCTGGGGCGGCATCGGCTGGACGATCGACTCCTCGAGCTTCCCGCTGTCGACGAGCCGCTGGTACTCGCGCGGCTTGTCGTACTTGAGCTCCTCCATGGGCACGCTACCCGTGAAGATCACGGGGTCCATCGGGAACTTGTCGGGGCGGAAGTGCGTGTTGAAGAAGTGGACCGTGAAGATGAAGGCTGCGGCGAGCAGCGCCTCGTCGCTGTGGATGATGGTGGCGACGTTGATGGACCAGCCCGGCAGGACCCGCGTGAAGAAGGCCGGGAACCAGAGGACGAGGCCGGTCGAGCCGATGACGAAGACGCCCCAGAACACGGCGAAGTAGTCGAACTTCTCCCAGTAGGTGTAGCGACCGTAGGTCGGGTGCGGCCCCCGTCCGAAGAACCACTTCATGGAGGCGATGACCTCCTTGAGGTCGTTCCCGTTGAACATCATGGAGTCGGGCCCGAAGATGAACTTGAGCCAGCTGACGCCCGCCTCCCTCTTCATGCGGAAGACCTGGCGCACGTGGAGGACGAAGACGGTCACCAGCGTGACCGCCGCCAGCCGGTGGAGGCCGCCCATGGCGCCCGTCCCGCCGAGGAAGTTCGCGACGTGGCCGGCCCAGGTCATGTACGAGAACTTGAGCGCCATGCCGGTGAAGGCGAGCGTCAGGAACGACAGGAGCATGAAGAAGTGCATCGCCCGCTGCGTGGCGGTGAAGCGGCGGACGAGCACCTGATGACCGGCGGCCCGATGCGCGCGCCAGGTCTCGCGAGTCCGCCACAGCCGCCACAGCCAGGCGCCGGTGTGGGTGGTCGCGACGACCAGCGTCCCGACGAGGAGACTCGTCATCGCCCAGAACACGACGAAGAGGATGGGGTACTTCTCCGAGTCGTGGTGCGTCGCGTGGGTGAGGTAACCCGCGAACTGGCGGTGCGATCCCTCGTGGCACTTGCCGCAGGTCTTCACCACGTTCGCCCGCGAGAGGCGCGAGGCCGGGTCCGAGGGCGGCCGGATGTCGTGGGTGCCGTGGCAGTCGTAGCACTTCGCCGCGCGCGCGTTTCCGAGGCGCGAGACCTTGCCGTGGTAGGTGTCGAAGAAGGTCTCGGCCTCCTTCTTGTGGCAGTTCCCGCACTGCGCCATCATCTTCAGGCGGAAGTCGGCGACGTCGGTGCGCGAGATCTGGTGCGAGGTATGGCAATCCTCGCAAACCGGTAGCTTCTTTCCCTCCGACTTGGCGCTCGGCGCCCCGTGGATGCTCGCCTTGAACACGTCGGCGATGCCGTGGTGGCACTTGCTGCACGTCTCGATGAGCTTGCCGCGGCTGACCGTCGACCGCGGATCGGACGGCGGCAGCTCGCCGTGGGCCGTGTGGCAATCCGCGCACGTGGCCGTGACGACGAGGCCGGCCTCGAGGAGCCCGACGCCGTGGATGCTCTCGCGGTAGCTCTTGACGATGTCGACGCCCTGGCTGTCGATCCGCTTCGCGGCCTTCTCGCCGGCGCGGTGGCAGCGCCCGCAGAGGTCGGGGACGGCGCGGGCGAACGTGGGCGAGTTCGGCCACCGCTTGCTCTTCGTCGCGTGCTTGTCGTGGCAGTCGAGGCAGGCGGGGGCGTCCGGGTCCCCCTTCGCGTGGAGCGTCCCGTGGATGCTCGACTTGTACTGGTCGACCACCGCGGCGTGGCAGACGCTGCAGTCGACCTTGGACTTGATGGGCTCGCAGGCCCGCTTGAGCGAGCCCCGCACCTCGACGTGGCACTGCGCGCAGGCGACCTTCGCGTGGGTGGAGGCCGCGTACTGCTGCTCGTCGACGAAGAGCGAGATCTTCTTGCCGTCCCGCGTCATCGAGAGCTCGGGCTTCCCGTGGCACAGGAGGCAGTCCTTCGTCCCCATGCCCTGCACGGAGGCGTTGCGGCGGATCTTGTGGGGGACGTGGCAGTCGCTGCAGGAGGGGACCTTGTTGGGCTCCTGCTCCCAGAGCTTGCCGTTCACGACCTTCTGATGCACCTGCTCGATGCGCGTGTGGCAGCGCGTGCAGGTCTTCGCGATGTTCGCCCGGTTCGTCGAGGAGCGCGGGTCCTCATGGGGCAGGACGAGGTGGGCGGAGTGGCAGGAGGCGCAGACGGCGGTGACGGTGAGCCCCTTCTTGTAGAGCCCCTCGCCGTGAATCGACTCGGAGTAGTTCTCGAGGATCCGGTCCTGCGGGATGTGGTGCTCGACGGAGACCTTCGTCCCCTCGTGGTGGCAGCGACCGCAGGTCGTCGGGACGTTGATCGTCGCCGCGGGAGAGTGGGGGTCGTTGACGGGCAGGACGCCGTGCGGCGGGCCGTGGCAGTCGGGGCAGCGCGCCGCGGTCTGGTCGCCCTTCGCTGCGGCGGATCCGTGGGCGCTCGCCCGGTAGTCCTTCGCCTGTTTGTCATGGCAGTTCGCGCAGTCGACGAGCTTCACGCCCGGCTCGTGCGGCAGGTCCTTGCCGGAGAGGGACGCGTGGCAGCCCACGCAGTCGACGCCGGCGTGCACCGACGAGGCGAGCTGCTTCTTGTCGACCGTGACCGAGATCGTGCGCCCCCCGCGCGTCCCTGTCATGCCCTTCTCGGCGTGGCACGCCAGGCAATCGTCGTTCGACTGCGCGAGCGCGGGCGAAGCGGCGAGGACCAGGGCGGCGGCGGCGAGGAAACGCGCCTTCACGCGAAGGGAAATGGTGAGGAAGGCAAAAACTCGGGACATGATGCTCCTTGCTCCGGGAAAGGGACCGGGCATTTTCGTTCATTTGCCCTTCCGGATCTCGCGAATTCGACACGCGCGCGGCGACTTGAGCGAGCGCAATTTTCGCGGTCCGGGCCGCTACTCGCGGCGCGGGCGGGAGGAAAAAAATCTTCCCGAGCGCGGGCGGCTTGAGCGAGAGCGAGAGAGAGCATTCCCTCGAGCGGGGCCGAGCTCTCTCGAGCAGGCGGGCGGCGCTGGGCGCTCACCGGCGCCTGGGGCAAATCACCCGTGGAGAGCCGCGGCTGGGGGGTCTGCCCCACCCCGCGCTATCGCTCCACCCTGAAAGGCATCGAGATTCCGGCTTGTTGCGTGGCGCCGCCCCGCGGATCGCTTCTTGCTCAACGTCGCTCGCGGCACGGGTCGCCCTGGGAGGGGGGCGACCCGCCCACGGGGTGGGCGTGGTTGGAGGGTGCCGTTCGATCCGCTCGTTTCCTCTCGATGGCGGTGAACGGAGCGCTCGTGTGTCCTGAGGGGGGCACGTGCGGGTGGTGTTTGCGACAGCGCCGGACCCGTCTGGCGCGATGGATCCGGCGGGACGATGGGTCCCGCTCGCGCTCGTCCATCTAGCGGGCGCCGCTCGCGCAGCGGGGCACGGCTGCACGATCCTCGACGCCGTCTCGCTCGGGCTCTCCCAGACGGACGCGGTGAGGCACCTCGCGGACGTCCGGCCGAACGTGCTCTGCGTCTCCGCGGCCACTGCCGGCTTCCCCTCGGCCCAGGCGTTCTGCCGGGCCGCCCAGGGGCTCGGGGTGACGACCGTCGTGGGCGGGACGCACGCCTCGTTCATGTACCCGGAGTTCCTGCCGCAGGGCGGCATCGACTTCGCGGTAGTCGGGGAGGGCGAGGAGACGCTGCCAGAGCTCCTCCACTGCCTCGAGGCCGGCGAGGACCCGTCGCGGATCGCCGGGATCGCCTTCCCGCTCGGCGGCCGCATCGTCCGCACGGCGCGGCGCCCTCGCCTCGCCACCCTCGACCCGCTCCCGAAGGCGTGGGACCTTCTCGACTGGAGCACGTACACGTGGGGGAACCGGCCAGGCTCGCGGCTCGCCGCGATCGTGACCTCCCGTGGCTGTCCGCGCCATTGCACCTACTGCTCCCAGGCGACGTCGGGGGAGGGCTCGTGGCGGCCGCGCTCGCCGGACAGCGTGGCGTACGAGATGTCCACGCTCCGGCGGGACCACGGCGCCGACGTGGTGGCGCTCTTCGACGAGGCGCCCACGGTCGATGCGCGCCGCTGGAACGCGATCCTGGAGCGCGTCGCCGAACTCGACCTCGGGGTGGAGTTGCTCCTCTGGAGCCGCCCCGAGGACGTCATCCGGGACGAGCGGGAGCTCCCGCGGTGGCGCGCCGCCGGGGTGGCGCATGTCGGGCTGTGCCGCGACGTGTCCGAGGACCGCCTCGCCGGTCGGGAGGCCGAGGTGTCGCTCGACATGGGGAGGCGAGCCATCGGGCTCCTGCGCGACCACGGGATCTCGACCGAGGCCAACTTCTGGCTGGGGTTCCCCGACGAGACCCCGGAGCAGATCGCCGCGCTCCGACGCCGCGCTCGCGAGTGGGACCCGGACATGGCGCACTTCCTCATCGTCGCGCCGCTGCCCTACACGCCGGCCTGGCGCGCGCTCGGCCCGCACGTTGCCACGCGCGACTACCGTCGCTTCGACCACCGCCAGGTGGTCCTGAAGACGCGCGCGATGACGGCCGAGCAGGTCCAGGCCGCGGCCGTCGCCTGCACCCGCAACTTCTACGTCGACAAGATCCGGCGCACCGACGCGGAGCCGCCCGCGGGGCGCCCCGGGAGCGCCTGGCGGGTGTACATCGCAGCTCCCTCCTTCCGCGATCGCCTGCTCGAAGGGGCGACCGAGGAGGAACGGGACGCGCTCGCGCCGAGGCCGCCGCCCGCGAAGGCCTGACCGCGGCGCAGGCGAAAGCCTGCCAAGATGGACCCGAATGGGTCAGGTGCTCTCGTCTGCGCGCGGGCATGCATAGCTTTCGCGAGAGCCGCGGTACTCGATGCGCCGGCGCAAGCCCTGCGCAGGCAATCCTATGTAACTACTTGAAGTTATGTGCGAATGGACGGCACGTTCATTGCTCGCCGTCGCGGCATGCTCGTCGCTGTCGGGGTGGACCAGAAGAGGGTCTGCGTGGCGGCCCGGGAGAAGCTCGCCGCCTCCGCGTCGGAACTCGCTGGAGTTGTGAGGGCCTACGGCCTCATCGACGGCGTCGACGAGGTCTTCGTGCTCTCCACCTGCTACCGAGTGGAGGTCTACGCCGCGACCGCCTGTCCCGCGGCGGCCGCGGCCGGGATCGGCGAGGCGCTTCGGGCGCGCTCGGGGGACCCGGACCTGCTCGTGTTCGACCTCCGCGGCGAGGAGGCCTTCCGCCATCTCGTCCGGGTCGCGGCGAGCCTCGAGTCCGGCGTGGTCGGCGAACCGCAGGTGCTCGGCCAGGTGAAGGAGGCATTCGGCCAGGCCCTCGAGTCCGGCACCGCGGGCAAGGAGCTCCGCGCGACGATGGCGCGCGCCCTCCAGGCGGCGAAGCGCGTGCGGGCGGAGACGTCGATCGGCCGGGCAGGCGTGTCGTGGGGGCACGCCGCCGCGAGCGTCGCGGAAAAGGTGCTCGGGCCGCTCGAGGGCCGGCGGGCGCTCGTGGTGGGCGCCGGCGAGATGGCGCGCCTCGCCGCGCAGCACCTGAGCGACCAGGGGGCGGAGATCACCGTCGTCAACCGCAGCGAGGACCGCGCCCGGGCCCTCGCCTCGGAGGTGGGGGGATCGGCTCGGCCCGCGGCGCGGCTCGGGGAGGAGCTCGAGAGGGCGGACGTGGTGATCGTGGCGGCGCCCGTCGCGCACCCTGCGCTCGCGCCGGCCGGAGCGGCGAAGCTCATGAGGCAGCGGCGGCACCGCCGCCTGCTCCTCGTCGACCTCGCGGTGCCGCGGGCAATCCCGGCGGACCTGGGCGGGCTCGACGGCTTCTACCTCTGCGACGTGGACGACTTGGCCCGCATCCAGCGCCAGGCGCAGGCCGAGCGGGCGAGCGCCGTCGACGCGGCCGAGCACATCGTCGACGAGGAAGTGGATCGCTACGCCCGCCACCACGCCGAGCGGCGCGCTGCCCCGCTCATCGCGGCCGTCCGCCACCAGGCCTCCGCCATCGCGCGCGAGGAGGTCGAACGCACCGTGAAGCGGCTCGGAGGCAACCCCGAGCTCGAGCGGCGCCTCGACGCGCTCGCCGGGGCGATCGTGTCGAAGCTGCTCCACCAGCCGAGTGTGTGCCTGCGCGAGGCGGGAACGGCCGGGGACGACGGCGCGGAGCTCATGAGCGCGGCCGCCCGCATCTTCGACGTCGGTACGGTCGCCGGCGGGCTCGACCGCGCAGGCTGAGCGACTTCACCCAGGTCTCGGAAAAGCTTGCGCCAATGGGGTGAGCCGCGCGAATACAGCGTGTGTTTGTCGTAACCCTAAAGGAGCATGCTCGCGAGCCTTTCCGGCCATAAGTGGGCGAAATGACCCATATCGCTCCGGATTCCAGGCGCGGAGGGCGCCGCATGGCGGTGGCTTGATCCTTGCCTAGTGGAACCGCGGCTCGCCATGGGGCACCTCCGAAACATCTGGAGCCGGCTCGACCGAAGCCTCCGCGCGCGCATCATCCTCCCGACGGCGATCCTCTTCGTGGCGACGCTCTCCACGATGGTCTACGCCGCCGTCCGCGCCTACGGACACGACCTCGAGAAGGTCCAGCGGGAGCGGGCCGAGCTCTTCGCGCGGTACGTGGCGGGAGGCGTGACCGAGGTCATGCTCCGCGGCCAGCCTTCGCAGGTCCCGGATCTGCTCGGCTTCATGAGGACGCACCGTGGCGACCTCGACTCCATCAGCCTCATCAGGCCCGACGGGCAGGTCGTGTACTCCACCGAGCCGGTGCTCATCGGGACGAGGCCCTGGACCTCTCGACAGCTCGACTTGTCCGGCGTCGTTCCGGCTCCGGGAGGCGACACCCGCCAGTACGCGGTGCTCGAGCCGATCTCCAACGCCGACGCCTGCACCGCCTGCCACGGGCCGGAGCGCAAGACGAACGGCTGGCTCGACCTCCGCTTCACGCGCGCTCCGGCCATCGCCGCGGAGAACGACCTCGCCCGCACCCTCGGGGTGTCGACGGGCGTGGCGCTCGTGTTCCTCATCGCGATCGCCTGGTGGCTCGTGGGCCGGGAGGCGGTTGTCCCCCTGAAGCGCCTCGTCGCCGCCATGCGACGGGCGGAGTCGGGCGACCTGGCGGTGCGAGCGGACGAGGGGCGTCCCGACGAGGTCGGCGTGGCCGCGCGGGGCTTCGACGCCACGCTCGCCGCGCTCCGACGGAGCCAGGCAGAGCTCGAGGCCTTCTACCGGGAGCGCATGGTGCGGGCGGACCGGTTCGCCGCCGTCGGCGAGATGGCGACCGGGCTCGCCCACGAGATCAAGAACCCGCTCGCCGGTCTCTCCGGGGCCCTCGAGCTCCTCGCCGAGGACCTGGGAGGGAATCCCCGCCAGGCGGACGTCGTCGGGGAGATGCGCCACCAGGTGGCGAGGCTCACGCACACGATGGAGAGCCTGCTCAGCTTCGCGCGCCCGCCGAAGGCGAAGCTGCGAAGCACCGACGTGAACGCGACGCTCGACAAGGTGCTCTTCCTGATCCGCCAGCAGCGCAGCAACGCCGCGCTCGTCGTCGACGCGCAGCTCGACCCCGGCTTGCCGGCGGTGCTCGCCGACCCCGGCCAACTGGAGCAGGTCTTCTTGAACATCTGCCTGAACGCCTGCCAGGCGATGGATGGGCGGGCGGGCAAGGCCGGGCGGCTCTCGGTGCGTTCGCGCCTCGCGGACGGCCACGTCTCGGTGGACGTCGAGGACAACGGCCCGGGCATCCCGGAGACGGTGCGACCGAACCTCTTCAAGCCGTTCTTCACCACCAAGCGCGAGGGGAACGGCCTCGGCCTCGCCATCTCGGCCCGCATTGTGGCGGAGCACGGCGGGCACATCGGGTACCGGTGCCCCGCCGCGGGCGGAACCGTGTTCACCGTTTCCCTGCAGCCCGTGCGCGCCGGTGCGGAGCGCGGGGCGACGGAGCACGCCGCATGAGCTCGACGCCGGCAAAGATCCTGGTCGTGGACGACGAGAAGCTCATCCGGTGGTCGGTGGGGGAGCGGCTGCAGCGCGGCGGCTACGAGGTGCTCTCGGCGGAGTCCGGAGAGGAAGCGCTCGAGGTCGTCGGGGCGCAGAGCCCGGACCTCATGCTCCTCGACGTTCGCCTGCCGGGGATCGACGGCCTCGCCACCCTCCAGCGCGCGCTCGGGCTCCAGCCCGAACTCGCGGTGCTCATGATGTCGGCGCACAGCACCGTGGACATCGCCGTCGAGGCGATGAAGCACGGAGCCATCGACTTCCTGGTGAAGCCCTTCCCGTTCCAGGCGCTCGACGCGGCGGTCGAGCGGGCCCTGGGGACCGCCCGGACCCGGCGCCAGATCGAGGCGCTCACCGCCGAGAGGCGGGGAGGGGCGGAGGCGATCGCCGCGCTGGTCGGGCGCTCGTCCGCCATGGACCAGGTGCGGACGATGGCGGCGCGCCTCTCCGGCAGCGACTCCACCACCGTGCTCATCGAGGGGGAGAGCGGCGCCGGCAAGGAGGTCGTGGCGCGCGCCATCCACTTCGGGAGCGCCCGCGCCGACCGCCCCTTCCTGCAGGTGAACTGCGCGGCGCTGCCGGAGCACCTGCTCGAGAGCGAGCTCTTCGGCCACGAGCGCGGCTCCTTCACCGACGCCCACGCCCAGAAGCGCGGTCTGTTCGAGACCGCGGAGGGCGGGACGGTCATGCTCGACGAGATCGGAGACCTCCACCCGGGCGGCCAGGCAAAGCTCCTGCGGCTGCTCGAGAACAAGACCTTCCGCCGGGTCGGGGGGGTCACGGAGTTGCGCGCCGACGTCCGCGTGCTGGCCGCCACCAACGTGAACCTGGAGGACCGCGTCTCCGAGGGGCGATTCCGGGCCGACCTCTTCTTCCGCCTGAACGTGGTTCGCATCCGCATGCCACCCCTGCGCGAGCACACCGAGGATATCCCGCTGCTCGCCGCGCACTTCATCGCCCGGTTCAACCAGGAGATGAAGAGGCAGGTGCGCGGGGTGAACGCGGTGGCGCTCGAGGCGCTTCAGGCCTACAGCTGGCCCGGGAACGTGCGCGAGCTGCGCAACGTCATCGAGCGCGCCTTCATCCTTCACGCGAGCGCGGAGGAGCTGCGGGCCGAGCACCTGCCCCCCGAGCTGCGCGGCGTCGCGTCGCCGGCGCGCCGGCCGGAGAAGGCATCCACCACCGTCCCCCCCGACGGGCTCGTGCTCGAGGACGTCGAGCGGAAGCTCATTCGGGAGGCGCTCGAGCGCGCCAACGGCAACCAGTCGCAGGCGGCCCGGCTGCTCGGCATCAGCCGCGACACGCTCCGCTACCGCCTGAAGAAGCACGGCATGGGGTGAGCCGGGGTCCGGCGCCGGCTCAGGGAGCGGGTACGGGGACTTCCGCCTCGAGCTCCCGCTCCATCGAGCGCAGGGCGTGGCGCAGCTTCTGGCGAGCGCGGAGCTCGAGCTGACGCGCCCGCTCTCGGGAGAAGCCGAGGTGGCTCCCGAGGTCTTTGAGCGTCTCCGGCCGCTCTGCCATCAGGCGGTGTTCCACGATGAACCGCTCGCGCGGGTCGAGGTGGCTCAACGCCTCGTTCACCTCGAGCGCGACGGAGCGCGCCTGCTCGGCGCTCGCGAGCTCCTCGTCCTGCGGAGGCAGGCCGCCGGCCAGGCAGTCGATGCGGGCAGTCCCGGTCTCGCCGAGGGGGGCGTCGAGCGACAGGTCGCGCCCCTCGAGGCGCTGCTCCATGTCGACCACGTCCTCTGGCTGGACGCGCATGCGCCGCGCGACCCGCTGGACGACGTCGACGCCGGCCCCGCCCCGCTCTGCCTCGCGGCGCGCACGCCCGAGCGAGAAGAACAGCTTGCGCTGCGATTGGGTGGTGCCCACCTTCACGAGAGACCAGGAGCGGAGGATGCAGTTCTGGATGTAGGCGCGGATCCACCAGACGGCGTAGGAGATGAGGCGGATCCCGAGTTCCGGGTCGAACTTCTGGACCGCCTTCATGAGCCCGACGTTCCCCTCCTGGACCAGGTCGGTGACCGGGACGCCGTAGGACCGGTATCCCAGGGCGACCTTGACGACGAACCGCAGGTTCGACGTCACGAGCAGATGCGCCGCCCGCGCGTCGCCCCGCTCGCGGAATTCGCGCGCGAGGCGCGCCTCCTCCGCAGCGGGGAGCAGCGGCAGCCGGCTGATCTCCGACAGGTATTGCTCCATCTGGGTCATGGCCGGTTCCCCCTAGTCACCCGTCTGAGCAAGTGGGGTGCCATCGTCCTGGGACAAAAAGAAATAGGCGCTTACAGGCCTTACGCATCGCGCTATGTCGGCCATTCTCCAGGTTGGCTTACATTTTTACAGTCATGCAGCAAAATCATTTAAGTTCAGCGTGTTGGGTTATTGAATTTTTTACCGTGCCGGGTGGAACGCCCCAAGTAGGAACGGCATCCGAACTTGCGGACCGCGCGGCCGAAGAACAATCTGCCCTTACACCATGAGCGACATCGGCCCGACCATCGCACCGGTTGAGGCCCGGGAGGAGTTGAGCGACCGGGCCAGCCACCTCTCGTACGTGGCGCACGAGGTCCGCAATCCGCTCGCCACGGCGCTCTGGAGCGCGGAACTCCTGACCCGCCTCTCCGCCGCGGACCGCGCAGGAGCGCGCGGCGAGAAGCTCGCCCGCATGTGTCTGCGCGCGATCGGACGCGTGAGGCGCCTCGTCGAGGACCACCTCCTCGCGGAGCGGCTCGACGTGGACGGCATTCCGATCGCCTTCGAACCCGTCGCGGTGGACGCGCTGCTGCCGCGGGAGGCTGCGGCGATCGGGGCGGCCGACCTGGCGCTCGACGTCGAGCCCGGCCTCGCCGTGGACACCGACGCCACCCTCGCCCGCCGCGCCGTCGAGGCGCTCCTCTGCGCGGCTGCGGAGGGGGGGGCGGCCGTCCGCCTGACGGCCCGGCGGTCGGGCCCGGCGGTCCGGATCCAGGTGGAGGGCGCGCCGGCGACGCCCTCGGACCTCGCCGACCGGCAGCGCGGCGACGCGAAGGACGTGGGCGGCAGCGCCCTCGGCCTCGGCGTCGCCCGGCGCGCCGCCGCCGCGCTCGGGGGTACGCTCTCCGTCGATCGGGGCGCCCTCGTCCTCGAGCTGCCCGCCATCGATCCGGCGCACGGCGAGCTGTAGCTCCAATGACGGCGCCGCACGTGCTGGTCGTCGAGCACGACCTCGATCTGCTCGACCTCATCTTCGACGTCCTCGACGCGGAGGGCTACCGGGTGAGCCGCGCCCGAACCGGGGCGGAGGCGCTCGAGAGCGCCCAGCGCGAGCGCCCCGACGTCATCCTCGTGGACGCGGGTGCCGGCGGCGCCGACGAGGGTGTGCGGAGCCAGCTGAAAGAGCGGGGGCTCGGGGACGTACCCCTCCTCGTCGTCTCCGGCGAGGGCGGGCCCCAGCGCGCAGCGCGGGCCGGCGCGCACGGGTTCTTGGCGAAGCCCTTCGACCTCGGGACCCTCATCGAGCAGGTCGCCTCCATGACAGCCCGCTGAGGGCGGGAGCGGGGCGACGCGCCCTGGCGACGCGCCCTTGACAGACAGGCGGTCCTCCGATACAAACCCGCGCTCTCCTTAGTCGTTTCGGCACGTCCTTCCCGGCCTTCGCGACGCGGGGCGGACCAATGCGAGGTGCAACCATGGCTACCGGTCTCTTGGGTCGCAAAGTCGGCATGACCCAGATCTTCAACTCCGACGGCGACTGCCTGCCGGTGACGGTGCTCGAGATGGGCCCGTGCACCGTCGTGAAGCGCAAGACGTCCGAAAAGGACGGCTACGACGCGGTCGTCCTGGGCTTCGGCGAGGTCTCCGAGAAGAAGGAGCGCCGCCTGTCCCGCGCGGAGGTGGGCGTCTTCAAGAAGGCCGGCATCCCGGTCTTCCGCCACCTGCGTGAGGTCCGCCCGAGGGACGCGAAGCTCCTCGGCGAGCTCAAGGCGGGCGACGTCCTCACCGTCGACAAGGTCTTCACGCTCGATCAGCACGTCGACGTGACGGGCGTCACGAAGGGGCGCGGCTTCGCCGGGGTCGTGAAGCGCTGGAGCATGAAGGGCGCGGCGCGGGACGCCTCGACGTCCCACGAGCACCACCGCCACGTCGGCGCGGTCGGGCAGCGCAAGACGCCCGGCAAGGTCTGGAAGGGCAAGCGGCTCCCCGGCCAGTACGGGGCCGACGTGGTCACCACGCAGAACCTGACCGTCGTCGGGGTCGAGCCGGGCGCGAACCTGCTGCTCGTGAAGGGCGCGGTGCCGGGCCACGCGGACGCGCTCGTGTACGTCGACACGGCGTCGAAGGGTCAGCCCCGTCCGAAGAAGAAGCAGGAAGTCCGCGAGCGCGCGAAGCCGAAGGTCTAGGCCGACGTGCCGGGGCGCCCTGCCGGGCGCCCCGGAGGCCGAGCCTAGTCGGGCTCGGCCTCGGTCAGGGTCACGGTCCCGCGCTTGCGGTCCCGCTCGAGCTTGTAGCGCGCGTTCGGGTCGAGCGCCTTCTTCCGCAGGCGGATGCTCTCGGGGGTCGCCTCGACGAGCTCGTCCTCGGCGATCCACTCGAGCGACTTCTCGAGCCCCATGTCCCGCGGCGGCGTGAGGATGATGTTCTCGTCGCGCCCCGCTGCGCGGATGTTCGTGAGCTTCTTCTCCCGGCAGATGTTGTACTCGATGTCGTTGTCGTGGGAGTGCTCGCCGACGATCATCCCGTTGTAGACCTTGTCGCCGGGCTTCACGAAGAGGGCGCCGCGTTCCTGCCCGTAGAAGCAGGCGTACGCGACCGCCACCCCCTCCCGATCGGAGACAATCGCGCCAGCCTGGCGCTTCTCGATGCGCCCCTGCCAGGGCTCGTACCCGTCGAACTGGGACGAGAGGATGCCCTCGCCCCGGGTGAGCGTGAGGAATTCCGAGCGGAACCCGATGAGGCCCCGGGCGGGCACGCGGAACTGCAGGCGGGTGCGTCCCGAGCCCAGGCGCTGCATGTCGACCATCCGCCCCCGACGAGGCCCGAGGGCGCTTGTCACCGGCCCGACGGCGTCGTCCGGGAGGTCGCAGACGAGCAGTTCCATCGGCTCGTGGACCTCGCCGTCGATGGTCTTGAGGACCGGCTCCGGATTCGAGACCGTGAGCTCGAATCCCTCGCGGCGCATGTTCTCCACGATCACCGCGAGCTGGAGCTCGCCGCGGCCGACGACCTTGAAGGCATCGGGTGTCTCGGTATCCTCGACGCGGATGGAGACGTTGCGGTAGGCCTCGCGGTAGAGGCGCTCGCGGATGTTCCGGCTCGTGACGTACTTGCCCTCGCGCCCCGCGAAGGGGCCGTCGTTCACCCGGAACACCATGGACATGGTGGGCTCTTCGACGCTGATCCGCGGCAGTGCCACCGGCGCCACCGGGTCGCACACCGTGTCCCCGATCCCGATCTCCTCGGCGCCCGCGATGCACACGATCTCTCCGGGGCCGGCGTCCTTCACCTCGGTCCGCTTCAGTCCGTCGTAGGCGTAGAGCCGGACGATCTTCGCCGGCACCACGCGCCCTCCCTCGCGGATGACGGCGATGGGGTCGCCCTCGCGGGCGAGACCCGACGCGATCCGCCCGATGGCGAGGCGCCCCACGTAGTCGTCGTAGTCCAGGTTGTCGACGAGCATCTGCAGGGTCTGGATGTCGCCCTCCGGGGGAGGCGGCACGTGTGTCAGGATGGCGTCGAAGAGCGGCTTGAGGCTCTGCGCCTCGAAGGCGCCCGCGAGCGTGTGGTCGGCCCGGCCTTCCCTGGCGATGCAGTAGAGGACGGGGAAGTCGATCTGGTGCTCGTTCGCGCCGAGGTCGATGTAGAGCGAGTAGACGAGGTCGAGGACCTCTTTCGCGCGCGCGTCCTGCCGGTCGACCTTGTTGATCACGAGCACCGACGGGAGCCCGAGCGCGAGCGCCTTGGAGAGCACGAAGCGCGTCTGGGGCAGCGGTCCCTCGGCGGCGTCGACGAGGAGCAGCACGCCGTCGACGAGGCGCAGGGCCCTCTCGACCTCCCCGCCGAAGTCGGCGTGGCCTGGCGTGTCGACGATGTTGATCTTCACCCCCTGCCAGGTCACCGCGGTGTTCTTGGCGAGGATGGTGATCCCCTTCTCGCGCTCGAGGTCGTTCGAGTCCATCACCCGGTCGACTACCTGCTCGTTGGCGCGGAACACGCCCGCCTGCCGGAGCATGTAGTCGACGAGGGTCGTCTTGCCGTGGTCGACGTGGGCGACGATGGCCACGTTTCGGATGCGATCGCGGGGAATCATGGCAGCGAGGAGGCGGGGCGCGTCTCATATCCGCCCGGCGCGGCGCGGGCAAGCGGAAAGGGGAGCCTTGGGGCCGCGGCCGGCGGGGTGCTAGCATGAGCGCCGGTCAGCGGGAGCGATGGCGCACGTCATACTCTTCGTCGACGACGAGCCGGCGATCCTCGACCTGCTCCGGGAGCAGTTCCCGGCCGCGCTGGGGTTCGAGCCCCTCACCGCCGGGAGCGCCGAGGAGGCGCTCGTCGTTCTCGCCCGCCGGCCCGTCGATCTCCTCGTCACCGACCAGCGGATGCCCGGCATGCGGGGGGTGGAACTCGTCGCCCAGGCGAGGGACCTCCAGCCGGACCTCACCGCCATCCTCCTCACGGCATTCACCGAGCCGCAGGAGATCGTCGACGCCATCAACGTCGGCCACGTCTTCCGCTACGTCACGAAGCCCTGGCGGGTGTCCGACCTTCGCCAGACGGTCCAGTCGGCGCTCGAGCGGGTGGCGCTGCGGCGCGACAAGACCCGGCTGGTCGCCGAGTTGGAGCGGCGCCTCGCGGCGCTCCGGACCGCCTCCGACATCGCCCGCGACGTCGGGGTGGCGGCGGCGCCGGAGGTCCTCGTGGAGCGCCTCCTCGGGCGGCTGCCCGACGTCGTGCCGTGCGACCTCGCGGCCGCTCTCGTCGCCCCCGACGAGGGGCCTGCCGTACTCGTCCTCGACAGCGGTGGCGCGTCGGAGGCGACGCTCATCGGCCTGGAGGAGGAGCTCGCGGCTGCCTGGGAGGAGCGCGGCGGGCGCCCCGTCGCCAGGCGCGGGGTCCGCGTGCGGGTGGTGGCGCGGCCCGGAGGCCGGGCCGCCCCCGCCAGGCGTTCGCGCCTCGTCGTGCCGCTCGAATCCGGTGGGCGGATGGTCGGGCTCCTCCTGCTGAGCAGCGCCCAGGATGACGCGTTCGGGGAGGGGGACGCCCGCGTCCTCGATCTGCTCGCGAACGAGCTCGCCGAGTCGGTGCGGGTACTCGCCGCGAAGGTCTCCGAGGAGCGGCGACGCCTCGAGCGCGTCGTCGAGTGCATGGCCGACGGCCTCCTCTTCGCGGATGCGAACACGGAGGCGGTGATCGCGAATCCCGCCGCCCGCCGGATGCTCCGAGCCCCCGAGGGCCAGGAGCTCACGGTCCGGTGGCTCAAGGAGACGCTCAAGTTCTATCCCTTCGACCTCGTGCGCGGCCTCGCCCAGGGCGGCGCCGCCCCGGCACTCGTGACCGAGGAGCTTCGCATCGACGAGAGGGCGCTCTCGTCGATCGTGTCGCCGGTCACCGACGGGGACGGCCGCCTCGCCGGGGTCGCCGTGGCGCTGCGCGACGTCACGGACCAGCGCCGGGCCGACGAGCAACGCCAGGAGTTCGTCCAGATGATGAGCCACGAGCTGCGCACCCCGCTCACCGCCATCACCGGGGCGCTGCAGCTCGTGCTCGACGGGCACGCCGGCGAGCTCCCGTCAGCGCAGCGTCGGTTCCTGGAGATGGCGCGGGCCTCGGCCGATCGCATCAACCAGCTCGCCGACGACCTGCTCGACGTGGCGCGCTCGGAGAAGGGGAGGCTCGAGCTCCACCACGAGGTCGCCTACCTGGACGAGCTGGTGCGCATCGCGGTCGAGCACTACAGCGCGGCTGCGGCGGAGAAGGGCCTCGACCTGACGGTGTCCCTGCCCGTCGGACCGGTGAGGGCGTTGGCCGATCCCGTCCGCCTCCAGCAGGTGCTCTCGAACCTGCTCACGAACGCCGTGAAGTTCACGCCCGAAGGCGGCCAGATCCGCGTCGCCCTGTTCCGGCCGGCTGCCGTGCAAGGGTACACGGGCCTCTCCGTCTGGAACAACGGGGAGCACATCCCGTGCGAGGACCTCGAGCGCATCTTCGAGAAGTTCGAGCGCTCGCGCAGCGACCGGAACCGGAGGGTTCGGGGGTCCGGGCTGGGCCTCGCCATCTGCCGCGGCATCGTCGAGGCGCACGGTGGCCGGATCTGGGCGGAGAGCGCGCCGGGCAAGGGCGTGCGCTTCGTGCTCGGGCTCCCCCCGCAGCCGGGCGAAGAGAAGGGGACGGCGAAGCGTCCGCCGCCAGGCGCCGCGCGCCTGCCCCCGCCGCTCGTGCTCGTGGCCGACGACTTCGAGGCCACGGTCGCCGTCAAGGCAGCGCTTCTCCGCCGCGGAATCGCGTGCGAGGCCGTCGCAGCCGAGGAGCTGCCGGCACGGGTTGCGCGGCTCCGCCCTCGGCTCGTCGTCATCGACCCGTCGTCGGGCCCGTCCGCGGCGGCCGTGATCGCGTCCTTCGCCGCCGCCCGAGCCGAGCACGAGGTCCGGCTCCTCGTGTTCTCCGGCCCGGAGAGCCGTGAGCTCGCCTTCGGCCTCGGCGCACGGGGGTTCCTCGCCAAGCCCTCATCGGAGGAGGACCTCGTAGCGGCCGTCGAGGCCCAGCTCGCCGACGAGCCCCGGACGGGCCGACGGGTCCTCGTCGTGGACGACGACCCCGCCATCCGGGTCATCTGCCGGGAGACCCTCGCCGCCCGGGGGCACGAGGTTCTCGAGGCGGAATCCTGCCGGGAGGCGGTCCGAGTCGTGCGGGAGCGCAGGCCGCACCTGCTCGTCATCGACGTGAGCTTGCCCGACGGCGACGGTTTCTCGCTCCTCGAGAGCCTGGGGCGCGAGCGGGAGACGGAGGACTTCGGGGCGGTGTTCGTCACCGCGCGGGGCGAGATCGCGGACAAGGTCCGCGGCTTTCGGCTCGGAGCGGACGACTACCTGGGCAAGCCCTTCGAGCCGAAGGAGCTCGCGGCCCGCGTCGAGGCGGTGCTTCGGCGCCGGCAGGCGGCGCAGTCCGTGTCGCCGGTGACGAGGCTGCCGAGTGGCCCGGCGATCGACGAGGAGGTGGAGCGACGCCTCGCGTCCCGCCAGCCGTTCGCCCTGTGCTATGTCGACCTCGACGACTTCAAGGCTTACAACGACCACTACGGCTACGCGAAAGCGGACGGCCTCATCCTGCAGACGGGGGACCTCATTCGCCGCGTCGCGCGCGAGACCGGGGGGGAGGGTGCCTTCGTCGGTCACGTGGGGGGCGACGACTTCGTGCTTGTGACCGACGCGGACCGGGCCGATCGGACGTGCCGGGAGGTCGTCGCGGCCTTCGACCGGCTCATCCCCCTCTACTACGAGCGGGAGGATCGCGAGCGCGGCTGGATCGAGGCTGAGGATCGCTTCGGCGTCCGCCGCCGCTTTCCGCTGATGGGAATCTCCGTGGCGGCCGTCTGGGCGCCGCCGGGACGCTACGACGGGCACGAGGCGATCTCCCGAGCCGCGGCGGAGCTCAAGAAGCGGGCGAAGGCGGTGCCCGGCAGCGTGTACATGAGGGACCTGCCCGGCGAAGGGGTGACGCGATGGAACCGAGGATAGGGCTCCACCACGTTGCGCTGCGATGCCGGGATCTCGAGCGGTGCGAGCGCTTCTACCGGGAGGTGATCGGCCTGGAGGTCCTGCGCCGTTGGCCGGCGGACGGCGGCGGCGATCGGAGCGTGTGGCTCGCCCTGGACGGAGGCCGGGGGTTCCTCGCGCTGGAGCGCGCGGAGAGCGAGGGAGGCGGGCAACCCGCCGACGCCGCGCCGGCCGGCTGGCACGTCGTCGCCCTCTCGATCTCGCGCCGCGACCGCTCGCGCTGGGAGGACCGCCTTGCCGGGCTCGGGGTGGAGATCGACCGCAAGACCCAGTGGTCGCTCTTCCTGCGGGACCCGGAGGGGAACCGCCTCGCGCTCAGCCACTGGCCGGAGGCCTCATGACCTTCGCGCGGCGCCGGTACGGAAGGGACAACTACCTCTACCTCCTCGCGGTGGGAGGCGACGCGGCCCTCGTCGACCCTGGCGATGCGGACGCCGCCCTCGCCCTCGTCGGCGAGCAGGCCGTCCGGCCGAGGTGGGTCCTCCACACCCACGGCCACCCCGACCACACCGGGGGAAGCGATCGGCTGAGAAAGGAACTCGGCGTGACCGTGCTCGGGCACGAGGCCGACGCCGAGCGCTTTCGTCCCGACGTGTTCGTCGAAGCAGGCGCGGATCTCGAACTCGGGACGCTGCGCATCCACGTCCACCCCGCGCCGGGACACACCCCGGGGTCGGTGCTCTACGAGTGGTCCGGCCGGCTCCTGACGGGGGACACGCTCTTCTGGGGCGGCTGCGGGAACTGCCGGCACGGCGGTGACGTCGGTCGCCTGGCGGAGACCTTCCTGGGGGTGTTCTCGTCGCTCGACCCATCGCTCGAGATCCACCCCGGGCACGACTATGCCGAAGCGAACCTGCCCTTCGTGCTGGCCCTCGAGCCCTCGAACCGCGCAGCGGCCGGGAGGTACGCCGCGGTGCGCGCGGCGAGGGCCGGGGGGATCGAGCCGGAAGCGACGGACCTGGGCGAGGAGCGGCTCGTGAACCCGTTCCTCCGCGCGGGGACGAATGGTGTGCGGGAGGCCCTGGAAGGGCTGGGGCGCTCTGCGGGGAGCGCCCGAGAGGCGTTCGCGGCGCTGCGCGCGCTCCGCGACGACTGGAGTACGGGTCGCTCTCCGTGACGGCCTGCTAGGATGCCGGGGGGAGGTCCGAGATTGCGCGTCGCCACCATCCCGAACGCGATCACCGGCCTTCGGGTCGTCCTCGCGCCGGTCTTCCTGTGGCTCTATGCGACCGGAAACACGGATCGCGCCCTCGCGGCCTTCCTCGCGGCGGCGGCCACCGACGCGCTCGACGGCCTCGCCGCGCGCCTCCTCGATCAGAGGTCGGCTCTGGGCGCGGTCCTCGACGCCGCTGCGGACAAGCTCCTCCTGGCGTGTGCGCTCGTGGCACTTGCGTGGCGCGGCCAGTTGCCGTGGTGGCTGCCTGCGCTCGTCGTAGGGCGGGACGCCCTTCTCTCGGTCGGGGCGGCCTTCCTTGCAGCGACCGACCATCCGATGGAGATCTCGCCGACACGCCTCGGCAAGTACGCGACGGCGGTCCTCGCGGCAGCGATCGTCGTGGCCCTCGCCGCCGAGTTCGGGGGCGTGGCGCGCGACAAAGCTGCGCCATGGGTGGCCGCGCTCGGGTTGCTCGCGAGCCTCCTCGTCGTCGCGAGCACGGTCCAGTACGCGTACTACTTTGTCCGTGGCATTCGATCGAACCGGCGGGAAGCTGGCTCCAGCTAGAAAAAGGCGACTGGCGGCGCTACGTTGGGCACGGCCGAGCCGTTGACAGGCCGGCGACCAGCGAGTAAAACCGCCCCGCTTCGCCGGTACGAAGGCCCGTAGCTCAGTGGTAGAGCACTACCTTGACACGGTAGGGGTCGGCAGTTCAATCCTGCCCGGGCCTACCAGAATTAGAGCTAGTATCGCTGGGTGGTTAGCCTAGTAGGCCGACCGCCCTTTTCGTTGACACCCGGCGCCAAAAACGTCCGCGAGGCTACTTTTCGGGCTACTTTTCTCGGTCCCGGGCGGGGTCTTCTAGGCCCAACAGGGACATGAATGGCACGTGTGGTCGGGCCGTCGACCTGACGTGGGCGTCATGGCCGGGGCACCCGACAAACTCTGTGCCGCCCGCCCTCAGGGGCTGTTCCGGTGTTCCGGTCCACGGCGAGGAGGGGGGACCATGAGTAAACTCGCGACCGCCATACTCGGCGTGTGCCTCGGCGCGTGCGGAGGCTCTGAGGCAAGTTCGTCCTGCGCATCGGTCCAATCGGGCGACTACCGCTGCATGAATGGAGTGGAGCAAACCTGCAATGGGGCGGAATGGCTCGATTGCCTCTATCCGCCCGGTCAGTATGCCCCACCGTACTCCACCACCGGGACGCCTGACACGCCGGTGCCTTGCTCGGTGTTCGCCACGTCACCCACGGGAGCCTGTTACTCCTGCGTAAGCAGTGGAATCTTCGTTGTGTGTAACTACGTGAACGACTGAACGAGAGACGGGCGTCCCCGACACCCTCGCGACGATCCGCAGAATCGCGGGCCCGAGTCGCGTTCACAACCGGGCGCACATGCCCTCCCTGGCTGCCTGGCCTACGGCGACACGCGCGACAGCGCGGTGGCGCGCGTCGCGGCACTGGCGCTCCGCGTCCTGGCGAACGAGATCGAGGGGGGAGCGCCCGGCCGCCGACCTCGCCGTCTCGTCCCGGCACGCCGCCTAGAGGTCGTCGGGGCGGAGCCCCGTCCTCTACGCGATGCGAGCCAGCATGCGCGGCCCGAGCTGCTCGCCGGGGGTCGGGACCGCGCGGGTCGAGTCCAAACCCCAGGGGGGACTGGCCGACGACACCAGCGTGCCCACTCTTTGAGTGGACGGTGGAAAGGGGGGTGCCGAATGCTGCGCTACGCCTTGTTGTTGGCAATGGCGAGCGTCCTCGGCGGGTGTATCGGCGTGCAGGTTGGCACGAAACCGACGAGTAAGACGTATGAGTTCGCAAGCTACTCGATAGATGTCCCGGGTGACGAATGGGGAGTCGGGGAGGTTGATTCCAGCGCGGAGCGGGTCGAATTTCTTCACGCTTCGTATGCCTTCATGGCCGGAACGGTAACGTCCGAGACCAAACTGGGCGTCTTCAGGGTGCAACCGGACAACTGGTCGTGGAGCGATGAGGAAACGGCCAACGCCTACCGAGACGAGATGCAGCGGTCCATCGCGAAGGAGGCAGGACAGCACGCCTACGAAGTGAAGGACATCCGCCGAGGCGTGACGGAAATCGCCGGCAAGAAGCTGTACACCATGAGCTTCGAGGGGGGCGTCGGGAACTGGTTCGTCGGTGGACAGGGATACACGACGTTCCTGTACCTTTACTTCCCGTCCGATTACGAGCGACGCCACGCCTTCTACGTCTTCGCCCTGTCGACGACGTCGGTGAAGGGTTCGATCTACTCGGAGTCTCCTAACGTGAAACTCGTCGGGCCCTTTGTCTCGAGCTTCAAGCTCAAGGAGTTGCCGCCTCCGTAGCTTTGACGAAGGGGTGAAATTGCGCCTGGGCGCTCGCGTGCTCGGGCGAGCGTCCGGTGGTCACGCCCATTCCAGCCTGCTCATCCACGTGCCGCACGGCCGCCGTCTCGCGCTCCGGATCGGCCGCGCCATCCAACTTCAGCCGGGCCGCGGTCTCGGCAACCATGACGAGGGCGCAGGCATCGGGCTGGTGTCAGGAAGCCGGGTTCCTCCTGTCCTTGGTGGAGAACCACCCGGCCACGCCACCCGCGTGGGAACAGGAGACCCCATGAACCGCAGGAACGAGAAGAGCTCCCTTCGCCGACTCACCGATGATCAGATGACGGCCGTCGCAGGCGGACAGTGGAAGCTGACGAACCCCACGATACCGGGAAGCCACATCCTGAGCCGGCCAGGCTACAGGGGCCCGACCCTCGAGCCACCGTCGGGCTCCATCGCGCAGGGCGACACGCTCGACAACACGTTGACGGAAAACGGCCTACCCTGAGAGCAGCGCTGTCTCCGGAGTCGAACCCCGGGAAGCTCGAGGGCTTCCTGGGGTTGTTCGTATTCTGACCCGCTTCGCCGGCGGTCGGCAGACGACGACACCGAGAGCGGCCATCCCCCGGCGTCCGCTCGGCCTGTCGAGTGCAGGCGGAAGCCGCGTCCGCGGTGCGGGTTGCCGTTAACCACCTCGCGGCTCCTGGGTCTCGGCGGTGGGCGCGAGTCGACGCGGAGGTTGGGAACTCGATTCCCTCCGGGGTATCTCTGCTTCGACAGCGCCCGCCACCAAGGGCGGGTCCTGCGGGGCGCGGATGCCCTGCGGGGCCTCAGCGCGATCAGGTGCCCGCGTGCGAATGCGCCCTTCGGAATGGCAGTCATTTGGGGTCGGCGTCGTCGTACCGCCCCGGTGGGGGTGGCGGGCGTCTCGGAAGCCCCTGTCGTCGTCTGCCGGCGGACCTGGCGCATGCATGGAATCCTCGCCAACGTCGCATTTGTCCTCGCGACGTCCGCGACGTGCAACGGCGTCGGAGGGGCCAGCCAGAGGGACTCAGTGCCGCGGGGCCTCTGAGCTACCTGCTCGCCGAGGCGCATGCCGAGATGGGGCGCGTCCCCGAAGCGAGTCCCTCCGGGTGGCGTAGCGTCTGCACGCTCAACTGCTCGGGCGGGCGCCGTGCCGTCGCGACCCGGGCGATGACCGGGCGCATGCCCGTGCGGGACGCCTGCGCGTACCTGGGCGACGTCGCCCGCCAGGCGGTCGGCGCCTCGTTTCAACTGGACGCGGTCACCTGCGAAGGGTGCTCGTCCTGGGAGCCGTGGGATTGGGGAGGCGCCCGAGCCCGAGCCGCGCCAGCGGGGCGACCCGGCCCGGTGACGCCTCCTCTCGCCGAGGCGGCGCCCCTGCGGCGCCGTCCCCGTGCACCCGTCAGCGGCAGGTCAGGGGTTCAAAGGGACGGTCGGCGATCTTCTCGCGCGAGGTCCGTCAGGACCTGTGCTAGCGTGCCGGCCCCGTGCGCAGACTCGAGCCATGGATGCCGCTTGCAGGGCGCGACCGAGCCGAGGCGACCGCCAAGCGGACGGAACCGGATAGCGTTGCCCTGCGGCGTGGGACAGCCGGGATGAGGTTCCCTGCCGAGGCCAACAACCGAGAGGGGTGTCGATGCGGGTGATGAAGACCCCGGCTGCGACGGCTTCGCTCGTCGCTCTCGCAGCGCTTGCCGCCTGCTCGTCCTCGACGAGCAGCGGCTCCGGCGAGAGCGCCGTCGTGTGCAGTGCCAACAACTGGTGTCCGGAGAACCCCCTCTCGCAGGGCAGCCTCCTCTCCGGGGTTTGGGGAAGTTCCGCCGACGACGTCTGGGCGGTCGGTTACGCGGGCGCGATCGTGCACTGGACCGGCAATGGCTGGACAGGCATGACGAGCAACACCTCCTACGGCCTCACCGCGGTCTCGGGCACGTCCGCGAACCAGGCCTGGGCGGTTGGGGTGGGAGGCACGATCGTCGCCTGGAACGGGACGGCCTGGACCCCCGCCTCGAGCGGCACGTCCGCCCTGCTCCTCGGGGTCTGGGCGGACACGCCGACGGATGCGTGGGCGGTGGGGTACGGGGCTCTCGTACACTGGAACGGAAGCGTCTGGGCGAACGTGGCGCCAGCCGGCACGACCACGGTCTACGCGGGCGTCTGGGGTAGCTCGGCGAGCGACGTGTGGACGGTGGGGTCGGAAGGCACCATCGCGCACTGGGGCGGCAGCGCCCCGTGGTCGAGCGTTCCAAGCGGCACGGACGAGGCCTTGTCCGCGGTGTGGGGGAGTTCGTCGACGGACGTCTGGGCGGTGGGGGCGGCCGGGACGATCCTCCACTGGGACGGGACGGCCTGGTCGAGCGTGCCAAGCGGCACGAGCGAGGTCCTCACCGCGGTCTGGGGCAGTTCGTCGAATGACGTCTGGGCCGTCGGGTACTCTGGGACGGTCCTGCACTGGGACGGCGGCGCGTGGACGACCGTCTCGAACGGCGTCACGAGCTCCCTGAATGGGATCTGGGGAAGCGCGTCGAACGCGGTTTGGGCCGTGGGGGCGGCGGGCGCCGTGCAGTACTGGGACGGCGCCGGGTGGACCAGCCTGGCGGGCTGGACGAGCTACCCGCTCACCAGCCTCTGGGGCAGCTCCAAATCCGACGTCTGGGCCGTCGGGGACGCGGGCACGGTGCTCCACCAGGGAGGCGACGGCTGGGTGCTCGTCGCGAGCGCGACGACCGCCTCGCTGGGCGCCGTCTGGGGAAGCGCCACGACCAACGCGTGGGCGGTCGGGGAAGGCGGGACGGTCGTCCACTGGGACGGCAACAACTGGTCGCAATCGTCGAGCGGGACGACGAACCGGCTCTACGGCGTCGCGGGGAGCTCGGCGACCGACGTCTGGGCGGTGGGAGCTTTTGGCACCATCATCCACTGGGATGGAAGCGCTTGGTCGGCGGTCTCGTCGAGGGTGTCGGCCTCCCTGTACGCCGTGTCGGCGGACGCCGCCGATGACGCCTGGGCCGTCGGGGATTACGGGACGATCCTCCACTGGGACGGGAGCGCCTGGTCGACCTCCACGAGCGGGACGACGTGGCCGCTCTACGCGGTGTGGATCAGCCCGGCGGGAGACGCGTGGGCCGTCGGGGGCTACGGGACGATCCTCCACTGGACCGGTTCGGCCTGGGTCGCCACGTCGAGCGGGTTCACGAACTGGCTCTACGGGGCATGGGGAAGCGCGGCGAGCAACGTCTACGTTGTCGGTACCCTCGGCGCCATCCTCCACTGGAACGGGGCATCCTGGTCGACCCAGGCGAGCGGCACCGCGAACCTGCTCTTGGCCGTGTGGGGAAGCTCCGCGAGCGACGTGTGGACGGTCGGAGACAAGGGGACCATCCAGGTCCAGAGCCAGCCCCAGCCCCAGTAGGCGGTGCGCCCCCGCGCGGCGCACGGTCCGCGGACGCGCCCGCGATTTCAGCGTCACCTCACACCGGTCGTCCTCGCGGACGACGACCCTGCAAAGGGTCGAGAAGGTCTTCTGCGCGAGTGCCTCGTCTCCTGCCGGGGCGCCGGCGGTGGCGAAGCGCACCTTGGGGTGGGTCGCAGGGTTCTATCGCACCCGGCGCACGGCAGCGGCCTCCGGGCTTCCCTCGGCGGAACGAAGGCTTAAGGGGCTCGCCATGTGGCACGAAGCGTGAAAACCGGGAAGGGGATGACGTTCGACCGCTTTCCGCTCCGCAAGAAGGTCCTCGTCGCCGGGTTGGCTCCTGCGGCGGTTCTCGTCGTCCTCTTCGTCGCAGTGCTGCTCGCCGTGAGCGGGCGGGTGTCGTCGTCCGTTCGCAGCAGGTTTGGCGCGAGCGCGGACGAGCGGCTCGGCCAGGCCGCGCTCGACCTTCGTACCCTCGCGGAGGTGTCGCACGTGGAGCTCTCGCGCCGCGTTGCGTCGGACCTCGACGTCGCGAAGGACGTGGTCGCGCGAAGCGGGGGCCTGGGCCCGGGCAGGGAGCGTGTCGTCTGGGAAGCCGTGAACCAGTTCGACAAGTCCAAGCGGTCGGTGGAGCTCCCCAAGATGGTCGCCGGTAGCACCTGGCTCGGGCAGAACCGGGACCCCGCGAAGCCCACGCCGGTGGTCGACGAGGTGACACGCCTCGTCGGGGGAACGGCGACGGTGTTCCAGCGGCTGGACGCCGACGGCGACATGCTGCGCGTCGCCACCACCGTCCGCAACGCCCAGGGCGCGCGAGCGGTCGGGACCTACATCCCCGCCACGAACCCGGACGGCCGCCCCAACCCCGTCGTCAGCCGCGTTCTTCGCGGCGAGCGCTTCGTCGGCCGGGCCTTCGTGGTGGACGCCTGGTACCTCACTGCTTACGAGCCCCTGCGGGATTCCTCCGGAAACGTCATGGGGATGCTGTACGTCGGGATCCGGCAGGACTCGCTGGAGAGCATCCGCGCCGCGTTCGCCGGGCTCAAGCTCGGGGCCACCGGTCACGCCTACGTGCTCGGCGGAAAGGGCGCCCAGCGAGGCCAGTACGTGATCGCGCCTCCCGGCGCGAAGGACGGCGAGGCGATGTGGGACGCGCGCGACGCGCAAGGCTCCGCGTACGTCCAGGAACTCGTCTCGAAGGCTCTCTCGCTGAAACCGGGCGAGCATTTCGAGAGGCGCTGGCAGCCGGCCGGCAAGGCAGGGGAGAGCCCGGGCGAGCGCGCCCTGGCGGTCGCCTACTTCGAGCCCTGGGACTGGGTGATCGTGGCCGAGATGGACCAGGCGGAGATCGGAACGCCCGCCCGGGAGGTGGCCGCGACGGTCCGGCTCGCGGCGCTCGTCGCGCTCGCGATCGCGTTCGTCCTCCTCGCCTGGATGGCGCTCGCGGTCCGCCGCGTCGCCGCACGCATCGCCGCACCTGTCGAGGAGATGGCCGGCGTGGCCGAGCGGATCGCCCGCGGGGACGTGCGGCAGACCGTGTGCCACCGCGGAGAGGACGAGGTGGGCAGGCTCGCCGAGGCCTTCCGGGGGACGGTGGCTTACGTGAACGAGGTCGCACGGGGAGCCCGGGCGATGGCCGAGGGCGATCTCTCGGTCGAGCTGAAGGCGCGGTCCGAGGCGGACGAGCTCACGCGCCACTTCCGGGAGGCGCAGGCGGTGCTCCGCGAGCTTCTCGCCGAGACGAGCCGCCTCGCCGAAGCGGGGGTGGAGGGACGTCTCGAGGCACGGGCCGACCCGGCGCGCTTCAGCGGGGCTTACCGCGACCTCGTCGTCGGCATGAATGCCACGCTCGAGGCCGTGACCGGGCCGCTCGCGGCCGCCGCGGAGGCCCTCGACCGCATCGCGCGCGGGGACGTGCCGGACCCCATCCGGGCGCCCTGGAAGGGCGACTTCGCGCGCGTCGAGGAGAGTCTGAACCGGTGCATCGCCGCGATCCGACTGCTCGTCGCGGATGCGGGGGCGCTTGCGAACGCAGCGGTCGCGGGCGACCTGAAGGTGCGCGCCGACGCCTCCCGCCATGGCGGGGACTTCCGGCACATCGTGGACGGCGTGAACGGGGCACTCGACGCCGTGACCCGTCCGCTCTCCGCCGCGGCGGCCCATCTGCACCGCATCTCGCTCGGCGAACTCCCCGAGCACGTGGACGGCAGCTTCCCGGGCGACTTCGGCGAGGTCCGAGGGAGCCTCGAGCGCTGCGTCGCGGCCATCCGCCTGCTTGCTTCGGACGTGCGTGCACTCACCGCGGCCGCCGTCGAGGGCACGCTCTCGGTCCGGGCCGACCCCGCGCGCCACGCCGGCGAGTTCCGCACGGTGGTCGTTGGCGTGAACGCGACGCTCGACGCAGCCATCGCGCCGGTCCAGGAAGCGCGACGCGTGCTGGAGCGCATCGCGGCGCGCGACCTCTCGGCGCGGGTGGAGCGCGACTACCGGGGCGAGCACGCCCGGATCCGCGACGCCGTGAATTCCACGGGCGCGGCCCTGGAGGAGGCCATCGGCCAGGTGTCACGAACCGCCGACCAAGTCGCGGCCGCGGCCGCGGAGATCGCGTCGTCGAGCAGCATGATCGCCTCCGGTGCGAGCGAGCAGGCCACCGCCGTCCAGGAGACCACGCAGCGCCTGGAGTCGCTCGCGGCGTCGGCCCGGGGCGCGGCGGACGATGCGGACCAGGCCGCGGCGATTGCGGCCGCGGCGAGCGCGGCGGTAGAGCGCGGCTCGGAGTCCGTTACGGCGCTGCAGCTCGCGATGGGCCGGGCGCGGACCTCGGCGCAGGGGACGTCGCAGATCATCAAGGACATGAGCGAGATCGCCTTCCAGACCAACCTGCTCGCGCTCAACGCCGCCGTCGAGGCGGCGAGGGCGGGGGAGGCGGGGCGAGGCTTCGCGGTCGTCGCCGAGGAGGTGAGGGGCCTCGCCCTGCGCTCCAAGGAGGCGGCGGCGCGGACCGAGTCGCTCATCCGCGAATCGCTCGCGCAGGTCGGGGCGGGCGCCCAGACGGGCGAGCGGGTCGCGGGGGTGCTCCGCGAGGTGTCCGAGTGCGTTGCACGCGTGACCGGGGTGGTCGGCGAGATCGGGCAGGCGGCGACCGCGCAAGCGGCCACCGTCGACGGCGTGGGGCGTGCCCTCGGCCAGGTCGACCAGGTCACCCAGACGAACGCGGCGAGCGCCGAGGAGACGAGCTCGTCCGCCGAGGAGCTCGCCCGCCAGGCGGAGAACCTCGCGAAGATGGTCCGGAGCTTCCGGACTCGGGCGGATGTGATCGGGGCGGAGGTGCCCGCCCCCGATCGGAGCACGGTTCGCCCGGCCACGCGCGCCTGACGATGCGGCTCATCGGCCTCGCGTTGGGATCGCACCTCGGAGGTGCCGATGGGCACGGTCCTGATCCTCGTCGGGCCGGAGTACGAGGACCTCGAGGTCTGGTACCCGAAGCTGCGCCTCGAGGAGGCGGGCCTCGAGGTCAAGCTCGCAGGGCTCGGCGAACGGGAGTACCGCGGCAAGCACGGATACCCGTGCAGGGTCGACGGGCACGTCCGCGATTTCCCGGCGGCGGGTCTCGCGGGCATCGTCGCCCCGGGCGGCTGGGCGCCCGATCGGCTGCGCCGCGACCCCGAGGTCCTGCAGCGAGTGCGAGAGGTCCACGCGGGGGGCGCGATGGTCGCCACGATCTGCCACGGCCCCTGGGTGCTCGTCTCCGCCGGCATCGTCCGGGGTCGCCGCCTCACCTCGACCGCGGGGATCAGGGACGATCTCGTGAATGCCGGGGCGGAATGGGTGGACGCGCCCGCGGTCGTGGACGGGAACATCGTCTCCTCGCGTACGCCGGCCGACCTGCCCGCGTTCGGGAAGGCGATGCTCGGCGTCCTGGCCCCGCGGCGCTAGCCAGCGCGGCCCTGACGCCGCGGGGATCGAGGAGGCCGATGACGCGAGGATCGGGGCCTGGGAGCGCGCACGTCGCCCTGCTGCGCGGGGTGAACGTAGGGGGGCGGAACAAGCTTTCGATGGGGGAGATCGCGAGCGCGTTCGAGGACATCGGATGCGGCGAGGTGAGGACCTACATCCAGAGCGGCAACGTGGTCTTCCGCGCCCCCGCGCGACTCGCGGCGCGCCTTCCGGGCCTCGCGGCGGACCGCATCGCGCGAGGGGCCGGCTTCCGCCCGGGGGTCTTCGTGCGGACCGCGAAGGAACTCGGCGACGCGGTTCGCAACAACCCCTACGGTCCGTCGGCGACGAAGGCGCTGCACGTCGGGTTCCTGGCAACCGCCCCCGGTCCCGGTGCGGTCGCCCGCCTCGACCCCCGGCGGTCGCCCCCGGACTCCTTCGCCGTGAGGTGGCGCGAGATCTACCTTCACTGCCCGAACGGCATGGGCCGCACGCGCCTCTCCGGCGCCTACTTCGAGTCGGTTCTCGAAGAGGACGTGACGTTCCGGAACTGGCGCACCGTCCTCGCGCTCCTGGAGATGACGGGCGGATAGGCGGGCCCGCCGGCCCTCAGCGCTGGCGGGGCGGCCAGGGGAAGAAGGCGCTCGTCCTCCTCGCGTAGGACGCGTACTCGGGCCGCCGCTGTCCGATGGTCCGCTCGAGCAGCGTGACTCCCGACACGCGAAGGAGGAGGACCGACATGACGGCAGGGCCGACGAGCGGCCAGGCGGCGCCGGTCCCCAGCGAGATGCACCCGAGGCCCCACCAGACCAGGAAGTCGCCGAAGTAGTTCGGGTGGCGGGTGTAGCGCCACAGGCCGCGCTGCATGACGCGTCCGCCGTTTCCGGGATCCCGGAGGAAACGCGACAGTTGGGCGTCGCCAATCGCCTCGAAGGCGAGGCCCACGAGGAAGAGGGCGGATCCGGCAAGCTCCACGGGGCCGAGCGGTCTCGCTCGTCCGAGGGAGGCGCCCGCCTGCAGCGGCAGCGAGACGACCCACAGGAGACCGGCCTGGAGGAGGAACACGGAGAGGAGGCTCTCCGCCGCGAACCGCCGGCCCCGGGCCTCCCGCATTGCCCTGTAGCGGCGGTCCTCGCCCTGGCCGCGTCGGCGGGCCGCGATGTGGAGGCCGAGCCGCGTGCCCCATGCGGTCGCAAGGAGCGCGAGGAGCAGGCCCCGGGGGGCGGGACCGGCCATGGCGACCGAGATCCAGGCGATGGCCGCGAAGCCCGGTCCCCAGAACACGTCGACGATGCTCGCGTCCGCGAGGCGCACGCTCGCCACCCAGAGCGCGACCATGCAGGCTGCGGCGAGCCCGCCGCTCGCGAGCATCACGGTGCCCAAGGCCAAAGGTGGCCCCTCCCGGCGGCGCCGCCCTCGGTGAACCCGGGCGCTCGCTTCCCGAGCGCCCGGAGCCTTGCAGGAGGCCCGACGCGCAGCTGAGAGGACGGCCCCCACCGGGCGCCCCGCTGCAGGACCGCGTCAGCTGGCGCGAGCCAGGGGCGTCTCGGGGGCATGCCGGGCCTTGAAGGCGCCGCCCTTGCGACGCCACATGAGCGCGCTCGACCAGGCGACGAAGAGAAGCCAGAAGGGGCCGGCGACGGCCAGCCATTTGGCGGCGGCGGTGGAGACGACCTGTAGGCTGACGGGAAGGGTCGCGACCCCGGCGGCGACCCCGAGCGCACCCAGGCGGGAGCGGCCCCGAGCGGCGAGACGGGCGCCGAGGAGGACGAGAGCGGCCCCGAGGAGGAGGTCGAAGAGCGCGTCCGCCGACAGGGCGAACCCGAGGAGCGCGCGGGCGACTGGCCCGCACCCGCCGTTCGCACAGGCGGGCGCGACGTGGAGGACGAGAACCAGGGGCGCGAGGGAGCCTGCCGCGTTGACGACCGCGCTGGCGGCGATGGCGGAAGCGGCTGCGCGCGAGAGGCGACCGCCGACCCACCTCGCGGCGGCCTGTGCCCAGCCCGCGAGCGCGAGGAGGCCGAGGGAGAACGCGATGGCGCTCGCGGCCGTTTGGGCAGGATGGGCGACGGCCTGCGAGGCCCAAGCGTCGAGGGTGCCCGGGCGGTAAGCGTTCGGCACGTCCGCGAGCGCGGCCACGCCGAAGACGTTGCCGACGATGCCTGCGGCCCCGAGGGCGGCGCCGAGCCGCTCAGAGCGCCGCATGGCGCTCCCCCCCGTCGTCGGGATAGGCGTAGACGATCTCGACCTCGGGGTACTCCCCGCGGGCGTCGGCCAGGTTCGAGACGCCGCGGTAGCGCAAGAGGCGCTTCGTCGAGCGCTGGTAGTCGACCTCCAGGTGCGGGGCGAGCAGGCGCAGGACCCAGGACGAAACCTCGACGCGGACTCGCACCCGATCCTGCGCGGCGCCGTCCTCGAGGGCGCGGACCCGGAACGAATAGGTGTCGAGCCGGGTGGGGATGGCGTAGGCGACTTCGAGCTCCTCTCCCCGCATCAGGCTCTCCAGCCGATCGCGAACGAGCCGGTCGAGCCCCTGGCCGGTGACGAGCCTTGCCGGGCCCTCGGGCGCGGCGATCCTGCGGGCCCCGCTCGGGGAGCGGAGGTCGACCCCGTCGCGGAGGATGTCGACGCTCTCGACCGCCCCGCTGCGAAGGTCCCGGAACTCGTAGCTGGGAGCGAAGGGGTCCCGGGAGAAGTCGGACCGCAAGACGGCGATGACGCGGCCGGCCGGGTCGCTGTAGGTGGTGGTGGCGTCGAGGAGCCGCCCGCCGGACCGGCGCACCACGTGGTCCTCCCGATAGAGGAGCGCGCCGTCCGCGGACCTCGCAGTGCCCGTGAACCGCTCCTCCGGTTCGTCGCCGCGAGTACGGCCCGCCGCGGCGAGCGCCAGGAGGAGGAGCGCGGCCCGGGCCGAGGGGCGCTGCCGCCGCGCAAGGGGCACGGATGGTCGCACGCATGGTGCGCGGACCGCGAGCGCGGGAATTCGGGCGTGGGTCGGCGAGAGGGCGGCGAGCAGCGATTCGAGAAGGGCGCGCAAGGGTCACCTCGCCTCGGGCCGCGCGAAGAGCATCTGAGCGACGCCGATGTAGCGCTCGCGAAATCCGCCCTCGCAGTAGCAGAGGTAGAAGTGCCACAGCCGGCGGAACCGCTCGTCGGTGATGCGCTCCAGCCGGGCGCGGTTCGCCTGGAGGTTGCCGCGCCAGGCCGCGAGCGTCCGGGCGTAGTGCGGAGTGTAGTCGGCGAGCTCACGGAGGCGAAAATCGCTCGCTGCCGTCGCGGCGTCGAGGAGGGCCGTGACCGACGGGATGCAGCTGCCGGGGAAGATGTGCCGCTTGATGAAGTCGATCTCGCGGCGATGGCGCTCGAAGTGCTGGTCGGCGATCGTGATTGCCTGCAGCGCGGCGAGGCCGTGCGGCGCGAGCAGGGATGCGCACTTCCGGAAGAAGGCCCGGTACTGGCTGGCGCCGACCGCCTCGATCATCTCCACCGACACGAGCTTGTCGTAGCGGCCCGCGAGGTCGCGGTAGTCGGAGAGGACGACCTCGACGCGGTCGGCGAGGCCGGCCTGCCTCACCCGCTCGCGCGCGAGGTCGCACTGCGCGCGGGAGATGGTCGCCGTCGTCACGCGGCAGCCGTAGCGGGACGCGGCGTGGATGGCCATCGATCCCCAGCCGCTGCCGATCTCGACGAGGTGGTCACCGGGGGCGAGCGCGAGGCGGCGGCAGAGCAGATCGAGCTTCGACCGGCTCGCCTCCTCGAGCGAGGCCTCGGGCGCGTCGAAGACCGCCGAGGAGTAGGTCAACGTCGGGTCGAGCATGAGCTCGAAGAAGTCGTTCCCGAGGTCGTAGTGGTCCGCGATGTTGCGCCGGCTGCCCGCCCGCGTGTTCCGCCGGAGCGCGGAGAACGCCCACGAGGCGGGGCGGGACAGGAGCGCCAACCCGCTCTCCATTCCGGCGAGCGCCTCGCGGTTCCTCGACAAGAGCCGCACGAGCGCGGTTACGTCGTCCGCGTCCCAGTCGCCATCGGCATAGGAGGCGCCGGCTGCAGCCGACCCGCCGACGGCGACTCGCCGCCAGAAGCGGCGGTGGTGGACGGTCACGGTGGCGGAGAGGCCATCCTCGGATGGCGAGCCGAGCACCAGTTCGTCGGCGCCGTCGCGGAGGACGATCGTCCCTCCGCGAATGGCGCCCAGCTGGCGGAGGCACGCGCGCCGCCAGGGCGTCTCTCTATCCAGCCGGGCCGGGATCGAAATCGCAGTTCCAGCTGCCATGGTCAGGACCTCCTCGCGGCCCCTGCCGGGCCGTTCGCAGGATGGGGATGGAAGGGGATGCGCTCCGCCCACAGTCGCAGCGCCTGCCAGTAGATGAAGGCGTGGACGCGCCAGGCCATGAGCGGCTGCAGGAGCGCGGCGCGCCAGACAGCCGCCGCGGCCCAGGCGCGACGGCGGAGCGCCAGGCGGGCGCGGAAGACCTCCGTGCCGTCCTGCTCGTTGCGCATCTCGACGGTCAGGTGCTCTCCGGGCGCGCCGAGCCACCAGCGGTAGGACTGGGTCATCGGGAAGAACGGGGAGACGTGAAACGACTTCGTGAAGTCGCCCGTCGCTCCGGCGCCCCTGGCCCCGACGACGTACGAGTGGCGCTCGCCCCAGGGCGTGTTGGTGATCTCGGCGACGACCGCCTCGAGCGCCCGCCCGTCTTCCGCGTAGCAGTAGTAGAAGCTCACCGGGTTGAAGACGTAGCCCAAGGAGCGGACGTGCGTGAGCAACCGCACCGGTCCCTGCGGCCGGAATCCGAGCGCCGCGTACACGCGCGCTCTCGCCGCGTCCGCGAGGTCGCCGGTCTCGCCGAGGTAGTCCGAGCGACGGAACGAGAGCAACCCGAACTGGCCTTCGCGCAGCGGTCCGGGGGAGGCGAGGATCTCGGGGAGCTCCCCGAGGTCGAGGTAGAGCAGGTAGACCCTGTACGAGAAGGCGTGAGGTCGCGGAGCGCGGCGCACGTGGGTGACGGTGCCCTCGTAGATGGCGCTCTCGCGGATCACAGGGCGGCCCCGAAGCGATCGCAGACGCGCAGGGCGCTCACGACGCCGTCCTCGTGGAACCCGTTCCTCCAGTACGCGCCGCAGTAGGAGGTGGCCCGGTGGTCGACGAGCTCGGGGTGGCGCGTCTGGGCGGCGACGCCCCGTGCCGTGAAGATGGGGTGCGCGTAGGCGAGCTGCCGCAGCACGCGCCCGGGGCGCACCGCCCCGCTTCGGTTGAGCGTGACGAAGTACTGCCGGCTCGCGTCCAGTCGCTGCAGTCGGTTCATCCAGTAGGTCACGCAGGCGCCCGGGTGCGCCTCGTCGTCCAGGTGGTAGTTCCAGGACGACCACGTCCTCCGCAGCCTCGGCATCACGGCTTCGTCGTCGTGCAGCACCACGTCGTTCGCCCGGTAGGGGAACGAGGACAGGACCTCGCGCTCGACCGAGGACGGGTCGCGGAGGATCTCGAGCGCCTGGTCGGCGTGGCAGGCCAGGATCGCGTGGTCGAACCGCTCCTCGCCGCTGCCTCGCCCCTTCACCCGGACGCCCCCGTCCTCGCGACGGACGGACTCGACGGCCGCACTCGTGCGCAGCTCCCCGCGGAATCCCTCGAGGATGGCCCGGACGTACTGCCGGGACCCGCCGCGCACGGCGAGCCAGCTCGGCCGGTCGTTCACCTGGAGGAAGCCGTGGTTGTCGAAGAATCGCGCGAGGAACCGGGCCGGGAAGCCGCGAGCGGAGTCACGGCTCGACGACCAGACGGCTCCCACCATGGGCAGGATGTGGTCCTCGATGAAGGCCCGGGAGTAGCCGCGCTGGGAGAGCCAGGCCGCCAGCTCGACCTCCGGTCCCTCGGAGAGAAGCTCGCGCGCCTCCCGGTAGAAGCGGAGCAGGTCGAGGACCATCCGGTGGAAGCGCGGGGACAGGACGTTCCGGCGCTGGGCGTAGAGCGTTGCGAGCCCGGTCCCGGCGTACTCCAGGTCGCGCTGCTCGCTGCGTACGCTGAAGCTCATGTCGCTCTCCTGGGAGGCGACCCCGAGCCGGTCGAGAAGGCGGACGAAAGACGGGTAGGTCCGGGTGTTGAAGACGATGAACCCGGTGTCGACCGGTACGGAGCGAGCGCCGTCCGGGGCGTCGATGGTGTGGACGTGCCCGCCGACGCGCTCGTCGGCCTCGAAGAGGACGACGTCGTGGCGCCGATCGAGGAGGTGGGCGCACACGAGGCCGGACACGCCGGAGCCGACCACGGCGATCTTCACGCGCCCTCCGCCGGCCGGAGCCGGTAGTGCGTGACGGCCCACTCCTCTCCCCCGGCGAATCCGAACAGCTCGGCGCAGGCGAGGAAAAAAAGGCGCCACCGGTGCGCCTGGATGGTCGCCTCTCGGCGGGGCATGGCCGTCGAAAGGGCGTCCACGGCCCGTCCGAAGCCCAGGTCGAGACGCTCCCGCCAGGCCTCGGCGGTTCGGGCGTAGTGGCTCCCGGGGACGTGCCAGGTCCGCTCGACCTCGAGGGGACCGCCGATGCGGGGGAGGAGGTCGCGCGACGGCATGATGCCGCCCGTGAAGAAGTGGCGAGCCATCCAGTCCCCGTCCCCGTCGATCTCGAACGGGTAGGCGAACCGGCGATGCGTGAACACGTGGACGAAGAGCCGGCCGCTGGGCTCGAGCCAGCCGCCGATGCGCTTCAGCAGTTCGGGCCAGTTCCGCATGTGCTCGAACATCTCGACGGAGACCACGCGGTCGAATCGTTGGCGCGGGGAGAACCCGTTCACGTCCGCGGTCAGGACCTCCACGTTGGCGAGGCCGCGGGCCCGTGCCCCCGCGCGGATGAACGCTCCCTGAGAGCTGGAGTTCGAGACGGCCGTGACGCGAGTGCCCGGGTACCGCTCGGCGAGCCAAAAGGTGAGGCTCCCCCAGCCGCACCCGAGGTCCAGGATGCGCTGACCGTCGGATATTCCGGCCCGCTCGGCGGTGAGCGAGAGCATGGCCGACTCGGCCTCGTCGAGGGACGCGGTCCCGGGCTCCCAGTGGCAGGCGCTGTACTTCATGTGGCGCCCGAGGACGATCTGGAAGAACGAGGCCGGGACCTCGTAGTGCTGGCGATTGGCGAGGTGGGGGAGCGGAGCCACCTCGCTCGCGGCCATGGAGCGGACGAATCGGGCGAGAGCCGCCTCGGGGTCGGGCTGGCGCGAGGTCTCCGAGGCGAGCCGGCTCCGCAGGAGGCGGCGGATGCCGACCCGGACGAGCGGCTGTGGCACGAGCCCTCTTTCTGCCATCGCCATTGCGAGCATGGGGAGTAGATAGGACGATTAAGACGGTTTGCAGCGTCCCAGATGGGTGTATTCAGCTTCGTGTGCAGCGTTTGTTGTAATCCTGCTAGTATATTCAGCGTGTAAGCCACAGTCCGAGTGGAGTCGATATGGACGTATTTCTGAGCACGCGCGACGTCGCCCGCCTCGCCGGCGTCGGGCCGACCGCGGTCAAGCGGTGGGCGGACGAGGGGCTCATTCGCTGCGTACGCACCGCAGGGGGGCACCGCCGATTCGACCGCGCCGACGTCGAGCGCTTCCTCCGGCACCGGTCGCCCGAGGAAGCCGCCGATCTGGCGGAGGACCGCTGGGTGGAGACCCTCCTCAAGCAGGGCGAGCCGCTCGAGGTAGAGGCCATGCTCCTCGCCGGGCGCTCGAAGAAGGGCTCCTGGCACCGGGTCGCGGACGCGGCGGGCGCCGCCCTCGGAATGCTCGGACGACTGTGGCAGCAGGGTTCCGTGACGGTGCTCCAGGAGCACCTCGCCTCCGAGCGCCTTTCCCGGGCGCTCGCCCGCGTCTCTCAAGCGATCCCCATCGCGCCCGACGCGCCCCGGGCGCTCCTTGCCTGCGCCGAGGGCGACGACCACAGCCTCGGGCTCGCCCTCGCGGAGCTCGTCCTGCGCGAGGCGGGTTGGGCGACCCTTTGGGCCGGCCGCGGCACTCCGGTCGCCGAGGTCGGGTTCGGGCTCTCGGGGAGCGAGGTGAGGCTCCTCGCGGTGTCGGCCTCGGAGGCCTCATCCGACGCCGCGGCGCTCCGCGCCCAGGCAGACGCGCTCGGGAAGGCCTGTCGGCAAGCAGGGGCGGCGCTCGCCGTCGGCGGCGGCGGGGCCTGGCCTGATCACCTGAGCTACGGAATGCGCTTCAGGAGCCTCGAGACGTTCTTCCACTTCGCGGTGGAGGAGCGCGCGCGCCTGCGGGAGCGGGGCGCAGCGTAGGTTCGAGCGCCGAGGCGTCTCAGTCCCGCTGCCACCACCAGGTCGGCTTGTCGCCGTCTGCGTCCCGCACGGGCTCCGGCCGGGGGGCGCGGCGCCTGCGGGCGTCCGTCGCGGCCAGGGTGGCGCGAAGCCGCTGGAGCCGCTCCGCGAGGTGCCTGCGCCCCTCCCGCTCGCGATCCCTGAAGTCCAGTTCCACCATGGCTGGCCTCCAGGGAGATTGAAGCACAGGGGTCTGTCACGCGGCCCCCCGGGCGGCGGGGGGCGGCGGGGGGCGGCGGTCACTTGCGCCGCCGGCGGGAGCGAACGAAGAACGCGCCGGCGAGGGCCACGGTCGCGGCGAGCGCTGCGTAGGGTGCGGCGACCTTCCACGGCGGGACCACGTTCTCGTGAGCCATCTGGCTGAGGAAGTAGGCGAGCGCGCGCCGGTCGTCGTCGCTGCCGCGGAAGGCGTGCGACATCTGCGGCCGGATCTGGGAGATCCGGCCGATGTTCGCGTAGGCGCGCTCCGGCGTGCCGAAGGTCTCCATCCGGATCTTCGGCCGGAACGGATTCGATGCGTTCTCGGTCTCGAGGACGTGACAGGCGAGGCAGAAGTCGTGCATCAGCCATTCGCCCCGGGCGAGCTGTGCGGCGGTGGGTGGCGGGAGCGCCTCTCCCTCGGGGAGGGCGTCCGGCCCGAGCAGGGCGCCGGAGGCCGAAGTGGCGAGCAGGAGGACGCAGCGGGCGAGGGGGATCACGCGGAACCTCCGAGGGTCACTCGTGCTTACTACACGGTGCGGTCCCGTTCGCAAGCGCGTCTCGCGCTTTGCCGGGACGGGGAGGCATGCGAGACTGCGCCGCCATGAGCGAGACGGTGAAGGTGACGCTTCCGGACGGGAGCGCGAAGGAGGCGCGGCCGGGAACCCGGATCATCGACTTCGTCCGCGATGCGATCGGGCCGGGCCTCGCCAAGGCGGCCTACCTCGCGAAGGTGGACGGGGCCGCGGTAGACCTCTCCCGCCCGCTCGAGCGCGATGCGAAGCTGGAGGTCCTGACGGCCAAGAGCCCGGAGGCGCTCGAGGTCGCCCGCCACGACGCTGCCCACGTGATGGCGTCTGCCGTACAGAAGCTCTACCCCGGGACGCAGGTCACCATCGGGCCCTCGATCGAGGACGGTTTCTACTACGACTTCGCCCGCGAGACGCCCTTCACGCCGGAGGACCTGGAGAAGATCGAGAAGGCCACGAACGAGGCCATCGCCGCCGATCACCCCTTCGTCCGCGAGGAGATCGCGATGGACGAGGCGGTGGCGCTCTTCGAGCGGCTCGGCGAACGCTACAAGGTGGAGATCGTCCGGGACATCGCGGCGAAGGGTGCGAAGACGCTGACGCTCTACCGCCACGGGGACTGGGTGGACTTCTGCCTCGGGCCGCACGGACCCTCGACGGGGCGCATCGGCGTCGTGAAGCTGCTCTCGGTCGCCGGCGCCTACTGGCGTGGCGACCCGGCGAACCCGATGCTCCAGCGCATCTACGGGACCTCCTTCTTCTCGAAGAAGGAGCTCGACGAGTACCTGAAGCGCCTCGAGGAGGCGCGCAAGCGCGACCACCGCAAGCTCGGGCCCCAGCTCGGGCTCTTCACCTTTCACCCCTACGCCCCCGGGGCCGCCTTCTGGCTCCCCCACGGCACGACGCTCTACCACCTCCTCGGCGACGCGATGCGCCGGCTCACGCGGAAGAACGGATACGTCGAGGTGAAGACCCCGCTGCTCTTCAACAAGAGGCTGTGGGAGACGTCGGGGCACTGGGGCAAGTACCGCGAGAACATGTTCCTCGTCGTGGACAGCGAGACCGACCCCGCGCTGCCCCTCGAGGAGCGCTGCACGCAGTCGCTCAAGCCCATGAACTGTCCGTCGCATCACCTGCTGTACGCGATGAGGAAGCGCAGCTACCGGGAGCTGCCGATCCGCTACCACACGCAGGACGTGCTCCACCGAAACGAGGCCTCCGGGACGCTCTCCGGGCTCACCCGGGTGCGCCAGTTCCAGCAGGACGACGCGCACATCTACCTCGCCGAGGGGCAGATCGTCGACGAGGTCCGCTCGCTGGTGCGCCAGATCGACACCGTGTACCGGTCGCTCGGGCTCGCGTACGCGGCGAAGTTCTCCACCCGCCCGCCGGTGAAGCTCGGCGACGAGGCGACCTGGGACCGGGCCGAGGCGGCGCTCGAGGGTGCGCTCGACGCGGTCGGGCTGGAGTACGAGGTCAAGCCGGGCGAGGGGGCCTTCTACGGCCCGAAGATCGACTTCGACGTGACCGACTCCATCGGACGCAAGTGGCAACTCGCGACCATCCAGCTCGACTACCTCGCCCCCGAGCGCTTCGATCTGTCCTTCGTGGGCGACGACAACAAGGAGCACCGCCCGGTCGTGATCCACCGGGCCATCTACGGCTCGTTCGAGCGCTTCCTCGCCATCCTGACGGAGCACTTCGCCGGAGCATTCCCCACCTGGCTCGCGCCGGTGCAGGCGAGGGTGGTCACGGTCTCCGACCGGTTCGAGGCGTGGGCCGGGGAGGTGGCGGCGCGGCTCGAGGCCGACGGCTTCCGCGTCGAGCTGGACCACTCCAACGAGAAGCTCGGCGCGAAGATCCGGGACGCGCAGTTGCAGAAGATCCCCTTCACGCTGGTGGTCGGCGAGAAGGAGGTCGAGGCGCGCGGGGTGTCTCCGCGGCGGCACGGGGGCGAGGATCTGAAGACGATGACGCTCGACGCCTTCGTGGACGTCCTTCGCGCCGAGGCGAAGGCGCCGTACTGATCCCCCCATCATGGGGGTACCGCGCTTGACCCGGGGAAGAACCCCCGATAGGCTGCGCGGACTGATGTCGTTCCGTCGCAGCGAGCATCGACTTCTTAGCCAGGCGGGAGAGGACTCCCGGCCCGGCTAACCGCTGCGCCGCGACCTCTTCCGCCGAACCCGGCCGAAGAGGTTGCCCTCGATGGCGACAAAGCTTCTTCGGCCCTTCACAGAGCCCGAGGAGCCGCCATGTCGAGCCAGTCTCAGAGCCAGAACCAGCCCCCGCACCCCGAGGTAGCCATGGATCGCGTCATCATCTTCGACACCACCCTGCGCGACGGGGAGCAGAGCCCGGGTTTCTCCATGAACCTCGGGCAGAAGCTCCGCGTCGCACGCGCTCTGCAGGAACTCGGGGTGGACGTCATCGAGGCCGGATTCGCCGCCGCCTCGCCCGGCGACTTCGAGGCCATCCAGGCCGTCACCCGCGCCATCCATGGCCCAGTCATCGCGAGCCTGTCCCGCTGCACGAGGGGCGACATCGAGGCCTCCTTCAAGGCGCTCCAGGACGCGCCCCGCAAGCGATGTCATGTCTTCCTCGCGACGAGCCCGATCCACCGGGACTTCAAGCTCAAGATGGCGAAGGAGGAGATCGTGAAGCGCGCCGTCGACGGGGTGAAGATGGCGCGGGAGCGGTTCGACGACGTCGAGTTCTCGACCGAGGATGCGGCCCGCACCGAGCTCGAGTTCCTGGCGGAGGTCGTGGAGCGGGCGATCGAGGCCGGCGCCTCGACGCTCAACATCCCGGACACGGTCGGGTACGCCCTTCCGCAGACCTACGCCGAGACCCTCGCGTATCTCAAGAAGCACGTCCGGGGCATCGACAAGGTCGTGCTCTCGGTGCACTGCCACAACGACCTCGGCCTCGCGGTGGCGAACAGCCTCGCCGGCGTGTCCGTCGGCGCCCGCCAGGTCGAGTGCACGATCAACGGCATCGGGGAGCGGGCCGGCAACGCATCGCTCGAGGAGGTCGTGATGGCGCTCCGGACCCGCGCCGACGTCTTCCGGGCACAGACCGGGGTGCGCACCGAGAAGCTGTACCCGACGAGCAAGCTCGTGCAGCAGGTGACCGGCAACTCCGTGCAGCGCAACAAGGCCATCGTCGGCCAGAACGCCTTCGCCCACGAGGCCGGCATCCACCAGCACGGGATGCTGACCCACCGCGAGACCTACGAGATCATGCGCCCGGAGGAGGTCGGGTTCACCCGCTCCGAGCTCGTGCTCGGCAAGCACTCCGGACGCCACGCGCTCAAGGAGCGCCTGGTGGAGCTCGGCTACCGCCTGAGCGACGCCCAGCTCGACAAGGTCTTCGCGGACTTCAAGGTGCTCGCCGACAAGAAGAAGGAGATCTACGACGCCGACCTGGAGGCGCTCGTCATCCACGGACAGCTCCTCAAGGGGCAGGCGATGTGGGAGCTGACCGCGCTCTCCACGACCTCGGGAACCGGGACCCTTCCGGCGGCCTCCATCTCCCTTCGCAAGTCCGACGGGGAGAAGTACCTCGATGCCTCGCCCGGCGACGGGCCCGTCGACGCCGTCTTCAAGGCGATCGAGAAGATCACGGGCGTCCAGGCCAAGCTCCGCGACTACCGGATCCAGGCGGTCACGGTGGGCGAGGACGCCCAGGGCGAGGTGAGCCTGGAGGTGGAGCACGAGACCGGCCTCTACCGCGGGCGCGCCCTGTCGACCGACGTCATCGAGGGAAGCGCGCGCGCGTTCCTCGACGTCGTGAACCGCATCGCGCTGAAGTCCCGAACCGAGGACCAGGAACAGGAGGCGAAGAGCGCGCTCGGGCGGGTCTGAGTTCCGCGCAAAAGCTCGAACTGGCCGCGTTGTAACGTCGATTCCCGTTTGCTAAACTGACGGGTTCCATGGCCAAGGAAAAGATGACAGGTGCCCAGGCGCTCGTCCGCTGCCTCGAGGCGGAGGGCGTCGAGTACATCTTCGGCGTCCCCGGCGGCGCGATCCTGCCCGTCTACGACGCGCTCTTCGACTCGAAGAAGATCAAGCACGTGCTCGTGCGCCACGAGCAGGTGGGCGCGCACGCCGCCGAGGGGTTCGCGCACGCCACCGGGAAGGTGGGCGTGTGCTTCGGGACCTCCGGCCCGGGGGCGACGAACCTCGTCACCGGGATCGCCGACGCCTACATGGACTCGGTGCCGCTCGTCGCCATCACCGGGAACGTCGCGAGCACTCTCATCGGCACCGACGCCTTCCAGGAGGCGGACATCACGGGCATCACCATGCCCATCACGAAGCACAACTGGCTCGTGACGGACGTGGCGGAACTCCCCCGCGTCATCAAGGAGGCCTTCTACGTCGCGCGCACCGGGCGCCCCGGGCCGGTGCTCGTCGACATCCCGAAGGACGTGCAGAACGCGGAGCTCGAGTTCGAGTACCCGGAGTCGGTGAACATCCCGGGCTACCACCCGCCGGTCCGGGAGGAGCCGAGGCTCAAGGACGCTGCCCAGCTCGTGCGGAGCGCGAGCCGCCCGGTCGTGTACCTCGGCGGCGGGGTCCGCACCTCGAACGCCTACAAGGAGGTGTTCGAGTTCTGCGAGCTCCTCGAGGCACCGGTCGTGACGACCGTCCACGGCAAGGGTTCGTTCCCCGAGACCCACCCGCTGTGCCTCGGGATGTTCGGGATGCACGGGGGGCGGTATGCGAACTACACGGTGCAGGGCTCGGACCTCATCGTGGCGCTCGGGGCGCGCTTCGACGACCGCGTCACGGGGAAGCTCTCCACCTTCGCGCCCGAGGCCAAGGTCATCCACCTCGACGTGGATCCCGCCGAGATCTCCAAGCTCGTCACGGCCACCGTCCCGCTCGTCGGTGACCTGAAGGCGCTGCTCCCGCTCCTCACGGACGAGGTGAAGAAGGCCTTTGCCCAGCACGGTCGGCCCGACATCTCGGGGTGGAAGAAGCGGGTCGCGGAGTGGCGGGAGAAGCACCCCCTGCGCTACCGGCAGGAGGCCGAGGGCCACATCCTGCCGCAGTGGGCGGTGGAGCGGATCTGGGAGAAGACGCAGGGCAAGGCGGTGGTCACGACCGGTGTCGGCGAGCACCAGATGTTCGCGGCCCAGTTCTGGAAGACCAGCTATCCGCGGCAGTTCATCACCTCCGGGGGCCTCGGGACGATGGGCTTCTGCCTGCCCGCGGCCATCGGGGCGAAGCTCGGGCGGCCGGAAGCCGAGGTGATCGGCATCGACGGCGACGGCAGCTTCCAGATGACGCTGCAGGACCTCGCGACCGCCGTGGACCTCAGGCTCCCCATCAAGATCTTCATCCTGAACAACCTCTTCTTGGGGATGGTCCGCCAGTGGCAGGAGCTCTTCTACGACAACCGGTTCTCCGAGACGCCGCTCTCGGACCTCCCGGACCTCGTGAAGCTGGCGGAGGCCTACGGCTGCCTGGGGCTGCGGGCCCGGGCGCCGGGCGAGCTCGACGCGGTCATCGACCGCGCGCTCGCTCACAGGGACGGTCCGGTCATCGTCGACGTCCGGGTCCGGCGCCAGGAGAAGGTGTACCCGATGGTGCCCGCCGGCGCGCCGCTCAACGACATGATCGACGGCGAGGAGAAGTGAGGGAACCATGGAGCGCACCGAGAGCCGCCCCAACGGCAGCACCCACACCATCAGCCTCCTCGTCGAGAACAAGCCGGGCGTCCTCCACCGGATCGCCGGCCTCTTCTCCCGCCGCGGCTACAACATCGCGAGCCTCACGGTGGGCCCGACGGAGCGACCCGAGTACTCGCGAATGACCATCGTCGTGCGCCTCTCCTCGAAGCCGGTCGAGCAGGTCGTGCGCCAGGTCCAGAAGCTCGTGCCGGTGGTGGAGGTGCGCGAGCTCTCCCCGCAGGACCTCATCGAGCGCGAGCTCCTGCTCGTGAAGATCCGGACTCCCGAGAAGAACCACGCCGAGCTGCGGGCCCTCGCCGAGACCTACGAGGCGAGCATCGTCGACGTCTCTCCGGACGCGCTCGTCATCGAGGCGAGCGGCAACGCTGGCAAGCTGGACGCTCTCGAGGAGCGGCTCGCCGCCTACGGCATCCAGGAGCTGTGCCGGTCGGGGCGCATCGCACTGGAGCGCGGGTTCAAGACGCTCGCACCGCCTAACCTCAAGTGAACGGAACGGACATGGCCACGATCTACTACGACAAGGACGCGAACCTCGAGCTGCTGAAGAAGCGGAAGGTGGCCATCATCGGCTACGGCAGCCAGGGGCACGCCCACGCGCTCAACCTCAAGGACTCGGGCGTCAACGTGCGCGTCGGCCTGCACGCCGGGACGAAGTCGAAGGCCAAGGCGGAGGGGGCGGGCCTCAAGGTGACCGCCGTCGCCGAGGCCGCCCGCGAGGCGGACGTGATCATGGTCCTCATCCCGGACCAGACCCAGAAGAAGGTCTACGACGAGGAGATCGCCCCGCACCTCACGCAGGGCAAGGCGCTCCTCTTCGCCCACGGCTTCAACATCCACTTCGGCCAGGTCCGCCCCCCGCCCGACGTCGACGTCCTGCTCGTCGCGCCGAAGGGCCCTGGCCACCTCGTCCGCCGCCAGTTCCAGGACGGCCGCGGCATTCCGTGCCTCATCGCCGTCCACCAGGACGCGACCGGCCAGGCGAAGGCGCTGGGGCTCGCCTACGCGCGCGCCCTCGGCGGCAGCCGGGCCGGGGTCCTCGAGACCACCTTCAAGGAGGAGACGGAGACCGACCTCTTCGGGGAGCAGGCCGTCCTGTGCGGAGGGGCCTCGGCGCTCGTGAAGGCCGGGTTCGAGGTGCTCGTGGAGGCGGGGTACCAGCCGGAGAGCGCCTACTTCGAGTGCCTCCACGAGCTGAAGCTGATCGTGGACCTCATGTACGAGGGCGGGCTCGCCTGGATGCGCCATTCCATCAGCGACACCGCCGAGTACGGCGACTACACCCGCGGCCCCAGGGTGGTGACCGACCAGACGAAGGAGGAGATGCGCAGGATCCTCCGGGAGATCCAGAACGGCCAGTTCGCGAAGGAGTTCATCCTCGAGAACCAGGTGGGTCGTCCGGTCTTCGACAAGCTGCGGGAGCGGGAGCGGACCCACCCCATCGAGGAGGTCGGGAAGCGGCTCCGCGACATGATGAGCTGGATCCGCGACGCCAAGAAGGACTCCTCGGACCCGAACGCTCGTTGACTTTCGGCGCAAAGTCCTTATCCTACGGCGACTTTTCGCACGGAGGGCCGCTGCGGGGCGACGCCAATTCCGGCGAGCGCCCTGGCCGGCCCCGACCTAACTTCTACTAGCCAACAAAGAGGAGAAGCCCCATCAACGGCAAGGACCAGCGAACGAGTCGGGACGCCCGGACGAACCGCCGCATCAAGGCGCGCGAGGTTCGCGTCATCGGCCCGAACGGGGAACAGCTCGGCATCCTGGCGATCGACCAGGCGCTGCGGATCGCGCAGGAGGACGGCCTCGACCTCGTCGAGGTGAGCCCCCTCGCCAAGCCGCCCGTCTGCAAGATCATGGATTACGGGAAGTTCAAGTACACCGAGAAGAAGAAGCAGAGCGAGGCGAAGAAGAAGCAGGTGGTGGTGCAGCTCAAGGAGGTCAAGCTGCGCCCGCGCACCGAGGAACACGACTACGACGTCAAGATCAAGAAGATCCGCGAGTTCCTCGAGGAGGCGAACAAGGCGCGCGTGACCGTGATGTTCCGCGGGCGCGAGATCACGCATCGGGAGCTCGGACAGAAGGTGCTCGAGCGGGTGATCACCGATCTCAAGGAGACGGCCGTCATCGAGGCCGCGCCCCGCATGGAGGGGCGCCAGATGTTCATGATCCTCGCCCCGAACCCGCGCATGCTGCAGGCGCAGCGCGACCGCGCGAAGAGCCAGCTCGTGGCAGCGGCCGCCTCGGCCCAGCCCGCGGCCCCTGTCGCGCCGCCGGCTCCCCCCGCCGACGCGTCCCCGACCGGGGACGGCCCGACCTAGAGTCCTTTCCTTGGAGAAGAGATGCCCAAGCTGAAGACGAAGAGTGGTGCGAAGAAGCGGTTTCAGGTGAAGAAGGGCGGGAGGGTGAAGTTCCGCCGGGCCGGGGTGCGCCACCTCGCGACCTTCGGGAAGACCCACAAGCAGAAGCGGCATCTCCGCGGGACGAGCCACCTCGGCGCGGAGGACGAGAAGAAGGTGAAGGAGAACTTCCCCTACGCCCGGTAGGCGAGGGGACGGAAACAGCGCCCCAGCGGGGATCTCGAAGCGCGTGGGAGGCGCCCACCGGGCGATCTCCTGGCCCCCCGCCGGCACAACGTGAGGAGAGAGTCATGCGCGTCAAGAAGGGATTCAAGGCCCGCCGTCGTCGCAATCGCGTCCTGAAGCTCGCGAAGGGGTACCGCGGCCGGCGGAAGAACTGTTACAAGCGGGCGAACCAGGCCGTGGAGCGGGCGCTCAACTACAGCACCCGCGACCGCCGCCGCCGGCGGCGCGAGTTCCGCTCCCTGTGGATCGTGCGCATCAACGCCGCGGCCCGCCAGAACGGGACGAGCTACTCGCGGCTCCTCGGCGGCCTGCACAAGGCCGGCGTCGTGCTCGACCGCAAGGTGCTCGCCGACCTGGCCCTGCACCTGCCGGCGGACTTCGCAGCGGTGGTCCGCGCCGCGAACGCCTAGCCCCGGCCCGTGCCCGACCTCGTCCGAGAGCTCGAGGCCCTCGCGGAGGGGGCGCGGCAGTCCATCGGCGCCGCCGGCGACGAGCGCGCGCTCGAGGACCTTCGCGTCCGCTTCCTCGGGAAGAAGGGGGAGATCTCCCTCGTCCTGCGGGGCATGGGACAGCTCCCGGCCGGGGAGCGCCCGAAGGTCGGCGAGGTCGCGAACCGGGTCCGGGACGAGGTGGAGTCCCTCCTCGTCCACGCCCGCGACCGCCTCGAGGCGGCCCGGCTCGAGCAGGAGCTCAAGGGCACGCCGCTCGACGTCACCTTGCCCGGGCGGCGGCTGCTCCCCCGTGGTCACCGGCACCCGGTGACGCGGGCCGCCGACGAGATCGTCTCGATCTTCTCCCGGCTGGGTTACGAGGTCGCGAGCGGGCCCGAGATCGAGCTCGACTGGTACAACTTCGAGGCGCTGAACATCCCGAAGGACCACCCCGCCCGCGACATGCAGGACACCTTCTACGTCGACGCGGCCTCCCTCGGCTCGCCGGACGGAGAGGGGAGCATCCTGCTTCGCACGCACACGTCGCCGATCCAGATCCGCGCCATGCGGAGGGCCGGCGCTCCCCCGGTCCGGGTGGTGGCGCCGGGGCGCGTCTACCGGAGCGACTACGACCAGACGCACTCGCCCATGTTCCACCAGGTGGAGGGCTTCTGCGTCGGCCCCGGGATCACCTTCGCCGATCTGAAGGGCACGCTCGCGGCGTTCGCCCGGGCGTTCTTCGGCCCGGACACGCGGACCCGCTTCCGCCCGAGCTACTTCCCGTTCGTGGAACCCGGCGCCGAGGCGGATGTCTCCTGCTCCCTCTGCGGAGGAACCGGCCGCCGGGACGGCGCCCGCTGCGGGACGTGCAAGGGCACCGGCTGGCTCGAGGTGCTCGGCTCCGGCATGGTGCACCCGAAGGTGCTCGAGAACGTGGGGTTCGACCCCGCGGAGGTCACCGGCTTCGCCTTCGGGATGGGGGTGGAGCGGATGGCGATGCTGAAGTACGGGATCGGAGACCTCCGGCTCTTCTACGAGAACGACCTTCGCTTCCTCGGGCAGTTCTGACCCATGCGCGTCTCGCTCAACTGGCTCCGGGAGTACGTGCCCGTGCCCTCCGTCGAGGAGCTGGCGCAGCGGCTCACCGCCGTCGGCCTCGAGGTGGAGGCGGTGGAGCGCGTCGGGGCGGAGCTCGACGGCGTGGTGGCGGCCCGGATCGTGGCGGCGGAGCGCCACCCGCAGGCGGACCGCCTCTCGGTGACCCAGGTCGACGCCGGGGCCGGGCCGGTCCAGGTCGTGTGTGGCGCGACGAACTGGAAGGTCGGTGACGTGGTCGCGCTCGCCGCGCCGGGGGCGGTCCTTCCCGGGGGGCAACGCATCGAGCGGGCGCGGCTGCGCGGCGTCGAGTCCCACGGCATGCTCTGCTCCGCGAAGGAGCTCGGCCTCTCGGAGGAGTCGAGCGGCCTTCTCCTCCTCCCCCCCGACGCCGCTCTCGGCGAGCCGCTCGCCCGCGTGCTCGGGCTCGAGGACACAGTCCTCGAGGTGAACGTCACCCCGAACCGCCCCGACGCGCTCTCGCACGTGGGGATCGCGCGCGAGGTGGCCGCTGCGCTCGGCGGGCCTTTGCACCCGCCGGAGGCGGGGCTCGTCCAGCGCCCGCCGGCCGCCTCGGCGCTCGTGCGGGTTCGGGTGGAGGCGCCGGATCGCTGCTTCCGATACGCCGCGCGCGTCATCGAAGGGGTGAAGGACGGCCCCTCTCCTGCGTGGCTCGCGCGCCGCCTGGGCGCCTGCGGCGTCCGCTCCATCTCCGCCATCGTCGACGCGACGAACTTCGTGCTCCTCGAGCAGGGTCACCCGCTCCACGCGTTCGACCTCGATAAGGTCGCCGGCGCCGAGATCGTCGTGCGCCTCGCCCGGAGCGGCGAGAAGCTCGTGACGCTCGACGGGCAGGAGCGCTCGCTTTTCGCCGACGACCTCGTCATCGCCGATCGCGACCACCCCTCGGCCCTCGCCGGCGTGATGGGCGGAGCCCACTCCGAGATCTCGCCCGGCACCACCCGCGTGCTCCTCGAGTCCGCGTGGTTCGAGCCCACCGGGGTGAGGCGTACGGCGCGGCGCCACGGGCTCCACACCGAGGCCTCCCATCGCTTCGAGCGGGGCGTCGACCCGGCCGGCGTAACCCCCGCGCTCGATCGCTGCGCCGCGCTGATCGCGGAGCTCGCCGGAGGGGTCGTCCGACGCGGAGCCGCCGACGCCTACCCGAGGCGCCGCCGGCCGGTGGACGTGGCGCTTGCCTGGTCGCGCCCCGGCGAGATCCTCGGGATGCCGGTCAGCCGGGGCGAGGCGCGGCGGACCCTCGCCGCCTTCGGCTTCGAGGAGCGAAAGGCGACCCCTCGCGGCGCGGTGTTCCGGGTCCCGAGCTGGCGCCTCGACGTGACCCGGGAAGAGGATCTGGTCGAGGAGATCGTCCGGCTGAAGGGCTACGACGCCATTCCGGAGACGCTCCCCGCCGTGACGAGCGGGACGCCCGCCGCGTCCCGGGACGCCCAGGTGGCGGATCGGATCCGCACCGCCCTGGAGACCGCCGGGTTCTCGGAGGCGGTGAACTTCAGCTTCGTCGCCCCCGCGGAGCTCGCGGCGCTCTCCCCGGGGAGCGGGGCGCGGCCGGGGATCGCGCTCAAGAACCCCATCAGCGCCGAGCTCGCCGTGATGCGGACGAGTCTCGTCCCGTCACTCCTCAAGGACGCCGCCCACAACCTCCGGCAGCGGGTCGAGGACGTGAGGCTCTACGAGCTCGCGAGCGTCTACCACGTTCCGTCCGCGGGGGCCGGGGGCGACGCTCCGGCCCATGAGGAACTCCGGGTGGCCGGCGTCGCCATGGGGCGCCGGCACGCGGTGGGCTGGGCCACCGGCGGGGACCCCGTCGACTTCTACGACCTGAAGGCCGCGGTCGAGTCGGTTCTCGACGCGCTCGGGATCGAGTCGGCCCGGTTCGGCCGGGCCAGCGAGCCCTGGCTCCACCCGCGCTCCGCCGCCGCCGTGACCGCCCCTGGCGTCGACGGCGGCCTCCGGACGCTGGGAGTCGCCGGGGAGCTGCACCCCAGGACGGCGGCGGCCTTCGAGCTGCCGCGGGGGGTCCTCGCCTTCGAGCTCTCCTTCGGGGCGCTCGCCGCCGCGGCGCGACTCGTGCCGGCCCATGCGGACGTGCCGCGCTTCCCGGCCGTGCTCCGGGACCTGGCGGTCGTGGTCGGGGAGGGGGTGGAGGCGCGCACCGTCCTCGACCTCGTGCGGGAGGAGGCGCTCGCGGAGGAGGTGTCGCTCTTCGACGTGTACCGCGGCGTCCCGATCCCCGCGGGGAAGAAGAACCTGGCCATGGCCATCCGCTACCGGGCACCGGACCGGACCCTCACCGACGCCGAGGCCGACGCGGCCCACGGCCGGATCGTCGACAGGCTGAGGGCCGAGGTCGGCGCGGAGCTCCGGGCGTGACCGGGCGCGCAGGCCGACAGTTTGACAGGACCCGACGACTCAGCTAACAAAGTCAGGCACTTGGGCGTTTGGGAGCCCGGACCTCGAGGGGACCGTGACCAAGGCCGATATCATCGAAAGCGTCTACGAGAAGGTCGGATTCTCCAAGAAGGAGGCCGCCGAGATCGTCGAGATGGTTTTCGACACGATCAAAGAGACGCTGGAGCGCGGCGAGAAGATCAAGATCAGCGGGTTCGGGAACTTCATCGTCCGCGACAAGAAGTCGCGCGTCGGCCGGAACCCGCAGACCGGAGAGGAGATCGAGATCTCCGCGCGCCGGGTACTCACCTTTCGGCCGAGCCAGGTGCTGAAGAACGCCCTGAACGGGGTCGAGGAGCCCGCCGTCGGCAGCGGCTCGGCCGCCTAACCGCCGCCAGGGTCGTCAGCGGTCCTCTCGCTCGCCGAGGATGCGGTAGAGCGTCTTGCGGTCGATGCCGAGGACTTCGGCCGCCCGGGTCTTGTTCCCGCCCGCCTCCGCGAGGACGTGCGTCGCGTAACGCCTCTCCAGCTCGCCCAGCGTCGGCCGGTCGGACAGGTCGAGGCTGCCCTCTGCCGGAGGGCGCGGCGCGTTCCGCCGCACCGCCTCGGGGAGGTCCTCTGGCGTGATCACGCCGGAGGGGTTCAGCGCCAGCGCGCGGGCGATGACGTTCTCGAGCTCCCGCACGTTGCCGGGCCAGTCGTAGGTGACGAGCAGCTCGCGCGCGGCTGGCGAGACCGCGGCCCCCTCCGCCCGCCCGTGCTTCTGGGCGAAGTGCTCGGCGAGGAGAGGGACGTCCTCCCGGCGCTCCCGGAGCGGCGGGATGCGGATGTTCACCACGTGAAGCCGGTAGTAGAGGTCGGCGCGGAACGCGCCGTCCCGGACCGCTGCCTCCATGTCCCGATTCGTCGCCGCGACCACGCGCACGTCGACGGCGATGGGCTCGTTCGTGCCCACCCGGCGGATCGTGCCCTCCTGCAGCGCGCGCAAGAGGCGCGCCTGGAGGTTCGGCCCGATGTCCCCGATCTCGTCGAGGAACAGGGTGCCCCGGTTTGCCTCCTCGAAGAGGCCGCGACGCGCCGCCTGGGCGCCCGTGAAGGCCCCGCGCGCGTGACCGAAGAGCTCGGACTCGAGCACGCCTTCCGCGATGGCGCCGCAGTCCACCGCCACGAAGGGGCCCCCGGCGCGCGGCGACGCGGCGTGGATGGCGCGTGCGACGAGCTCCTTGCCGGTGCCGCTCTCGCCCTGGATGAGGACGGTGGCGTCGGTGGAGGCGACGCGCGCCGCCGTCTTGAAGACCTGCAGCATGGCCTCGCTGCGGCCCACGACGTTCTCGAGCCGATAGCGGTCGCGCAGGCCCCGGCGCAGCGCCCGGTTTTCCATGGCGAGCTCGCGCTGCCGGAGCGCCCGGGCCACGACGAGCTGGATCGCGTCCACGTCGTAGGGCTTCGACAGGTAGTCGGCGGCGCCGCGGCGGATGGCCTCGACGGCCCCGTCGATGTTCCCGAAGGCGGTCACCAGGATGACCGGCGTGTCCGGCGCCCGATCCCGGTAGGCGTCGGTGACCTGCAGGCCGTCCACCTCGGCCATGCGGATGTCGGAGACGACGAGGTCCGGCGGCTCGCCGTCGAGGGCGGCCACCGCCTCCCGGCCGTCGGCGAGCGCCGTCACGCTGTGCCCGGCCGCGGTGAGGATTCGGGCGAGCAGGTCGCGACTCGACTGGTCGTCGTCGACGACGAGGATTCGGGCGCGGTCCATCGCTCCAGACATCCTAGCGCGCCTCGGGGGGGCGCGCCGGAGGCGCGTCGGTGGACAGGGAGGGCGTGGGCATGACGAGCGTGAACGTGGCGCCGCGGCCCGGGGCGCCGTCCACGTCGATGCGTCCCCGCAGCGCGCTCGCGATCTCGCGGCAGATGGAGAGGCCGAGGCCCGTGCCCTTGCCGGCGGGCTTGGTCGTGTAGAAGGGCTCGAAGATGTGCTTGCGAGCCTCCGGGTCGATGCCGGGACCGGTGTCCGAGACGGAGAGCGCCAGCTGGCCGCCCGTGCGCCGCGCGCGCACCGTGAGGCACCCGCCGCCCGGCATCGCGTCGACGGCGTTGGAGATGAAGTTTCCGAGAACGTGTCGGACGAGCGACGGGTCCATGGCGGCGACGCCCAGGTCGTCCGGGACGTCGCGGCGGACCTCGATGCGCTGCCGCGCCTCGGCGGACACGGTGAGCGACAGCGCCTCGTCGACGAGAGCCTGGATCTCGACCGGTTCGGGCCGGGGGACGAGCGCGCGCGTCGAATCCAGGAAGCGCCGGATGATGGAGGTCATCCGCTGCACCTCCCGCTGGATCACGAGCAGTTCCTCGCGCACGGGGGCCGGGCAGGAGGCGTCGCGGGCGAGCAGCTGGACGTGGCCGCTGATGGAGTTGAGCGGGTTCCCGAGTTCGTGCGCGATGGTCCCCGAGAGCTGCCCCAGGGCCGCGAGCCTCTCCTGCGCGATGCGCTCCCGGCGCGCCTCGACGAGCAGATCGTTCAGCTCCGCGAGCTCGCGGTTCTTCCGCGCGAGGTCCGCCGTGGCCTCCTCGACCCGCTCCCGGAGCTCCTGGTTGAAGCCGCGGATCCTCCCCAACATGGAGTCGAGGCCGCGGGCCAGGGTGCCGAGCTCGTCGCGGCGGGAGGTGCCCGGCACGGCCACCTGATCGAGGGGCCCGGACTCGACCGCGGCCATGGAACGCGCGAGCTCGGAGATGGGCTCCGCGAGCAGGCGGTTCAGGAGGACGTTGAAGGCGACGAAGATCAGGAACGCCGCGAGCGCGGTCGTGGCGATGAAGATCCCGGCCTGGCCTCGCCCCAGTTTCTCGGCCTCCGAGAGGCTCGCCTCGAGCCGGATGGCCGCGACCGTGTGGGAGAAGGAGTCCTTCACCGGCAGCACCACCACGACGACCCGATCGTCGCCGTCCCCGACGAGCTGTGCCGAGGTCTGGGACGGGAACTCGTAGTCGTACTGCTCGAAGGAGGCCTCGGGGCCGCCCGGCCCGTACTGCATGCGGACCACGTCGTCCTTGCCGGGCCTGCGGATGATGAGCTCCGCCGACCGGATGCCCCGCTGCCGGCGAAGGACGGTCGCGAGCCGGTCGGCCGCCCGGGCCGGGTCGAGGTCGCGGGAGAGGTCGATGTCGGCCCGGACCGCCCGCGCCACCTCGATGGCGCGGTCCCGGATGGCGCTCTCGACGGCGCGCGACGCGGCACCGGCGCCGAGGAGGGCGGCGACGCCCATCGTCACGACAAGGATCGCCGTGAAGAGCAGCGTGATCTGGATCCGGAGAGACACGTTGGGAAAAAAGGAAAGGCCGGCTGCGACGATCGCAGCCGGCCTTCGACGCTACCAGAAACCGTGTCGCGTTACTTCGCGGCCGGAGCCGGAGCCGGCGCCGGAGCGGCAGCGGCGTCCTTCTTCGAGGCGTCCTTCTTGTCGGCCTTCTTCTTCGACTTCTTCTTGCTCTCCTTCGCGGGAGCCGGAGCAGCCTCCTTCGCGGGGGCGGCCGCCGGAGCGGCCTCCTTGGCGGGAGCAGCGGCCGGAGCCTGGGCGAGAACCGGGATAGCGAAGGCGACGGCGACGAGCGCGCTGAGGATCTTCTTCATTTGGGGTCTTCTCCTAAAGGGTTTTCTGTTTGGCGGGAAACCCGTCCGCGCCCCTTCCAGAGCACGCTCCATGCCACCGATCGCCGACCTGGCATGTCTTGTCAATCCAATATGTTAGGAGCTCTCGCGCGGCTTCTCGGCCGGGGAAATCTGGGACGGCGGGGCGGGAAGATGGGTAGCTCTGCCACGATGGCAGAAAAGTGCCGGGGCGCGTCATCGGGATTAGGCACGGTCGGGGAGGCAGCGTGGAGAGAGCGATCTGCCGGCTATCCGACATCGAGGAGGGCAGGGGCATCGCCGTCGAGGCGGACGGCGTGGAACTCGCGGTGTTCCGCCGGGGGGAGGAGGTGTTCGCCCTCGAGAACGCCTGCCCGCATCGCGGGGGTCCGCTCGCCTTCGGGGACCTGCGGGGGGACACGGTCTACTGCCCGCTCCACGCCTGGCCGTTCGACCTGCGAACCGGGCGCTGCAGGGAGTTCCCGCACGCGTCGGTGCGGACGTTCCCGGTGCGGGTGGAGGGCGGTGAGGTGCGAGTCGAGCTATAAGGACGCCATGTCGACCATCGACTACACCGACGGGCGCCGGATGCGGCTCGACGTCGAGTTCTACTTCGCCGCCGCGCACCGGCTGCCGCGCTACGAGGGGCCCTGCTTTCGCCTCCACGGGCACAACTACCGGTTCTTCGTGGCCGTCGAGGGCGAGGTCGACCCCCGGACCGGCATGATCGCCGACTTCGGCGTGGTGAAGCAGATCGTGCAGGAGCACGTGCTCTCGCGCGTCGACCACCGAAACTTGAACGACGTCCTCGACAACCCGACCGCGGAGAACATCGCTCGCTGGATCTGGGAGGCTCTGGAGAGCCGACTGCCGGGGCTCGCCGAGGTGCGCCTGTACGAGATCCCGGACAGCTGCGTCACCTACCGGGGGCCCGGTGCCCGGCGGTAGGGCGGGGCGCATCCGAGACCCCGCGGCTGCGGCCGTGGCGCGGTTCCTCGATGCGCTCGTCCCGCCGCGGGAGCGGCGGGACGGCGACGTTCGCGGGACCCCGGCGCGCGTCGCCAGGGCCTTTCGCCGGGAGCTCCTCGACGGCTACGGGCGCGACCCGGCTCGGCTCCTCGAGAATGGCATCCCGCACCGGGGGAGCGGCCTCGTGGCCGTCACCGGCATCGACTTCCACGCCGTCTGCCCGCATCACCTGCTCCCGTATCGCGGCGTGGCCCACGTCGCCTACGTCCCGCGGGGGCGGGTGGTCGGGTTCGGGGCGCTCGCCCAGCTCGTCGACTGCTTCGCCCACCGGCTCGTGCTCGAGGAGGCGCTCGCGCGCGACGTGGCCGAGTCGCTCGTGCGCCACCTGGGAGCGCGCGGCGCGGCGTGCGTGCTCGACGCCGAGCACCTGTGCCTCACCGTCCGCGGGGAGCGGCGGCGGGGCGCCCGGGCGCACGCCCAGGCGTTCGCGGGGTCCATGGAGAGCGACCCCAGCCTGCAGCGCCGGGTGCTCGCACTCGCCGCGGGTCCGGGGGGGCGCGCCGGGAGCCGGCGATGAGCGCCTCGCTCGAAGGCAAGACCGCCATCGTCACCGGCGGTGGACGGGGAATCGGCGCCGCCGCTGCGAGGGCGCTCTCGGCGCTGGGTGCGCGCGTGACCGTCTTCGCGCGGACCGGGTCGGAGCTCGCGCAGGTCGTGGCCGCCGGGCACGCCGCCCTCGCCGTCGCGGGCGACGTGTCGCGGGAGGAGGACGTGGGGCGCCTCGTTGCCGCCCACCTCGACGCGCTCGGCCCCTGCGACGTGCTCGTGAACAACGCGGGGGTGCTCGAGCGCGGGCGGGTGGAAGGGCTCGAGCCCGCCGCCTGGCGCCGCGTGCTGGACGTGAACCTCACCGGGGCCTACCTGTGCTGCCGCGCCGTCCTGCCCCAGATGCGGGCGCGGCGCAGCGGGCGCATCGTCAACGTGGCGTCCATCTCCGGGACCCTGGGCTCGCCCGAGGCCTCCGCCTACAACGCCTCGAAGTGGGGCCTCATCGGCTTCACGAAGAGCCTCGCCGAGGAGCTCCGGGGCGACCACGTCCAGGTGATGTCGGTCTCGCCCGGCAGCGTGGACACGGCGATGCTCAAGAAGACGCCGTTTGCGCCGGCGATGACGAGCGAGGACGTGGCCAAGGTGATCGGCTGGTGCGCGTCGGAGGCCCCGGCCGCGATGACGGGGGCGAACGTGGAGGTCTTCGGATGAGCTCGGGTCCCGCCCAGGCCGCCATCTCGGAGATCCGGGCCGGCTTCCCGCCCGAACGGATCGTGCTCGACCCCGAGCGGCTGGACACCTACGGGCGGGACGAGTCCGACCTTGGCGCCTTCCCGCCGGAGGTCGCGGTGCTCGTGGAGTCCGCCGACGAGGTGCGCCGGGTCTTCGCCGTCGCCAGCCGGCACAGGGTGCCGGTGGTACCGGTGGCCGCGCGCAGCGGCAAGTCGGGCGGCTCGCTCGCGCTCCGCGGGGGGATCGCCGTGAGCGTGGAGCGCATGAACCGGATCCTGGAGATCCGTCCCGAGGACCTGACGGCCCGCGTCGAGCCGGGGGTGATCACCGGGGTGTTCCAGAGGGAGGTGGAGAGCCACGGGCTCTTCTACCCCCCGGATCCGAACTCGCTCGACCTGTGCACGCTCGGTGGGAACGTGGCCGAGAACGCCGGCGGGCCACGTGCGCTCAAGTACGGCGTCACCCGCGAGTACGTCCTGGGACTCACGGCCGTCCTGCCGACCGGGGAGGTCCTCCGGATGGGTCGGCGCACGATCAAGGGGGTCGCCGGGTACGACCTCACCGCGCTCTTCGTCGGCAGCGAGGGCACGCTCGGGATCGTCACCGAGATCACGCTCAAGCTGCTCCCGCGCCCGCGCGAGGTGGCGACCGCGCTCGTCTGCTTCCCGGACGTCAAGGCGGCGGCCCGGGCGGTGAGCCGGGTTCTCGCCGAGGGCGTCATCCCGCGCTGCCTGGAACTCATCGACGACGTGTCGGTCCGGGCGATCGCCAAGGGCTCGCCCTTCCAGCTGCCTCCCGGGGCGGGGGCGGCGCTTCTCATCGAGACGGACGGCAACGACCCGGACCAGGTCCTCGCGGAGATGGCGCGCGCCGCCGAGGCGCTGCGAGGGGATGCGGCCGGCGACGTCATCGTGGCGCAGAACGAGTCGCAGCGAAAGGACATCTGGGAGACCCGCAAGTACCTGTCGGTGAGCCTGCGCCAGATTGAGCCGAAGAAGCTCTCCGAGGACATCGCCGTCCCGCGCTCGGCCATCCCCGAGATGGTGGCGAGGAGCCGCGAGATCGGCAGCCGGCACGGCCTCACCGTGGCCACCTACGGGCACGCCGGGGACGGGAACCTGCACGCGAACGTGCTCTTCACGTCGGAGTCGGACCGGCCGCGGGTCGAGGCGGCGGTGGCGGAGATCCTGCGCGCCGCGGTCGACCTCGGCGGGACGATCACCGGCGAGCACGGGGTGGGCCTCGCGAAGCGGGACTTCCTCGAGTACGAGCAGGGCGCGGACCTCGTCGCGCTCCAGCGCCGGCTGAAGGCCGTCTTCGACCCGCTCGGGATCCTGAATCCCGGGAAGATCTTTCCGGAAAACGAGGGGCGCGGCCGCCCCTGAGTCCGGGGGAGGGCGGCGCGAGGAACCCTTTGTTTGCGCGGGGTTCCGCGGCGCCGTGCCTTGACAATTCCCCGCGAATCCGGCATCTAGGAGAACCCCTGGTCCCCGTGTCGGCTCCGACACACCCGAGGCACGACGGCAACGAGCGATCGCGCCGCGGGCTCACCGGAGTCGAAGCGGGCCCCCGGCCCTGACCACAGAAGGCACCCCCTCCCAAGGAGACGAAGGACCGATGTCCACGCAAGCGAACACTGGCAAGTCCCGCCCGGTGGAGCAGGTCGACAGCGTCACGATCCGCTTCGTCGGCGACTCCGGCGACGGCATGCAGCTCACCGGCACGGAGTTCACGAAGGCGTCGGCGCTCGCCGGCAACGACCTCGCCACCTTCCCCGACTTCCCGGCCGAGATCCGGGCGCCGGCCGGGTCGCTCGCGGGCGTCTCCGGCTACCAGGTGAACTTCGGCTCGAAGGACATCTTCACGCCCGGCGACCAGCCGGACGTCCTCGTGGCCATGAACCCGGCCGCGCTGAAGACGAACCTCCACGACCTCCGCCCCGGCGGCATGCTGATCGTGAACAGCGGGGCCTTCACCGACCAGAACCTGGAGAAGGCGCAGTACAAGTCGAACCCGCTCGCGGACGAGGCCCTCAAGAAGAACTACAAGGTGGTCTCCGTCGACATGAACAAGCTCACGGAGGCGGCGCTCGCCGGCTCGGGCCTGTCGTCGAAGGAGATCGCCCGGTGCAAGAACTACTTCGCGCTCGGGATCATGTACTGGCTCTACAGCCGCCCGGTCGAGATCCAGCTCGAGGCCATCCGCGCCAAGTTCAAGAAGAAGCCGGACATCGCCGAGGCGAACGTCAAGGTATTCACGGCAGGCCATGCCTTCGGGGAGACGTCGGAGATCTTCCATCAGCAGTACCTGGTGCCCGCCGCGAAGCTCGAGCCGGGCCTCTACCGGAACGTCACCGGAAACCAGGCCACCGCGCTCGGCTTCGCGACCGTCGCGAAGCTCACCGGCAAGGAGGTCTTCCTCGGCAGCTACCCCATCACGCCGGCCACCGAGATCCTGCAGGAGATGTCGTACTTCAAGGACCAGGGCGTCGTGACCTTCCAGGCGGAGGACGAGATCGCCGGCATCGGCTCGGCCATCGGCGCCTCCTTCGGCGGGTCGCTCGCGTGCACGACGACCTCCGGTCCCGGCCTCGCGCTCAAGTCCGAGATGATCGGCCTCGCCGTCATCACCGAGCTGCCGCTCGTGATCGTGAACGTGCAGCGCGGGGGCCCCTCCACGGGCATGCCCACGAAGACCGAGCAGGCCGACCTGTTCATCGCGCTCTTCGGCCGGCACGGCGAGGCCCCGCTGCCGGTCATCGCCGCGAAGAGCCCGGCCGACTGCTACTACACGGCCATCGAGGCGATGCGGATCGCCGTGAAGTGGATGACGCCGGTCATCATGTTGACGGACGGCTACCTGGGCTTCGGCTCGGAGCCGTTCCGCATCCCCGAGGACGGCGACGTCAAGGGCTTCGACGTCAAGTACCAGACGACGCCGAACTATAACGGTCAGTACATGCCGTACCTGCGCAACGACAAGCTCATCCGGCCCTGGGCCATCCCCGGGGTTGCCGGGCTCGAGCACCGCGTGGGCGGCCTGGAGAAGGACTCGCTGTCCGGGATGGTGTCGTACGACGGCATGAACCACGAGAAGATGGTGAAGACCCGCGCCCAGAAGGTTGCGAACGTGATCGAGGACGTCCCGGACCTCGAGATCGACGGTGCGGCGAGCGGCGACCTGCTGCTCCTCTCGTGGGGCGGGGCCTACGGCTCGGTGAAGAGCGCCTCGGACCAGCTGCGCGCGCAGGGCAAGAAGGTCTCGCACGGCCACCTGCGCTGGCTGAACCCGCTGCCGAAGAACCTCGGCCAGGTGCTGAAGAGCTTCAAGAAGGTGCTCGTGCCCGAGGTGAACAACGGGCAGCTCGCGTTCTACCTGCGCGGGTCCTTCCCCGGCGTCGATCCGCTGCAGTTCAACCGGATCAACGGGAAGGCCATCAAGGTGAGCGAGCTCGTGGCCAAGGTGAACGAGATCCTGGGCTAGCCCAAGGGCGCCCTTCCAACCGCAAGGACGAGACAAAGACATGAGCCAGAACGGCCAGAACACGACGGCGGTGCCCACCTACACGAAGAAGGACTTCGAGTCGGGCGTCGACCCCCGCTGGTGCCCCGGCTGCGGGGACTTCTCCATCATCAACCAGGTGCAGAAGACCCTCCCGGGCGTCGGCGTCGCCCGGGAGAACATCGTCTTCGTATCGGGGATCGGCTGCTCCTCGCGCTTCCCGTACTACATGAACAACTACGGGATGCACACCCTGCACGGGCGCGCCCCCTCCTTCGCCTCCGGCCTCAAGATCTCCCGGCCGGAGCTGCAGGTGTGGGTCGTGACCGGCGACGGCGATGCCCTCGCCATCGGCGGCAACCACTTCATCCACACGATGCGGCGGAACCTGGACATCAAGCTCCTCATGTTCAACAACCGCATCTACGGGCTCACGAAGGGACAGGTGTCGCCGACCTCCGAGCTCGGCAAGAAGACGAAGACCACGCCGCACGGGTCGCCGGACTACCCGTTCAACGCGCCGGCGCTCGCGCTCGGGGCGGGGGCGACGTTCGTCGCTCGCAGCATCGACATCGAGGGCGCCCACATGGGGGCCGTGCTCAAGTCGGCGGCGGAGCACAAGGGCAGCGTGTTCGTCGAGATCTTCCAGAACTGCCCGGTGTTCAACGACGGTGCCTACCTGTTCCTCACCGAGAAGGCGGTGAAGGCGGAGGCCCAGCTGCGCATGGAGGCAGGTAAGCCGCTCCTGTTCGGCAAGGACAACAAGAAGGGCATCCGCTTCAACACGCAGACGGCGGAGCTCGAGGCGGTCACGGTCGGCGAGAACGGCGTCACCGAGAAGGACATCCTGGTGCACGACCCGCATCGCCAGGACCCGACGATCGCCTTCATGCTCGCGAACCTGTCCGACCGGGCCGGGTTCCCGACGCCCATCGGCGTCTTCCGCGACGTCCGCAAGCCCACCGCGGACGAGATGACCTGGGACATGATCAAGGCGGCGAAGGCCAAGAAGGGCGAGGTCTCCGTCCGGAAGTTCCTCTCCGACGCCGAGACCTGGCAGGTGAAGTAGGCGCCTCGCGTCCGCGGGGTGCGCTCGAGCGGGGGGCCCGGCGGCGCCGGCGCCCCCCGTCGCCTTTCCGGGGTCTGCCGGGCGACGCGCGCGGGCTACTTCGCCGGAGCGGGGGCCTGCGTGGCCGCGCCCGAGGGGCGGCGGACCTCCCAGCGGTCGACCTTGCCGTCCCCGTCGGTGTCGATGCCGATGCGGTCGATCTCCCCGTTCTCCCAGTACTCCCAGTAGTCGATCTTGCCGTCGCCGTTCTCGTCCTTCTCCTTCCGGACGAGCTTCCCCTTCTCGTAGTAGGCGACGGTGTGGGGCTTGCCGTCGAAGCCGAAGGCGCTCTCCTTGCGGACGACCTGGCCGTTCTCGAAGTAGACGATGACGTCGGCCTTGCCGTCGAAGTCGAGGTCGACGACCTGCTTCTCGAGGTTCCCGGCGTCGTCGTAGTACTCCCAGACGTCGACGCGGCCGTCCCCGTTCAGATCGCGCTCGCGCCGGACGACGACCTCCTTCCCGTCCGCGGTCTTCCGCGTGTACTTCCAGAGGTTCGGCTTGCCGCTCTGGTTCAGGTCGAACGCGGACATCGTCTCCTCGCCCGGCGACGACTGTGCCGGCCCCGGCGATGCCGCAGGGCTCGTCTGTGGGGCGGGCGTCTTGGCGGCGCAGGCCGCGGCGAGTGCCGAAAGAAGGGCGAGAATCGGCGTTCGGCGCATGGAACCCCCAGTGGGTGGGGCAGATGTTACCCGACCCCGACGTGGCCGGCCAAACCGGCGCTTCGCCAATTTGACACTACATGGATGGTCACATAGGGTTTGCCTCGAGATGGCGCGGAAGAAGATCTCCACGACCGTGTACATCACGCCCGAGCAGGACGAGCGCCTGAAGCTGCTCAACGAGAGGACCAAGGTCCCGGTGGCCGAGTACATCCGCCAGGGGATCGACCTCGTCCTCGACAAGTACCGGGCTGCGCTGCCGGGGCAGCTCTCGCTGGACGACGTCGGGGGGAAGCGGTAGCCCCTCCTCGCCATGTCCCCCCCGCGCGCGGTCATTCTCGGGGCAGCCGGCTTCGTCGGGAGCCACCTCGTCGATCGCTTCCTCGACGAGGGGTGGCGGGTCCTCGGCGTCGACAACTTCGTGACCGGCTCGAGGCGCAACCTCGAGCACCTCGCCCGGGAACCGCGCTTCGAGCTCCTGGAGGCGGACATCTGCGAGCCGCTCGCGGGCCGGGTGTCGGCGCCGTGCGAGGCCGTCCTCGACTTCGCGTCACCCGCTTCGCCCGTCGACTATCTACGCCATCCCATCGAGACGCTCCGGGTGGGGTCCGTGGGTGTCGAGAACTCGCTCCGGCTCGCCGAGGGCGCGGGTGCCACCTTCCTTCTCGCGTCGACCTCGGAGGTCTACGGGGATCCCCTCGAGCACCCGCAGAAGGAGAGCTACTGGGGAAACGTGAACCCGGTCGGCCCCCGGGCCGTGTACGACGAGGCGAAGCGCTTCGCGGAGGCCATCACGAGCGCCTACCGCCGCCACCGCTCGGTCGACGTGCGCATCGCCAGGCTCTTCAACACCTACGGCCCGCGGATGCGGCTCGACGACGGGCGGGTGGTGCCGAGCTTCGTCGCCCAGGCGCTGCGCGGCGAGCCGCTCACGGTCTTCGGGGACGGGAGCCAGACGCGGAGCTTCTGCTACGTCGACGACACCGTGGAGGCCATCTGGCGCCTCCTGGGCTCGACCTGCACGGACCCCGTGAACATCGGCAACCCCCACGAGATGACCATCCTCGACTTCGCGAAGGCGGTTCAACGGCTCTCCGGAACGAACCTCCCCATCGCTCACCGCCCTCTGCCCGAGGACGACCCGCGCGTGCGCAGGCCCGACATCGCCCGCGCCCGCGAGGTGCTCGGCTGGGAGCCGAAAGTTCCGTTCGACGAGGGCATGCGGCGCACCATCGAATGGTTTCGCTCGGTCACCTGAGGTCGGAGGACGGCGTGGGCCAGCGGATCCTCATCACCGGAGGGGCGGGCTTCATCGGATCGACGACCGCGGACGCGTTCCTCGCCGCGGGGTGGGACGTGGCGGTGATGGACGACCTGTCGACGGGCCGGCGCGAGAACGTTCCGGCCGCCGCGCGCTTCTACCCGTGCGACGTGCGCAGCTCGGCGGCGGCCGAGGCCGTGCGGCGGGAACGGCCGGACGTCCTCTGCCACCACGCGGCGCAGATCGACGTGCGCCGGTCCATGGCCGACCCCCGCCACGATGCCGACGTGAACGTCGGCGGGCTGCTCAACCTGCTCGTCGCGTCGGCGGAGGCGGGCGTCCGGCACGTGATCTTCGCCTCGAGCGGGGGGGCCGTCTACGGCGACACCGACCGCATTCCCACGTCCGAGGATCACCCCATGCGTCCGGTCTCGGTCTACGGCGCCTCCAAGGCCGCGAGCGAGCTCTACCTGGGCGTGTGGCGGGTCGCTCACGGGATCCCCTCCGCCGCGCTGCGCTACGCGAACGTCTACGGCCCCCGGCAGGACCCACGCGGCGAGGCCGGCGTGGTGGCCATCTTCGCGGGCCGGCTCCTCGCAGGCGAGACCTGCACCGTGAACGGGAGCGGCGCCCAGACCCGCGACTACGTTTTCGTGGAGGACGTGGCCCTCGCGAACGTGCTCGCGGCGCAGAGGCGATTCGACGGCGCGCTGAACGTCGGGACCGGGCGCGAAACCGACGTGAACCGCCTCTACGAGCTGCTCGCGGCGGCGGCGGGGGTGACGCGCCCGCCCGGGCGCGGTCCGGCCAAGCCCGGGGAGCAGATGCGCTCCTGCGTCGACCCCGCGGAGGCGGGCCGTGCGCTCGGCTGGCGGCCGCAGGTGGCGCTCGAGGAGGGGCTCGCCCGGACGCTGTCCTGGTTCCGCGGACGCGCCGGGCGGTGAGTCAGGGAGAGGACGGGTCCCCCGCGTCCTCCGGGGGTTCCTCCTCGCCCGAGGACGGCGGCGCGCCGAGGAGGCGCTCGAGATCCGATGCCGCCTGCACGTACTCCTCGTCGTCGACCTTCCCGGTCTGGCGGAGGAGGCCGAGCACCTTGCGCGCCCGCCGCGCGAGCCAGGGAGGGGTGGGGGCGAGCGAGGCGCGCCGCGGCGCGGGGAGCATGGCCGCGAGCACCGCGGCCTGGGACGCGTCGAGCTCGCTCGCGGAAATCCCGAACCAGTGGCGCGAAGCCGCCTCGGCCCCGAACACGCCCGGACCCCACTCGACGGCGTTCAGGTACAGGGCGAGGATGCGTCGCTTGGAGAGCGTCCGCTCGAGCTTCATCGCGAGGATCGCCTCCTTGACCTTGCGCGCGTAGCTCCTCTCGGTTCCGAGGTAGAGGTTCTTCGCGAGCTGCTGGGTGATGGTGGACGCGCCGCGCACCGTCCGCCCGGCCCGCAGGTTCTGCTCGGCGGCGTCCCGGATCTCCCGCCAGTCGAACCCGGAGTGGCCGAAGAAGGAGGCGTCCTCGGCGAGGACGACGGCCTCCGCGAGCCGCCGCGAGATGCGGTCGAGCGGGACCGGCCGGAGCTCCGGGTCGAACGCTCGCCCGGCGCGCCGCGCCTCCAGGCGCCTCTGCTCGACGAGCGCGGTCGTGCGCGGCGCCCGAGAGGCGAGCCCGGAGACGTCCGGGAGCGAGACCCAGAGCGCGAGAGCCGCCGCCCCGATCAGGGCGACGAGGGCGGCCACAACCAGGCCGGCTCGTCCTGCGAACCGCGACACGCGCCGTCCTCACTACTACGCCCGGGTGCAAAGGGAAAACGGGAACGCGACGCCCGGGCGGGGCCGAAGCGGGCGTCGGGGCTCGCCATCGCCGCGGGACCGCGGGCCAGGACCCCGGGCCCGGCAGGAGCCCGTCGCGACCGGGCTCTTCCGGGAGCGCTGCGCCTCGCCTTGTGCGCGCGCCGCTCGCCAGGCCCGCGCCTGCGGCATCCGGCAGGGACGGGCGCGCGCGCGGGGCGGGGATTACAAGAGGCACGGCCCGACCGGTGACTTGACAGTCCCCGGGGGGATGACAATCGTACGCGCGCAACGCGCGTCACCCACAGCGACGGCGGCCCACGGGTCGCTCGGAGGCGGAACATGGCGGAGAAGCGCTACGCGCCGAAGGACTTCTCGAAGGTCCGCGGCCTGAACGGAATCTCGAACGACCAGATCGAGGAGCACCTGAAGCTGTACGAGGGCTACGTGAAGCGGACGAACGCGCTCACGGAGAAGCTCGAGGCGATGGCGAAGGAGGGCAAGGCCTCCGGTGCCGATCCGGTCTACGCGGAGCTCACCCGGCGGCTCGGGTTCGAGTACGGCGGAATGGTGAACCACGAGTACTACTTCGGCGCGCTCAAGGGAGGCGCCCCGGCCGAGCCGCCCGCAGGTTCGAAGCTGCGCAAGGCCATCGAGTCCTCCTTCGGCAGCTACGCGACCTGGGTCGCCGACTTCAAGGCCATCGCCACCATGCCGGGCATCGGCTGGGCCTTCCTCTTCCAGGACCCGAGCACGGGCTGGCTCTCGAACCACTGGGTGACCCTCCACGAGAACGGCATCCCGGCGGGCTTCTCGCCCATCGTCGTGCTCGACGGCTGGGAGCACGCCTTCATGCGCGACTACAAGGCCTTCGAGCGAGCGAAGTACGTGGAGGCCTACCTCAAGAACGTGGACTGGGAAGCCTGCGAGAAGCGGCTCAAGTAGCAGGCGGCAGGCCAAGGCGCGCCCGCGCCCGCCCGAAACGGAGCGGGGCGCGGGCGCGCGCCTTTCCGGGCGACGGCGCGCGGGCACTCCGCCGGCGACTGCTCGCCTGGTGGGACGCGGGACGGCGCGACATGCCGTGGCGGTTCGCGCCGGGGCGCGAGGACCCGTACCGGACATGGGTCTCCGAGGTCATGCTGCAGCAGACGCGCGTCGAGGCCGTCGTTCCCTACTACGGCCGCTTCGTCGAGCGCTGGCCCACCCTCCGGTCGCTGGCGCAGGCGCGCGAGGAGGACGTGCTCGCGGCCTGGAGCGGGCTCGGGTACTACGCGCGGGGGCGCAACCTCTGGAGGGCGGCGCGGGAGGCGCTTCGGCGCCACGGCGGCCTGCCCTCGTCCGCCCGCGAGCTCCGCGAGCTCCCCGGCTTCGGGCCCTACACGGCCGGCGCGGTGGCGAGCATCGCCTTCGGGGAGGCGGTGCCGGCCGTCGACGGCAACGCCGCTCGCGTCCTGGCGCGGATCCTGGCCGTCCGGCGCGACGGCCCGCCGGCGCGGCGCACGCTCGAGGCGTTCGCCGCCACGCTCGTCGACCGCGAGCGCCCCGGCGCATGGAACCAGGCGCTCATGGAACTCGGCGCCACGGTGTGCCTGCCCCGCCGCCCGCGGTGCCATCTCTGCCCCCTCGCCCCGCGCTGCGTGGCCCGTGAGCGCGGGCTCACCGCCGCCATCCCCGCAAGGCGGCGGAGGGCGCCGCGGCGCCGGCTGCTGCTCGCGCTCGCGAGGGTGGAGCGGGACGGGCGCGTGCTGCTCGAGCGACGGCCGGGGGCCGGCCTCTTTGCGGGGCTGTGGCAGCTTCCGGGCGCCGAGATCGGTGTCGGAGAGTCGCCGGGGCCGGCGCTCGGACGGGTGCTCGCTCGCCGCCTCGGCGCGCCCGCGAGGGTCGGCCCCGAGGTCGGCCGGGTCGAGCGGGAGCTCACGCACCGGGTCCTCGAGATGCGGGTGTTCCGCTGTGATATCGCCTCCGACCCCTGCCCGGGGCGTCGGGGCCGCTTGCGCTGGGCCGGGCCCGGCGAGGTCTCCCGGCTGGGGCTGCCGACGGCCATGCGAGAGGCCATGCATGCCTCCGAAGGGTGGGACGGGGAGGGCCCTGGCGCGGAGGCGGGCGGGGGCGTCGCGGGACGCGGAAAATCCGAGGCGCGCCGCGGCCGAGGCCCCTTGACTTCGCGAGCGTCGACCGTATAATCCGCGCCCTTTCGACGGAGTCCCCGTCGGAGGCCGCCCCGGGAAGCTCTCGGGGCGTTTCGTCAGGAAAGAGAACCCGGTCGCATGCCGACGATCAGCCAACTGGTCCGCAAGGGCCGCGAGAAGCTCAAGACGAAGAAGAAGGCTCCGGCTCTCGTGGAGTCGCCGCAGAAGCGCGGCGTCGCGACTCGCGTGTACACGACGACGCCGAAGAAGCCGAACTCGGCCCTTCGCAAGGTGGCTCGCGTCCGCCTGACGAACGGGTTCGAGGTCACGAGCTACATCCCCGGCGTCGGCCACAACCTGCAGGAGCACTCGGTGGTCCTCATCCGCGGCGGCCGCGTGAAGGACCTTCCCGGCGTGCGCTACCACATCATTCGCGGCACCCTCGACGCGGTCGGCGTCCAGGGTCGCAAGCAGGGTCGCTCGAAGTACGGCGCCAAGCGCCCGAGCTAGCGAGAGGATTCGATGCCCCGTCGTCGCGTCGTCGAGAAGAGGAAGATCCTCCCCGATCCGAAGTACCAGGACCGGATCGTGGCGAAGTTCATCAACGACCTCATGCGCCGCGGCAAGAAGGCCGTGGCCGAGCAGATCTGCTACGGCGCCTTCACCGTGGTCGAGAACCGGCTGAAGGACGACCCGCTCAAGGTCTTCAAGAAGGCGCTCGACAACGTGAAGCCGATGGTGGAGGTGAAGTCCCGCCGGGTCGGCGGCGCCACCTACCAGGTCCCCGTCGAGGTCCGGCAGGACCGGCGCACCGCGCTGGCGATGCGCTGGCTCATCGATTATGCGAAGGCGCGCGGCGAGAAGACGATGGTGGAGAAGCTCGCCGGCGAGATCCTCGATGCCGCCAACAACCGGGGCAACGCCGTGAAGAAGCGAGAGGACACTCACAAGATGGCGGAGGCCAACAAGGCCTTCGCGCACTACCGCTGGTAGGTCGAGGAGGAAGAGCGACTCAGAAGACGAAGCCGACCTCGGTCGGCGGGGTTCGAAGAGACCCTTTCGTTCTTTGACAGCTCGGTCAGGTCGAGGCGCCGCTGCAGGGGCGGCCGGTTTGTGCACGCATCGGTTCGAGGGAAGAGAGAAATGGCCCGCACCACACCACTCGAGCGCTACCGGAACATCGGCATCATGGCGCACATCGATGCCGGCAAGACGACCACGACCGAGCGGATCCTCTTCTACACCGGCGTCACCCACAAGATCGGCGAGGTCCATGAGGGCACGACCGTCATGGACTGGATGGAGCAGGAGCGCGAGCGCGGCATCACCATCACGAGCGCCGCCACCACCTGCTTCTGGCGCGAGCACCGCATCAACATCATCGACACACCGGGCCACGTCGACTTCACGATCGAGGTGGAGCGCAGCCTCCGCGTCCTCGACGGCGCCGTGGCCGTCTTCGACGCGGTGAGCGGAGTCGAGCCGCAGTCCGAGACCGTTTGGCGCCAGGCCGACAAGTACAAGGTCCCGCGCGTCTGCTTCATCAACAAGATGGACCGCGTCGGCGCCGATTTCTTCATGTCGGTCGCCTCCATCCAGGAGAAGCTCGGGGCCCGCCCCGTCCCCATCCAGCTGCCGCTGGGGCGCGAGGACAAGTTCCGCGGCATGGTGGACCTCGTCAAGATGAAGGGGATCACCTTCGACGACGAGACCATGGGGGCGAAGTACCAGGAGATCGACATCCCCGCCGACCTCGCGGACCAGGCGAAGGAGTACCGCGCCGCCCTCGAGGAGGCCGTCGCCGAGGTGGACGACGAGCTCATGGCGAAGTACCTCGACGGGCACCCGCTCACCGGCGACGAGATCCGGCGCGGCCTGCGGAAGGGCACCATCGAGATGAAGTTCTTCCCGGTCATCTGCGGCACCGCCTTCAAGAACAAGGGCGTGCAGCAGTTCCTGGACACGGTGGTGGACTACCTGCCGAGCCCGGTCGACAAGCCGCCGGTCCACGGGGTCACGCCGAAGGGCGTGGAGGTCGTGCGCAACACCTCGGACTCCGAGCCGTTCAGCGCGCTCGCCTTCAAGCTCATGAACGACCCGTTCGTGGGCAACCTGACCTTCTTCCGCGTCTACTCGGGCAAGCTCGACAGCGGGTCCTACGTCTACAACGCGACCAAGGAGCGCAAGGAGCGCATCGGCCGCCTCCTGCAGATGCACGCGAACAAGCGCGAGGAGATCAAGGAGGTTCTGGCGGGCGACATCGCCGCGGCGGTGGGCCTGCGCCAGACCACGACCGGCGACACCCTCTGCGACGAGGAGAAGCCGGTCGTCCTCGAGAAGATGGAGTTCCCGGAGCCCGTCATCTCCGTCGCCATCGAGCCGAAGACGAAGGCCGACCAGGACAAGATGGGCATCGCGCTCTCGCGCCTCCAGATGGAGGACCCGAGCTTCCGGGTGCGGACCGACGAGGAGACCGGCCAGACCATCATCTCCGGCATGGGCGAGCTCCACCTCGAGATCATCGTCGACCGCATGCTCCGGGAGTTCAAGGTCGAGGCCAACGTGGGCAAGCCCCAGGTGGCCTATCGCGAGACCATCACCAAGAGCGTCGAGTCCGAGGGGCGCTACATCCGGCAGACCGGCGGTCGCGGCCAGTACGGCCACTGCTGGCTGCGGCTCATCCCGCAGGAGCCCGGCAAGGGCTTCGAGTTCGAGAACGAGACCGTCGGCGGATCCGTCCCGAAGGAGTTCATCGAGCCCATCCGCAAGGGCATCGAGGAGGCCATGAGCGGGGGCGTCCTCGCCGGCTTCCCCATGGTGGACCTCAAGGTCGAGGTCTTCGACGGCTCGTACCACGACGTCGACTCCTCCGAGATGGCGTTCAAGATCGCGGGCTCCATGGGCTTCAAGGACGGCGCCGCCAGGGCGCACCCGGTGCTTCTCGAGCCCGTCATGAACGTCGAGGTCGTGACCCCCGACCCGTTCATGGGCGACGTCATCGGCGATCTGAACTCGCGCCGCGGAAAGATTCAGGGTATGAACCCCCGCACGGGCGTGCAGGTCATCACCGCCCAGGTGCCGCTCGCCGAGATGTTCGGCTACGCCACCGACCTGCGGTCCCGCACCCAGGGCCGCGCCACCTACACCATGCAGTTCGGGCACTACGCCCAGGTACCGAACAGCATCGCCGAGACCATCATCACGAAGAGCAAGGGGGCGGCCGTCGCGTCCAAGTAGTCGGCAGCCCACGGACAAGGAGAGAGAGCCATGGCCAAGGAAAAGTTCGATCGCAGCAAGCCGCACGTGAACGTGGGGACCATCGGTCACGTGGACCACGGCAAGACCACGCTGACCGCGGCCATCACCAAGGTGCTGGCCCAGAAGGGTCTCGCCAACTTCATGGCGTACGACCAGATCGACAAGGCGCCCGAGGAGCGGGAGCGCGGCATCACCATCGCCACCGCGCACGTCGAGTACCAGACGGCGAACCGCCACTACGCGCACGTCGACTGCCCGGGCCACGCCGACTACGTGAAGAACATGATCACCGGGGCGGCGCAGATGGACGGCGCCATCCTGGTCGTGTCGGCCGCGGACGGCCCGATGCCGCAGACGCGCGAGCACATCCTGCTCGCCCGCCAGGTGGGCGTGCCCTACATCGTCGTCTACCTGAACAAGGTGGACATGGTCGACGACAAGGAGCTGCTCGACCTCGTCGAGCTCGAGGTCCGCGAGCTCCTCTCCAAGTACGAGTTCCCCGGGGACAAGACCCCGATCATCCGCGGCAGCGCGCTCAAGGCGCTGGAGGGGGACAAGGGGGAGCTCGGGGAGCCGTCCATCTTCAAGCTGATGGAGGCCGTCGACAGCTACATCCCCACCCCGCAGCGCGCGAAGGACAAGCCCTTCCTCATGCCGGTGGAGGACGTGTTCTCCATCTCCGGCCGCGGCACGGTGGCGACCGGGCGCGTGGAGCGCGGCGTCATCAAGGTCGGCGAGGAGGTCGAGATCGTCGGCCTGCGCGCCACGACGAAGACGGTGGTGACCGGCGTCGAGATGTTCCGCAAGCTCCTCGACCAGGGCGAGGCCGGTGACAACATCGGGGCGCTGCTGCGCGGCCTGAAGCGCGAGGAGGTCGAGCGCGGCCAGGTGCTCGCGAAGCCCGGGTCGATCACCCCGCACACGAAGTTCAAGGCGGAGGTGTACGTGCTCACCAAGGAGGAGGGTGGGCGC
>DATKJV010000058.1:0-12216 GCA_035543235.1 Anaeromyxobacteraceae bacterium | reverse complement strand
GTCCTTCACCGAGGACGCGTACCGGAAGGCGAGCGAGATGACGGTCACCTTCCCACGCGTCGCCGTGAACGGAGCGGGGATGAGAACGGCCTCCTTGGGCACGAGCAGATCCGCCGGTTTCTCCTCGGTCGCGAGCTGCGCCTTCGTCACGAGGACGCGGAAGCCCTCGTACGGACCAGGCGGGATCCTCCCGGACGCGAAGAGCCGCTGCCGTCCGACGGTGCCCCGGGAGAGTGTGGGTAAGCGGAGCTCGATCGGAATCTCGGCCCCGCCGCTCGCCGCGGCCATGGAGGCGAGCGTTACGGTGAGACGCTCCGCCTCTTGGGGCAGGGGGTCGAGATAGACGACCACCTCCGCCTCATCGCCTAGGGGCGGAAGCACCACCACCGGCGCCCGATGCACGCACCCGGCGACCAGTATGGCTACCGAGACACCGAGGGTTTGCCGCTTCATGGGCCACCCACTTCCTCGCGCAAGGGGACAGCCACCGGGCCCACCGTGTTCGTCGGCTTCCGGGTCCCGCCTTCGGGTCCCGGAACCCCGTTGCGGGCACTCGGGGCCGGTGCACGGGCGTCTTGAATCACGTCAATCGACGCGCAGCTCCGCAAGCCGCGGGCATCGCTCTGGAGCAAGCAAGGCCTCCTGCGGCCGTGAATATCAGCGATTGCGTTGGCGACATCCATGGCCGCCCCCCGCGGGCGAGCAGCAAGTGCCGTGCCCTGCCTGAAGAAAGGATATCCTTGGGTGTTCCGGGGTAGCTCTTACGCACCTCTTGCGCACTTCCGACGAGTCACACGCCCATCGCGAAACGGATGCAGGTTCAGGAAATTGGGGGCGAATGGCTTGACGCGCCGATCCGCTATATGACCCATAAGGGGCACTTCCCCGCTTCCGATGCCGTCGTCTCCTGGGCTCGCGAATGGCGGGACATTCGCGCCCCCGCGATCACGAACCGGTGCCCGCCCCGTGCGACGTGGCTCCCCCCGCGGGCCGCCCCACCCCTTCCCGCGGCCGGGCCCCAGGTTTGTCCGGCGGCAAATCGGTGAAGGCGGTGGCCGAGTCGCCGCTGAAGCACCCTCGCGCTCGATGGCTCACAAAACAACGCGAGGGGGACCGCTCTCGCGGTCCCCCTCGATTGCTACGCTACGCCAACCGACTCGAGCTTCGGGTTAGTCCTTGGCGTGGCACTTGTTGCAGAGCGACCGCTGGTAGGTCGCGTACACGGTCGGAGCGCGATCGTACATCGCGGCCTGGTACTGCGCGCCCGTGAGACCGATGCTGGTGGTGAACGCCCCGTTCGAGGTGATGAAGTTCGTCGTGTTGTCCCAGCGGGTCATGCTGAGGAAGCCCGTCGCGTGGGCGCGGTGGCAGGAGAGGCACATCACGTTCTCCGTGCCGGTGCTCGGGCCAGCGCCGCTGGCGGCCGCGTTCGCGTTCGAGGAGAGCGCCTTCAGGGTGGCGATGACGGTCGTGCCGCGCTCGAACGGAACCATCGAGGTGTACGAGGTCGTCTGCGTGCCCGTCAGGTTGCCCGAGGCCACGTAGTCGTTGTAGATGGTCGCAATGGTGGTGCCGACCGCGTTGCCGTTCAGGTTGTTGGCAGCAGCGGTGAGCAGCGCCGTGTTGCCGGCCGGGTGGATGAGGGCGGTGTTCGCGCCGCCGATCGAGGGCGCGCCGGTGTTGCCGTTGTGGATCGAGACGTGGCAGTTCGCGCACCACTCGGACATGCCAGCGCCGTAGGCCACGCGGACCTCGTTGACGCCCTCGGTCTGGTTGTAGGTCGAGGGAGCGACCGCGACCGGCGGGTTCGAGGCGAACGGAACCATGCCGGTGAGCGACATCTGCGTGTAGGACGCAGCGCCGAGGAGGCGGTAGACGCCCGTAGCGGCGGTGGCGGTGGCAACCGAGCCGTAGGAGCCGGAGGTGTAGATCGGCAGCACGTTCTGGCCGAGCTTCGCCTCGTAGATGTCGCCGTTCGCGTCGTAGATGCGGGCGCGGCTGTGCGGGTCGTGGCAGCTGGCGCAGGAGAGGTTCGACGCGGCGTACGTGCCGCCCGGAGCCACGGTCTGCGTCGTATCGGCGACGAGCCCGAAGTCGGCAGCGATGACGTTGTGGCCGTGCCGCTCACCGTAGACGGTGGCGCCGCGGCTGCCGCTGAAGGTCAGGGTCAGCCAGGCGAAGTCGCCACCCGGAGTCCGCTGCACAGGGCTATTGCCAACGGCGGGGAACGGGTAGGTGCAGACCTCGAAGCTCGAGAGCGTGCTGCCCGCGTGGCAGTTGAGACACGTGGAGCTCGTGTCCGAGCCCTGGAGGAGGAAGTTCTTGCCCTGAAACTGCGTCGAGGAGCCGGGGTAGATGTTGGTGACGTTGTTGATGTCACCCTCGTTGCCCGGGTGAACCGCGACGGCCTTGTTCAAGAACGAGTTGTGCATCGTGTGGCAGCCGTCGCAGTCAGCGACGCCGCCGGAGTGGAACGCGTAGGCGCTGTTGAAAGCGAGCGCCACGACGCCTGCGAACGCTACCTTTAGAAACTTCATGAGGTCCCTCTTCTGTTGGATGCTGCGCCTAGGAAAACTTACAGGACTGCCCCGTGCGGCTACCTGCTCCCCCCTTAGCATCCAGGATGCCAAACTCGATGTTTCATTATTTCAAAGTGTTACGCTTGGCGTGCCCGTGGCGCGCTGCGCGACCTGGGCCTTATGCCCCAGATGATCGGTGCCATATTGGCGCGATCTGGGCCTTGGGACACATCAGCCTTGCAGGAGGAGAATTACTATATGACAGAAATATCAAGCAGATATGGACTTCAACCGCACTCTTTCAGAGCATCTCCTGATGCCAGATGCCCACCCGCTGAGAGACCTGGGGCAAATTGCCCACCTGGGGCTATACCAGCGATATGCGCCGCCGTTGTCTACTAAGTCATTGATTTTGCTAGAATCATATTGCAGCAAGCGGCTCACGGCCTGCGTGCCAGGAAAGGGCGGTTCGACCGTTGTCTCCATGAGCGTCTGCGGATAAGTGACGAAAGGCCGCTGCCACGCCTCCTAATACGCGGCTCTGGCACCTGGAATGCAGCAGGCTTGGGAGGCATCAGCCCACCGTACGTTCCGCAACTGCATCGAGGTCGGACATCGTGCGATTCGGCCAGAAAGCGCTCCTCGCGGCCATTCTCGCGGCCCTCGCGACCGGCGCCCGCGCGAAGAGCCTCGAGGCTCGCTACCTCTTTGCCCTGTCGGACGTGAACGGGGCCATCCGCTCGAGCTGGGTCACGCTGTCCTACGACCGCGTTCACCATGAACTCCTGGTTGCCGACAGCTCGGAGGGAGCGGTTCGCGTCTACAGAGACAACGGGATGGAACTGCAGCGCATCGGCGGGGACGAGGAGATCGGCGGCATCATGGCCGTCACCGTGAGGGAGGACGGGGACCTCTTCCTCTTGGTGCGCAAGTCCGAGCACACCTCTCTTCTTCACACGGACTTTCGCGGCGAGGTGTTGGAGGCCATCGACCCGCACGGCGTACCCGAGGATTTCAACGCTGGCTTCAACCCGTCCGCGCTCCGCTACGCCGACGGAAAGCTCTTTCTCGCCGATCACGGCACGTTGAAGGTACTCGTGCTCGACATGTCCGGCCAGTACGTGGCGTCGTTCGACATGCACAAGCTGATCAAGGTCGAGGAGAAGGTGGAGCGCGCGCTAGTCATGCGGAGTTTCAACGTGGACGCTGCGGGCAACATGCTCTTCACCATCCCCTCGATCTTCAAGGCGTACGTCGTCTCGCTGTCCGGAGCGGTCCAGAGTTTCGGGTCCAAGGGCAGCACGCCGGGCAAGTTCAACATCGCGGGGGGAATCGCTCGCGACGAGCAGGGGAACACCTATGTAACGGATCTCCTCCGGGCGGTCGTGATGGTCTTCGATCCGAAATTCGAGTTCATCGGAGAGTTCGGATACCGGGGCTGGAACGAGGGGAATCTCATCAGCCCGCTGGAGCTCGCGGTGTCCGAGGGAAAGCTCTTCGTGGCGCAGGCGGGCAGGCGAGGGGTCTCGCTCTTCCACGTGGCGATCCGCGAGTCGGATGCCGGGCACCCACCAAGGTAGGTCTTCGCGCGATTCCCGGCGAAGGTCCGGCGGGCGCGAACGGCGCTGCGTCGACGTACCGGTCGGCGGTCGGCCAGGCGTCCGAGGGAGGTCCCGCAGGGGCGGCCCCTCGAGGGGCCGGGTGCGATGGATGCCCACCCAGGGGAAATTTCGAGAAATTGGGCGCGCCACGCGTTGGGACATACCATCGCGTCGATGAGATCGATCGTCGTCATCACGCTCGTCGGCACTCTCTCGAGCTGTGCCACTCCCAGCGAGTCGGCCCGTCCCACCTTGAAGGCCGGGCCAGCGGAGAGGGAGAAGGCCGCCTGCCTCGCCGGTCAGTACCCCTTGCCCTTGGGCGCTGCCGCCCTGGCACAGGCGCGCTACGAGGACATCGAAGCGCAGCGAAACGGTTCCTGGAGCACGTTCGCGACCGTGCGCCTCCTCGACGAGCGAGCACAGTTCGACCGGCGCTGTGCGTCCTGGCGCCGGCAACCGTCCGGCGACCTACAGCCCGCGGTAGAGTGAGGAACCGGCCGGCGCTGTTCGATGCGCCGAACCGCGCGGGGCGCTCGGCGGGCTCATCTCCGAGCGGCGACTCCACCGCTTGGGCCACCGGCCTCGGCTCACCCGCCGGCGAGCGACCGTTGAGCGCAGGAGGCCGTGCGCTACTTGGCGCCGGCCTTGCCCGCGGATCCGTCGGACTGTGCAAGCTTGGCCAAACGCTTCATGATCTCCGGCATCTTCTGGTTCACGCGCTTCTCCGCCTCTGCGGCGACCTTGCTGCCCACGACCGATTCCTCCTTCAGGTACTTCTTCCCCACGGGCGTCTGCCAGAAGGCGAGTAGGTCCTTCAGCTCGGCCTCGGTGAAGGCCGCGGAGAGTTCCTTTGCGTTCATGGAGATGACGACGTCGTAGGGCAGCGCTCCCTCCATCTCCGCCTTGACCTTGGCCGGGAAATCCGCCGGGTAGTGCAAGTTGCCGCCGGGGTGGCTCTGGAGCCGGACGAGCGCATCGTTCGCCAGGTTCTGGATGACGCGCTCCCACGCCTCCCTCGGGACTAGCACGCGAGCCACCTCGACGGCGCTCGCGCCGGGATCGACCGGGTAGGCGGGGGAGATGGCAAGAACGAAGGCGGCGGCGGCAATGCGTCTCATGGTCCCTCCCTGGATCGGGGGGCCGGACCGTACCACACGGGGGACGGCCGTGCATCGCCGGGACGACAAGCGGCTTCTTTCGCTCCGTCGGCTCGAGGGCATCGCACGCTCTCGGAAGCGCGCGGAGAACCCGAGACGGAACCAGACGCGACCCGTGCGGTTGGCATAATCGAGGGGGGCTGGTATCTCACGCCGTCCTCCGGACGACTTGTTCGCGCAACCGCGGAGAATGGCCAGGTGGTCGGGACCGATCTCACGACGACAGCGGCAAGCCGGCGCACGTGGGCCGCACTGGCTTGGGCGTGCGCCATCGGAGCCGTCGTCGTGGCGCTGCATGCGTACCTCGGCGCGCCATTCGACGCGGACACGGCCTACCACGTGGCGGTGGGTTGGTTGCTACGAGAGCACGGGATCCTGCGGGCCTTTCCCTGGACGCCCTTCTCCTGGCTCGCCGACCACTACGCGGACAAGGAGCTTTTCTTCCACCTGCTCCTCGCCGCCACGCACGGGCTCTCCTGGACGGCCGCCGCGCACCTCGTGGGTGCTCTCTGCGGCGCCGCCGCCCTCCTCGCGTTCTTCTTCGTGCTCCGCACCGAGAGGGTCCCCCTGGCCGGAGGCTGGGCCCTCTTGCCGCTCGCGGCGTCCCCGGTGTTCGTCTACCGGTTCACCATCGTGCGGCCCCACGTCCTCTCGGTGGCCCTCGCCCCGCTCGTTCTCTGGGCGGCCTCGCGCCAGAGGCTCGTCCTTCTCTTCGTCGCATCGGCGGCCTACCCGTGGGCCTACGTGGCGTGGCAGATGCCGATCGGCCTGGTGGCCGCGGCGGAAGCGGCACGCTGGCTGTCGGGGGAGCGGCCCGGCTGGAAGCCGGTGGTCGTCGCGCTCGCCGGCATCTTCCTCGGAGTGGCCGTTCATCCGAACTCCCTCAACTTGGTCCGGCTCGCCTGGTTCGTCGTGGGCGACGTCCTCCTCCGAAACGCCTGGGCGGGGCGACCGGGCTTCGAGCTCGGCCGGGAGTTCGAGCCGTTCACTGTGATCCAATGGGCAAGGTGGCTCCTCGCTCCCCTGGCGATGGCCGGGGCCGCGTCCCTTCTCGCCTGGCGCCACCGGCGTTCCCGAGCCACGGCGACCGCCTTCGCCATCGCATCGCTCGCGTACGGCGCGGCCACGGTCCGGACGGCTCGCTTCGCCGAATACTTCGTCCCCTTCTCCGCGCTCGCTCTCGCGCTCGCCTGGCGCCCACGCCCGCGGTGGGCGCTCGCGGCGTTCCTGGCGTGCGCAATCTACTCGGCGCGGCCGACGGTCTCGATGCTGGCCGGCCTTCACGAGGAGACCGAGCGCATCCCTGGCGCTCTGGCCTCTCTGCTCCGCGAGCGCATCCCGCCGGGCGCGCAGATCTTCACCTGCGACTGGGGCCACACCGGAGAGCTCCTGCTCGCGCTTCCAGACCGGCGCTTCATCGTGGCGCTCGACCCGACCTTCTTCTACGCGAAGGACCCGGAGCGCTACCGGCTCTGGTACCGTCTTCCGCGGGAGGCGCCGCCCATGGCGGCGGAGATCATCCGTCGGGAATTCGGCGCGAGGTTCGTGATTTGCCGTTGGGATGACCGGTTCCGGCGCTTCCTGAACCGCCTTGCGACCGAAGGAGGCGCGAACACCATCTCGATCGCGGACGACTGGAGCGTGTACGACCTGGGGGACCCTCGGTCGCCCTGACGAGGCGGCGCGCCTTTTGAGAGGGTTCGCGCGGTTCCGCGGGAACCTGCCGCGGGCGGTGTGCCGAGGGCCGGCGAAGCAGGGAAGGTGGCGACGGATCCGGTGCGCGTGGTAAGAGGCGGAGGCTGCGGTCGGCGGGCGCCGTGGAGGAGTTCGAAGCCCGGCCGCCACCATGAGAGGTGTCCGATGAAGAAGCTCCTGTTCGTGATCGCTCTCGCCGCGAGTGCGCTTCCGCCGTGGACCCTGGGAGCCGATTCCAGCTCCCCGCCCCCGGAGGCGGCCCTGAGCCCCAAGACCCGGGCGGTCGCGAACGAGCTCAAGGTCGCGAAGGGTTCCCTCATGGCCGCAGTGGGCGCGTGCAACCGGCCTGACACCTGCGATCCGACCGCCAAGAACCACGACCGCGAAGCGACCCGGCTCCTCCTGCAAGCCGAGGATAGATTCATGTCGCTCTGCGAGACCTGCGCGACGCGGGACCTTTGCGAGGAGGAGCGGGCGAAGATGCGCGACGGCAAGCGTAGCCGCGGCGTCGCGCCTTGTCGCTGAACGGAAGCGACGCAGGTGCGGAGGGCATCGCTGCCCTTGGCCGCTCCGCCCCCGGTCGTCGGCCGTCTGAGCCACCGTGACGAACCGCTCGGCGAGCTCCGGCTCCGGGCCAGGCGTCAGGTCGACGCTCTCGTTCCTCGACTCGCCGGCCACGGCCTGGGTCGCCGTGGCTTCGATGTTCGCGTGCGTCGCGCTCCTCGCCTTCAGCCGCGTCCAGGACTTCGACTTCTTCTGGCACCTCGCGAACGGCCGGGAGATGTGGCTCCGGCGACGCCTGGTCGATCGCGAGCTCTTCTCCTACACGCGACCCGGCACCCCGTTCTCGAACCACGGATGGGCGGCCGAGGTCGTCCTCTACCTCGTCTTCGCGGCTACGGGCGCGCTCGGAACGGTGCTCTTCAAGGTCGCCCTGATCCTCCTCGTCGGCTGGTTCTCGTACCGGGCGGCGCGGATGGTGGGGGCTGGCCCGGTCGCCTCCTCGGTCCTCGTGCTCGTCGCTGTCGCCGGTGGCCTGGAGCGCTACCGGGAGCGTCCCGAGCTCTTCTCCCTCGTCCTCTTCGCATTCACCGGATGTCTCCTCACCGGCGTGGCGACCGGGGTGCGCAAGCGCGGCTGGCTCCTCGCGCTGCCCGTCGTCCTCGCGATCTGGGACCTCCTGCATGGCGCCGTGTACGGGTTTTTGTACCTGGGGGTCTTCGCCGCCGGCGAGCTCGCGAAGCGGCGGCCGGGCGCCGCGAACGGGAGCCCACCTGACCTCCGGCGGCCGCTTCGCGTGGACCTCGCGCTCGTCCTGGCCCTCTCGATCGGGCTCTCCCTCGTCAATCCCTTCGGGCTGCGAACCTACGATTTCTTCGTCGAGTACCTGCGGGCGAACCCCATGGTGGCACGCATCGCGGAGTGGGGATGGTCTCCTCCGGCGCTCTTCCCACTTTTCTGGGCCCTTTTCGCAGGCTTCGCGGCGCTTGCCGTCCGGTTCCGCCGCGACGGAGACCGGACTCGAACCCTCGTGGCCATCGCCTTCTTCGCGCTGGCGGTGCGCTATCGCCGCGCCATCCCTTTCGCGACGCTCGCCGCCGTGCCCGCGGCGGCGACCTACATCGCCGCTGCGTCGAGGGCCGTGCCAAGGCGCGTCGCGGCGGGGATCGGCGTGTCCGTGGCGTCGCTGCTCGTCTGCTCCACGGTCTTCCTCAAGTTCCTGGTCGGCGACAACCCTTACTCCTTCGGGTACGAGGTCAACGGACTGCTCCTGCCGAAGGGGTCGGCGCGATACCTCGCGGCCTCGCCGCTGCGTGGCCACATGTACAACCCGGGCCACTTCGGCGGGTACCTCGCCTATTACCTCTACCCGGGCCGACGCATCTTTCTCTACAACCACCACGTGGTGTTCAAGGACCTCCCGTCCGCGGCGGAGGACCCGCGTGTGCTCGACCGGTACGACGTCCAGTACGCCGTGCTCGAGCGAAGGTGGGGCGCGAGCGCGAAGTACGACTCCATCTTTCCGCCCGATCGTTGGGCTCTCGTGTTCTTCGACGACGCCTCGCGCATCCTGGTGAGGCGGTCTCCCGAGAACGCCGCGTTCCTCGAGGCGAACGCGCTGCAATACTTCTCTCCGGCGACCCTGTTCGCGCTCGAGCAGTACGCCTCCGACCCGGCGGCGCTCGAGCGTTACGAATCGAGTCCCGCCGTTGCCTTGACGCTCGCTCACGAGATGGCCTCGTGCCTTCGCCATTACCAGAACCGGCTCGGAGCCGACTACGTCGCCTACCTGCTCCTGCGTCACGAGGCGGCCGTGCGTCCTGAGGCAGCGCTCCGCGACATCGAAGCTGCGCTCGAGTCCAATCCGTCGAGCGCCTACCTCTGGTTTGCGGCGAGTCGCTTCCGGCTGCGGTCAGGACAAGTCGAGATGGCGAGGGAGGCGCTACTTCGGGCCACCGCGCTCGATCCGAAGCTCGTGGAGCGGCTCGCCCAGGCCGTACCGTGATGCCGGGGTACACACCTCATCTTTCCGCGGGCTGCGCCGGGACTTGCCACCCGGGCGTGAGTTGGCGCCCGATCACGTCGGAGGGAGGATCGCGTCGGTGAAGGTCGAAGGATCTTTCGGAGGCCTAACCGTGCCGCGACGCACCTGGATCGCCGCCGCCTTCGCGGTTGCCACCTTCTCCTGCCTCCTCTACGTCGGGACGCTTCGCAACGGGTTCGTCTACGACGACATCCCACAGGTCCTCAAGAATCCTTGGATCCGGGATCCCTGGAGCCTCCTGCGCGCCTTCACGATGGGGTCGTGGGCGTACGAGGGCACGGCAAGCAACTATTACCGGCCCGTGATGCATGTCGTCTATACCGCCACCTACGTTCTCTTCGGGCTCTCCCCGACGGGCTTCCACGCGGTGAGCATCGGCCTGAACGCCGTCGTCTCCGTTCTCGTCCTCGGGGCCTCTTCCTCGCTCCTCGCCCAGGGGAGCGGAAGCGACGGCCGCAGGCTCGCCCTCGCCGCGGCAGCCGCTCTCCTCTTCGCGAGCCATCCCATCCACGCCGAGGCGGTGGCCTGGATCGGGGGCATCCCGGACCTCTGCTGCGCGCTCTTTTGCTTGTCGTGCTTCTGGTCATACGCTGCGGCATCCTCGGACCGCGGCTTGTCCCTGCCGTACGTCGCTTCGCTGGGGCTCTTCCTTCTCGCCACGCTGAGCAAGGAGATCGCCCTCGTCTTCCCCCTCGTGCTCCTCGCGTACGACCTGGCCTTTCGCCGGGCTCGCCTGGGGATCCTCCGCGGTGCGGGAAGGTATCTCGGGTTCGCGTCGGTCACGCTCCTCTACCTCTTGCTTCGCTGGAATGCGCTCGGCGGCCTTGCTCCCGTCCGCCGGCACCCCGAGATCGTGGGCGGAGACGTCGTCCTGAACGCTCTCCCGCTCTTCGCAGCTTACCTCCGCAAGCTGGCGCTGCCCCTGGACCTGAGCGCGTTCTACGCTTTCCAGCCCGTCACGTCGTGGGGCAGTACCGCAGCCCTCGTCTCGATCGCGGTCGCGGCGGGCTTCGCCATCGCGGGCCTCGTCCTCTGCGCGAAGGGCGCCGCGAGCGCTTTCGTCGCCTGGGCGATGGTGATCGTTCCACTCCTTCCGACGCTATACATCCCGGGCGTCGGCGAGAACCCGTTCGCCGAGCGATACCTCTACCTGCCGTCCGTGGGCTTCGTGTGGCTCCTCGTCGTGGCGGCGAGCCGTTTGCGGCCGCCGGCGGCACGGATGGCCGTCGCCGCGTGCGGGGCACTCCTCGTGGCGGTGTGGACCGCCGGCGTCCTCGCCCGCGTAACGGTATGGGAGAGCGATCTCACGTTGTGGCAGGATGCGGTGGTGAAGTCACCGGAGGCCCCGATCGCTCACTACAATCTCGGCGCGGCGCTCCTCGGGGCACGGCGGTTCGACCCGGCCGTGAAGGAGTTCGAGACCGCCGTCCGGCTCTCGCCGAGTCCACTCGCGTGGACCTCGCTTGGCACCGCCTACCGCGAGGCCGGCCGACCCGGGGAGGCGGTCCTGGCGTTCCGAGCTGCGCTGTCCATGGACCCCCGTCTCGAGGCCGCCTACGACGGGCTCGGGTTGGCCTACATCGAGCTCGGCCAGCCGGGGGCGGCGCTCGAGCCCCTCGGTGTGGCGGTGGGTCTCGCGCCCGGATCGGCAGTCGCCCGTCATACTCTCGCGTACGCCTACGAACGCCTGGGGATGATCGGCGCCGCGATCCAGGGTTACGAGGAGGCGCTGCGGGCCGACCCGTCCGACGCGGCGGCTCGGCAGCGCCTGGCGCGGTTGCTGCGGGATCGGGGGGCCATTATCGGTCCCGACGCGGAACGGAGAGGTCGATGAAGGCGCGATGGCTCTTGGCGGTTGCTGTGCTGTCGGCGGGCTGTGCCTCCCCGGGGCCAATGCCCCTGCCGGCGGGAGTCGGCGGACGCGCCTTGCAATGCGACGCGGCGGGGACGGCGTACTGGGTCCAGCGCGACGGGACCTACGTCATCCATCTCGAGTCGAAGAGCATGGGCGGCAAGACCGACGCGACCCTCTGCGTGGAGCCGTCGGCGCAGGGCTGGCGCCCTCCCGACCCCTGCCGCTCGGATACGCGCATCGACGAATGGCGCACGGACCGGGGGGCCGACTGGATCGTGGAACTCAAGGCCGGCTGCGCGCTCTCCGTGTGGCTCAAGGAGAGAAACTTCACGACGCGGGCAACGACCGGCTGCCCGGCCGGCGCGCAGCTGGACAGTGCGAGCTTCAGCGGGTCGGGAGGATTCCACGTCACCTTCTCGGTGACCAGGCTCTGACGCCGTGAGCGGCGCCTTGGACACGCGCCCAGTCGCGCCCGGGCGTGGGAAGCGCTCCCCCGGTCCGAACCGTCCGCGGTTCATCCACGCGTTCGCCGCCGTGACGCTGGCGGTAACCTCCGCCTGTGGCACCGCCTCCTCGGCGCGCCACGGGGAGCAGCCGCTGTCGCCGTCGCGGGACTGGGTGAGCCGTCGGTACCGCACCCACGTGCTCGTGGGACGAATCTGGAACGTCCGGGAGAACCGGTTCACGGAATCCACCGCGCTGCTCGCGGCCATGTCGGAAGCGGACTTCGTGCTCCTCGGCGAGACCCACGACAATCCCGATCACCACCTCATCCAGGCCCAACTCGTCGGGGCGATCAGCGCGACGGGGCGTCAGCCCGCGCTGGCCTTCGAGATGTTGCAGA
>DATKJV010000057.1:0-15179 GCA_035543235.1 Anaeromyxobacteraceae bacterium | reverse complement strand
CAAGCACTGCCTGCGGGCCATGAAGTTCCAATTCGTCTACCTCGCCGCCATCTCACCCGGGAAGATGCCCAGGGTCCTTCAGCGCTTCCGCAACGAACTCGCCGAATCCTGCGTCTTGCCGCCTCGCCGTACCGAGCGCCTGTATCCAAGGGCCGTAAAGATCAAAATGAGCAACTACCCCCGCAAGCGACCTGGCCTTAAGTGACCTGCATTGACCCTTAGCGGCGGGCGAGGATGGCCTCGGACCGGGCGGAGAGCTCGGCGGTCCGGGCGAGCAGCGCCCGCACCTCGGCGTAGACGAGCTCCGCCTCGCGGGGTTCGGCCCCCTCGATCTCCTCGAGCCGCGCGAGCAGGTCCCCGACCTTGAGCAGGTGCTGGTGGGCGAGCAGGAGGTCCCGCGCCAGGCGCGCGCCCGCGCGCGAGTAGATGAGGCCGCTCTGGAAGAGGCGCGCCAGCGCGCGCTTGTTCGTGTCGAGGACCTCGCGGCTCCGGCGCCGGAAGTCGATGAGCCGCCGCTCGTCTCGGACGAGCGCGAGGTCGATGACCGGGGAGCCCACCCTCCCGTTGCGCGCCAGGCGCAAGGCCGGATCTCCTGCGCCGCATCGTAGGAGGCCCTCGCCGGAAAGATCAACGCCCGCGTCCCCGGGAGAAATCGGTCCGGGGACTTGACATCCTGCGCGAGGGCCCACCCCCCACCGTCAGGTGGTGGCGCTGGCGACGAGTTCCCCCACGCGCGCCAGCGCGCGGTCGATGCCCGCCGCGTCGGGCCCCCCGGCCTGCGCGATGTCGGGCTTGCCTCCGCCCGCGCCGCCCACGAGCTTCGCCGCCTCGCGCACGAGGTCGCCGGCCTTCACGAGCCCGGTGAGGTCCTTCGTCACCGCGACGAGGAGCACGGCCTTGCCGCCCTGCTCGCTCGCGAGCGCCACCACGCCGCGCCCGAGCCGGTCGCGGAGCTTGTCGGCGAGCTCGCGCAGCGCCTTGCCGTCCCCGTCCACGCGGGCGGCGATGAGCTTCACGCCGTTCACCTCGCGCGCCCGCGCGACGAGGTCGCCGGAGCGCGCCGACGCCTCGCGCGCCTGCGCCTCCTCGAGCTCGCGCTCCATCTCCTTCAGGCGCCGCTGCATGGCCTCCACCTTGTGCACGACCTCGAGGGGGCCGGCCCGGAGCAGGCCCGCGGCGTGGCGGAGCTCCTGCTCGGTCCGCTGCGCCGCCTCGACGGCGCGCGGGCCGGTGTAGGCCACGATGCGGCGGACGCCGGCTGCGATGCTCTCCTCGCTCGCGATCTTGAAGAACTGGATGTCGCCGCTCCGGCGGACGTGGGTGCCGCCGCAGAGCTCGCGGGACGGCCCGATGGAGACGACGCGCACGGTGTCGCCGTACTTCTCCCCGAAGATCATCATGGCGCCCGTCTTGCGCGCCTCGTCGAGCGCCAGCACCGCGGTCCCCGCCTCCTCGTTCCTGCGCACGAGGTCGTTCACGCGGCGCTCGACGTCCCGGACCTCCTCCTCCGTGAGCGGCTGGAAGTGCGAGAAGTCGAACCGGAGGTAGTCGGGCGCGACGACCGAGCCGGCCTGCTTCACGTGGTCGCCGAGGCGCTCGCGAAGGGCGAGGTGGAGGAGGTGGGTGGCCGAGTGGTTCGCCCGGATGAGGTCGCGCCGCTCCTCGTCCACGCGGAGCTCGACGTCGTCGCCGACCGCGATCTCCCCCTCGACGACCTCTCCCCGGTGCACGACGAGGCCCGGGACCGGGCGCTGCGCGTCCTTCACCGCCACCCGCCCGCGCGCCGAAGCGATGGCCCCGGCGTCGCCCACCTGGCCGCCCGACTCGCCGTAGAAGGGGGTCTCGGGGACGATCACCTCGACCCGGTCCCCGCGGCGCGCCGACTCCGCGCGGTGCCCGTTCGCGACGAGCGCCCGCACCCTCGACCTCGCCCGCGTGGTGTCGTACCCGAGGAAGCGCACCTCCCCGACCTCGCTCGCGACCCGGAGGTGGATGTCCCGCACGGCCTCCTCGCCGGAGCCCTTCCACTCGGAGCGGGCGCGCTGCTCCGCCATGGCGTCCTCGAACCCCTTCTCGTCGACGCCCACGGCGTTCTCGGCGGCGATGACGCGGGTGAGGTCCATGGGGAAGCCGAAGGTGTCGTAGAGCTGGAAGGCGACCTTGCCGGGGATGGTCGTCTCCCCGCGCGCGGTCAGGTGTCGGATCTCCTCCGCCAGGATCGCGAGCCCCTTGTCGAGGGTGCGCCGGAACGCCTCCTCCTCCTGCTCGGCGACCTTGACGATGAAGGAGCGGTTCTCCTCGATCTCCGGGTAGGCCCCCTTCATCTCGGCGATGACCGCCCCGGCGATGCGGGCGAGGAAGATCTTCTCGAGGCCCAGCCGCTTCCCGTGGCGGATGGCGCGCCGCATGATGCGCCGGAGCACGTAGCCGCGCCCCTCGTTCGAGGGGAGGACGCCGTCGCCGACGAGGAAGGTGGTCGCCCGCGCGTGGTCGGCGATGACCCGCATCGACACGTCGTCGTCCGAGGCACCGTGGCCGTAGCGCTTCCCGCTCGCGGCCTCGACGGCGCGGATGATGCTCTGGAAGACGTCGGTGTCGTAGTTCGAGCGGTGGCCCTGCACCACGGCCGCGATGCGCTCGAGGCCGGCGCCGGTGTCGATGGAGGGCTTCGGCAAGGGCAGGAGCTGCCCGGCGCCGTCGCGCTCGAACTGCATGAACACGAGGTTCCAGATCTCGAGCCAGCGGTCGCAGTCGCAGGCGACCCCCTGGCAGGGGCGTCCCGCCCTCTCCTCCGCGCAGGGGATGTCGTTCCCCTGGAAGAAGTGGATCTCCGAGCACGGCCCGCAGGGGCCGGTGTCGCCCATGGCCCAGAAGTTGTCCTTCGCGCCGAGCTTGTGGATCCGGTCGGCCGGCACGCCCGCCGCCCGCCAGAGCGCGAGCGCCTCGTCGTCGACGGGGAGCGCGCCCTCGCCGGCGAACACGGTGGCGGCGAGCCTCTCCTTCGGGATCGCGAGCCAGTCCGGGCTCGTCACGAACTCCCAGGCCCACGCCACGGCGTCCTTCTTGAAGTAGTCGCCGAAGGAGAAGTTGCCGAGCATCTCGAAGAAGGTGTGGTGGCGGGCGGTGAACCCGACGTTCTCGAGGTCGTTGTGCTTGCCGCCGGCGCGCACGCACTTCTGGGCGCTCGTCGCCCGCCGGTAGTCGCGCTTCTCGCGGCCGGTGAAGACGTCCTTGAACTGCACCATCCCCGCGTTCGTGAACAGGAGCGTCGGGTCGTTCGCCGGGACGAGCGAGGAGCTCTTCACGCGGCGGTGGCCCCGCTCCTCGAAGAATCGGAGGAAGGCCTCTCGGATCTCGGCGGCGGACAATCTCTTCATGCGGCCTCTTCCCTCGGTGCGCGGGGGGACCGTTAGATAACACCGCGAAACCGGGCGGTCCATCCCGGCGCCCGGGGGACGCGCCTCACGGCGCGGGAGGCGACAGGTCGATCCGCCAGCGCCCGCCCTCGCGGACGGCGACGACGTCGCGGGAGGCCCCCCCGCCCGCGGGCGCGACCGAGAGCACCGCGCGGTCGAGCGACCGGGAGGCGACCGAGATCGCCGCCGGCGGGACGACGCCGGCTGCGGCGTCGCCGAGGAGCAGCGCGCGAGCGCTCGGGGCGACCACCCCGGGGGCGGCCGCGGCGGCGCGGGCGGCCCGCTCCTCGAGCCACCGCTGCGTCCCCGCGGAGAGCAGCGCCCACGCGCCGTCGGCGTCGCGGTCCGAGACCGCGCGCGCGAGCGACCGGTAGGCCCCCTCGGGGCCCAGGTCGCGGGTGCACCCCGCCGCGAGGAGGAGGGCCGCGAGGCCCGCGTGGAGGATTCCCGGCTTCACGAGGCGGAGGATACCGCGGCGGGAGGCGCCGCGCCGCGGCGGCGCAGGCGCAGCCGGAACACCTGCTGCCCGGTCGCGAGGTAGCGCTTCTCGCGGGTGGAGGGGATCTCCTCCGGGAGGGGCTCGGCGAAGCGGCCCGGCCCCGCCGCGTTCTCGAAGCCCACCTCCTCGAGGCGGCGGAGCGCCCCGACCGCGTAGGCCTCGACGTCGGTCCGGAAGTCGAGCTCGCCGCCCTGGCGGAGCAGGCGCAGGAGCATCTCCGACATGCCGTCGTCGACGAGCCGGCGGCGGGCATGCCGCCGCTTCCACCAGGGGTCGGGGAAGTGCACGTGGATCGCCGCGAGCGACCCGGGGGCGAAGAGGCGCGGGGCGAGAAGCCGGGCGTCGCCCTGCAGGATGAGGACGTTTCCGAAGCCGCGCCGGCGCGCCCTCTCGGCCACCTCGGCCGCGAACTTCCGCCTCTGCTCGATGCCGACGAGCGCGCGCTCCGGGTGGCGGCTCCCGAAGCCGAGCGCGAAGCCCCCGTGGCCGCAGCCGATCTCGAGCTCCAGCCGGCCCGCCGCCGCCCCGAACGCCGCGCCCCAGTCGGGTCGGAGGTCCAGCGCCAGGGGTGAATCGTCCCCTTCCGAGAAGATCATCCGCCGAGGCTCCGCAAAGCGTTTCGGAGATAATGAGCGTCCATGCGCCGTGCCCTGCTCCTCCTCGCCGCCCTCGCCGCCGCGGCTGGCTGCGAGCGGAAGCGACCCTATCCCCCGCCCGAGCGCTACCTCCCCGCCGACGCGGCCGTGTCCGTGTCCGTGCCGGCTCTCGGGTCCGCGGCCCGGCAGGTCGGAGCGCTCTATCGCACGGTCGCGCCGGCTCCGCCAGCGGCACAGCTCGCCGACGCCTACGCCGCGGTGCGCTCCCAGCTCGGCTTCGACCCGCTCGACCCCCGGGGCCTCGAGCAGGCGGGCGTCGACCCGGGCGGGAGCGCGGCGGCCGCGCTCGGGGGCGGCCGCACCCCGCTGCTCGTCCTCCCCATCCTCGACCTCGCGCGCTTCGACGCGACCGCGGCCCGGCTCGCCCGCGACCGGATGGGAGCCGCCGAGCGGATCGCCCGCAAGGCGAGGGGGATCGAGATCGTGGTCTTCCGCCGCGACGCCGCCGCCGGCGCGGCGCTCGCCTACGCGGCGGTGGGGCCGCACGCGCTCCTCGCGGCCGGCTCCCAGGCGCCGGACGTCGTCCTCGCCGCGGCAACGCTCCCCGAGGAGAGCTCGCTCGCGAAGAGCCCGCTATGGCCGCGCGCCCGCGCCGCGGTCGGAGACGGCTACCTCGCGACCGCGTTCGCGCCGCCCGGCTCGCCGTCGTCCGCCGGCTTCGCGCTGCTCCGCGACGGGGCGGCACTCGGCGTCCGCGCCTCGGCGACCTCGCTGGGGCTGCGGCTCGCGCTCCTGCTCTCTCCCGACCGGGAGGCCTTCTGGAAGGGGATCGCCGCTTCCGGCGCGCCGCCGGCGCCGGACGAGACCGGGCGGCTCACGCCCGAGGCGGTGCTCGTCGGGCGCTGGGCGGGGGACCCGGCGGGCGCCTTCCGGCGGGCGTGGCCGCTGCTCCCGCCGGGCGTGGCCCGCTCGCTCGCGGCGGTCCACATCGACCCGGAGCGGGAGCTCCTCCCGGCGATCGCCCCCGGGCCCGCCGTCGCCCTGGCGGTCGCACCCAGCTTCACCCTCGCCGACTTCTCCTCGGGATTCCTCGACGCCCGCCGCGTCGACCCGTTCCGCCTGGTCGAGCTCGAGGCCGTCCTCCCGGTCCGGGACCCGGCCGCGGTGACCTCGTTCGTCGACCGGCTCCGCAAGGCCGGCAAGCGCCTCGGCGTCGACGTCGCCCCGCGGGGACCGTCGGGGTACACGGTGGCCTTCGGCAAGGCGCGTCTCGGCCTCGAGCTCGCGGGCGGCCGGCTCCTCGTCGCGGGCCCCGCCGAGAAGCTCCCCGCGCTCGCGGCGCGCGCGCCCGGCTCGGGCTACCGGGCGGCGGGCGAGGCCGCCCGCCAGGCGCTCTCGACGGGGATGGGGGGGGCCGTTCTCGACGTCGCGCACCTCTCCCGCGCCATCGAGGCCCTGCCGCAGGAGGCCTACGGCACCGGGCCGAGCGCGGTCGTCATGCACTCGCTCGTCTCCCGCTACCTGGACCCGGCCGCCGCGCTCTCCGCCGTCTCGCTCCGGCTCGACCTCGCGCCGGGCGCAGCGCTCCTCGACCTCGAGGTGGCAGGGCGCGAGGCGCCGCCCTCGAAACCGTGATCTCGCTCCGCAAAGTGTCGAAGCGCTTCCGCGACGTGGACCGCGACCACGTGGTCCTCGACGGGCTCGACCTCGAGGTCCGCGCCGGGGAGTTCGTCGCGGTCGTGGGCGCGTCCGGGTCGGGGAAGTCGACGCTCCTCTACATCGTGGGCGGTCTCGACGCGGACTACGACGGGGAGGCGGAGGTGGCCGGGCGACGCCTCGGTGCCCTCGACGCCCGGGCGCGCGCCGCCTTCCGGAACGAGGCCGTCGGCTTCGTGTTCCAGTCCTTCAACCTGCTGCCGGCGCTGCCGGCGGTGGAGAACGTGATGCTCCCCGGGCTCTTCGTGCCGAAGGGCAGGCCCGCGCCCTCGCTCCCGGCGCTCCGGGCGCGGGCGCTCGACGCCCTCGAGGAGGTCGGGCTCCGCGACAAGGCCGGGCGGCTCCCGGCCCGGCTCTCCGGGGGCGAGCGGCAGCGGGTGGCGATCGCCCGGGCGCTCCTCTCCCGCCCGGCGCTGCTCCTCGCCGACGAGCCGACCGGCAACCTCGACGCGAAGAGCGGGGACAGCGTCATCGCGCTCTTCGCGGGGCTCGTGACCCGCGGGATGACGGTGCTCGTCGTCACCCACGAGGAGCGCGTGAGCGCGGCTGCCGGCCGCGTCCTCCACCTCGAGGGCGGGAGGCTCGCGTGAGCCGGGTCTCGCGCCGCGGGCGGGAGGGCACGTGAGGGCGCGCGCGCTCGTCCACCTCGCCACCCTGAACCTCCGCTCGGACCGGCGCGGCGCGCTGGTGAACGCCGGGGCGGCCTGCCTGGGGGCGGCGGCCCTGGTCTTCTTCGTGGCGCTCGGCATCGGCGTCGGGCAGGCGGCGCGCCGGATGTTCGCGGGCGACGCGCGGCTCGTCGAGGTCGTCCCGGCGGCGGTCTCGCTCGGCGGCGCGCTCGGGGGCGGACAGCTCGACGACGCGGCGGTGGAGCGCCTGAAGGGCGTGCCGGGCGTCCTCGGCGCCTACCGGCGCCTCTCGCTCAGGGTGCCGGTGGCGGCGAGCCGAGCGCCGGAGGGCGTGAAGGTGAACTGGCCGCCGGGATTCACGGTGCAGGTCCCGGTGGTCGGCGTCGACCCGGAGCTGCTCGCGGGCGACGTGGCCCGCGGGATGCGCTTCGAGGACCCGCCGCCGGGCGGCGCCGTCCCCGTGCTCGCCTCCCGGCGGCTGCTCGAGGTCTACAACAAGACCATCGCGCCCGCCTGGAACCTCCGGCGCCTCCCGCCCGGCCTCGACCTCGTGGGGCTCGAGTTCCCCGTGCGGGTGGGGTTCTCCATCATCCCGCTGAAGACCGAGGACCGGGTCTACGACGCGCGGCTCCTGCTCGTCGGCCTCTCCGAGCGGGTGCCCCTCTACTCGATCGCGGTCCCGCTCGCGACCGTCCGCCGACTTCATGCCGAGTACGGCAAGGTCGACCCGGGATACACCGCCGTCACGCTCGAGGTCCGCCGGCCCGACGACGTCCCGAAGGTGGTGTCGGCGGTGCGGAGCATGGGGTTCGGGGTCGACGAGGGGGAGCGGGCCATCGCCGAGCGCGTGGGTCTCGCCATCGCCATCACGGCCGGCGCGCTCTCGCTGCTCGCGCTCCTCATGACCGCGCTCGCCGCGCTCGCCATCGCCCAGTCGCTCTCCGCGAGCGTGCGCGCCCGGACGCGCGACATCGCCATCCTCGAGGCGCTGGGGGCGACCGCCGGCGACGTGCGCTCGCTGGTGCTCGCCGAGGCGGGCCTCCTCGGCCTCTCGGGAGGAGTGGTGGGGGTCGCGCTCGCGCGGCTGGCGGCGCTCGCCGCCGACCGCGCCGCGCTCCGGTTCCTCCCGGACTTCCCCTTCCGCCCCGAGACGTTCTTCTCCTTCCCCGCCTGGCTGTACCTGCTCGGGGTCGCGATCTCGGTCGGGGCGGCGCTCGTCGGGGCGCTCGCCCCCGCAGCCGCCGCGGCCCGCGTCGACCCGGCGCGCGCGGTCTCGTAGGCGCCCGAAAAATAGCGGAGGCGGGCCGGCGGCGCCGTTTTGGCGCCACCCGAGCCCGCCTCGCGCAAGGCGCCTCGAGGGCCTACTTCTTCAGGCCGGCCACGTACTTCGCGACGTCGCCCGCGTCGTCGATCTTGACCGGCTTCATCTTGCCCGCGCCGTCGTTGATGGCCTTGAGGACCTTGTCCGCCGGGGTGCCGGCGATCGGGGCCTTGGCCATCGCGCCGCCCTCGCCGTTCGCGCCGTGGCACATCTTGCACTTGGCGGCGTAGGTGGCGGCGGCGTCGGCGGAGGCGGTGGCGGCGAAGGCGACGAGGAACAGGGCGGCGAAGATTCGCGTCATGTCTTTGATTCCTTTCGGGAGGGGGTTTTCGCTGCTCTCCACCACCGGGACGAACGGGCCCTGGCTGGCATTCAAACCGGGCCGGGGACCCGCCGGTGGCGTCGGGCCGACCTTGATACACGATCCCGTCCCGCAGGTCGACTCAAAAACCCCACTTGCGGAACGTCGTCCCGCTCCCCCGAGGGCGCGCCGCATCGAGGCGGGCGCGCGCGTTCACCGCGGGGCGCCCGCCGCCACCCGGCACGCGAGCTTCTGGCGGTCCAGGTCGGCCGGGGAGGGCCCCGCTACCAGGGAGCCTACGAGGAGGCCTTCCGCGATGCCCTCGCCAGCCTGGCCCCGGGGGAGCGGCTGCGTCGGGAAACCGGCGTCTCGGATTCGGAGTTCGAGAGCCTGCTCGTCCTCGTCCGGAGCCATCTCCGCGTGAGCCTGCGAACGGCGCTCGGCTAGCCCCGGTTGGCCCGGGCGGAGAGCCGGCCTCCCGGGCACCCATTCCACGTGCTTGCGGGAGCCGCGTGCGCGCCCCCCGCGCCCAGGCCGACGAGGACCCGGATGCGCGACCCTAGCCGGGGCCGAGCGCCGCGGAGGCGGCGGGGGGCATGCCGCGCGGAAAGACGACGATCGCCGACCCGATCTGGAGCTTGTGCCGGCGCGGGTTGCGGATGCCGTTCCAGCGACAGAGCTCGTCGAGCCCCACCCCGAACTTCTGGGCGATCGCCCACAGCGAGTCGCCGGCCTGGACGAGCACGGTCGCGCGGGTGCGGCCGTCGACCTGCTCGACGCGGGCGGCGGGCGCCTCCCGCGGCGGGGGCTCGTGCTCCACGAGCTCCGGCTTCGACTTCTGGATCTCCTCGATCCGGGCACGGGCGACGGCCTGGGAGGCGGGGGCCTGGCCGCTCTTGCGCGACTGGGCCGAGAGCGGGATGACGAGCTCGGTACCGGGCCGGACGCGGCGGCCGACCTTGAGCCCGTTCATGTTCACGACCGTCGAGACCGGGACGCCGTAGGCGGAGGCGATGGCGCCGAGGCTGTCGCCCTTCGCCACCACGTGGTGGGCGAAGGAGAGGCGCGCCGAGCCGGCGGCCGCGGGCCAGTTCTTGGCGAAGGCCTCCGCGGACCCGCGCGGCACCTTGAGCTCGTAGTCGCGGGGCGGGGTGCAGCTGCGGCGCAGCTCCGGGTTGAGGTCCCGGAGCTGCTCGACGGTGGCGCCGGCCGCGCCCGCGAGCGCCGAGAGGTCGGCGGCCTCGGGCACGAGCACCACCTCGTAGTCGGGCCAGGCCTCCGGCTCGACCTCCTCCTTCCTGAACCCGAAGGCCTCCTGGTGCTTCGAGATGATGGCCGCGGCCATGAGCTTCGGCACGTAGCCCTTCGTCTCGCGCTTGAGCACGCGGCCCCGCGCCATCGCCCAGAAGTCCTGCTGCCCCTTCTTCTGCGCCCGGTCGATCTTGCCCGCGCCCGCGTTGTAGCCGGCCCAGGCGAGCCGCCAGTCGCCGAACTGGTCGTAGAGCTCCTTCAGGTAGGCGGCCGCGGCGATCGCAGCCTTCTCCGGGTCGCGCCGCTCGTCGACCCAGAAGTCCTGCTTGAGCCCCATGCGCTTGGCGGTGCCGGCGATGAACTGCCAGGGGCCCACGGCGCGCGCCCGGGAGTAGGCGAGGTTCGCGAACCCGCTCTCGATCATGGCGAGGAAGAGCGTGTCCTCGGGGAGGCCGCCCGCCTTCAGGATGGTGCGGTAGTGCTCGTCGTAGCGGGAGAGCCGGCCGAGCCACTTCACGAAGTGCTTGCGGGCGGGCTCGGTCTGGAAGAAGCGGATGTAGGCGCGCACCGCCTCGTTCACGTCGATGGGGATGTCGTACTCGGCCTCTAGCTTCTCGAGGTCGTGGTCGATCTCGGGGAGCAGCGCGATCCGCGGTGGCTGCGCGCCGGGGGGCTTCGCCTCCGTCGCCGGCGCCGGGACGATCGCCGCCTTCTCCTCGGCGGCGCGGACCTCGTCCATCTCCGCCGACTCGGCCTCGGCCTCCTCCTGCACCGCCGGGTCGTCGCCGGCGTCCGCCGCCGCGGTCGCCGCGGGCGAGACGCCCGGCGACGGCGGGAGCGAGTTCTCGCGCGCCAAGGCCGGCACCGGGTCGGCAGCCGGGACCTCCGCGGGAGCGAGCCCTCCGCCGAGGAAGGGCGGCTCCGCCGCCTCGGGGGCTGCCTCGTTCGCCGCGCGAACGCCTGTCGCGAGCACGACGAGTCCCACCGCGATCAGGAGACGTGTCCTGGTCATCGACCCCTTCGGAGTGTGAACGAGGAGGAGAGGCGTCTCCTCCAGGTCACTGACTTTACCCTCGACTGACCCACCCAGGGAAATTCCATGGAACATGGTGGGTTCAGAATGACCCATGTCGCCTGTGGCATCGCGGACGGAACGTGCTAATGACCTTCCGCCGCGGAATCCGCTGAATCCATGCGCATCGGCCCCCATACCTTCTCCGGCCGCTTCTTCCTCGCCCCGCTCGCGGGCGTCTCGGACCGCCCCTTCCGGGCCATCTGCCGCGGCATGGGGGCGGCGTTCGCCTACACCGAGATGGTGAGCGCCCACGGCCTCGTCGCGGGAAGCGCGCAGACGAGGAGCTACCTGGATCGCGAGCCGGGCGAGGACCCCTTCGCGGTCCAGATCTTCGCCTCCGACCCCGAGGTGCTCGCACGCGGCGCCGCCGCCGCGGTCGCGGAGGGCGCGGGCATCGTCGACATCAACATGGCCTGCCCGGTCCGGAAGGTCTGCGGATCCGGCGCCGGCGCCGCGCTCGCGCGGGACCCTGCCGCCGTCCGCGAGGCCGTCGCGCGCGTGGCGCGCTCGGTCCCGGTGCCGGTGACCGTGAAGATCCGGGCGGGGTGGGACGACGCGAGCGTGAACTGCGTCGCGGTGGCGCGCGCCGCCGAGGAGGGCGGGGCGGCGGCCGTCGCCCTCCACGGGCGCACGCGCGCGCAGGGGTACGCGGGCAAGGCCGACTGGTCGCTCATCCGCGCCGTGAAGGAGGCGGTCGCCATCCCCGTCCTCGGCTCGGGCGACGTCTTCTCCGCCGCGGACGCGCTGCGGATGCGGCGCGAGACCGGCTGCGACGCGGTGCTCGTCGCCCGCGGCGCCTGCGGCAACCCCTGGATCTTCCGCGACCTCGTAGCGACGGAGCGCGGGGAGCACCCGCCAGGCCCCCCGACCCGCGACGAGTGGGCGGAGACGCTCCTGCGCCACGTGCGCCTCCAGGTGGAGCACCGCGCCCGGATGCGCCCCGGCGAGGACCCCGGGCTCTCGGAGCGCAGCGCGGTCCGCGAGCTGCGCAAGCACCTGCTGTGGTACAGCCGCGGGCTCCGCGGCGGCGGCGCCTTCCGGCGCGAGGCCGGGGCGGCCGAGACGGCGGCGGACGTGGCCGCGCTCGTCGACGGCCACTTCCCGAGCGCGTCGTCCTTCGAGTACGACCCGTCGCTCGCCGCGCGCGAGGCGCTCGCGGAGTGAGCCCCCCTGCGCGACGCCGCGGGGTCTGCTATGACCCCGTCTCCCCCGCACCGGAGGGAAACGGAGGGGCCCCTCGCCCGTGACCGAGACCCTGTCGCTCGCCGGCTACTCCGGCGCCATCCTCGCGGGATCGCTCGCCGGCGGCGCCGTGCCGCTGTTCGGAGCGCGCGAGCGCTCCGACTCGCTGCTCTCGTTCTCGGCGGGCGTGATGCTCGGGGCCTCCTTCTTCTTCATGCTGCCCGAGGCCGTGAAGGAGGGCGGGCCGGAGGTGATCCCCTGGGCGCTCGCGGGATTCCTCTTCCTCTTCCTCCTCGAGCGCTTCGTGCTCGTCCACATCTGCGCCGAGCCGGGGCCCTCCGAGCGGCTCGTCGCCCATCCGCCGCCCCCGGCGCGGCACGTCAGCGACCACCCCGCGCACGACCACGCCCACGAGGCCACCGGCTGCGAGGTGCACACGCTCGGCCTCGCCGCCTTCGTCGGGCTCTCGCTCCACACGCTCGTCGACGGGTTCGCGCTCGGCGCCGCCCAGAGCCAGCCGGCACTCGGCGCGCTCGTCTTCCTCGCCATCCTCGCCCACCAGGTCCCGGCGAGCGTCTCGCTCTCCGCCATCCTGCGCGCCGAGGGCTACGGCCGCCGCCAGGCGCTGCTCATGAACGCGAGCTTCGCGCTCATGGTGCCCTGCGGCGCCGCCCTCTTCGTGTTGCTCGACCGCCTCGTGCACGCGCAACGGTTCACCGCCGTGGCGCTCGCCGCCGCCGCGGGCTCCTTCCTCCACCTCGCTCTCTCCGACATCCTCCCCGAGCTTCACCGGCAGGGCGGGAGCCGGTTCCGCATCTCCGCCGCCCTCGTCCTCGGCCTCTCGGCGATGTGGGGGCTGCGCTCCTTCACGGGCGGATGATGTCGCCCGGCGCGGCCGGCAACTGGCCGGCGCGCGGCAGCCGGACCCGGAAGGTCGTCGGCCGGCCGGCTCCGGTGTCGACCTCGATCGTCCCGCCGTGCGCGGCGACGATCTGGCGCGCGATGTAGAGGCCGAGCCCGAGCCCCTTCCGCCGCTGGGTGTGCGCGTCCGCCCCGCGCCGGAACGGCTCGAAGAGGTGGGGGACGAGGTCCTCCGCGATCGGGGGACCCTCGTTCGACACCTCGACGATCCCCTCCGAGGCCTCCCCGCGGCACCGCACCTCGACCGCCGACTCCGGGAGACTGTAGTCGATGGCATTGCCGACGAGGTTCGCGAGCGCCTGCCCCACCCGGTCCGGGTCCCACTCCCCCTGGACGGGTTCGTCGTGGGAGACGCGCACCCTGCGCCCGGCGTGGACCGTCTCCGCCTCCTCGGCGACGGTCCGGACGATGGCGCCGAGGTCGGCGCGGCGCCGCTGGAGGGGAATGCCCGAGCCCACCTGGACGAGCGTGTAGTCGACGAGAGCCCGGATGATGCCGTCGATGCGCTGCGCCGCCCGCAGGATCCTCCCGAGCGATCGCCGCTCCCGCTCGCCGAGCGGGGCGGTCTGCATGAGCTCCGCGGACGCGGTGATGGCCATGAGGGGGCTGCGGAGGTCGTGGCCGACGACGCCGAGCAGGTGGCGCTGGAGCTGCTCGGCGCGCCGCTGCTCCGTCACCTCCCGGACGAGCACGCCGACCGCGACGAGCCGGTCGTGCGAGAGGACCGGGTACCAGCCGACGACGTAGCTGAGCACCGGCTCGCCGGGGCTGCGCAGCTGCGCGCTGATGGACCGGTCGGGGGAAGGCTTGCGCGTCCGGAGCACGGTCCGGAAGTCCTCGACGAGCTCGTCGCGGACCATGCGGGGCAGGACGTCCCAGATCTGGCGCCCGACGTGCGCGTCCGGGGGTGCCCCGTTCAGCCTCGCCATGTGCGCGTTCACCCGGACGTAGCGCATGTCGAGATCGAGGAGGGCGAGCCCGAGCGGGAGGTTCTCGAAGAGCGCGTCGAGGAGCGCCATCGACTCGTCGCGCTCGCGCAGGGTGCGGCGGAGCTCCCGCACGAGTTCGTGCCGCTCGTCGGCGGCCCGCGCCGCCCGCGCGGCGAGCGCCTGCTGCGACTCGTAGAGGCGCGCGCGCTCGAGGGCCTGCGCGCACTGCTGGGCCACGGCGACGAGGAACCCGCGCTCCTCCTCGTCGAACGCCCGTTGCCCGGCGAAGCCGATCCCCAGGACCCCGAGCGCCCGTCCCGGGACCCGGAGCGGCACCGCGGCCCAGGCGGTGTCCGTGACGAGGCGCCCCTCGGGGACGGAGCCCGGGTAGAGCCGGGCGAAGGCCTCCGCGGAAGGGATCCACACCGGCTCCGCGCGCCCGTAGGCGTCGTCGAGCGAGGCCCGGATCGGCTCCGGGGGCGGCAGGGGCGAACCGCCCCGCCGAGCGAGGGATCCGAAGGCGTGGGCGACGTGCAGCCTCCCGTCCTCCGCCGGGAACGAGATGCTCCCCCCGCTGGCGTGCACCACGCCGAGCCCCAGCTGGAAGGTGGCGTCCGCGACCTCGCGCTCGGTCGCGGCCGCGGAGAGGGCGGCGGTCACCTCCTGGAGCCGCGCGAGCCGCTCCGCGACCCGCTCGGCGCGGGCGCGGGCGGCGCGCTCGTTCGCCTCGGCCTGGCCGTCGACGCCGCGCGCGAGGACGAGGACCCCGTCGACGCGGCCCGCCGGGCGCGACAGCGCGACCTCGATCGCCGGCCGCGCCCCGTCGAGCCGGAGCGTGGCCTCGCCCCCGGGGAGCAGCCCGGCGGCGGTGCGCGCCAGGTAGCCGAGAACCCCCGGAAAGGCGGCCTCGAGCGCGCCGGAGGCCGCGTCCGGGCCGGCGGCGCCCGCGAGCCGAGCGAAGGCGTGGTTCGCCCAGGCGATCCCCCCCTCGCCGAGCCAGGCGAAGGCCTGCGGGACGTCCGCGAGGGCCGCCGCGAGCCCGTGCGGCGGAGCGCCGCCGCGCCTTCCTGGCCGCGACCGGCGCGCCGGGCGGCTCCCGCGGGCGCGGCCCCTCCGGGCCGTCGTCTTTGGCCTGGCGGGAGGCACCGCGGGCATTGTGGCACGCGCCGGGGGGGCCTTTCCACCGGGGCCCGCCGTCCCGGCGCTAGGAGCGTGTCGGCGTAAAGGTCTGGCCCCATTTACTTTGGGGCCTCGGCATGATCTTTTGCCGGGGCGATGAAGACCTTTCGGCCGTACTCGCCCCGCCAGAGCTACCTGCTGCCGCCGTCGCCGCTCGACTGGCT
>DATKJV010000056.1:0-21929 GCA_035543235.1 Anaeromyxobacteraceae bacterium | reverse complement strand
CCGCCACCGCCTCGCCGCCCCCGCGCTCGCCGCCGCCACCCTGCTCCTCCTCGTCCCCCTCACACTCCGCCAGGTCGGGTTCTGGCGCGACACCGTCACCCTCTTCACGCGCGCCGAGGCCGTCGCCGACAGGCCGGACGCCTATATCGAGTACGGCCTGGGAAAGGGCCTCGCGAACGCGGGCGACTACGATCAGGGCGAGGCGCACCTCCTCACCGCGGTCGCGCTGTCGCCCGGCCACTACGAGGCCGCATTCGACCTCGGGAGGGCGTTCCTGCTCGACGGGCGGGGTCGCTACGCCCTCGCCGCCGAGTTCCTCGCGAGGGCGCTGCGGCTAAAGCCGGGCCACGTCGGCGCCCGGGCGACGCTCGGCTCCGCCCTGAACCGGATGGGGCGCTACTCCGAAACGGTGGCGCTGCTCGCGGATGGTCCCCGGACCCCGGAGGCCCGCCTGAACCTGGGAGTGGCCTACGCGGCCACGGGGCGGGTCGACCTGGCCCTGCTCGAGGCCGACGCCCTCGGCGAACACCCCCTCGGCGCGGTCCTTCGGGACTTCATCGCGAAGCAGCCTCGCTGAGCGCGCGGCGATGCGCATCGCCTCGCGGCCGACGCCCGCGACCGAGCCTCCCGTCACTCCATGTACTCTCGGAGGTAGCGGTAGTACGCGAGCACGAGCGGCTCGATGAGCGAATCCGTGGGCGCGTACACGTCGGTGAGGACCGGCACGTCGGCGACCGCGACCGGCTGGCGGTACCGGTAGCGCTCGAAGGCCCCGAGCCTCTCCTCGAAGTCCGGGCGAAAGGACCTGGTCGCGACGACGATCACGTTCTGGGTGGCCGAAGGGTCGTCCTTCTTCGTCGCGAGGATGGCCATCTGGGGAAACAGGCCCTCGCTCGTCTTCCAGAAGGACCGGAAGAAGGCGCTCGTCTCGCCGTCGAGGCCGGAGGCGATGTTGACGATGAGAACGCCGTCGTCGCGCATGGCGTCCCGCATCTCGGTGAGCGCCTCGCGGCTCGCGAGGTGCCAGGGCACCGAGTAGGCGCCGTTGTACGCGTCCGTGTAGACGAGGTCGTACTTGGCCCCGGCCGCCTGGTTCAGGACCACGCGCCCATCGGCCTGGAGGGTCCGGATCTGGGAAGCGGCGCGTCCCATGAAGAAGCGCCGCGCGGCGTCGGTGACGGCGGGGTCGATCTCCGCCACCGTCACCTCGGAGGCCGGGTAGCGGACCTTGACGTACTCCGGGATGGAGTAGGCCCCTCCGCCGATGGCGAGCAGGCGGTCCGGGGCGGGCTTGAGGGCGTCGATCAGCTGCGCGGAGAGGCGAACGTACGGGAAGAGCAGGTAGCCGGGCTGCCCCTCCAGGGAGTCGCCGTTCGGGCTCCCGCTGAAGAGCTTCGCGCCCTGAGCCGACCCGTCGAGGAGCATCAGGTGCGCCGGCATGCCGAACACCGCGCGCCGCAAGATGCGGATGTTGTAGTACTGGCTGTCCTTCTCGTAGATGATGGTCCCCCCTCCAGCCGAGGCCCACTGGCCCGCCGCCAGGCCGGCGATCGGCAGGAGGGCCAGCGACGCCTTCCCGACGGTGAGCCTCGGAAGGGCCGCGAGCGCGAGAGCGAGAAGCATGGCGACGACGCCCCAGATGATCTGGGTCGTCGAGAAGCGTGGGATGAGGAAGAAGCCGGTGGCGAACGTCGCGACGATGCTTCCGATGGTCGACGCCGCGAACACCGAGCCGGAAGACTCCCCGACGCGCTCCGGGTCGTCCGTGGCGAGCTTGACCAGGTAGGGCGTGGCCATTCCCAAAAGCGTGCTCGCCGGCGCGAACAGCAGGAGCGACGCGAGCAGGGAGCCGTAGCGGATGCCGAAGCTCTCTCCGAGGGCCGGCAGTGCCCGCCGCTCCAGCGGGATGAGGCTCACTGCCACCGCGGCCAGGAAGAACATCGGGGACAGGAGCTTCTTCGTGCGATCGGCCGCTCGTCCCCCGACCCAGTAGCCCACGGCGAGGGACGCGAGGATGACGCCGACGATGTTCACCCAGACCACGTAGGCGGCGCCCAGGTACGGCGCGAGGATCCTCACGCCCATGGTCTCGATGATGAGCACGGCCGAGCCCGAGAAGAAGGCGATGCCGTAGTAGCGGAGGGTCTTGCGTGTCATAGGGGAGGGCCCGTGCTGTATATCACGCGGCCGGGCAGGGCCCGGCCACTCCTCAGCGAGGATCGCGACCCAGGGCGCTCGAGAGCCTGGCGGCGAGGGCCGGGTCGAGCGTCCGGAGTCGCTGCTCGATGGCCATCGCCTCGTCCCACCGGCCCTGGCTGGCGCACTCGATTCCGAAGTTGTACCAGACGACGGCGTTCTCCGGCCCGTAGTCCACCGCCCGGCGGAAGGCGCCCGCGGCCTCCGCGTGCCGGCCCACGCGGCTGTAGCTCACCGCGAGCGCATTCCACGTCTCGTCCGTGTACGGCATGCGCCGCAGGGATTCCTCCAGGCACCGGATCGCCTCGTCGTGCCGGTCGGCCTCCTGGTACGCACCGCCGAGGTTGCGCCAGGCGAGCCAATTCTCGGGGTTCACCGAAACGGCGTGCCCGAACAGGGTGAAGCTGTCCTTCCAGTAGCTCACCTGTCTCCTCGCCACGAGCCCCAGGCCCGCGGCGGCCAGGACGCCGGCCAGCGCGGCGGCCGCCCGCCACCGCGCGTCCCGACCCGCCAGGTCCGCGACCCACCACGTCAGCGCGACGAAGATCCCGACGAGGGGGATGTATGTGTAGCGGTCGGCCATTCCCTGCAGGCCGATCTGGACGAGGCCGATGACCGGCACGAGGGTGCCGAGGTACCAGAACCAGCCCACCGGGAGATAGGGACGCTTCCGGGCCTGGAGGAGCACCGCCGCGGTGACCCCGAGGAGGAGCAGCGCTGCCCCGGTCGCCTTCCACGCCGGGAAGCCCGCGGCGTCGAGCCCCGGATGCGGATATAGAGGCACGAGCCCCTCTGGCCAGGCCGCCTTTGTGAGGTAGGCGACGTAGGAGAGCACGGCGTTGCCGACCCGCGTGGGCAGGCCGAGCGGCCCCGCCATGGCGAGCGGCACCGATACGGCCCCTCCCCGGTATTGCGCGAGGAAGCTCGCAACGCTCGAGGCGGCCGACAGGCCGAAGAGCGGAAGCTTCTCGAGGACGAGGCGCCCGAGCCGGCGTCCGGAGCCTTCGCTGACCGGCATGCGTCCGAGTGGCCAGTAGTCGAGGAGCAGGAATACGAACGGCAGCGTGACCGCCATGGGCTTCGCGAGCAGGCTCGCCGCCAGGGCGAGAGCCACTCCGACGTAGCGGGTCACCGACGGGGCCCGGGCGTAGTGTACGTAGGCGAGGCAGGCCGCCATCCAGAAGACCGCGCTCAGGAGGTCCTTGCGCTCGGAGATCCACGCCACGGACTCGACGTGGAGCGGGTGCACGGCGAAGAGGAGCGCGACCGTCGCGCTCGGCCAGGGCCGACCGGTCCCACTCCGCAGGAACAGGAACAGGAGCAGGGAGGCGACGAAGTGGAGGAGCACGTTCACGACGTGCGGGGGCCCCGGTTCGATCCCGAAGACCTGGACGTCGACCATGTGCGACACCCAGGTCAAGGGGTGCCAGTTGGACGCGTGCGCGGTCGTGAACGCCCAGGCGATCCCATCAAGGGTCAGCCCCCCGCGGACCTGGGGGTTCTGGTAGACGTACTGCGGGTCGTCCAGGTTCACGAAGCCCAGGTTGCTCGCGTTCCCGTACACGCCGGCGACGGCGATCGCGAGGGCGAGGGCGACCCCCCACGTCACGGCCGCGCCGTGAGCGCCCGGCGACGCTGGAGCGCTGGCCGGCGTGCTCGCGCGTACGCCTGTTCCCGCTCCTGCGCTCCCCGTTGCGCCATCCTCCATGGTCGTGCCCTTCTCGCTGGCGGCGCGCCGGGAGGCGTGCCTCGGTCGCGCGAGCATAGTCCACGCGGCACAGCGGAAAGGGCTCGCATCGGCAGACGTCGGCGGTCGGTTACCCCGTGGCTCGTCCTCTCCTCTGGTGCGGTTCTTGCGGATCATCCATGTCCCGGATACGTGGGGTCCCTGGGGCGCACATTCTGCGCACGCCTGCTTCCGCCACCGCGACTCGCCGCATGTCTCTGCTGAAGAAACATCGTCATATCGGAACCTTCGGGCTCGCGTCCCAGAACACGCGGGTCGCGCTCCTGCTCTTCCTGTGCGCGACCGCCGGAGGGGTCGCGCGCGGGCAAGGCAGCCCGGCCGGCAAGGTCCCTGCGCTGCGGCCGGAAGAGACTGCGAAGGCCGCCCTGGGTCCCCTCCGCGCCCGCGTCCACGAGGCGACCGAGGGGGTCCTGCGATCCCAGGAAGCCGTACGGGTCCTGGAGGACGAATCCAGCCGGGCGCGCGCGACGGAGCCGAAGCGAGAGGAGGCAGGCGCCTCGCCGGGAGATGCCTCTCCCGAGGCGCCGACCGCGGACGCGTTCGCGAGGGCGGAGAAGAGGGTCGCGGAGCTCGAGGAGCGCCTCGCCGAGATCGAGTCGGGTTCCGGCCAACCCGGCGAGAAGCAGGCGGGCCTCGCGCGCTCGCAGCAGCTGTTCCGCGCGGGAGAGGAGCTCCTTCGCGCTGGAGACTTTGCGGGCGCCGCTCCCATCCTCCGCGAGGCCCTCGACGCCAACAGCAGCGACTACTCCGTGATGCTCTTCGATCTCGGCGAGGCGCTCTACCGTCAGGGCCTGTGGGGGAGCGCCCTGCCGTGCTTCCGGCGCGCGCTTTCGCGACCGTCTCCGGTGTTCCCGAACGCGCTCCTGCGCGCCATGGACTGTGCGTACCGGCTCGGCAGGTACGACGAGGTCTCCGAGATCCTCGCCGGGGCGCGGCGCGGGCGGGCGGTGGACGAGATTCCGCCGGAGGCCATGTACCTCGGGGGAAAGGCGGCCTTCCGCCGCACGGACGTCCCCGCCATGCAGCGCGACTCCGAGGCGCTCGGCCTCTTCCGGGACACGCCGGCCCCCTTCGACGTGGCGGCCGCCTACTACCGCGGGGCGATTCATCTGCGGGCCGGCCGCCCGGATGACGCGGCCAAGGAATTCCAGGGCTGCGACAAGCTGAACGCGAAGGACGATCGCCGGAGGGCCCAGCGCGAGATGTGCTGGCTCGCTCTCGGGCGCCTGTTCTCCACCGGCAACCTCGACGAGTCCGCATACTGGTACGGGCAGATCCCGTCCGATTCTCCCCGCTCGGCGGAGGCGCTCTATGAATGGGCCTACACGTACGAGAAGGACGACCTGCACGAGCCCGCGCTAATCCCCCTGTCCCGCCTCCCGGATCCCCCCCCGGAGTCGAACCTCGCCGCCGAGGTCTACCTCCTTCGCGGCTCGGTTCTCACGCACGTGCGCCGTTACGACGACGCTCTCGCCGAATACGACAAGTTGCGGAGGGCCTTCGCGCCCGTCTCGAGGGAGCTCGATCGGCTCCTCGAGGAGGACCGCGAGCCCGCGCATTACCTCGAGCGCCTCTCGGCGGCCCGGGAGGGCGCCCCGGCGTCCCTTCCTTCCGTCCTCGTCGCCTGGGAGAAGGAGGCAAACGAGGTGGACGAGGCGCTCGGCCTCATCGAGGCCATCGAGAACACCCAGCGTCTTGCCGGGAACGCCCGTGCCGCCGTGTCCCGGGTGCAGGCCGATCTGTCCCGTGGTGCGGACATGCGCCTGTTCCCGGACCTGGAAGCGCGCTACGAGGGCATGAAGGCGCTGCACGCCGCCGCCTTCCACCTCGGCGCCCAGGTCGCCGCGCCGCCGGCGTCGGCCGGGGGCGGCCCGGACGCAAACCAGATCGCGAACCTCCAGGTCCGGATCGGCGCCGTGTACGCTGCCACGGAACGCCAGCTGAGCGAGATCCCGAACGCCGCCCGCGCGAGGGCGGCCGCGCTCCGGGCGAAGGCGGCAGAGGAGGCGGCCCGGCTCGACCGGGCCACGAGCGACCTGCTCGCCGCTCGGTCGGAGGCGAGGGATCTCGCGGCAAAAATCGCCTACGGCTCCTTCCAGGGCATGCGGACCCGTCTCCACTACATCCTGCTCGCGTCCGACCGCGGAACCGTTCAGGTCGCCCTGGAACGCACCGCCGACGCCCAGCGCCGGACGCGCGCCCTCCTCTTTCGCCAAGCGGTGGAGAAGACCCTCGCCATGTCTCCGGAGCGCCGCCGCGCCGTCGCGGACGCCTACGAGAGCCACAGCCGGGCCGTACAGGCAGAGGACCGCCGGAGGCGCGACCAGGCCATCGCGCAGCTCGAGGCGTACGTCTCCGAGCACACCGACGACCCGATATTCACGCCCGAAGCCCTGTCGCGCCTCGGCGAGCTCAAGTACCTGAAGGAGAACGAGGACCGCCCCGCGGAGCAGCTCGCACGGGTCCCGGGGACTGGCGCCCCGGAGGCGTCCCCGGCGCCGAAGGGCTGCGCCGGGACCGTGTCCCACTACGAGCACCTCGCGACGAGTTTTCCGAGCTACCAGCAGAACGACTCGGCCTACTTCCTCCTCGGCTACTGCCTCGAGGAGGTGGGAAGGCCGGCCGACGCCGTCCGGGTGTTCTCCGACCTGGTGAGGCGGTTCCCGGAGAGCTCCTACGTCGCCGAGGCACAGGTGCGAATTGGCGACCTCAGCTTCGAGGAGGGCAAGCCCGAGTCCCTGCAACGCGCCCGGGAGGCCTACTCGGCGCTGAAGGCCGCACCGAGCGATCCCTTCTACATCCACGCGCTGTACATGCTCGGCTGGACCTACTACCGGGCGGGCGACCTCGAGAACGCCGTCCACGCGTTCACGGAGTTGCTCGACCACCGCTCCGCCAAGTCCCCCGACGCCCGCTCCGCCGGAGATGAATGGGCGGCGGCCCTGCGCCAGCTCGTCGCTTGTTTCGGAGAGCCGAGCTGGGACGGCCTGCGCCGCGCCAAGGACTGGTTCGACGGCCACAGGGGCCGCGCCTACGAGGCCGAGGTCCTCTACCGGCTCGGCGTCGCGCTCTTCGAGCAGGCTCGCTACCCGGCGGCCGTCGACGCCTACAAGAGGTTCCTCGCCTTGGAACCCCTCTCGCCCGAAGCGCCGCGCGCGCAGGCGAAGATCGTCGAGGCCTGGCAGCGCGAGAGCCGGCCGGAGGACGAGGCCCGCGAGCGCGAAACCCTCCTCTCCACCTACGACGAGGCGGGAGCATGGTGGCGCAAGAACGGCGGCGACGCCGAGCTCGCGAGGGACGTGCGCGCTCTCCGGGACGCGAGCCTTTACTCCACCGCCACGATCCACCTGGCGGCGGCGCAGTCGCTGCGAAAGACCGGACAAGGCCGGGCGGCCTCGGCCGAGTACCAGCGGGCCGAGCAGAGCTTCTCCCGGTACCTCGACTCGTCGCCCACCGCGGCGGTGAGCGGCGACGTCCTCTTCGCTTGGGCCGAGACCGCGTATCACGCCGAGGACTACCAGAGGGCCGCCGAGCTCTACGAGAAGGCACGAGACGACGCCGGCACGAAGAGCCAGAGGGATGCGGCGCTGAACGCGGTGGTGGCCTGGAACGCGGCGGTCGCGCGCGCCCGCAAGATCGGAGACGCGCCGCAGGCTCCGACGGCGGACCGGAAAGGCGCGGCGGCCGAGGCGCTGCCGATGCCGCTCGCCGGCTTCGTCCGCGCGTCGGACGCCTTCGTGGAGCGCTTCCCGGACCACGCGCGGGCCCCCGCCGTCGCATACCAGGTCGCCGAGATCTACCATCAGCGCGGACAGGGCGCGGCCGCGCAGCGTCGCCTCGAGGAGGTGGTCGAGCGGTGGCCAACCTCCGCGGCTGCCCAGGACGCGACCCACCTCGTGTTCGAGGGCCTCCTCGCCGCGAAGGACTGGGCAAGCGTGGAGAGCACGGCCCGGCGCCTTCGGGTTCCGGTCGGGGACAAGAACCCGGCACTCGCGTCGCAGCTCCTGGAGCTCGAAGCGAGTTCCCGCTTCCAGAGAGCGCTCGCCCTCATGGAGCAGAAGCAATGGGGAGGGGCGGCGCAGCTCTTCACCGCCGTCGCGAGCGACGCTCCCAAGGCCGGCCTTGCCGACAAGTCCCTCTACAACGCCGCCATCTGCCGGGAGGGCGAGGGCCGCATGGAGGTCGCCGACGGCCTCTACGAGCGGCTGGTGTCGGACTACCCGGCCTCGCCGCTCGCCGAGGAGGCCCTGTTTCGGCTCGCGCGAGGTGCCCTGGGCGCGTACCAGCCGGAGAGGGCGCTCGCGTGGTTCGACCGGTTCGTCGACCGCTACCCCAAGTCGGCACGGCGGGGCGACGCCATCTTCGGGAGCGGTTTGAGCCGGGAGCTCCTCGGACGCTACGGAGACGCCGCCGCCTCCTTCGAGAGGTACGCGGAACTCTCGCCCGGCGCCCGCGACGCCCCCGCCGTCTTGCTGCGCGCCGCGCGGCTCCGCGAGCGGACGAAGGACTGGGCGGGCGTCGTCAAGACGCTCCAGCCGGTGGAGGCCCGCTTCGCCAAGGCGACCGATCGCACGCTCCTCGTCGAGTGGAATGCGTGCGTCGGGAGCGCCGAGGAGAGTCTCGGCCGCGGTTCCTCGGCGCGAAGGCACTACGCGACCGCCGCCGACGAGTTCGCCCGTCAGCGCCTGGACCCGATCACCCAGCCCGCCGCCGCGGCCGCAGCCGCGGAGGCCCGCTTCAAGCTCGCCGAGGGCGACCTCGAGCGCTATGAGCGCCTGACGCTGCCCGCCACGAGCAACGCGGCCCGGCTCGAGAAGGCGCTCGCGGAGAAGGTCGCCGCGCTGAAAAGGCAGGCGTCCGCCTACGAGGCGGTGAGCGCCCTGCGGCAGCCGGAGTGGACGCTCGCGGCCTCGTACCGCCAGGGCTACCTCCTCGAGACCTTCGCGCGGTCGCTCCTGGAGGCTCCCGTGCCGCCGGAGCTCAAGGCTCCGGGCCAGGAGGCCTACCTGGCGGCGTACCGGGACCAGCTGGCTCAGGTCGCGAAACCCTACGAGGATCGGGCCGTCCAGGTTTACTCGCGGACGCTGGAGGCGGCGCGCGAAGTCCTCGTCGCGAACGACTGGACGGCGAAAGCCACAGCGGCTCTGGCGAGGCTTCGCCCGGGCGAGCACCCCCGCCGCCGGGAGATGCGCTGGGTTCGCGTCCCCGACGCCTTCGCGCCCCCCTCGAACGACGACGCCGCGGCGCAGGCTACCGCGCTACGCGCCCGCCTCCAGGCCGATCCACGCGACGCCGCTGTCCGGACGGCGCTGGTCTCGGCCCTCGTCGCCGCGGGGCGCCTCGGCGACGCCGAGCAGGTGGCGCGCGATGGGCTCCGGGCCAGCAGCGGAGATGTCGCGTCGCTGGTCGCCCTGGCGAGCGTCTTCCACGCGCAGGGGCGCCTCGACCTCGCGCGAGCGGTGATCGAGGATGCGGCCCGGCTCGCCCCGCAGGATGCGGCGGTCTGGAACGGGCGGGCGTGGGTGGAGCTCGGCTTCCGCCGGCCCCAGGCCGCCCTGGAAGGCTGGAAGAAGGCCGTGGAGCTGCGCCCGGCGCTCGCCACGGCACAGGCCAACTATGGCTGGATGCTCGCCCTCGCGGGGGACGCCCCAGGTGCCGCGGCGGCGCTGGAAGTCGCCGTCAAGTCCGCCCCGGACGGCGCCGCCGCCTGGACGAACCTGGGGAACGCGCTCGCGGCCGGCGGGCGATTCGCCGAGGCGAGGGGCGCTTACGAGCGGGCGATCTCGATCGCGCCCGGGGGTGCCGACACTTACTTCAACCTCGGTGTACTCTACCTGGAGGGCGACTCCGAGGTTCCAACCGCCGTTCGTCTCCGGAAGGCTGTCGGGTACTTCGACGAATCCGCGTCCCACGGCGGGTCGGACCCCGCGCTCGCTGCGTACCGCGAAGAGGCGCGCCGGCTTCTCGCGGTGGAAGAGAGGCGCGTCGCGCCGGAGCCGGGACAGGGCGCCAAGAACGAGGCGCCGGGGAGGAATCCATGAAGCGTCGCTTCGCCGTCCTCGCGATCGGCCTGGCGCTTTGGTTTCCCGGTCGAGCCGTCTCGCAGCAGAAGGAGGGCGGGGGCGGCGAGAAAGCACGGGCTGCCGAGCCCGGCAAGAAGGTCCTGCGCCCCGGGGAGCTGAAGGTCCAGGGCGAGGTCCAGAAGCCGAAGGCCACTCCCATCACCCCGCCGGCCCTTGCGCTGCCGAGGGAGTTCGAGCACTTCGAGTCGTTCGCGCCGAAGGTGCTGAAGGCTCTCGACAAGGAGCCGTTCTAGCTCCCGCGGCCCCGATGACGACCGCAGCGCCCGCCACTCCGACTCTCTGGGTCGCCCCCGCGCTGGGGCATCGAAGGCTCCTCCTCTGTCTCGCCGGGTCGATCCTCGCACATGCGGCGTTCGCGTACCTGTCCTCGGTCTGGTCGCCTCCGGCCCCCGCGGCCGGCCACGAACCGATCGTCATCGAGACCTGGCCCGAACCCCAGCCCACCCCACCGGTCGAGCCTTTGCCCGCGGCCCCCGAGGTCCATGCGCAGCCGGAGCCCGTGAGCCGACCGCTCCACCCGGAGGCCCGGGCGCAGCGCCCCGTGCCCTCCGAGGGCGACGTATCGAGGGCGGTGCAGCACAAGGGGATCCTGAAGGCCTTCGCATCCCTGGGAGGCGCGGCGCGGCTCGCGCCCACCGCGGCTGGCGACGGGCTCCCTCCCCGGGGGCTGGCTCCGGCGCCACCGACGTCTGGCTCGACCGGCCCATCGGTGCTCGACCGCGGCGGCTCGGGACCGGCGGGACCGGCCACGCTCGATGGGATCCACGCTCCGCCCGGGATCGGGAGCGGGACCGGGTCGGGGACCGGGGGGGCGCTCGCCGGGTTGGGCGTCGTCGGCACCGGCAGCGGGGCCGTCTACTCCTCGGCCGTTTCCGAGGGGGAGGTCTCCGCGTTCGTTCGCGCCCGCACGGGCAGCATCAAGGCCTGTTACGAGTCGCAGCTGCGGCGGGATCCGACGCTGCAGGGGAGGATCCGCGTGCGGTTCCGGATCCAGACGGACGGCAGTATCTCGCAGCTCTCCACGATCGAGAACACGTTCGGGTCGCCGGAGCTGGAGTCCTGCGTCTTCCAGGTCATCCGCGCCTGGCACACCCCATTCCGGCCGTCCGAGGCCGCCGACGTCGAGTACCCTTTCGTCTTCTCGCTGAAGTGACCTCGAGCAGCTCGGGACCGATGCGGCCAGGACCATGCACGTCGACGCAACGATGAACCTCTCCCCCGTCGCGACCGCCAGGCGGCACCTGCCGGCGATCGCCGTCCTCGCGGTGCTCGCCGCGGGCCTCTACGGCTCGGCCCTCGGCCACCGCTTCCTCGTGACGTGGGACGATCCGGCCTACGTCACCGCGAACCGCGACATCCAGGCGGTGACCTGGGAGAACGTGAAGGCGATCTTCACGAAGACCTACGTCTACAACTACGCGCCCGCGCACATCCTGTCGTACATGGCCGACCGCGCGATCTGGGGACTGAGGCCGGCAGGCTTCGTCCTGGGCAACATCGCCCTCCATGCCGCGAGCGGCATCCTCTTCTACTTCCTTCTCGTCACGCTTTCGTGGCGGCGGGCTGCGGCCTTCCTGGCTGCGGCCGTCTTCCTCTCGAACCCGGTGCAGGTGGAGTCGGTCGCCTGGATCTCCCAGCGCAAGACGGTGCTCTCGGGCTTCTTCTTCCTCGGTGCGCTTCAAGCCTGGGTGCTCTATCGGCGCGGCGGACGGGGACGCTGGTGGTGGTACGCGGGCTCGCTCGCGACCTTCGCGCTGGCGCTGCTCGCGAAGGCGACAACCGTCATCTTCCCCCTGGCGGCCATCGCCTTCGATCTCTGCACGGGGCGCGACTGGAAGGACCGGCGGACCTGGCTCGACAAGGTCCCGTTCTTCGTCCTCGGGCTCGCCGTCGCCGTCGTCACCGTGCTCGCCCAGTCCCCGGACATCGGAGGCGGGACGACGGGCTACCACGGCGGCAGCGCGCTTGCGACGTTGCTGACGATGCTGCCGATCTTCGCTCGCTACATGGCGATGGCCCTCTGGCCCACGGGCCTGAGCGCCATGTACGCTCCCCCCGTCCGTACCCACGTCGACCTGGCCGTGGCGGGGTCCGCCCTCCTGCTCGCCGGCGTCACGGCGCTCTCGTTCTTCCTCTGGAAGCGGCGGCGGACGCTGCTCTTCTGGCTCCTCCTCTTCTTCATCGGACTCCTGCCCGTCTCGCAGGTCGTCCCCTTCGTCACCATCATCAACGATCGCTATCTCTACATCCCCATGATCGGCGCGGCGGCCTTCCTCGTCGGCGCGGCCTTCTGGGTGCTGGAGGGCGCCGCGCCGGTGCCCCGTCCCCTCAGGTTCGCCGTCGTCGCGGGGCTCGCGGCGGTGATCGCCCACGATGTCCTCTCCGCTGCCCGGAGGGTTCCGGTCTGGAAGGACGACTACGCGCTCTGGGAGGACGCGGTCCGGACCGTCCCCGGGTCGTTCCGGGCGCACTTCCAGCTCGCGCACGCCCGGGAGATCCAGGGCGACTTGAAGGCCGCCATCCAGGAATACGAGGCGGGGCTCGGCCTCGCCTCGGTGCCTTCCGAGCGGTACTTCCTGGCCGGCTGCCTCGAGCGGACAGGAGCCCTCGAGGCCTCGCTGGAGCAGTACCGGCTCGCGCTGGAGAAGCTCCCGACCTTCGGCGAGGCCCGGCGGGCCATCGGGCGGGTTCACAACAACCTGGGCGTGGACGCCGCCGTGCATGATCGCATGCGCGAGGCCGTCCCGCATTTCGAGGCCGCGGCCGCGTTCGACCCGCTGAACCCGAGGTACCACTACAACGCCGGAAACGCGTACCTCGACATGGGCCTCCCGGAGCGGGGGATCGCCGAGCTGCGAAGGGCGGTGGAGCTCGCCCCGGGGAACCCGACCTTCGAGCAGCGACTGGCCGAGGCGTCGCGCAGGTGACGCGCGCGGCCGATCCGACGCGCCTCGAGTGGCCATGTCGCGGCTCGGACGAAGGGTTCCGGCTGCCGGCTCCCGTGTTACCGTGAGTCCTCGATGATGCCGAACGGCGCGAGCCGCCTCCCCCCCGTCTCGCCGCGCTGGTCCGTCGTCTTGTGGGGGGCGGCCTACCTCGCCATCGCGGGCCTGCTCCAGGTGAACGCCCGCGTTCCCTGGGACGCGGACACCTCCTACCACGTGGCGGTCGCCCGCCTCCTCCGGGCACACGGCATCCTGCACGCGTTTCCGTGGACTCCCTTCAGCTGGCTCTCCGACCACTACGCGGACAAGGAGCTCCTCTTCCACCTCGTCATGGCTCCGTTCGCGGGTCTCGACTGGACGGCCTGCGCCCACGTCGCCGGCACCCTGGTGGGCGCCGCGACGCTCTTCTGCAGCTATCTCGTCCTCCGAAGCGAACGCGTCCCCGGTGCGGGCGTGTGGGCGCTGTTACCCCTCTGCGCGTCGCTCGTCTACGCGTTCCGATTCACCCTCGTCCGTCCACACGTCGTCTCCGTCGCCCTCGCTCTCGTCGTGCTCTGGGCGGCGGCCCGGCGAGCCTACGCGGTCCTCGCGGTGGCGTCCGCGCTGTATCCCTGGGCGTACGTCGGCTGGTATCTGGCCATCGTCCTCGGCGTCGTGGCGGAGTCGGCGCGCCTGGCCGCCCGGAAACGGCCGATCTGGCGGACCCTCGCCGTGGTCCTCGTCTCCCTGGCACTCGGGATCGCTCTGCATCCGAACGGGCTCGACCTTTTCCGGCTCGCCTGGCTCGTCAACGTGAAGCTCCTCATCGGCACCGCCTGGGCGGGTACCCCCGGCCTGGAGCTCGGGGAGGAGTTCAGGCACTTCACGCTGTACGAATGGTGGAGGTACCTCGGAGCCGCCGCCCTCGCCACCGGCGTCTCGCTCGCCGTCTCCTGGCGCCGAAGGGCGACCGATTCGGTCGGCCTGGCGTTCGCGCTCGGCGCGCTGGCCTTCGGCCTTCTCACCCTCTTCACGGCGCGCTTCGCCGAATACTTCGTCCCCTTCGCGATCCTGTCCCTGGCGCTCGCCTCGAGGCACGTCAGGTGGCGGCCCTTCACCGCGGCCGTGACTGCCGGGTTTCTCCTCTACCAGGGTGGTCCGCTCGTCGGCCTCTTGCGCGGCCTGCGCGAGCGGGAGGAGCTCATCCCCGACGACGTCGCCGCCTACCTCCAGGCGAGGATCCCGGCGGGCAGCCAGGTGTTCAGCTGCGGGTGGTTGCTCACCGGGACGATGATGCTCGCCTTGCCCGAGCGGAAGTTCATCGTCGCCCTCGACCCGACCCTCTTCTTCTTCAAGGACCCCGCTCTCTACCGCCTCTGGTTCTCGATCCCCCGGCAGCCGCCGCCGGACCTGGACGAGGTGATTCGAAAGGCGTTCGGGGCGCGCTACGTCATGTGCCTCCGGGAGAGGCGCTTCGAGGAGTTCTTCGAGCGCCTCGAGTCGGGACCGGGGGTGCAGACGGTGCTCTCCTCCCGCTTCTGGAAGGTCTACGAGCTGCCGGGCCGGGAGTGAACCGCCCGCGCCAGGGCGGTGCGTCGAGCCGGGGCGCCGTGGCCGGCAACGCGTCAGCGGCCTCGTTGGGCGCGGAGCCACTCCTCGAGGCGGGCTGCCGACCTGGGATCGGAAGGGGCGACGCCGGCTTCGATGGCCGCTCGCTCCCGCGCCTCGTCCGGTCTGCCGAGCCGCACGAGCAAGACCGCGAGCGTCCGCTCCATCCTCGGATGCCCGGGACGCTCCCGGCACCAGGTGCGCAGCACCTCGAGGCCTTCGCCGATGCGCCCGGCCCGCGACAGCGCTGCGGCGAGCCAGTACGTGTAGTCGGAGGCGCCCGGGGCGGCGCGCACGAGTGCCTGCAGGACCGGGATGGCCTCGCTTGCGTTCCCGGTCTGGACGAGGATGACCGCGGCGTCCCTGCGCACCTCGGGATTGCCACCCAGGCGGAGCGCCTCTCGGGCTTCGCCGACGGCGTCCACGGGCCGCCCGGCGTAGAGCGCTGCTTGGGCCCGCAGCCGGTGCCGGTCCGCCGGGTCCCGGGCATACGCCGCCGCCTCTCCGAGCTCCGCCGCCGCGCCCGGTACATCACCCTCCTCTACGAGCTCCCCCGCGAGCTGTAGGCGGGCGTACACGCTCCTCGGCGCCTCGCGAACCGCGGAGGTCCAGAGCGTGTGGTCGTCGGAGAACGCGCCGGCGCGGTGGAACGTCGTGGCGCCAAACGCGAGGACCACGACGGCGCCGACGGCCCGCGCGGTGGTCGGGCTTCGCCGCGCCACGGCGTCGGCGCCCGTCCCCATGAGGGCGACCGGGCCCATGAGCGCCAGGTACTGCAGGTGGTTCGAGACCGGCGCGATGGCCGAGAAAGCCATGTCGACGAGCCCGAGGACGGGAAGGAGCTGGACGGCCTGGTAGCCGAGAGCCCAGGAGCACGGCCGCGCCCACGACCAGCGGTGCACCGCCCAGGCGAGGAATCCGGCTACGAGGAGGACTCCCGCCGCGGGAACGTAGAAGAGCGGGGAATCCGGGGAGACGGGCCAGTCGGGGTAGATGATGGCGAGGTGGACGGGGAGGTAGGCCTTCTGCACGTATGACAGGAGCGCCCATGCGGCACCGGCGAGGCGGACCCCCAGAGACCGGTCCGGCGCCCAGCCCCCGGCCATGGCGTTGTGGGACTGGAACCAGACGTTCGCGAGCCCGGCGGCGAGGGACAGTCCGAAGAAGGGAGCGAGGCGCAGGAGCGTCGTCCGGTCGAGACGTCGTCGGCGAGCCAGTTCGAGCCCGACGAGGACGACCGGCGCCATGACCACGGACCCCTTGGCGAGCAGCGCCAAGGCGAAGAGGAGGAGCGCGAGTCCGTACCTCCGTGCCTGGCGATCGTCGTCGGCGCCGAGCCAGGAGAGTACGCTGCACTCCAAGAGCACGGCCGAGAGGGTGTTCTTCTGTTCCGAGATCCACGCCACCGACTCGACCGCCACCGGGTGCACCGCGAACAGGAGCCCCGCCAGGCCGGCCCCGGGAACGCGAAGGCGCCGGAGGATGACCCACAACAGGACCGCCGCGGCGGCGTGCAGCGCGACGTTCGTCACGTGGTAGCCGAGCGCCCGATCGCCCCACAGCCGCCATTCCAGCCACAGCGCGCTCCACGTCACGGGCCAGTAGTCGGAGGTCGCCGTCGTGAACCAGATCTTCCAGAGCGGCCCGCGGAGGAAGCGGTTTCCCTCCACGAGCACGTGGTCGTCGAACACGAGCCCGGCGCGGAGCGCCGGCAGGTAGGCCGCCACGGCCACCGCGGCGATGGCGGGCGGCCACCACTCGACGCGGCGAGGTGAACCCGGGACCACGGCGGACGGGCGGCGCGGCCCTAGGCGGGCCTCATTCGCCGGTAGAGAAGAGCTGCACGCGGTTGTTGCCGCGGTCCGCGACGAGGACGTAACCCGTCGCCGGGAAGCAGATCTGGGAGGGGTAGTAGACGAAGCCGTCGGACCACCCCATGCTGAGGTGGCGCCCCTGGAAGCTCCCGTCGATGCCGAGGACGACGAGGCCGCCTCCGTTCTGGTCGACGATCGCGAGCCTGCCCCGGTAGGCCGTCATGTATGCCGGGAAGCTCATCCGGTCCTTCAGGCTCGCCGTGATCGGCGAGAATGCCTTGGCGTCCTTTGCCGCCCCGTACACCACCAAGCCCACCTCGTCGATGCCGTACAGGGTGCCGGCGTTGTCGATGGCGATGTCGGTGAAGATCGTCCCCTTCGGAGGCTCGAGGCGCCTCAACTCGAGGCCGGCGGGGTCCTGGACCACCACGGACCCCGAGACCCCGTCGAGGACGTAGAGGTTGTCGGCGGAGTCGAGCTTGAAGGCGATGGGAACGACGTCCTTGCCGACCCCGTGCTTGATCTCCACGGGGCCGAGCAGCGCCCCCTTGCCGTCGAGCTTGAGGACCCGGCGCGTTCGCCGGTCGAAGACGAAGAGGTTGCCCTTGCCGTCGAACTGCAGCCTCGCCGGGTAGGTGGCCTCCGCGACCTTCACCTCGGTCCCCCCGCTGATCGTCCCGTCCTTGAACGAGTACAGGACGAGGCGGCCGTTGCCGGTGTCCGCGATGGCGACGGACCCCGTATCCGTGCAGGCCACCCCCTCCGGAGCCTTCAGGGGAGCCTCCTTCGCGTCCTGGTAGACGGAGGTGATGGGCACGTAGGTGGTGGCGTCCGCACGGGCGACGCCAAAGCCCAGAAACGTGCAGAGGGCCAGGAAGAGCGCTGTCGGCTTCGTGAGCACGTGGATTACCTCTTGAACTTTTCGTGGCACTTCGTGCAGAGGTCCGTGGTGGTCGCGTAGGGGATGAGGTGCTTGTAGTCGGTCCCGTGCGCGCGGTGGCAGCTCAGGCAGGCCACCGTCAGGTTGGCGTTGCGTGGGTCCTTCACCTTGTCTCCGATCGGATGGGTGGCGTGCCTTTGCCAGTCGTGACACTTGCCGCAGAGGCTGACCGTGTCCTGGTCCGCGAACATGAGCGGCGAGTCCGACGAGTGCGGGTCGTGGCAGGCGGCGCAGTTGCCGTCGCGGACCGGGTCGTGCTTCGTCGGGGAATGCTCCTGCCGCTTGATCGTGTCGGAGTGGCACTGGCCGCAGACCTCCACGAGGTCGCCCTTGACGAGCTTCGGCCGCGAAGCGGCGTGCGGATTGTGACAGGCGAGGCAGTCGCCCTTCATCACTGGCCGGTGAACCCGGTTCTTCGCGAACATCGTCGCGACCTGCTCGGCGTGGCAGGTGCGGCACAGCTCGGCGCCGGCCTGGCGGGTGCGGAAGCGGTCCGGTGAGGACGCGGGCTCGTGGCACTGCGCACACTGTCCGCGCGCGACGGGCGAGTGGACCTTGTCGTAGAGCATGCTGCGCGCGTTCGAGCCGTGCGGATCGTGGCAGCTCGTGCAGCGCGCCTTCCCCACCGGGTAGTTCATGTGCTGCTTGAGGAAGATGGGGCCCTCGGCCTTGTGACAGCGGACGCAGAGGCCCGGCACCTCGGCCTTGAGGAGCCGCGGAGCGTTCGAGGACGCGTGCGCCTCGTGGCACGTGACGCAGCCGGTCTGCTCGATGGGCCGGTGCTTGTGCTTCGCGGCGGCGGCCTTCTCGACGAGCGTCTTGTGACACGTCTTGCAGAGTTCGTTGCCGCCCTTCACCAGGTTGAACTTGGCGTCCGACGCGTGCGGGTCGTGACAGGAGTTGCACTTGCCGTCCACGACGGGGCGGTGTGTGCTCTTCGCCTGCGCGGGAATCACCGAGTGGCACGTGGCGCAGACGGCGTTGGGCTCGGCGGCGAGGAGCTTCCCGTGCTGCGACGCGTGAGGGCTGTGGCAGTCGATGCATTCCCGCGACTTGACGGGCGTGTGCACGAACTTCTTCTTCAGCGTGTCCTCGAAGTCGGCGTGGCACCCGATGCAGAGTTGCCCGGATGCCCCCGGCTTCAGTTTGTACTTCGTCGCGGTCCCGCTCGGGCCCGCTGCCATGGCGAGAGCGGCGATGAGCAGCGCCAGTCCGGAGTTCATGAGTGCCTCGCTACTTCTTCTGCGGTACCGCGTGACAGGCGTCGCACTGCCGGGCCTCGAAGGGCGGATGTTCGTGCTTCTTGAACATCTTCGCGTTCTTCGACGCGTGCGGATCGTGGCATTGCGTACAGTGGATGTCCTTGGGATCGATGGCGAGGTGGGCGGTCGCGAAACCGTCCTCCTTCTCGTCGTGGCACTGCGCGCACAGTTCGGCGACGGGCTGCACGGCGAGGGCCACCTGGGCGGACGCGTGCGCCGTGTGGCAGGTGAAGCAGTCGGACACCGGGGCGTGCGTCATCCCGGAGGAGAGCCGCTGCTTCATCTCCTTGTGGCAAGACAGGCAAAGATCCGGCGGCTGCGCGAGCAGGAGCGACTTGAGCCGCGATTGGTGGGGACTGTGACAGCCCTTGCATTCTCCGTCGGCGAACGCTCCGTGAACGGTCTTCGCGCCCTGGACCGATTTGGCCGTCTTTTCGTGGCATTTGAGGCACTGGCTCTTCGCGTCGGTCGCCAGCATCCCGCGTACGTTCGACCCGTGGGGGTCGTGGCAGCCAAGGCAGTCGCCCTTCGCGAACGGGGGGTGAACGACGCCCTCGCCGAGCGGCTTCAACATGTTCGCGTGGCACGGCTGGCAGAGTTGGGCACCCGACGCCTTGAGGAGCTTCGGCTGATCCGCCCCGTGGCCGGCGTGGCAGGCAGTGCAGTTGCCGTCGAGCACCGGCCTGTGCGTGTGGGCCTTGGTGAAGCGGCCTTCCGCGTCCGTGTGGCACGAGTAGCAGATCTTGTCCGACCGGCTCTTGAGCATGCCCGGGATGTTCGACCCGTGCGGGTTGTGGCAGACGGCGCAGTCGCCTCGCCCCACCGGCGCGTGGGCCACCTTGTACTTCTTTTCCTTCACGTCCGAGTGGCAAGTGGCGCAGAGGGTCTTCGCGTCGCTGGAGAGCAGCGGCTTCACGTTGGCGAGGTGGGGCTTGTGGCACGCGACGCAGTCGCCGGCCGGATGGGCCACGTTCACTCGATCGCCCTTCTCCTTGTGGCAAGAGACGCAGAGCTTGTCGCCGGCGGCCCTGGCGAGCTTCTGCCCTCCTCCGGCGTGCGGGTCGTGGCAGGCGAGGCATTCGCCCTTCTTCACCGGCGCGTGTGCCAGCTTCCCTCCGCCGTCGAGCTTTGCGATGTCGTGGCAGTTACCGCAGAGCTTCTCGCCCTTCTCCTGGAGGGCGAACGCGTTCTTCTCCGTCGCGGCAGCGTGGCACGAGTCGCACATGGCCTGGGCGACCGGCTCGTGCAGGGAGGCGCGCAGGAGCTTGGGCTTCTCCGAGGCATGGGGGCTGTGGCAGACCGTGCACGGCCGCGAGTCGACCGGGTATGCCCCGTGCGCCTTCTTGAAGGCGGCCGCGGAGGCGTCGTGGCACTTCAGGCAGAGCTTCGGCTGGTCGGTCGCCAGGAGCTTCTTGCCCGCCGACGCGTGCGCGACGTGGCAGGCGAGGCAGCCGTCCGTTGCGATGACCTTGTGGACGGTCTTCCCCTGGAACTGCTCCTGCTTGTGGCACTTGAAGCACAGGTCGTTCCCCGCCGCCTTGAGCATGTGCGGCGAGTTCGTCCCGTGCGGGTCGTGGCACTGGCCGCACGCCCCCGTTCGGAGGACGGCGTGGACGTTGGGTTTGTCGAGGCCGATGGACTCCTTCTTGTGGCACTTGAAGCACATGCCCGCGCCCGGCTCCTTCAGCACGAGCTTGCCGACGACGCCGTGGCGGAGATGGCAGTCGTCGCAGGCCCCCTGCTTGACGGCCGGATGCGAGTACTTGAGCGCCGCGAACTTGTCGCGCTCCTTGGCGTGGCACTCGAAGCAGTCCTTCTTCTTGAATTGGCGATCGGCGAGTGCGGCTAGCGGCATCGAGGCGAGCAGTACGCCCCACGCCGCGAGACCGAGGAACTGCCGATGCGATGATTGCCTCGTCACGGAGGTCACCTCGTGCTTCGCAACGACTAGCTGTCGATGCGGCTGATGTACACGCGGACGTCGTGCGCCTTGCGCAGTTTCGCGGCGTATTCGCGAATGGCGCTCGTCAGGTGCTCGCCCATGAGCAGGTTCCCGATGGCCGTCCGGGCGGCCGGGTAATCCTGGTACGTCTCGGGAGTCACCTCCAGGACGTTGATGACGTAGTACTGGGAGTCCGGTCCCGTGTAGAGCCGGTAGTCGCCCGGCTTCGACCCGGCGAGGAGCCTGGCGACGTCGTCTGGCATGGCCGTGGCGCTCAGTGTGCGCCCGTCGAGCTGGATCTTCTGCTGGTCGCGCTTGAGCTGGCCGTCGGCGTTTCCTCGCAGCCACTGGAGGTCGGTGCCAGTCTTCAGCTTGGCGAGCGCGGCCTCCGCGGACTTGGAGTCCCCGAAGGCCAGGCCGTCGAGCTTGTAGAACGCCGGGTACTTGAAGTCCGCCTTGTGCGCCTCGTAGTAGGCCTTGCCTTGCTCCTCGGTCACGGTGACGTCCGAGGCGAGGACCTTCTCGAGGAAGGCCTGGAACACGAGCCGGTCCTCGTAGGCGCGCACCTGCTGCTTGTACTCCTCGCTGTTCTCGAGCCCCTGGCGCTTCGCCTCCTGGGTGAAGAGCAACTTGAGCAGCATGGCGCGAAGCACGTCCTTCTTCTGCGAGTTGACCCGCTTCTCCTTGATTGCCTCGTCGATCCCGTGGAAGAAGATCACGGAGAGGTTGGCGCTCAGGTCCGCCACCGTGATGGGCTTGGAGCCGCGGATCGTGACGAGGACGCGCTTGTCCTTCGCGAGGGCAGCGAAGCCCGGCTTGGGCGCCTCGTAGTCGAGCTGCTTCAGCAGCGCCTGGTCGACCTTCGCGTACTTCTTGAGGAGGCTGCGAAAGTAGTCCTCGAGCGACGCAACGCGGCGTCCCTCCTTGGAGAGGCGCTGGAACTCCTCTCTCTTGGCCGGATCGTTCGGGTATCGAACCTCGTGCACCTGGACGACCGCGTAGCCGCCCTTCACGAGAACGGGGGCGCTCAGGCCCGGTTCGCGCATCGCGAGGATGATCCCGGCGAGCTCCGGGACCACGTCCTTTCGGTTCACCCAGTGGCGGTCGACTGTCCCTTGGGCCTTCTTCTCGGCGAGCAGGCGCTTGTTCTCCTCCGCGAAGGTCTTGCCAGCCTTGAGGCTATCCACGAGCGCCTTGGCGTTGGCCTCCGAGTCCAGGAGGGCAGAGCTCACGAGCCACTCCCGGACGGCTTCCTTGTAGCCCTGCTCGACCTCCGCCGGGTCGAATTCCACGCCGCGCGTGACCTTGCGTTCGAGCGCGGCGCGGAGAGTGTCCTCGGCGAAGATGGCCACCGCCTGCTTCACGTCCGGCAGGGCGTCGAACTCCATGTCGCGCCCCTCCATCACGATGAGC
>DATKJV010000055.1:0-6927 GCA_035543235.1 Anaeromyxobacteraceae bacterium | reverse complement strand
CACCGCTCTCGAAGACCGGCGCCTCGCGAAGCGGCCTGCCCTGAGCGTCCTTCGCGGACACGACGGGGCTCGCCCCCTGGAGCGGCCAGGCGATGGCGAGATCGGGGTCGTCCCATCGGATGCAGCGCTCGGCCTCCGGGTGCCAGTAGTCGGTCGTCTTGTAGAGGAACTCGGCCCACTCGGAGAGCACCAGGAAGCCGTGGGCGAACCCCTCCGGGATCCAGAGCTGCCGCTTGTTCTCCGCCGAGAGCACGTCGCCCACCCACTCGCCGAACGTCGGCGACCGCCGCCTCAGGTCGACCGCCACGTCGAAGACCTCCCCCGCGACCACGCGGACGAGCTTCCCCTGCGGGTGCGGCAGCTGGTAGTGCAGGCCGCGCAGCACGCCGCGGGCCGACCGGCTGTGGTTGTCCTGGACGAAGTCGACCTTCCGCCCCACGGCCTCCTCGAAGCGCGTCCGGTTGTAGCTCTCGAAGAAGAACCCCCTCGCGTCTCCGAAGACGCGCGGCTCGAGGACCAGGACGTCGGGGATTCGCGTGCCCCTCATCTGCACGGCCGCACCTCGCTTGCAAGTCGACCCGCCGCGAAACCTACAGGCAGCGGGGGCGGAGCGCTCGCGCTCATCGGATCGCTCCCCGCTCGGCCCGCATGCGCTCCATCCTCCTTCGCCCCCCGCGGCGGAGCATCGGCACGAGCCATCGCCACAGCCTGGGGAAGGCGGCGGCCACCCGCGCCGCGAGCCCTCCCCCGGCGGGCACGAGGACCTCGGGCGCATCCCCCTCGACCGCCCGGACCACCGCGCGCGCCACCGCCCCGGGCGCGAGCGGCGGGCTCGCGAAGGAGAGGGAGGCCTCGTCGAAGCGCAGCTCCTCCACGAGCTGGGGCGTGTCGACCGAGTCCGGCGAGACGACCACCACGCGGATGCCGCTCCCTTCGAGCTCCGCCCGGAGCGACAGCGAGAAGTGGCGCAGCCCCGCCTTGCTCGCCGCGTAGGCGGCCTCGAAGGGCATGGGCACGATGCCGCCGAGCGAGCCGAGGTTCACGATGACGCCCCCGCCCCGCCGGCGCATGGCCGGGATGGCCGCCCGGCATCCGAGGATGGTCCCGAGGAGGTTCGTGTCGACGAGCGTGGCCAGGCGCTCGGCGGGGATGGACTCGAGTGGCCCGGGGTCGACGATCCCGGCGTTGTTCACGAGCACGTCGAGCCCGCCGAGGTCGGCCTCGACCTTCGCGAGCACCCGCTCCCAGGCCCCGGCGTCCCGGACGTCGAGCAGGTGGGCGGCCGCCGGGGCACGTCCGGGACCGAGGTCCAGGCTCGCCACCGCGTCGCGGCGAGCGGTCACGACGACGCGGGCGCCCGCCGCGGCGAGCGCCGCGGCCACGGCTCGCCCGATGCCGCCGGCGGCTCCGGTGACGAGCGCCACCCTGCCCCGCAGCGCATCCGTCCTGGCCATGAGACCTCCCGCGGGGCCTAGCCCTCGGGTTCGACCTTGACGTCCACCTCGAGGGTCTCGCCACCGCCGCCGACGAAGATGGTACCCGAGGTGGGGGTCGCGTCGCGGTAGGTTCGCCCCACCGAGACGCGGATGTGTTCCGTCTGGGTGAGGATCCCGTTCGTCGGGTCGAAGCCCTTCCAGCCGACCTCCGGGAGGTAGACCTGCGCCCAGGCGTGGGAGGCCTCGGCCTGGCGCTGGTTCGGGTTCTTGGGGCCCGTCCAGATGTACCCGCACACGTAGCGCGACGGCACGCCGAGCAGCCGCGCCAGGCACATGAAGAGGTTCGTGAAGTCCTGGCAGACCCCGCGCCGACTCGCGTACACCTCGAAGGGAGTCGTCTGCACCGTGGTCACGCCCTGCGTGTACCCGTACTCCCGGAAGATGGTGTGGTTCATGTCGAGCAGCGTGTCCACGAGGTCGAAGTCGTTGCGCACCGCGAAGCTCATGGCGTAGTCGCTGAGCTCGCGGAGCTCGCTCTCGGCGAGCTCCGGCGGCAAGAGGAACGGCTGCAGCACCTGCTGGTGCCACGGCATCCACACCACCGGGATCTGGGCGCGCTGCCGCAGCGGCCGGTAGGAGAGGGGGTCCGTGTCGAGGAGCTCGACCCGCGACTCCGCGGTGATGGTCATCTCCGAGAAGGGGACCTCGACCTCGAGGCGCCGCGCCCGGTTGCCGAAGACGTCCTCGAAGTCGCGGTAGGGGCCGTCCACCGACACCGTGAGCTCGTGGGAGAGGAGCTTCTGCAGCCGGTCGTCGATGGGCGCCAGGCGGAAGAGGTGGGTGCTCCGCTCCACCGGCTCGCGATACCGGTAGGTGGTGCGGTGCACGACCCGGTAGCGGCGCGCCTCGGCCTTGGCCGGGCGGGGCATGTCCCGCCGCTGCGTGCCCGGCAGGAAGGGCTGCTCGTTCGCCGAGCCCCGCGGGACGAGCACCTCGCGCACCGCCCCCTGGCGGACGAGCACCAGGTTCCCCGACGGCACGGCCCGCCACTCGCGCGCCTCCCCGTCCACCTCGAGCGGCTGCGAGCTCACGACCACGCCCTTGCGGCTCTTCACCCCCCGCTTGCCGAGGTCGACGAGGAGCTCTCCGTCGCCGAAGGTCAGGCTCTCGTAGGGCGGCTGCACCTCCCAGAGGTAGATGCCCGCCGAGTCCCGGTCCGAGTAGACGGCGAGGTCGTGGCCGTCGGCGAGCACGCAGGTCAGGTTCCCGTGCTCGTTCACGAGCGAGAGCCACTCGAGGAGCACCCTCGGGTCCGCCTGCCCCAGGCTCGCCCAGCCCCGCTCCACGAAGCGGTTCATGAGCTCGCAGAAGATGAGCTCGGTGTCGGTCGACCCCACCGGCTCGAACGGCGCCCCGGGGCGCGTCTGAAGCCGGTGGCGCAGCGACCCCGCGTGCGCGAAGAGCCAGTCACGCCGGCCCCAGGGGCGCTGGAAAGGCTGGGTGTTCGCGTCCGAGAGCGCCCCCCAGGTGGCGCGCCGGATGTGGAGCAGGAACAGCGAGCTCTCGAGATGCTCCCAGACCTTCACGAGCTCGGACCGGATCGATCCGTGCGGAGGTGCCGGCTCCTTCAGGACGGTCGCGGAGGGCTCGCCACCGGGGTAGTAGCCGATGCCCCACCCGTCCGGCGGCACCTCTCCCTGCCTTAGGCAGCGAAGGTCGAAGGAGGGCGCGAGCTCGCCCTCGAAGGACATCGCGAGCAGGTTGGGCATCGCTGCGCCGTTTTACTGTGCCTGGGCCCCCGTTGCCACCTCCGGGACCTGGCCGAAGAGCTCCCGGCCGAGGACCCCGGCGATGGCGGAGGTCTCGTCGACCACCCGGGTCAAGAGGTCGTGCAGCCCCGCGGTGTCGAAGTCCCTCTGCTTCGACCCCACCCACGCGGCGAGGGCGCGCAGACGCTCGTAGGACTCCCTGCCCGCGAGCGCCGGCTCCTCCGGCGGCCGGATCCGCTCCAGGCGGGAGGCGGCGGCGCGGAGCGAGAAGCGCACCGAGCGCGGGAAGAGCGGCTCGAGGACCAGGAAGCGGGCCACCGCGTCGGGGCTCACGCGGCCGCGGTGGAGCTTCATGAAGGGCTCGAACCCGGAGCAGGCCCGGAGCAGGGACAGCCACAGCGCCGTCTCGATGACGTCGTGGGCGTCGATGGACCGGAAGGCGTGGTGGTGCACGTCGAGGATGCGCGAGGTCTGGCCGGCGCGCTCGAGCATCACGCCCAGGAAGATGAAGTGGAGCGCGTCGTCGTGGAGCATCGTGCCGCGGACGATCCCCTGCAGCGACTGCGCGGAGGTCCGGATGCGCCGGTAGAAGGAATGGCGGTCGTCGCGCCACTCGGCGCGCGCCCGGGGGCTGAGCACCCACAGGTGGAGCGCGTTCAGCGCCTCCCAGGCTTCCAGGCTCACGACCTCGCGGATGGAGCGTGCGTTGTCCCGGGCGGCCGCGAGCGACCGGCGGATGGAGCAGGGGTTCTCCTCGTCCCAGGTCAGGTACTCCTGGACGCGCTCCCCCTCGTCGGCCGCACCCGCCCCGAAGCGGGCGAGGAAGCGCTCCTCCTCTCCGGAGACGATGATCACCGGGAGCCAGGCGTGGCGGGGGTTCACGCCCGCGTCGAGCGCCAGGTTGCGGGTCACGCCGAGGACGCGGGCCGAGCTCTCCGCGCGCTCCAGGTAGCGCCCCAGCCAGAAGCATTGGTCGGCGACGCGCGAGATCATGAGGCCTCCGACTTGAGCACCCAGGTGTCCTTCGAGCCGCCGCCTTGGCTCGAGTTCACGACGTAGGATCCCTCGACGAGCGCGACCCGGGTGAGGCCGCCGGGCAGCACCCAGGGCCCCTCGCGGCCGTTCAGCACGTAGGGCCGGAGGTCGACCCGGCGCGCCTCGACGCGGCCCTTCCCCTCGACCCAGGTCGGGCAGGTGGAGAGCTCGAGGCGCCGCTGGGCGATGTACTTCCGCGGCTCGGCCGCGACCCGCCGCCGGAACTCCTCGACCTCCGCCGCGCTCGCCTGGGGTCCCATGAGCATCCCGTAGCCGCCCGCCTCGTCCACCGCCTTCACGACGAGCTCGGCCATGTGCTCGAGCACGAACCTCCGGTCCTCGTCGCGCGCGCACACCCAGGTGGGCAGCTGCTCCAGGATCGGCTCCTCCGAGAGGTAGTAGCGCACGATGTCGGGGACGAACGGGTAGACCGCCTTGTCGTCGGCGACCCCGTTCCCGGGGGCGTTCGCGAGCGTGACGTTGCCCTTCGCCCAGGCCCCCATGATCCCCGGCACGCCGAGCAGGCTGTCCGGCCGGAAGACGCGAGGGTCGAGGAAGGTCTCGTCGGTCCGCCGGTAGACGACGTGCACCCGCCTCGGCCCGCGGGTGGTGCGGCAGTACACCATGTCGCCCTCGACGAAGAGGTCCTCGGCCTGCACGAGCTCGAGCCCCATGGTGCGCGCGAGGAAGCTGTGCTCGAAGTAGGCGGAGTTGTACGGGCCCGGCGTGAGCACGACCGCCGTCGTCTCGGACGGGTCCACCGGCGAGACGGAGCGCAGTGCGTCCGCGAGCCTCGACGGGTAGACGTCGACCGGGCGCACCCGCCCGGCGTCCATGCACTCCGGGAGCACCCGCTTCGAGATGATGCGGTTCTCGAGCACGTAGGAGACGCCCGAGGGAGTGCGGAGGTTGTCCTCGAGGACCCGGAAGACCCCGTCGGGCCCCCGCACGAGGTCGATGCCGGCGATGTGGATGCGGACGCCGCCCGGGGGTCGCACGCCGCGGAGCTTCGGGAACCAGCTCTTGGAGGCGAGCACGAGGTCGCCGGGCACGGTTCCGTCCCGGAAGATCGCCTGGTCGCCGTAGAGGTCGTCGAGGAACAGCTCGAGCGCGGCCACGCGCTGGGCGAGCCCGCGCTCGAGCTGCGCCCAGTCCTCGGCCGAGATCATCCGCGGAACGAGGCAGAACGGGAAGATCTTCTCGGTCCCCCGCTGGTCCGAGTAGACGGAGAAGGTCACCCCCTGGTTCATGAGCGCGCGCTCGGCGAGCGCCTGGCAGGCCGCGAACTCCGCGCCGCTGCGGGCGGCGATGGCGTCGATGGCCTTCGAGAAGGAGGGGCGCTTGTCGCCCCGCGCGGTGAAGAGCTCGTCCCAGGTCCCGCGCAGCGGCGCGTATCCGTCGAAGAGCGATGGCGTGATTTTCATCGGCGGGTCCGGTGTCGTTCAGGTGGGCAGCGCCGTCGGAAGGCGGCGCAGATCGAGGGTGAGCCGGCTGGACGGCACGCGGCGAACGCCCCGCGGGCGGCCGGGGCGGACCACCACCCGCTCGCGGCGCCGCCGCTCGGCCTCTGCCGCGTCCGCCGGGAGCGTCTCGTACGCCCCGCCGCCGGGCTTCCAGCCGTGGAGCTCGACGCGGACCGCCTCGCCGCGCCGCTCCCACTCGACGACGAGCGGATCGTGCGGCCCGAGCCCCGGGTGCAGTCCGGGCCGGGGGGCGAAGGCGCGGTAGCGGACCGCCCCGACGTGGTTCGCCCCTCCGCCGGGCTCGAGGGGGACCTCGAGCCCCTGGGCGGCGACGCGCCCCGGGGGCTGGCCGGGCGAGGTGACGAGGAGCTCGACGCGCTCGGAGCTCGAGTCCACGGTCCGCGCCGTGGAGCGCTCCTGGGAGGCGACGTCCCCGACGAGGGGCCAGAAGTCCACGGCCGGGCGGACCGAGAGCACCGCCCCGGCGAGCTCGACGCGGGCGACCTCGGGCGGCGGGGAGAGCAGCACCGCGCGCGTCCGGCTCCCGAGGCCGAACCCCTGCGCCTCCAGGTCCGCGAGCACGTCGCGGAGGTCCTGCTCCAGGTAGAAGGGGAGCGAGACGCGGTCGTGGAGCTCCGGTCCCCAGTCGACGAGCGGATCGTCGCAGGGGTCGAGCGCGAGCCGCGCGGCGACGGCCCGGAACAGGGCCGCCACGGCGACGAGGCGCCTGGGACCGTCGGGCATGCGGAGCGAGCGGAACTCCACGACGCCCATCCGCCCGCGCCCGGGCAGGTGCGGGTTCCAGAGCTTCTCGACGTTGATCTCGGCGCGGTGGGAGTTCCCCGAGGCGTCGACGAGGAGCGGCGCGAGCGACGACCAAAGCTCCTCCGGGCCGAGCTGCGGGCGCCCGGCGAGCCGGTCGAGCGCCACCCCGAGCTCCTCGAAGAGCTCGCGGACCCCCTCGTCGGGCCGGGGGCCCTGGCCGGCGCTGCCCACGCAGTCGGGGGCGAAGGCGTAGGAGAGCGCCGGGTGGTGGTTCAGGTAGCGCACCATCGACGGCAGGAGCTGCGGGCGCCGGAAGAACGGGCTCTCCTCCGGCGACGGGCCGCCGAGCGTCAGCTGGCCCCCGCCGCCGGAGTCGGTGGCGTGCCCGTTCCAGCGGTAGCGGACCGGGGAGAGGCCGGCGTCGGCCGCCGCGGCGTACACGGCCTCGGCGTGGTGCGC
>DATKJV010000054.1:0-70867 GCA_035543235.1 Anaeromyxobacteraceae bacterium | reverse complement strand
AGGGACACGAACACGCCGGCCGCGAAGAGCGCCCAGGAGAGCCACCGCGAGGCCCGGTGCGCCCGCTCGCCTCCCAGGAGCGCGTACGTGACGTGGCCGCCGTCGAGCTGCCCGATGGGGATCAGGTTCAGGGTGGTGATGAAGAGCCCGAGCCAGGCCGCGAGCGCCACCGGGTGCACGAACACGTCCTGCCCCGGCGGCGGCGTCCCGATGATGAGCTTCTCGAGGCCCCAGGTGAGGAGGCTGTCCCCGAACACCATCGTCCCGTCGGGGCCGCCGCCCCAGACGAGCGCCTCGCCGTGGAGCTTCGCGACGAGAATCGACCAGAGCGAGGTCGTGTTCGTCGCCACCATCTCCGGCACCGCGTGCACCTCGGAGTGGATCACCCCCCACACGTAGAGCGGCAGGGCGACGACGAGGCCGGCGATGGGGCCTGCCGCACCGATGTCCAGGACGGCATTGCGGTCCGGCATCTTGGAGCGGAGCCGGATGACGGCACCGAGCGTCCCGAAGCTGAACGGCATGGGGATGAAGTAGGGGAGCGTCGAGTCCACGCCCCACGCCCGGGCCTGCAGGTAGTGCCCCATCTCGTGGGCGAGGAGGATCCCCAGGATCGCCGCCCCGTAGGGCAGCCCCGCCACGACGACGTCGCCGAAGGAGCCGGAGCCGACGTCGCCGGAGAGGCCCGCGCCCGCGAAGACCGCGCTCGCCGCCGTCGCGAGGAACAGGAGCACGTTCACGACCGGGTATCGCCTGCGCCTCGTCGGGCGGGACTCGGTCGGCGCCTCCGGCACCTTCGTCGTCTCCATCGGTTCCATGGGTGCCTAGTTCGACCCTGCCGCCGCGGTCATCTCCTCGGGGCGCATCTCCCGGACGCCCGCCTTGTCGACCGTGAGGAAGAAGAGCGCCCGAACCGGCTCCCCGCGGGCGTCGAAGGCGATGTCGCCGGTCGCGCCCGGGAAGGCGCGGATCGCCGAGAGCGCCGTCCGAACGGTCTCGCGGTCCTCGGCGTGGTCCTTCGAGACGACCTGCGCCACCATGCGCGCCGCGTCGTAGGCGCTCGCCTCCAGGATGGAGGGCGCGCGCCCGAACTTCTCCTGGAAGGCGAGCACGAACTTCTTCGTCTCGGGCCGCTCGGAGGCGGCGAAGAACCCGTCCACGAACACGGCACACTCCACGTATCGCCCGGCCTTCTCGAACAGCGACGGGTCGTCCCAGCCGTTCCCGCCGAGGAGCTGGACGGGGTGCACGGTCCAGCCGCTCCCCTTCTGGATGCGCTCGAGCTCCTTCGGGTCGCAGGTCGTGACGACGTCCTCCACCGCGAGGGCGGGCGCGAGCAGCGTCACGTTCTTCGCGAAGTCCGGGATGAAGATGGCGTCGAAGTCGACGATGGGGGCGAGGTCCTTCCTCGCCTTCTCGAGCGCCTTCGCCCGCCGGTAGGGGTCCTTCACGTTCTTCACGATCTCCTTGACCGCCTCCGCCCAGTCGGCGCGCTCGTCGAGCACCGCCTTGCCGGTCATGTCCTTCACGAGCGGGCCGAAGGTGGTGCGGTCCGGCTCGTACATGCAGGCGCCGCGGAACTCGCCGCCCCGCGACTCCGCCTCCCTCCAGAAGGCGGTCATGAGCTCGGTGCCGTAGGGGATGTCGGGGTAGAGGACCGCGAAGCGCTTGAGCCCCCGCTTCTTCAGGGCGAAGTCGGCGAGCGCGGAGGCCTGCGCCGACGCGGTGAGCATCAGCCGGAAGACGAAGGGCCCGGCCTCCGTCACCGACTCGACCTTGGAGAGCGAGACGAGCGGGATGGAGAGGTTCTGGGCCGCGACCGCCGCCCGCTGCGCCTCCGCGTTCGTCACCCCGCCGATCACCGCCACCGCGCCCTCGGCGGCGAGCTGCTCCACGGCCTGGGCGGCGCCGTCCGCCTCGCCGCGCGTGTCCTTCGCCGCGACGCGGAAGCCGCTTCCCTCGGGCAGCGCGAGCTGCACGCCCTGGAGGATGGCGTCGCCCCAGCCCTTGAACTTGCCGGAGAGCGGCACCGCCACGCCCACGAGGTGCGGGTCCGAGCGCCCGCGCCGCTGCTGGCGCTCGAGGAGCGCGCGCGCCTGCACGCCGTAGGGGCTGTCCGGGTAGCGGTCCGCGAGCCGCCCGGCGAGCTCCTCGGCCTTCGCCTTGTCGCCGAGGTGGAGCTCGATCCGGACGAGCTTCATCCCCACCGCCGGGGCGATCGGCGAGTCCCGCGGGAGCCGGCTCTCGAGCCTCTCCACCTCCGGGAAGGTGAGGCGCGTGTCGAGGAGCTCGACCGCCTTGGCGATCTCGCGCTCGCGCGCCTCCCCGAGCGACCACTCGGCCGCCCGGCCGCGCCATTCCACCGCGGCCGTCCAGGCGTGACCCGCCTCGGCGGCGGCGGCGATGCGCGAGGCGGCGTCGGCCTTGCGATCGCGGGGGAGGTCCCTCCACGAGGGCTCGAGCGTCTGCAGCCCCTCCTCCGCGCGGCCGGCCTCGAGGTTGGCGAGCCCGTACTGGAACCGCGCCTGCGGGGCGACGGGCGACAGGGGATAGCGGGAGAGGAGGTCGCCCAGGTCCTCCACGGCGCGGGCCGGCTGCCTCGCCTTCTCGCGGGCCGTCCCGGCCTCGAGGAGCGCGTCGGCCGCCTCCGGCGCCGACGGATAGCGGCGGGCGAAGCGCTCGAAGGCCTCCGCGGCCTTCTCGGGGGGGAGCCCGGGCACGTCCACCTTCAGCCGCTGGAACTCGCGCGTCGCCTCCGGCGAAGGCGCGGTCGCGACCGGGGGAGGCTCTCCGGGCCGCGGCGCCGGGGGGCCGCCCCCGCCGGTCGTCGCGCAGGCGCCCGCGGCGAGCGCGAGCGCGAGGGCGGGAAGGGCGTTCCGGCGCATGGACGTCTAGGGTTCTACAGGAGGCCGGGAGTTCGCGAAAGCGGCTTTCCCGTCACTTCCCGAAGAGCTCCCCCACCTTCGACCAGAACTTGCTCGAGCGGGGATGCGTCTCGTGGCCGGAGATCTCGGCGAAGCGCTCGAGGAGCTCGCGCTGCTCCTTCGAGAGGTGCGTCGGGATCTCGACCTGGATCTGGATGTGCTGGTCGCCGCGCCCGCCGCCGCCGAGCGACGGGATGCCCTTCCCCTTGAGCTTGAAGGTCTTGCCGGGCTGGGTGCCGGCCGGGATCTTGAGCTTGTGGGGCCCCTCGAGCGTCGGCACCTCGACCACCGCGCCGAGCGCCGCCTGGGCGACGGAGATGGGCACCTCGCAGATCACCTCGGTGTCCTGGCGCTGGAAGATGGGGTGCTCGCGGACCTGGACGACCACGTAGAGGTCGCCGGGCTCGCCCGACGGGCTCGGGGCGGGCTCCCCCTCGCCCCGGAGCTTGAGGCGCGTGCCGGTGTCGACGCCCGCCGGCACCTTCACCTCGACCTGGGCCTTCTCGGTGACGCCTCCCGCCCCGCCGCAGGTGGCGCAGCGGTCGACGACGATCCGCCCCTCGCCGTTGCAGTGGTGGCAGGTGCGGGCGATGGCGAAGAAGCCCTGCGTCAGCCGGATCTCGCCCGTCCCGCGACAGGTCGGGCAGGTCTTCGGCTGGGTGCCGGGCTTCGCGCCCGAGCCGTGGCAGGTTTCGCAGACGAGCGGGCGCGGGATCTCGATGCGCGCGGTGGACCCGAACGCCGCCTCCTCGAAGGCGATCTCGAGGTGGTAGCGGAGGTCGGCCCCGCGGCTGCGCGCGCGGGGGCGGCGCCCGCCGCCGAACATCTCGCCGAACAGGTCGCCGAAGATGTCCTGGAAGCCGGCCGCCGCGCCGAAGCCCTCGAAGGGGCTCCCGAACCCGTTCGAGTGCCCGAAGCGGTCGTAGCGCTCGCGCTTCTCCGGGTCGCAGAGCACGTCGTAGGCCTCCGCCACCTCCTTGAAGCGCTCCTCCGCCTGGGCGTTGCCGGGGTTCCGGTCGGGGTGGAACTCCATGGCGAGGCGCTTGAAGGCCTGGCGGATCTCCTCGGGGGAGGACTCCCGGCCGACGCCCAGCACCTCGTAGTAGTCTCTCTTTTGGGCGTTCATCCGGGCACTTAGGGGCTCTGCGGGTCAGAACATAACGCCGCCCGAGAGACAGGCAAACCTTCGGTTCTTGCGGTTCGCTCGCGCCTACTTGTCCGCGGCCCCGCCCTGGTTCGCGTAGATGGCGTCGGCGATGCGGTACGCGGACCCCTCGAGGCGCTGGAGCGCGTCCCGGAGCTTTTCCGCGTCCTCGCCCCCGAGGACCGCCCGGAGCGCGTCCAGGTCGGCCCGGATCTCGCCCAGGTCCTCGGCCTTGAGCGCGGAGGCGTACTCCTCGAGGCTCTTCTCGGTCGTGTAGATGAGCCCCTCGGCGTTGTTGCGGAGCTCGGCGATCTCCTTCTTCTTCTTGTCGTCCGCGGCGTGGGCCTCGGCGTCCTTGATCATCCGCTGGATGTCCTCTTCCCCCAGGCCGGAGGAGGCGGTGATGCGGATCTGCTGCTGCTTTCCGGTGCCGAGGTCCTTCGCCGACACGTGCACGATCCCGTTCGCGTCGATGTCGAAGGTGACCTCGATCTGCGGCACGCCGCGCGGCGCCGGCGGGATGCCGACGAGCTCGAAGCGGGCGAGCGTCTTGTCGTCGGCGGCCATCTCGCGCTCGCCCTGGAGCACGTGGACGGAGACGAGTGGCTGGTTGTCGACGGCGGTCGAGAACACCTGCCCCTTCTTGCAGGGGACGGTGGTGTTCTTCTCGATGATGCGCGTGAAGACGCCGCCCGCCGTCTCGACGCCGAGCGAGAGCGGCGTCACGTCGAGCAGGAGGACGTCCTTCACCTCCCCCTTGAGGACGCCGCCCTGGATCGCGGCGCCCACCGCCACGACCTCGTCGGGGTTCACGCCCTTGTGGGGCTCCCTGCCGAAGAACCGCTTCACGACCTCCTGGACCTTGGGCATGCGCGTCATGCCGCCCACCAGGATCACGGTGTCGATCTGCTGGGTCGTGACGCCCGCGTCCTTGAGCGCCGTCTTGCACGGCTCGATGGTCTTCTCGACGAGGTCGACGACCAGGTTCTCGAGGGTGGCGCGGTCGACCGTCTCGGCGAGGTGCTTGGGGCCGGTCGCGTCCGCGGTGATGAAGGGCAGGTTCACCTCGGTCTCGGTGGCCGACGAGAGCTCGTGCTTCGCGCGCTCGGCGGCCTCCTTGAGGCGCTGCAGCGCCATCCGGTCCCGCGAGAGGTCGATCCCGGTCTGCTCCTTGAAGCGGGTGGCGAGCCAGTCGATGAGCCGCTGGTCGAAGTCCTCGCCGCCGAGGAAGGTGTCGCCGTTCGTCGCCTTGACCTCGAACACGCCCTGGTTGAGCTCGAGGACCGTGATGTCGAAGGTGCCGCCGCCGAGGTCGTACACGGCGACGGTCTCGCTCTTTCCCACCTTCTGCTTGTCGATGCCGTAGGCGAGGGCCGCTGCGGTCGGCTCGTTGATGATGCGCAGCACGTTCAGGCCGGCGATCCGCCCGGCGTCCTTCGTCGCCTGGCGCTGCGCGTCGTTGAAGTAGGCCGGGCAGGTGACGATGGCCTCGGTCACCGGCTCGCCCAGGTAGTCCTCGGCCGTCTGCTTCATCTTCGCGAGCACCATCGCCGAGATCTCCGCCGGCGAGTAGCGCTTGGCGGCCACCTCCACCCAGGCGTCCTGGTTCTCGGCGGAGACGACGCGGTAGGGGACGATCGCCGCGGTGCGCTTCACCTCGCGGTCCTCGAACTTCCGGCCGATGAGGCGCTTCACGACGTAGACCGTCGAGTCGGGGTTCGTGATGGCCTGCCGCTTCGCGATCTGGCCGACGAGCCGCTCCCCGCCCTCGGCGAAGGCCACCATCGAGGGGGTGGTGCGCGACCCCTCGCTGTTCGGGATCACGACCGCCTCGCCCTGCTCCATCACGGCGACGCAGCTGTTCGTCGTCCCGAGGTCGATGCCGATGACCTTGCCCATGTCTTCCCCGGCGGCCGGCTAGCCCGGCGCGCCCTCCGGCGCGGAGGCCGGCGGCTCCCTCCCGCCCGCCGCCACGGCCACCATGGCCGGACGCAGCAGGCGCCCGTGGATGAGCCAGGCCCGCCCGTGCTCGGCGATCACCGTCCCCGGCGGGTGGCCCGACCCCTCGACGCTCGACAGTGCCTCGTGGAAGCGAGGATCGAACGGCTGGTGGAGCGCGCTCTGCGCCTTCACGCCGTGGCGCGCGAGCGCCTCCTCGAACTGCTTCAGGACCATGCGCACGCCGCCCGAGAGCGGGTCGTCGGCGGCCGCGGCCGCGAGCGCGCGCTCGAGGTTGTCGATGCCGGGCAGGACGTCCTTCACGATGCGCTCGGCCGCGAACTTCTGGAGGTCCTCCTTCTCGCGCGCGACGCGCTTCTTGTAGTTGTCGAGGTCGGCGACGGCGCGGAGGTAGCGCTCGTGCTCCTCCTTGAGCCGCTCGAGCGTCTCCCGCCCCTTCTCCTGGGACAGCGCGAGCTGCGCCTCGAGCGAGCTCTCCGCGGGCGTGGCCTTCTCCTCGGGGGCCGAAGGCCCTTCCGGCGGGTCCTCTCCCGGGCCGTGCCGCTCCACCGACCGCAGCGCCTCCTCGAGGATCGAGGCGGGGATGTCCGCGCTGAAGTTCCCCTTTTCGCCGTCGCTCGCCATCGAAGATTCAAATATTGCACACGCCCCATGGCGCAGCAAGGAAGCGGGGGGCGACCCAAGCTCCCGACGATCCTCAGGATTCCGGAGTCCCGGAGAGCGCCCGGGAGATTTCGCGCGCGGTCAAGTCGACGAGCGGTATCACGCGGGCGTAGTTCATCCGCGTCGGCCCGATCACCGCGAGCGCTCCGAGGACCCTGCCGTCCCGGCCGTAGGGGGCGGCGACGACGGAGACGTCCGAGACGCTCGCGAGCTCGCTCTCCGCGCCGATGAAGATCTGCACGTCCTTCGCCATGAGCACCCGGTCGAGGACGCGGAGGATCCTGTCCTTCTCGGCGAACGCCCGGAGCAGCGCCCGCGCCTTCCCCACGTCGGAGAACTCCGGCGCGTCGAGGAAGCTTTCCTCGCCGTCCACGTACACCGTCCCGACGGCCACGGCCGTTCCGGGCAAGACCCGCTCGGCGAGCGCCAGCGCCTTCGCCATGAGGTCGCGCAGCGCGCTCTCGTCGGCGCGCATGTCGGAGAGGATGGCCTCGCGGATCTCCGGGAGCGGGGTGGTGGCGAGCTTCTCGTTCAGGTAGGCGGCCGCCGCCTCGAGCTCCCGCGCGTCGAGGGGGGCGTCGAGCTGCACGAGCTTGTTCGTGACGATGCCCGCCTGGGACACGAACACCGCCAGCACGCGGTTCTCCCGCAGGCGGACGAACTCGATCTGCCGGGTCGGGTCGGAGGTCGGGCCCGGCGTCGACACCACGCCCGCGTGCTGCGAGAGCGAGTGGAGGAGCTCCGCGGTGCCCCCGAGCAGCGTGTCGACGGCGGAGGGCTCGTGCGCGAGCTTCTCGATGCGCTCGCGGTCCTGCGCGGACGGCTGGCGCACCTTGACGAGGAGGTCGACGTAGAGCCTGTAGCCCGCCGGCGTGGGCACGCGGCCGGCCGAGGCGTGGGGCTTCGCGAGGAGGCCCAGCGCCTCCAGGTCCGCCATCACGCTCCGGACGGTCGCCGGCGAGACGTCGAGGTCGTGGCGGGCGAGCAGCGGCTGGCTCCCGACGGGATCGCCGGTCTCGATGTAGTCCTGGACGATGGCGCGGAGGATCTCGCGCTCCCTGCGTCCGAGCTCGCTGCCGTGCGGCGACATCCGGCCTCTTCTTGGGGGGCCTCAGGGCTCCTCTTCCAGGTGGCGCTCGGCGGCCTGGGCGAGCGACGGGAAGCGCCCGGCCTTGAGCTCCCGCCAGCGCGAGACCGCCTGCTCGCGCTCCCCGCTCGCCTCGGCGACGAGCGCGTCGAGATGGGTCTTCTCCTCCGGGTAGACGAAGGCGAGCGCCCGGCGCGCCGAGCCGTCCGCGTCGAGGCGGAGGGCGTCCTTGACGAGGCGCGCCGCGTCGGGGTCGCCGCGCCCGTCGAGGAAGAGCGCCGTCGCGTACACCGGCTCGGGGCGGGCGGGGTCGATGGCGCGCGCGCTCTCGAGGTGCGCCTGGGCGGCGGTGAGGTAGCCCTCGAGGGAGTAGAGCTCGGCCAGGTTCACGAGCGCCGCCTGCTGCTCGGGGCTCGCGCCCTTCGCCACGACCTCGTCGAGCAGCTGGCGCGCGGCCTCGAACCGCCCCTCGAGGTAGTAGGTCAGCGCGAGGTCGTTGAGCGCCGCCATCCGGTCGGGGTCCGCGCGGAGCGCGCTCTCGAACTGGGAGCGGGCCGCGGCGAGCTGGCCCGCGCGGAGCTCCGGGAGCCCGGCGCCGGCCGTCTGGGCGACGGCCGCGGCGAGCGGCGTCCCCTGCGCGGACACGCCCGGTTCCGGGCCGCCGCAGGCGGCGAGCCAGACGGGGCCGAGCGCCCAGGCCAGGCGGACGAAGGAGCGTCTCATCGGGTCGATCCTCGCGGATCGCAGGGAGTCTAGCCACGCCCCCCCAGGGGATCAAGGAGCCGTCCGGCGCGCCACCTCGCGCGGGCGAACCGGCGCGGAACCTGTTACGAATCGGTCCCTTCGTGTCCGAGTCGTTCTCCACCCCCGGGGCGGCGCGTCCGGCGCCGTGGCGCGAGCTCTCGAGCGCGCTCGAACGTGGGTCGGCGGACGTGGTCGGCCTCGCCGGGGCGGCCCGCGGGCTCGCCGCCCGCCGGCTGCTCTCCCGCGGCCGGACGCTCCTCGCCGTGACGGCGGACGAGGACGAGGCCGACCTCCTCGCCCGCGACCTCGCCTTCTTCCTCGGGACGGGAGGGCAGGGCGAGAGTCCGGTGCTGCGAGTGCCAGCGGACCCGATTCTGCCGTACGACGACCTGTCGCCCGACCGCGGGCTCGAGATGGAGCGCCTCGCCGCGCTCGCCCGGCTGCACCTCGCGGGCGACTCGGTGCGGGCCGTCGTCGTCTCCGCCCGGGCGATCGCCCGGCGCACCGTCCCGCGCGAGGCCGTGGAGCGTCACCTCGAGCTCCTCGGGCGCGGCGTCTCGCTCGACCGCGACGCGCTCGCGGCGCGGCTCGTGGAGATGGGCTACGGGCGCGTGCCGCTCGTCGAGGACCCCGGGACCTTCGCGGTGCGCGGCTCGGTGTTCGACCTGTGGAGCCCGGCCGCGGACCGCCCGGCGCGCCTCGAGCTCTTCGGCGACGAGGTGGAGAGCCTGAAGTCCTTCGAGCCCGTCTCCCAGCGCACGCTCGGCGAGCTCTCCGAGCTCGTCGTCACACCCGCCCGGGAGGTGCTGTTCACGGCCGCCGGCAAGGAGGCGGCCCGGGGGGCCGTCCGCGAGCTCGCCGAGACGGTGGCGCGGCCCACGAGCAAGGTGCGCGAGGTGCTCGACGCGATCGACGCCGGCACGCCCTTCTTCGGGATGGAGGCCCTTCTCCCGGGCTTCCACCCGGGGGGGCTCGGGACGCTCTTCGACTACCTGCCGAGGACGGCGATCGCCTGGATCGACGACCCCGAGGCGGTCGACCGCGCCCTCGCCGAGCTCGGCGAGGAGCTCGCGCGGGAGCACGCCGCCGCCGGGCGCCGCGAGGAGCTCGCCCTCCCGCCCGGGAGCCACTTCCTCGAGGCCCCCGAGCTGGCGTCCCGGCTCGGGTCCTCGGCGCAGATCCGGCGACACCGCGTCTGGATGGGCACGGGGGAGCCCATCCGCTTCTCCTTCGGGGAGACCTCCTCGCTCCGCAAGGAGATCGAGCAGGCGCACGGGGAGGAGGGGGCCTTGTCGCCGCTCGCCCGGCGGCTCGAGGAGTGGCGGAGCCGCGGCGTCGCCGCGGTCGTCGCTACCGGGTCGCGGTCGTCCGCCGACCGGCTCCGGCGGCTGCTCGAGGACCGGCACCTCGCCGCGCGGGTGCACGCCGAGGCGCCGGCGGACCTCCGGGCGCTCTGGGATCCGTCGGTCCACGCCCACCTCGTGCCGGGCGAGATCACGGAGGGCTTCGTCGACCTGGAGGGCGGGGTCGCCCTCCTCTCCGACGAGGAGATCTTCGGCCGCCGCGTCCGAAAGCGCGCCCGGCAGGCGCGCGTCGAGAACGCCTTCGCCGCGAGCTTCCGGGAGCTCAACGAGGGCGACCTGGTCGTCCACGTCGAGCACGGCATCGCGCGCTACCAGGGCCTGCGGAAGATGCAGATCCGGGGCGTGGAGGGCGACTTCCTCGTCTTGCAGTACGAGGGCGCGGACCGCCTCTACCTCCCGGTCGCGAAGCTCCGGCAGGTGCAGAAGTTCTCCGGGGCCGCCCCCGAGGGCCTCCGGCTCGACCGGCTCGGGGGCACGACGTTCGCGCTCCGCAAGGCCCGGGTGAAGGAGCAGCTCCTCAAGATGGCGGCGGAGCTCCTCGACATCTATGCGGCGCGCGCGGCGCACCCCGGCTTCGCCTTCACGCCGCCCGGCGAGACCTTCCGGGAGTTCGAGGCGGAGTTCCCGTACGAGGAGACGCCGGACCAGGCGAAGGCCATCGCGGACGTCGTCGAGGACATGACGAAGCGGAAGGCCGGGGACGGCGCGGGCGCCGCCGGGCGCCCCCCGATGGATCGGCTCGTCTGCGGCGACGTGGGCTACGGGAAGACCGAGGTGGCGCTGCGGGCGGCGATGCTCGCCGTGCTCTCGGGCAAGCAGGTGGCGGTCCTCGTCCCGACGACCGTCCTCGCCGCCCAGCACGAGCGCACCTTCCGGGAGCGCTTCGCCGGGTACCCCGTCCGCGTGGAGGCGATCTCCCGGATGAAGTCCCCGGAGGCGGTGCGGCGGGTGCTCGCGGACGCCGCGCAGGGGAAGGTGGACGTCCTCGTCGGCACCCACCGCCTTCTCGCGAGCGACGTCTCCTTCCGGGACCTGGGGCTCGTGGTCGTCGACGAGGAGCAGCGCTTCGGCGTCACCCACAAGGAGCGGCTGAAGAAGCTCCGCCGGCTCGTGGACGTCCTCACCCTCACGGCGACGCCCATCCCCCGCACGCTCCACATGAGCCTCGCCGGGGTGCGCGACCTCTCCATCATCGCCACGCCGCCCGAGGACCGGCGCTCCATCCGGACCTTCCTCCTCAAGTTCGACCCGTCGGCCGTGAAGGAGGCGATCGAGCAGGAGCTCCGCCGCGGCGGGCAGGTCTTCTTCGTGCACAACCGGGTGCGGTCCATCGAGGCGATGCGCCGCTTCCTCGCGGACCTCGTGCCAAAGGCCCGGATCGGGGTGGCCCACGGGCAGATGGGAGAAGGGCAGCTCGAGGCGGTGATGACCCGTTTCGTGGACCGCGAGCTCGACGTGCTCCTCTCGACGTCGATCATCGAGAGCGGCCTCGACATCCCGAGTGCGAACACCATCGTCGTGAACCGCGCCGACCACTTCGGGCTCTCGCAGCTGTACCAGATCCGCGGCCGGGTCGGCCGCAGCCGCGAGCGCGCCTACGCCTACCTCCTCGTCCCGGCGCGCCGGCCGGTCACGCGCGAGGCGAAACTCCGGCTGGAGGCGCTCCAGAAGTTCACCGACCTGGGCTCCGGGTTCGGCATCGCCACGCACGACCTCGAGATCCGCGGGGCCGGGAACCTCCTCGGGAAGGACCAGTCGGGCCACATCGAGGCGGTGGGCTTCGACCTCTACACCGAGCTCATGGAGGAGGCGGTGCGGGAGCTCCGCGGCGAGGCGCCGCGCCGCGACCTCGACCCCGACGTGCAGCTGCCCGTGCCGGCCTTCATCCCGGACGCCTTCATGCCCGACGTCCACCAGCGGCTCTACTTCTACAAGCGGCTCGCCCAGGCAGCGAGCGACGAGGAGCTCTCGGACGCCCGGGACGAGATCGTCGACCGCTACGGCGAGCTGCCGGACGAGCTCGTCGCGCTCTTCGAGCTCATGGAGCTCAAGGTGGACCTCCGCGCGCTCTCCGTCCGCGGGCTCGAGGCCGGGCCGGGGCGGCTCGTCTTCTCGCTCGGCCCGGACGCCGCGCTCGACCCGTTCCTCCTCGCGAAGCACGTGCAGGAGAGCGGCGGGGCGCTCCGGCTCACGCCGGACATGAAGGTCGTGGCCGCGCTCGGGGAGGGGAGGTCGGGCGGCAAGGCCCCGGCGCGTCCGGAGGCCGCGGCGGCGAGCCCGGCCGCGCTCGCCGCACACGGGCGCGAGCTCCTCGCCGCCGCCCGCCAAATCCTGCAGGGCCTCTCCCGCTGCGCCCGGGCCGGCAGGTAGGGAAACATCCTACCTGGTCGCGCGGCGGGGCTCCAGGCTTCTTGATCCCCGGGTTCGTATGTGATTTTTTGCCGCGCGCCTGCCGCGGGAACTCCGGCGCTCCGCCGGCCGTTCCTCCCCGGCAGTCGAACAACCCCAACACAGGAGCTTCGATCCGATGACGCGCGGAGTCACAGCGACCGGAATCGCCCTCGCCCTTCTCGCCGCCGCCTGCAAGCCCACCCCGCCGGGCAGCGCCGGCACCGGCCCCGCCGTGGCCAAGGGCGACGGCGTCACCATCACCGCCGACGAGTTCAAGGCGCGGCTCGACGAGCAGTCCCCCTTCATCCGCCAGCGCTTCACCACGCTCGAGCGGAAGAAGGAGTTCCTCGACAACCTGATCCGCTTCGAGGTCCTCGCCGCGGCCGCCGAGAAGGAGGGGCTCCAGAACGACCCCGACGTCCGGAACACCATGAAGAAGGTCATGGTGCAGAAGCTCGTCCAGAAGCGCTTCCAGGAGGGCGACGCGGCGAAGGAAGTGAGCGACCCCGACGCGCAGAAGTACTACGACGAGCACAAGGCGGAGTTCCAGAAGGCCGCCACCGTCCGCCTCGACGGCGTGCTCGTCGCCGCGAACGACAAGGACCGGGCGCAGAAGTCCGCCGAGGCGAAGAAGCTCCTCGCCCAGCTCAAGGCGGGCGAGAAGAAGAACCCGGGCGGCGCCCTCGCCGCGCTCCAGACCCTGGCGCGCGAGAAGTCGGACGACACCGCCTCGAAGCCGCTCGGCGGGGACCTGGGCTTCAAGACCAAGGACGACCTCGCCAAGCTCTACGGCCCGAAGTTCGCCGACGCCGCGTTCCAGCTGAAGAGCGACGACACCGTGATCCTCGATGCGCCGCAGGGCCTCTGGATCGTCCGCGTCACCGGCCGCCAGGAGGAGATGAACCGCTCCTTCGACCAGGTCAAGGCCCAGATCCAGCAGCGGCTCTTCCGCGAGAAGCGCACCAAGGACTTCGACGAGTACGTGAAGAAGCTGCGCGACGACGCCCACGTCAAGGTCGACGAGGCGGAGCTCGACAAGGTCGTCGTGAACACCTCCGCCGCCCCGGGCGGCCCGGGCGGGATGATGGGCCACCCCGGGATGATGCCGGGCGGGATGCCCCCGCGACCGCCGCCCGGCGCGCCCCAGCCGCCGGCGGCCTCGGCTCCCGTCCCCGCTGCGCCGGCCCCGGCGCCCAAGTAGTTGCTCCGGCGGTCGTCACTCCCGGCTCTTCTCGCCCTCGGCGCCGCCCTCGCGGGCGGCTGCCGGGGGCGCGACAAGCCCGCCGCCGCCCCGGTGACGGTCGCGGTCGTGAACGGCGAGCCCATCTCGGTCGCCTCGCTGCGGCGCGAGCTCGGCCAGTTCCGCCTCGAGGCCTCCGAGGGAAGCGCGCCGGCCGACCTGCTCCGCCAGAGCGTGCTCGACGACCTCGTCGCCCGCGCCCTCCTCCTCCAGCAGGCGCGCGCCCGCGGCATCGCGGTGGGCGACGAGCAGGTGGAGCGGGCGTTCCTGGCGCTCCGCGCGGAGTACCCCGGGACGGCCTTCGACGACCTGCTCGCCCAGGAGAAGCTCTCCGCCGCCGAGCTCCGCTCGCGGCTCCGCGACCAGCTGACCGTGGAGAAACTCTTCCAGGACGAGGTCTTCCCCCGCGTCGAGGTCTCGGACGAGGAGATCGCCCGGTGGTACGCCGAGCACCCCGGCGCCCTCGACGAGCCGGATCGCGTCCGCGCGTCCCAGATCGTGGTCCGCACCCGGGAAGAGGCGCTGAAGATCCGCGACGAGCTGCGCCGGAAGCCCCAGACCTTCGCCGAAGTCGCCCGCCGCGCGAGCATCGGGCCGGAGGGGAAGAACGGCGGCGACCTCGGCTACTTCTCGAAGGGCGGGGGCATGCCGGAGGTGTTCGACGTCTGCTTCCGGCTGCCGCTCAACGCCGTCTCCGACGTCGTCCCGTCGCCGTACGGGTTCCACCTCTTCCGGGTCGTGGAGCGGAAGGCCGCCGCGAAGCGCACCCTGGAGCAGGTCCGGCCCGTGCTCGCGCAGCGGCTGCTGCGCGAGAAGCGGGCGCGCGCCCAGGAGGCCTACGTGGCCGCGCTGCGCGCGAAGGCGACGATCCAGGTCGACCCGGCGGCCCTCGCCAGCGTGAAGCCGTGACCTCCCTCCCCCTCCTCGCCCTGGCGCTCCTCGCCCCGCTCGCCGCGCCGGCCCCGTCGGACGACCACCGGACGGTCGACCGGGTGGCCGCCATCGTGAACGGGGACCCGGTCACGCTCTCGGAGCTCGTCGAGCGCGCGGGCCCCGCCTATCGCAAGGCCGTGGAGGGGCGCTCCGGCGAGGCCCGGGAGAAGGCGCGCGCGCAGGCGCTCCAGGCCGCCTTCGACGCCATCGTGGCGGATCGCCTGATCGAGGTCGAGGCGAAGGCCCAGTCGATCGAGATCGCCGAGGCCCAGATCGACGCGGCCATCGACGACATCAAGAAGCGCAACAAGTTCGACGACGCGATGCTCAAGCAGGCGCTCGCGGAGCAGGGGCTCGACATGGCCACCTTCCGCGAGAACCTGCGCAAGAACTTCCTCGGATACGCGGTGCTCTCCCAGAAGGTGCGCAGCCGCGTGAAGGTGACCGAGGACGACGTCATGAACTACTACCAGACGCACCCCCAGGAGTTCGCCGCCGAGGAGAAGGTGAAGGTTCGCCACATCTTCCTCTCCGTGCCCGCCGGCGCCACCCCGGAGCAGATCGCGGCCATCCACGCCTCGGGTGAGAAGGTCCTCGCGAGGCTCGCCGGCGGCGAGGACTTCGCGGCGGTGGCCAAGGCCGTGTCGCAGGGTCCGAGCGCCGCCGAGGGCGGGGACCTGGGCTGGCTCCGCCGGGGAAGCGTCCAGATCGAGCTCGAGCGGGTCGCCTTCTCCCTCCAGCCCGGGAAGTGGTCGGACCTCGTCCGCACCCGATCCGGGTTCCACATCCTGAAGGTCGAGGAGCGGCAGGCCGGGGAGGTGCCGGCGTTCTCGGAGGTGAAGGACCGGATCCGCGACAAGCTCGGCGACGCGCAGAGCGAGGTCTACCGCAAGCAGTACCTCGAGGAGCTGAAGCGCGACGCCACCATCGAGATCCTCATCCCCGAGCTCCGCACCGGACCCGAAGCGGCGAAGCCCGCCGGGTCCTGACGTCGCTCCCGTGCCGGTCCGCGTCGCGCTCTCCCTCGGCGATCCCTCCGGCGTCGGGCCGGAGGTGACCGCGGGTGCGCTCGCCTCGCTGCGCCGGGGCGAGGCGGCCTACGCCTTCGCCGACGCCTCCTTCGCGGAGCGGGCGCGGGCGGCGGGCGTCCGGCTCCCGGTGGTCCGACCCGGCCGCCCCCTGCCCGAGGGCGGGGCGATCGTCGCCGTCACGCGCCTCGCCGTCCGCGACCGGCAGGCGGGCCGCCCCACCGCGCGCGGCGCCGCGGCCCAGCTCGCCTACCTCGAGGCGGCCTTCGAGGCGCTCGCGCGCGGCGACGCGGACGCGCTCTGCACGGCGCCGCTCAACAAGGCGCAGGTACAGAGGCGCCTGCCCTCGTTCGTGGGCCACACGGAGTGGCTCGAGGCCCGGGGGGGCGGCGCCCGCTCCGTGATGATGCTCGCCGGCCGACGGCTCCGCGTCGCGCTCGCGACGACCCACGTCTCCCTGCGGCGGATGCTGTCGCTCCTCTCGGGCCCCCTCGTCGCGGACACCGCGGCGATCACCGCCCGCTCGCTCGCGGCCGACCTCGGCATCGAGCGCCCCCGCCTGGCCGTCGCCGGCCTGAACCCCCACGCCGGCGAGGGCGGGGCCTTCGGCGACGAGGAGGAGCGCATCGTGCGGCCGGGCGTCGAGCGCGCGCGGCGCCTCGGGCTCGACGTCGAGGGCCCCTTCCCGCCCGACAGCGTCTTCTTCCGGGCCGCCCTGGGCGAGTTCGACGCGGTCGTGGCGCTCTACCACGACCAGGGCCTCATCCCGGTGAAGCTCCTCGACGCGCTCCTCGGCGACGCGGCCGTGAACGTGACCCTCGGCCTGCCCTTCGTCCGGACGAGTCCCGACCACGGCGTCGCCTACGATCTCGCCGGGACGGGGCGGGCGAGCGACCGGAGCATGCGTGCGGCTCTCGCGCTCGCCGCGGCCATCGCGCGGCGCCGCATCCGCTCGCGCCGCACTAGACGTTGAAGCGGAAGTGGAGGACGTCGCCGTCCTCCACGACGTACTCCTTCCCCTCGATCCGGAGCATGCCGCGCTCGCGCAGGGCCGCCTCGGACCCCGCCGTGACCAGGTCCTCCCAGCGCGAGACCTCCGCCCGGATGAAGCCCCGCTCGAAGTCGCTGTGGATGGCCCCCGCGGCCTGGGGGGCGCGGGTGCCGCGGTGCACGGTCCAGGCGCGGCACTCCTCCTCCCCCACGGTGAAGAAGGTGACGAGCCCCAGCAGCTCGTAGCCTGCGTGCACGAGCCTCAGCAGGCCCGGCTCCGCGAGCCCGAGGCTCGCGAGGAACTCGGCCCGCTCCCCCTCCGGGAGCTCCACGAGCTCCGACTCGACCTTGCCGCTGATGACGACGCAGGGGGCGCCCTCCTCGGCGGCGAGCGCCCGGACCGCGGCGACGGCGGCGTCGCCCGCGTCCGCGACCTGCGACTCGTCGGCGTTCGCGATGTAGAGGACCGGCTTCGCGGTGAGGAGGCACAGGTCGGCGACGGCGGCGCGGTCCTCCGCGGCGAGCGGTTGCGCGCGAACCGGGGTCCCGCGCTCGAGCCCGTCGCGCACGCGGTCGAGGATCGCGAGCTCGGCCTTGGCGAGCTCTCCGGGCTTGCCGGGCGCCTTCGCGTCCTTCAGCTTCTTCTCCCGCCGCCGCTCGAGCTGCTCCAGGTCCTTGAGCATCAGCTCGGTCTCGACGACGTCCCGGTCGCCCCTCGGCTCCACGCCGCCCCCCACGTGGACCACGTCCGGGTCCCGGAAGCAGCGGAGCACGTGCGCGATGGCGTCGACCTCGCGGATGTTCGCGAGGAACTGGTTCCCGAGCCCCTCGCCCTTGGAGGCGCCTTCGACGAGGCCGGCGATGTCCACGAACTCGAGCGTCGTGGGCGTGGTCTTCTTCGGGTGGAAGAGCGCCGACAGCCGCGCGAGCCGCTCGTCGGGGACCGGCACGACCCCGACGTTCGGGTCGATGGTGCAGAAGGGGTAGTTCGCGGCCTGAGCCTGTGCGTGGCCGAGCAGCGCGTTGAACAGGGTGGACTTGCCGACGTTCGGCAGCCCCACGATTCCGATGGCGAGGCCCATGTCTCTCTTCCGCTGCCCTCAAAGATCGTGCTCCGGCGGACTTCCGTCCGCCGGAGCACGGGTGTCGCGCCTTCGGGCTTCCTCAGGCCTTACCGACCGGGAGGCCCCGGATGTACTCGTCGACGAGCTGGCGCTGCGCCTTCTCGTCGAGGCTCGAGCGCACGATCCGGGCTGCCGCTCCGACGGCCAGGTCGGCGACCTCCGACCGGAGGTCGGCGACCGCCTTCTGCTTCTCCTCGGCGATCTGCTTCCGGGCGCTCGCAACGAGCTCGTCCGCCTCCTTCTTCGCCTGGGCGGTGAGCTGGACGCGAAAGGCCTCCATCTCCTGCTGGTTCCGCTTGGCGATCTCGGCGGCCTCGCGCTGTGCCCCGAGCAGGGCCTCCTTCTGGGAGGCGGCCAGCTTCTCCGCCTCCTCCCGCTCCTTCTTCGCCTGCTCGATGGCCTCGCGGATGGTCCGCTCCCGCTCGTCGAGCATCTTGACGATCGGGCCGAAGGCGTACTTCGAGAGCACCACGATGAGGAGCAGGAAGGTGATGCCGGTCCAGAGCGTGAGCCCGGGATTGAGATCCATGATCCCCGCTGCGAGGACCGGCGTGACGGCAAGGGCGTTCATGGGGCGGCTCCGGTTCCTTCCTGCGCTACTTGCTGATGGCGAGGAGCAGGCACACCACCACCGCGAAGAGCGACACGCCTTCGATGAGGGCGGCGGCGATGATCATCGAGGTCCGGATGTCGCCGGCGGCGGTCGGCTGGCGGGCGGAGCCCTCCATGGCGGAGGCGGCGAGGCGGCCGATGCCCATGCCGGCGCCGATCACGGCGAGGCCCGCGCCGAGGCCGGCGCCGAGGTAACCGAGGGAGAGGGAGTTCATGTCCGTTTCCTGTCCTGTCTTTTTGGGCGGTGGGGTACGGGCCGCCGGTTCCCGTGGCGCTTACGGCGCTCGACTACCCATGGCCGGGAGCCTTCCCGGCCACGTGAGAGGCGTGCGGGTCCTCGCCGTGCTCGTGCTCGGCGTGACCGTGATCGTCGTGGTGGACGAGCCCCGCGCCGATGAAGAGCGCGGAGAGCATCGTGAAGATGTAGGCCTGCACGAAGGCGACGAAGAGCTCGAGCATGAAGATCGCGAGCGCCAGCGCCACCGAGACCGGTGCGACGAAGATGGAGATGGAGAAGATGAGGCCGAGGAGCGCCAGGATCACGAAGTGACCCGCCACCATGTTCGCGAAGAGACGGACGGTGAGGGCGAAGGGCTTCGTGAAGAGCCCCAGGAACTCGACCGGGATCATGATCGGCCACAGCCACGCGAGCGACGGGGGAACGCCGCCGGTCAGGTGCTTCAAGTAGCCGCCGATCCCCTGGGCCTTGATGGCCGCGTACTGGGTGATGACGAAGGTGAAGAGCGCGAGGGCGACCGTCACCGAGACGTTCGCGGTCGCCGTGGCCATGAACGGGATGAGCCCGAGCAGGTTCACGAAGAGGATGAAGAAGAAGGCCGTGCAGAGGTACGGGGTGAAGCGGTCCGCGTCGGCCTTGCCGATGTTGGCGATGGCGATGTCGCGCACGAACTGCACGAGCATCTCGAAGAAGTTGTAGAGGCCGCGGGGCACGATGGAACGCTTGCTCGTCGCGAAGAGCATGGCGGCGAGCAGCAGCAGCGCGCCGGCCCAGAGCATGACGAGGTGCTTCGTGGGAGTGAGATCGATCTTCGTGCCGGCGATGGTGACCCCCCAGCCGCCCGTCAGCTCCCTCAGGTCCACCTTGCAGGCCCACTGGAACTTGCCGTCGCAGAACGCCGGGAACTCGAGCTCGTAGCCGTTCGCCACGTGGTGCATCATCACCTCGGGGAGCGAGTGCTCCCCGTGCTCGTGCCCCTCGGCACCGCCGTGCTCCGCCGCGGCAGCGCGCCCCGCCGGCTCGGCAGGCGCTCCCTCGTGGGCGGCCGGGGCTGCCGCCTCCTGGTGGACGGCCGGCGCGGCCTCGTGGGCGGCGGGCGCGGGCTCGGCAGGGTGCTGGGCGAGGGCGAGCCCCAGTGCGAGGGCAGCGAGTGTCATGCGGGCTTCCCCATTCCACGACCGAGGGCGCGCACGAAGCTCCCCTCGATCACGGCGAAGGCGAAATACGGCACGAAGAAGGCGACCACGAAGGCGAGGGCGCTCTCTCCGGCGCGGGCGACGAGCGTCACGCCGCCGGCGACGAGCAGGAGGCGGACGAGGAACACGACGACGAAGACGAGGAGCGCGCTCTGGACGGGCCGGCGGGCGGATCGCCCGAAGCGACCGAGAGCCCAGAGGGAAGCGAGCCCCGTGGCGGTCGCGATGGCGGCGCCGATGATCGCGGGGCTCCGGGCGGGCCCGGCGAGGTAGGACGCCCCCAGCGCGAGAGCGCTCACGGCGGCGGCGGCGAGGAGGTGACCCTTCACGGCTTGCGCTTTCCCATCACCGTCCGGAAGAAGCTCACGAAACCACCCAGCATCCCCAAGATCGACCCGGCGATCAGGAACCAAGGGGTGCGGTTGCCCACCTTGTGGTCGACCCAGTAACCCAGCGCCGCCCCGCCCCCGACGGCCGCGACGAGCGTCGTCGAGGCGCCGAGCAGCGGAGCCGCCTTCTGATACGCGTCGGCGAGGCCCGAGAGCCCCTTCCCGTCCTTCCCCGGTGCCTCTCGGTCGTCGGGGGAAGCCACGGCGCCTCCTGCCTTCCCTCCCGGATTTGCTCGCGATTCCGGGCTGGAGGGGCGGACCCGTATAGCAGCCCGGGAGGCCACCCGTCAATGAGGTTCGCTACCCCTTCTTTGCCTCCGCGAAGGCCGCCCGGGCCGCCGCGAGCGTGAGCTCCAGGTCGTCGTCCGAGTGGGCCACAGAGACGAAGGCCGCCTCGAACTGGGAGGGCGGGAGGTAGACCCCGCCGTCGAGCATCGCGTGGAAGAACCGCCCGAACCTCTTCGTGTCGCACTTCCGCGCGCTCGCCGCGTCGACGACCGGCTCGCCCGTGAAGAACACCGTGAGCATCGACCCGACCCGGTTCACCTGCACGGGCACGCCGGCCGCGCGGGCGGCCTCCCGGAGCCCCTTCTCGAGCCGCGCCCCGGCCTCCTCGAGCCTCCGGTACTGCTGGGCGCCGAGCTGCCGGAGGGTCGCCGCCCCGGCCGCCATGGCGAGCGGGTTCCCGGACAAGGTCCCCGCCTGGTAGACCGGCCCCGCCGGGGCGATCCGGTCCATCACGTCCGGCCGGCCGCCGAAGGCTCCCACCGGCAGCCCGCCCCCGATGACCTTCCCGAAGGTCACGAGGTCCGGCCGGATTCCGTAGAGCTCGCAGGCGCCGCCGGCCGCGAGCCGGAAGCCCGTCATGACCTCGTCGACGATGAGGAGGGTCCCGTGCTTTCGGCAGGCGGCGAGCAGGCCCTCGAGGTAGCCCGGCCGCGGGACGATGACGCCCATGTTGCCGACGACGGGCTCGAGGATCACGGCGCCGATCGAGCTCCCCCGGGAGGCGAGGAGCCGCTCCACGGCGGGAAGGTCGTTGTAGGGGAGCGTGAGGGTGTGGCGGGCGACGTCCACGGGCACGCCCGGCGAGTCGGGGAGGCCGAGGGTCTCGACGCCGGAGCCCGCCTTCACGAGCAGCGGGTCGCCGGCGCCGTGGTAGCAGCCGTCGAACTTGAGGATGTCGTCCCGGCCGGTGAATCCGCGGGCGAGCCGGATGGCGGCGGTCGTGGCCTCGGTGCCCGACGACACGAAGCGCATCTTCTCGATCCAGGGGGCGCGCTCCCGCACCACCTCCGCGAGCTGGATCTCCCGGGGGGAGGGGGCGCCGTAGCTCGACCCGTCGCGGAGCTGGTCGTCGACCTCGCGGATGACCTCCGCGTTCGCGTGGCCGAGGATGGCCGGGCCCCAGCTCCCCACGTAGTCGACGTAGGAGTTGCCGTCGACGTCGAAGAGGCGGCTCCCCTTCGCGCGGGCGATGAAGAGCGGCGTGCCCCCCACGCCGCGGAAGGCGCGCACGGGGCTGTTCACCCCGCCGGGGAAGAGCGTCTGGGCCTTCGCGAAGAGCTTCTCGGAGAGATCGGTCTTCATTGGACCTCCTTGGTCCGCGACCGGGTCTTGTGATCGAACACCGCGGCCCGGTCGCCGGGGGTGACGGTCTTCGCCGCCTCGCGCCGCTCCCGCACCTTCTCGATGCTGGTGCGCAGCGCCTCGGGGTTGGGGTGGCTGGGCAACGCCTCCGTGTAGAGCTCGATGGCCTTGTCGAACCGGCCGGCCTGGGCCTGGATGTGCCCCGCCCCTTCGAGCGCGAGCGCCGCGATCTCGGGGCGCGGGTGGCGCTCCCAGGCCGCCTGGAAGGCGGAGAGGGCCTCGTCCGGGCGCTTCTCGAGCGCCCACGCCTGCGCGGTGAGGAGCTGGGCCTCGTCCGCCTCGCCGCTCCGCGGCCAGCGGTCGCGGAGGATGCGCGCCTCGGTGCGCGTCTGCTCGTAGTTCTTGAGCTCCAGATACTGGCGCACCACCTCGAGCTGGTAGCGGGGCGCCTCCTTCCAGTCGCTCTGGGCGATTGCCGAGTACTGGGCGATGCCGGCCACGTGGTCTCCGAGGCGGGAGACGTAGATGTCGCCGATGGCGGCGCGCGCGCGGAAGGCGTCGTCGGTGCCCGGGTAGAGCGAGACGATGCGACGGTAGTAGGAGATCGCCCCGGGGAAGTCGCCGAGCTCCAGGTAGGAGACGTCGGCCGCGTACTTGAGCGCCCGCAGGCGCACGCCGGTCTCCCACTTCGGGACGGTGCCGTCGCCCAGGTCGCCGAGGAGGTCCCGGTACCCGTCGAGGGCCTCCCGGGGCTTCCCCTGGTGGCGGAGCTCGTTCGCCTGCTCCAGCCGCGACTCCGCGGAGGAGCATGCCGCGAGCGCGAGGGCGAGCGCCGCGGCGAGCGGCCGCCCGCCCCTCAAGGCTCGCCGCCTCCCCCGCCTGGCTCGCCTTCCCCGTTCTCGCCCGGCCCTTCGTCCACCGCCTCGGCCGGGTCGGCGACCTCCGCGGCCTCCTTGCCGGTCTCGGCCACGCGAGCGAGCGCCACCACCTGCTCCTCCTTCGACTCCACGGTGATGAGGCGCACGCCCTGGGTGTTGCGGCCGATGACGCTGATCTGCGAGACGGGCAGGCGGATGAGCATGCCCCGGTTCGTGATGATCATCACCTCTTCGCCTTCCGCGACCGGCACGGCGGAGACGACCGCGCCGTTCCGCTCGGTGGCCTTGATGGTGATGATGCCCTTGCCGCCGCGGCTCTGCGTCCGGTACTCGGAGAGCTCCGAGCACTTCCCGTAGCCGTTCGCGGTGACGGTGAGGATGGTCTTCGCCTTCTCCCCCTCGGCGCCGGGCGGGAGCGATTCGGCGGAGACGACCTCGTCGCCGTCCTCGAGCGTGATGCCCTTCACGCCGTAGGCGGTGCGCCCCATCGGGCGCACCTCGGACTCCTCGAACCGGATGGCCATGCCCTGGGCGGTCGAGAGCAGGATGTGGCTCTGCCCGTCGGTCAGCTGGGCGGCGATGAGGCTGTCCCCGTCCTCGATGGACAGCGCGATGATCCCGGAGGGGCGGGGGCGGCTGTACTGCTCGAGCCGGGTCTTCTTCACGAGCCCGCGTCGCGTCGCCTGGAATACGAAGACCCCGCTCGCCCCCGACGCCTCGCCCTCCTCGCCCTCCGCGTCCCCTCCCGGCTCGGGCAGCTCCCGGACCGGGAGGATGGCGGCCACCTTCTCGCCCTGGGCGAGCTGCACGAGGTTCACGATGGGCTTGCCGCGCGCCTGGCGCCCGGCCTGCGGGATCTCGTGCACCTTGAGCCAGTAGACCTTCCCCTTGTCGCTGAAGACGAGCAGGTAGCTGTGCGTCGAGGCGACGAACAGGCTCTCGACGAAGTCCTCGTCCCGCGTGGCGGCGCCCGTCTTTCCCTTCCCCCCCCGGCGCTGCGCGCGGTACAGGGAGATGGGGTTCCGCTTCACGTACCCGAGGTGGGAGATGGTGACGACCATCTCCTCCTCCTTGATGAGGTCCTCGACGCCGAGCTTGCCCACCTCGCCCTGGATCTCCGTCCGCCGCTCGTCGGAGAAGAGCTCCTTCACCTCCTCGAGCTCGCCGACGACGACGTCGAGGAGGACCTTCTCGGAGGCGAGGATCTCCTTCAGGCGGGCGATGAGCTTCTGCACCTCGGCGAGCTCGTCCAGGATCTTCTGCCGCTCGAGCCCGGTGAGGCGCTGGAGCTGCATCTCCAGGATGGCCTTCGCCTGCAGCTCGGAGAGCGAGAAGCGCGCGATCAACCCGTCGCGGGCCGTGTCGCGGTCGGGCGCCTTCTTGATGAGCTCGATGATCTCGTCGATGTGGTCGAGGGCGATCTGCAGGCCGAGCAGGATGTGCTCGCGGGCGCGCGCCTGTCGGAGCTCGAACCGCGTCCGGCGCGTCACCACGTCCCGGCGGTGGGCGATGAAGCGCTCGAGGAGCTGCTTCAGGGAGAGGATGCGGGGCTGTCCGCCGTCGATGGCGAGCAGCGTCACGCCGAAGCCGGTCTGCAGCGCGGTGTGGGTGTAGAGGTTGTTGAGCACCACCTGGGCGACCGCGTCGCGCTTGAGTTCGATGACGACGCGCATTCCCTCGCGGGACGACTCGTCGCGGAGGTCTGAGATCCCCTCGAGCCGCTTCTCCCGCACGAGCTCGGCGATGTGCTCGACGAGCTTCGCCTTGTTCACCTGGTACGGGATCTCGGTGACGACGATGCTCTCGCGCTCGGTCTTCGGGTGGACCTCGATCGACGCACGCGCCCGCACCGTGATGCTTCCGCGCCCCGTCTCGTAGGCCTGGCGGATCCCGTCGCGGCCGAGCACGATGCCCGACGTCGGGAAGTCCGGGCCCGGGATGAAGCGCATGAGCTCCTGGACGGTCGCCTTGGGGCTGCGCACCAGGTGGATGGCGGCCCCGATGACCTCGCCCATGTTGTGCGGCGGGATGTTCGTCGCCATCCCGACCGCGATCCCCGAGGAGCCGTTCACGAGCAGGTTCGGGAAGCGCGCCGGCAGCACCGTCGGCTCGACGGTGGAGTCGTCGAAGTTCGGGACCCAGTCGACGGTCTCCTTGTCGATGTCGGCGAGGAGGTAGTCGGCGAGCTTCTCGAGGCGGCACTCCGTGTAGCGGTAGGCCGCGGCCGGGTCGCCGTCGACGGAGCCGAAGTTGCCCTGGCCGTCGATGAGCGGGTAGCGGAGGTTCCAGTCCTGGGCGAGCCGGACGAGGGCGTCGTAGACGGCAGCGTCGCCGTGCGGGTGGTACTTCTTCAGCACCTCGCCGACGACGCCGGCGCACTTCGAGTAGCGCTTGTTGTGGTGGAGCCCCTCCGCGTGCATGGCGTGGAGGATGCGGCGGTGCACCGGCTTCAGGCCGTCGCGCACGTCCGGCAGCGCGCGGCCGATGATGACCGACATCGCGTAGTCGAGATACGACTTGCGCATCTCGTCTTCGATGGCGACCTGCTGCCGCGGCCCCTCGGGGGGAGCGGGGGGCGGCGCCTCGGGGGGAGCGGGCGGGAGGGTCTCGTCGGGCATGGGGTCGGCGCTTCAGGGACTCGCCCCGGGCGCTCTTCGACGCATCGGGGCGGACGTTCATGTGTAACGGATTATCCCTGGAATCTCAACGCCTTTGGCTTCGTCGGCCCGTGGCTTTCGCCCCCGAAATCGGGGGTGTTTCCGGGGGGTTCGGGAGGTGCTCGTCCCGCGGCCGCGGTGGGGAGCCCCCGGGGTCGGCCGGCGAGACGCCGCTCGTGCAGGAGGAGCCAGCGCTTCGCGTCCTCCCCGCCCGCGTATCCCGTGAGCGATCCGTCGGCGCCGATCACTCGGTGGCACGGCACGAGGAGCGCGAGCGGGTTCCTCGCGTTCGCCGAACCCACGGCCCGGGCGGCGCGCGGCCGTCCGAGGCGCGCGGCGAGGCCCGAGTAGGACCTCGTCTCCCCGAAGGGGACGGCGAGGAGCTCACGGTAGACCTCCTGCTCGAAGGCGGTCCCGGAGAGCGCGATCGGAAGCGCGAACGTCTGGCGCCGTCCCTCGAAGTACTCTGCCAGCTCGCGCTCGGCCTGGGCGAGGAGAGGGTGGTCGCCGGCCGCCTCTCCCCCTCGCGTGCCGCCGAAGCGCACCTCCTCGATCCCTCGAGCCGACGCGATGACCTCGAGCCGCCCGATGGGGGTGTCCAGTTTCCGCGTGTACCGAATCATCGGGAACCTCCTTCCGCGAGCGTCGTCCACAGGTGCATGGCGGCGTAGGCGCGCCACGGCCGCCAGGGTTCCGCCCTCTCCTCGGCCTCTCGCGGCGAGCGCGCCCCGAGCGCCCGGGCGATTCCCAGGTCAGCCGCCGGGAAGGCGTCGGGCTGGGCGAGCGCCCGCATGGCGATCACGTCCGCCGTCCACGGGCCGATCCCGGGTAGGGCCGTGAGTGCCTCCCGCGCCCGGGCGGCGTCGGCCGGGGTCTCGAGGGAGAGGGCGCCGGTGTGCACGGCGTTGGCGAGCGCCCCGAGCGCGCGGGCGCGCGCCCCCGGCATCCCCAGCTTGGCGATCGCGCCCTCGCCGGCCGCCCCCACGACGGCGGCGGCCGGAAACAGCCGGTCGAGGCCGGGAAACGGCGTCTCGATCGGGTCGCCGAGCGCGGCCGCGAGGCGGCCGGCCACCGTGGTCGCGGCCCGGACGCTCACGTGTTGCCCGACGACGGCGCGGGCCGCCGCCTCGAATCCGTCAAAGGCGCCAGGGAGGCGGAGCCCCGGCCTCCGCCTCACGGAGCGCCTAAGCAGCGGGTCTCGCTCGAGGTGAGCCGCCACCGCCTCGGGGCGGGCGTCGAGGTCGAAGGCGGCGCGGAGCCTCGCGGCGAGCGGCATGAGCGCACCGGAGAGCGACGGAGCGACCCGCGCGAGGAGCGCCGGGCGGCGAGCGTCGTGGGCGACGCTCACCCACCCCGTCCTCCCGCCGTGCCGCACCGTCCGGCGGTACACCCCGTCCGCCACCTCCTCCACGCCCGGGGTGGCGCGAGCCTCCAGGAACGCGAGCAGGGCGGGCCAGTCGAACCGCGGCCGGTAGTCGAGCCGGAGCTCGACGGCGTCCCGTGCCGCGTCGCTCCGCCCCACCTCGCGGCGAAGCTCGGAGGGAGGCCGCCCGAACCGCGTTCGGAAGAGCGCGTTGAAGCGGCGCACGCTCTCGAAGCCGGAGGCGAGCGCCACCTCGGCCAGCGAGAGGCGCGTGTCGTGGAGGAGCTGCTTCGCGAGCCCGAGGCGCCGGGTCTGGGCGAGCTCCACCGGGGTCACGCCGAGGGTCTCCACGACGGCCCGGCGCAGGTGGCGGGCGCTCACGCCCAGGCTCGCCGCGAGCTCGTCCACCGACCCCTCGTTCAGGAATCCGGCCTCGATGCGGGCGAGCGCGCTCGCGGCGAGCCTCGGTCCGCTCTCGAGCGGCCCCGCCCCCGGCGCGAGCTCCGGCCGGCAGCGCAGGCAGGCCCGGTATCCCCGGCCCTCCGCCTCCGCGGCCCGGCGGAAGAACGAGCAGTGCTCGCGCCGGGGCGTCCGGGCCGGGCACACCGGCCGGCAGTAGACGCCGGTCGTCGACACGCCCACGAAGAAGAGCCCGTCGAAGCGGCGGTCCCGAGCGGCGAGCGCGCGATGGCAGGTGACGGGGTCGAGCTCCACGCCCGCTTGTCTACCCGGGCTCGGGCGTCGTGTCTGGCCACTTTCGGACGTCGGAACGTGTGCCTCTCGTCGCGCGAGGTCTCCGGACTCCTGCAGGCGCCGAGACCCCGACGGGCGCGGGCGCCGTGGCGCCCTTGTCGTCGTCGGGTTCTGCGCTAGGGCGTCTGCCCGCGGACGTCAGGCGCCAGTCGCTGCTCGAGACCGGCGGCCTTCGACGGGTCGAGCGCGCGCAGCCGCTCGAGCGCCTCGAGAGCCCCCTGGTGATCTCCCGCGCGGACAAGTGCCCGAACCAGGTACGACCAGGTCTCGGCGTCGTTCGGCCGGATCCGCAGCGCCAGGCGGAAGTACGTCACGGCTTGGTCGTAGTCGCCGAGGTTGCCGAACGTCGACCCAAGGTTGTGGAGCGCCACAAAGTAGTTCGGTCTCAATTCCAAGGCGTGTCGCATGAGGGGGATGGCCGCCTCGGGCTGTCCCATTCGGACGCGCACCACGCCGAGCGTCTGCCATGCCTCAGGGAACGTGGGTAGGATTCGGATCGCGGCCTCGCAGGCTGCGGCGGCCTCGGGCAGGCGCCCCTCCTCCAGCAGCACGCCGCAGAGCCCCTGCCACGCCTTCCAATTGCGATCGGTCACGGCCAGGGAACGTCGATGCAGGATTTCGCTGTCCCGCCAGAATCCGACCTGAATCCAGGCGACGACGGCGAGAGCCGTTAGCGCGGTCCCTGCCATCGCGGCCGGGACCCAGCGGGGGACGCTCCACCGCTCCACGACGTCTGCGGCGCCCCAGACCGCGGCGACGAAGAGGCCGATGAGCGGCACGTAAGTGTAGCGGTCCGCCATGGCCTGGCCCCCAACCTGGACGAGCCCGCTGACAGGTAAGAGAGTACCAAGGTACCAGAACCATCCCCATGCGAGCCAGGGCCGCCGCAGCCTACAGCGGAGCGCCCAGACCGTCATGACCGCCACGGCTGCAGCCGCGGCGACGAGGGGCGCTAGCGGCACGTCGGGGCGGATCGTACCGGGGTGCGGGTAGAACGACGCAAGTCCGGCGGGCCAGATGGTCATCAGGGGATAGCGTGCATACGAGACGACGGCGTTTGCGATCCTCGGCCACGCCCCGACGGGGGAGGTGGCGGCGATTTCTCCTCCGGAGGACTGCGCGACCCAGGTCACGACACAGGCGGCCGCCGACAGGGCGAAGAAGGGCAGTTTCTCGACTGCCAGTCGCCCCAGCGAGCGGAGAAAGCCCTTGAACGGCGCGAGCGTCATCCGGCCGAGAGGCCAGGCGTCGAGGAGCAGGAGCAGGAACGGCAGGGTCACGACCATCGGCTTCGCGAGGAGTCCGAGTGCGAAGAAGCCGAGCGTTGCGGCGTAACGCAGCCGGGTCGGAGCCCGAGCAAATCCAACCCAGGTCCGAAGCGCGAGCAGCAGGAAGAGCGTGCTGAGGACGTCCTTTCGTTCGGAGATCCAGGCGACCGATTCGACGTGCAGCGGGTGGACCGCAAAGAGTGCCGCCACGGTGGCGCTGCGCCACGCCGCCCCCGTGGCAGTTCGGAGGAGGTGGAACACGAGTAGGCTGTTGATCGCGTGCAGCGCGATGTTCACCGCATGCGGCGCCGCCGGACCGAGGCCGAACAGTTCCACATCCGCCATGTGGGACAGCCACGTGAGCGGGTGCCAGTTCGAAGCCCACATGTTCGTGAACGACCAGACGATGCCTGGGCGCGTAAGCCCCTTCGGAACCCAGGGATTCTCCACCACGTACACCGGGTCATCGAAGTTGAGGTAGCCGAAGCCCGAAGCGCGCCAGAAGACCGCCGCCACGAGGCCCACGAGGCCCAGGCTGATGAGAGCCGGGGCCAGTGCGCCGAGCCTGCGCGAGCGCGTCATGGGCCGTGGAGGAGCCTGGCCATTCGATTCTCGCGCGTCCGCTCGGCGGCGCGGTGGGCGGGCACGAGCTACGTCCGGCCAGCTACGCTCAGGCGTGCGGCGGCCCGGCGGACGCGGGCGGACTCGACCGGGTAGGTCTCGTCCTGCTCGGTGAGGCTCCGCAGGCGCTCCGTCGACTCCCGGAAGGCGCGCTCGGCGCGGTCCACGTCGATCTCCTCGCGCTCCTCCGCCGTGTCGGCGAGCACGATGATCTTGTTGTCCGCCACCTGCAGGAAGCCGCCGCCGATGGCGTAGTGCCGCTCGCCACCTTCTCCCACCACGGTGAGCCGCCCGGCCTCGAGCTTGCTCATGAACGGGGTGTGGTCGCGGCGGATGCCGAACCCGCCCAGCGCCCCGGGGGCGCGGACCTCGTCGGCCTGGAGGGTGGCGACGCGCCGCTCGGGCGTCACGATCTCGAGGGTGAGTGCCGCCATGGGAGCCTCCGCGCCTGGCCTACGCGCCGGCCGCGAGCTTTTTCGCCTTCTCGACGGCCTGCTCGATGGTGCCCACCATGTAGAAGGCCTGCTCCGGCAGGTCGTCGTGCTTGCCCTCGACGATCTCCTTGAAGCCGCGGATCGTGTCCGGGAGCTTCACGTAGACGCCGGGGTTGCCGGTGAACTGCTCGGCGACGTGGAAGGGCTGTGACAGGAACCGCTGGATCTTGCGCGCCCGCGCCACGATGAGCTTGTCCTCCTCGGAGAGCTCGTCCATGCCGAGGATGGCGATGATGTCCTGCAGGTCCTTGTAGGTCTGGAGGATCTCCTGCACCTGCCGGGCGACCGTGTAGTGCTCGAGACCCACGACCAGCGGGTCGAGGATGCGGGAGGTCGAGTCGAGCGGGTCCACGGCGGGGTAGATGCCGATCTCGGTGAGCTTGCGGGAGAGCACGGTCGTCGCGTCGAGGTGGGCGAAGGCGGTCGCCGGCGCCGGGTCGGTGAGGTCGTCCGCGGGCACGTAGATGGCCTGCACCGAGGTGATGGCGCCCTTGTTCGTCGAGGTGATGCGCTCCTGGAGCTCGCCCATCTCGGTGGAGAGCGTCGGCTGGTAGCCCACGGCGGAGGGGATGCGGCCGAGGAGCGCTGACACCTCGGAGCCCGCCTGGGTGAAGCGGAAGATGTTGTCGATGAAGAGGAGCACGTCGCGCCCCTCGTCGTCACGGAAGTACTCGGCGACGGCGAGGGCGGAGAGCGCGACCCGGGCGCGCGCGCCGGGCGGCTCGTTCATCTGGCCGTAGACGAGCACGCACTGGCTGTTCGAGAGGTCGTCCTTCTTGATGACGCCCGAGTCCATCATCTCGTGGTAGAGGTCGTTCCCCTCGCGGGTGCGCTCGCCCACGCCGGCGAACACCGAGAAGCCGCCGCGCTCCTTGGCGACGTTGTTCACGAGCTCCATGAGGAGCACGGTCTTGCCCACGCCGGCGCCGCCGAAGAGGCCGATCTTGCCGCCGCGGAGGTAGGGGGCGAGCAGGTCGATGACCTTGATGCCGGTCTCGAAGGCCTCGACCTTCACGTTCAGGTCGGTCAGCGTCGGGGGCGGGCGGTGGATGGGCTTGAAGCCCTTCGCGGAGACGGGGCCGCGCTCGTCGACGGGCTCGCCGACGACGTTCAGGATGCGGCCGAGGACCTCCTTGCCCACCGGCATGTTGATGGGGGCGCCGCTGTTGCGGACCGGCATGCCGCGGACGAGGCCGTCGGTCGAGTCCATGGCGATGCAGCGCGCCGTGTTCTCGCCGAGGTGCTGGGAGACCTCGATGACCAGGTTCTCCTTGCGGTCGTCGATGCCGGGGTTCGTCACCGAGAGGGCGGTGTAGATCTCGGGGAGCGAGCCGGGCGGGAACTCCACGTCCACCACCGGGCCGATGACCTGGGTGATCCTGCCGTTCTGGGTCTGGGTCTCTGACATGTCGCTCTTTCCTGGAGGTTCCTACTTCAGGGCCTCGGCGCCGCCGACGATCTCCATGAGCTCCTTGGTGATGTAGGCCTGCCGCGCGCGGTTGTACTGGAGGGAGAGGCTGCCGATCATCTCGGCGGCGTTCTTGGTGGCGGCTTCCATGGCCGTCATGCGCGCGCCGTGCTCGCTGGCCGCCGAGTCGAGCAGCGCGCGCCACATCTGCACGTCGAGGTGCCGGGGCACGAGGTCGGCGAGGAGCTCCTCGCGGGACGGCTCGTAGAGGAAGTCGATGCCCGCGTTCGCGGCCTCGCTCGAAGGCTCGGTCTCGATGGGCAAGAACTGCTTGAGGCGCACCACCTGCGAGATGGCGCTCTTGAACTCGTTGAAGAGGAGGAAGACGGCGTCCACCTCGCCGGCGAGGTAGCGCTGGCTGTACTCGGAGGCGATCTCGTGCGCCTTCTCGTAGGAGAGGCGCGCGTGGACCCCGGTGAAGTCCTTGCGCATCTCGACGCGCCGGGCCTTCAGCGCGTCGCGCCCCTTGCGGCCGATCGTCGAGACCAGCACCTTGTCGTAGGTGCCGGCGGTCTCGACGATGAAGCGCTGCGCGCGGCGGACCACGTTGGAGTTGAAGCCGCCGGCGAGGCCGCGGTCGGAGGTGATCACCACGAGCTCCGCCACCCGGGCCGGGCGCGCCACGAGCAGCGGGTGGGCCGTCGCCTCGTCGGCGGCGGCGCGCGAGGCCACGCGCGCGAGCGTCTGCTCGAGCAGCACCGCGTACGGGCGCGCGCGGGTGATGGCCTCCTGGGCGCGGCGGAGCTTCGCCGCGGCCACCATCTTCATGGCCTTCGTGATCTGCTGCGTGCTCTTGACCGAGCCGATGCGGCGCCGGATGTCGCGGAGGGAAGGCACGGGGGACCCCTTGTCGGATGGGCCGCCTTAGGCCTTGGCCTCGACCTGGAACACGCCCCGGAACTCGGCGAGGGCCGTGTCGAGCGCCTTGCGGATGCCGTCGTCGAACGCCTTCTTCTCGGCGACCTGCTTTGCCACCTCGGGGTGGCGCGTCGAGATGAACTCGAGGAGCTCCTTCATGTACCGCCCGACCTCCTCGACCGGGACGGCGCGGATCCAGCCCTGCCCCTGCGCGTCCTTCTGGGTGGCGGCGTAGATCTGGATGACCTGCTTCTCGACGGAAAGCGGCTGGTACTGCCCCTGCTTCAGCACCTCCACGAGGCGCTCGCCGCGGGCCAGCGTCTCCTGGGTGGCCTTGTCGAGGTCGGAGCCGAACTTCGCGAAGGCGGCGAGCTCGCGGTACTGGGCGAGCTCGAGCTTGAGCGTGCCGGCGACCTGCTTCATCGCCTTGATCTGGGCGGACCCGCCGACGCGAGACACGGAGATGCCGACGTTGATGGCCGGGCGGACGCCCTGGTAGAAGAGGTCGGTCTCGAGGAAGATCTGGCCGTCGGTGATGGAGATGACGTTCGTCGGGATGTAGGCCGACACGTCGCCGGCCTGGGTCTCGATGATGGGGAGCGCCGTGAGCGATCCGCCGCCCTCCTTGTCCGACAGCTTGGCGGCTCGCTCGAGCAGCCGGCTGTGGAGGTAGAAGACGTCGCCGGGGTACGCCTCGCGCCCGGGCGGACGGCGAAGCAGGAGCGACAGCTGCCGGTAGGCGACCGCCTGCTTGGAGAGGTCGTCGTAGATGATGAGGGCGTGGCGGCCGGTGTCGCGGAAGTACTCCGCCATGGTGACGCCCGTGTACGGCGCGAGGTACTGCATCGGGGCCGGGTCGGACGCGTTCGCGGCGACGACGGTCGTGTACTCCATGGCGCCGTACTTCTTCAGGGTGTCGACGACGCGGGCGACCGTCGACTGCTTCTGGCCGATGGCGACGTAGAAGCAGTAGAGGTTGTTCCCCTTGTTGTTGATGATGGTGTCGATCGCCACCGCCGTCTTGCCGGTCTGGCGGTCCCCGAGGATGAGCTCGCGCTGGCCGCGCCCGATGGGCACGAGCGCGTCGATGGCCTTGAGGCCCGTCTGCATGGGCTCGTGCACGCTCTTGCGCTTCACGATGCCGGGGGCCTTGATCTCCACCTTGCGGTGGTTCCTCGCCGAGATGGCGCCGCGGCCGTCGATGGGGTTGCCGAGGCCGTCGACGACGCGCCCGAGCATCTCCTCGCCGACCGGGACCTCGGCGATGCGGCCCGTGCGCTTCACGCTGTCGCCCTCGCGGATGTCCTCGGCGTGCCCCATCACGGCGACGCCGATGTTGTCCTCCTCGAGGTTCAAGACGAGCCCGCGGACGCCGTTCTGGAACTCGACGAGCTCGCCCGCCGCCGCGCCGGAGAGGCCGTAGATACGGGCCACGCCGTCGGCCTGGCTGAGGACGGTGCCGGTCTCGGAGACGTCGACCTTCTTCCCGAATTCCTTGATCTGCTCGCGGAGGATGCGACTAATCTCGTCGGCGCGAATATCCATGTGCGGTGATCTCCGGCGGGGTGACTACTGCTTCATGCTCCGGCGCAGCTCGTCGAGCTGCGCCCGGACGGAGCCGTCGTAGACGGTGCTGCCGACCTGGGCGACGACGCCTCCCAGGATGGCGGGGTCCACGCTCGTCTCCACGATGACCTGGGCTTTCGTGGCCTGCGCGAGCTTGTCGGCGATGCGCTTCACCTCGTCCTCGGCGAGCGGGACGGCGCTCGTCACCCTGGCCCGGACGCGGCCGAGCTTCTGGTCGGCGAGCGCCCGGTAGTCGTCGAGGATGGCCGGGAGGTAGGCGAGGCGGTTGCGCTCGGCGAGCAGGAGGAGGAGGTTCCGGACGTCCTCCTCGAGGCCCAGGACCGCGGCGGCGAGGAGCTTCGGGCTCGCGAGCTCGACGGCGACGGCGAGGCCCTTCGCGATCGACCGGCGCGCCTCCGCCTCGAGGGCCGGGTTCGCGAGCGCCTCCTTGAGCGGAGAGAGCGCGACGAGGTGGCGGAGGACGTCGAGGGCCTTCGACCACTGCTCGACCTGGCCCTTCTCGTCCGCCAGGGAGAACAGCGCCTTGGCGTAACGGCGAGCGATGGAACCGACGATCATGGGGGGCCGCTAGGTAACAGGTCCCGCCGGGTTGGTCAAGGGGAAATGGGTTTAGGGAACGCGGCCTTGGGAGCTCTTTGACAGGTTCCAGGCCGTGCTTAGCTTCCTGTCGTCCGAAAGGATCCGAACCAAGGAGGAAAATCATGGCACTGCTCACCCGATACGACCCGTTCCGCGACCTCGCCCGCTTCCAGGAGGAGGTGAACCGCCTCTTCGACGAGCGCATGACCGGGAGCCCGGCCGAGAGCCTGGGCTGGACCCCCGCCTGTGACGTCTACGAGGATGGCGAGGAAGTGGTCATCCGCGCGGCCCTGGCCGGCGTCGAACCGAAGGACGTCGACATCCGCTTCGAGAACGGCGTTATGACCCTTAAGGGTCAGCGGCGGATGGAGAAGGAAGAGAAGAAGGACAACTACCACCGCGTGGAGATGTCCTACGGCGCCTTCACCCGCACCTTCTCGCTGCCGGCCACGGTCGACGCGGAGAAGATCCGCGCCGAGGCGAAGAACGGCATCCTCGCCGTGCACCTGCCGAAGAAGGCCGAGGCGAAGCCGAAGGCCATCCAGGTGAAGGTGGCGTAGCGCGATCGCCAAAACGCCCCTTCGACGAGGGCGGGCGCTGCCTCGCGGCGGCCCCGCCCTCTTCCTTCCTCCGAGGCTACTTCGGCGGCGGCGGCACGAGGACGGGCGTCTTCGCCGCGCCGCTCGCGGCGTTCTCCATCTTGCACTGCCCTTCGAAGATGACGCCCTTCGCCACCATGAGGGCCGGGGTCTCGATGTTCCCGTGCACCCGCGCCGGCTGGTGCAGCTCGACCCCCACCGCCGCCCGGATGTTCCCGGTGACCTCGCCGTGCACGATGATGGTGCCGCAGTTCACCTCGGCGCTCACCCGCGCGCCCTCGCCCACGACGAGCGTGTCGTTCGTGACGATGGTCCCGGTGAAGCGACCGTCGATGCGGACGGTGCCCTCGAAGGTGAGCTTCCCGTCGAACTCGGAGCCGCGCCCGAGCAGCGCGTTGAGATCGCTCCCGATGACCGCCGGTCCCTGCATCTCCTCCCGCTTGAGCATCGCCATGCCGCGTCACCTCCAGAGGTCGGGCGGTCCCTGTTGCCGCCCCGCGACGGGGCGCCGCCACCGCGCCCTCGTACGGTTAGCACCGCCCGGCCGCCCCGTCCAACTGGCGGACAGCCGCCCCGGATGTGCGCGGCCGCCGGCGCCGTGGGCCACCCGCCCACCTCTGCCGACCCGGCCCCACCCCGGCGCCCGTCTCCCTACGCCCCGATCCGGGACAGGATCCCGTCGAGCTCCTCGAGCGACGTGTACTCGACCTCGATCCGGCCGGTCTGGGCCGTCTTCGCGACGAGCCGGCAGCGCGCCCCGAGCCGCCGCTGCAGCCGGGCCACGACCGCGCGGACGCTCGCCGACTCGGCGGGCGCCCCGTTGCCCTTCGCGGCCCCGCCGCCGCCGCCCGCCTGCCGGCGGACGAGCGCCTCGGTCGCCCGCACCGACAGGCCCGCGCGCGCCACCTCCTGGGCGGCGCGCCGGATGAGGTCGGCGCGCTCGAGGGCGAGCAGCGCCCGGGCGTGGCCCATCTCCAGGCGGCCGTCCCGCACCATGTCGCGCACGTCGGCCGGGAGCTTGAGGAGCCGCAGCGCGTTCGCGACGGTCGAGCGCTCCTTGCCGACCCGCGCCGACACCTGCTCCTGGGTGAGGCCGTGCTCGCGCAGGAGGAAGTCGTAGGCCTCGGCCTCCTCCACCGCGTTCAGGTCGGCCCGCTGCAGGTTCTCGACGAGCGCTAGCTCGAAGGCCTCGCGGTCTCCCGCGTCGCGCACCAAGGCCGGGATCTCCTTCAGCCCGGCGCGCTGCGCCGCCCGCCAGCGCCTCTCCCCGGCGACGATGCGGTAGCGCTCGCCGTGGCGGCGAACGAGGATCGGCTCCACCACCCCGTGCTCGCGGATGGAGGCGGCGAGCTCCTCGAGCTGCCGCTCGTCGAAGCGCTTGCGGGGCTGCTCCTTGGAGCGCTCCACCGCCTCGATGGGGAGCTGCATGACCGCGCGCCCGGCGGCGGGCGGCGGGGCGGCGTTCGAGAGCAGCGCGGCCATGCCCCGCCCCAGGGCGGGGCGGCGGCGGTCGGCGAGGCTCATCCGGCCCTCCTCTCCCGCCGCGCGCCGCGTCGGGTGAGCTCTCGGGCGAAGGCGAGGTAGCTCTGGCAGCCCTTGCTCGCGACGTCGTAGAGCAGGATGGGCTTCCCGTGGGACTGGCTCTCCGAGAGCCGGACGTTGCGGGGGATGACGGTCTCGAAGACCCGGCCGGAGAAGTGCTTGCGGATGTCCTCCGCGACCTGCGCCGCCAGGTTGTTCGCCGCGAACATGGTGAGGAGGATCCCGTCCACCTCGAGCCGCGGGTTCGCCCCGCCCTTCACGAGCTCCACGGTCCGGAGGATGTCGGCGAGCCCCTCCAGCGCGAAGTACTCGCACTGCAGCGGCACGATGACGCCGTGGGCGGCGACGAGGCCGTTCAAGGTCAGCAGCCCGAGCGACGGCGGGCAGTCGACGATGACGTGCTCGTAGGCGCGCCCGACCTTCTCGAGGGCGTCCCGGAGCCGGTACTCCCGCCGCTCGACCCCGGCGAGCTCGAGCTCCGCGCCGACGAGGTGGCGGCTCGAGGGGACCAGGTCCAGGAACTTGAGCTCCGTGCGCCGCGTCACCTCCGCGACCGGGCGGCCGTCGAGGAGCACGTCGTAGACGCTCCCCTCGTCGCCGTCGCGTCCCACCCCGAGCGCCGAGCCGGCGTTCCCCTGGGGGTCGAGGTCGACGAGCAGCGTCCGGTGCTCGCCGGCGGCGAGCGCCGCCGCGAGGTTCACGGCGGTCGTCGTCTTCCCGACGCCGCCCTTCTGGTTCGCGATGGTGACGATGCGGCCCATGGCCCTCCTCGAGGCGGCGTCCGCGCCCTCCTTGCCGGGCGGCGGAGTGTGCCGGGGAGATCTGACAGGTTGTTCCACGTGGAACAAGGGGCGGGGGCGAATCCCTCCCCGGCCCCCTCCCGGGCACCGCCCGGCGCGCCCGGTGTTCCACGTGGAACACCGGCCCCCCCGTCAGGCGACGCTCGCCACCCGGAGCGTCGCCACCGCCCGGCGCGCCCCGGACAGGGGCAGCTCGAACCGGCGCAGGCGGACGAGCTCCAGCCCCGAGGCCCCGGCCGCGCGCCCGAGCGCTCCCTCGTCGGCCTCCCGCCCGAGCATCGCGAGGAGCGTCCCGCCCGGGGCGACGTAGGCCCGCCCGAGCGGCAGCCAGCGCTCCGGGTCGGCGACCGCCCGGGACACCACCCGGTCCGAGAGCGGGAGCCCCTCCGGCCCGGGGCGCCCCGCTGCCCGGACCGCGACCGCCCGCACCCGCAGGTCCAGCTCCGCCGCCACCGCCTTCAGGAAGGACACCTTCTTCGCGACCGCGTCGCAGCAGACGACCTCGAGGTCGGGCCGGGCGATGGCGAGCGGGACCCCGGGGAGCCCGGCCCCCGACCCCACGTCGAGGAGCGTGCGCGCGCCCTCGACCTCCGGCAGGAGGGCGAGGCTGTCGACGAGGTGCCTCTCGGCCAGCTCCGAGGGGTCCGTCACCGCCGTCAGGTTCAGCTTCCGGTTCCAGGCGAGGAGCCGGTCGGCGTAGCGCCCGAGCCGCTCGAGCGCCGCCGCGCCGACCGCGAGCCCGAGCGCCTCGAGGCCCCGCCGCAGCGCCTCCTCGAAGACCCGGTCCACGGGTTCCCTCGCATCCGGCGCCGCGCGGGCGCCTACGACGACCCGCGGCGGCCGATCGCGACCTCGACCTCCGCGCCGTGCTCCCGGAGGTAGGCCTCCACCTCGGCGTCGGCGAGGCCGAGGTCGCGCAGCACTCCCTCGTAGACGAAGCGGAAGCCCTGCCGCATCTCGTCCCCGGAGAGCTCGAAGGAGCGCCGCACGACGGCGGCCGCGAAGAGCTTCTCCTCCCGGCTCTTCTCGCGCGCCACCGGCCCTCTCCCCTACGGCGTCCCGGCCTTCCGCTCCGGGATGATGAGGAGCTGACGGAAGAGCCCCTCGCCCTCGCTGCGGGTCGAGACCCCTTCGGCGTCGACGAGCGCGAGGTGGATCTGCCGGCGCTCGCGCGCGCTGATCGGCGCCACCGCGAGCACCTTCCCCGTGCGCCGGGCCGCGTCCGCGAGCCGCGCCGCCACCGCGCGCGCGAGCGGGTCCAGGTCGTCGGCGAACCCGCCCACGTCGAGGTTCACCCACTTCCGCCCCTCGGCGCGCGGGTTCACGACCCGGTTCGCGAGGTACTGCACGGCCTCGACGAGCGCCCCGGAGAGCTCGACCGCGTTCCCGTCGGCGGGCGTGATCGACACCCCGATGGCCTCGGCGGTCTCCCGGACCCCGACGGACACCTTCGCGCCCAGCCGCGCGAAGAGCGCCTCGCAGAACTCCCTCGCCCGGGCCACCTTCTCCGGCGCCTCCCTCGGCGGCGGCGCCTGCGTCCCCTCGTGCTCGCTCATCTCGCTCCCTCCGCTGCGGGCGCTACGCGGCTCTCGCCGCCTTCGGCTCCTTGCGCATCAGCCACTGCTGCTGGGCGATGCTGAGGAGGTTGTTGACGAGGATATACAGCGTGAGGCCGGCCGGCAGCTTCAGCATGATGAAGGTGAAGAACACCGGCATGAAGTAGAGCAGCATCTTCGCCTGGGCGTTGTCCGCCGGCTGCGGCGAGAGCTTCTGCATGGCGAAGGAGGAGACGCCCATCGCGAGCGGCAGGACGTAGTACGGGTCGAAGGCGGTCAGGTCCGCGATCCACAGGAAGGGCTGGCGATAGAGCTCGACCGACGTCTGCAGCGTCGCGTAAAGCGCGAGCCAGATCGGCATCTGCAGGAGCAGCGGCAGGCACCCGCCGAGCGGGTTCACCTTGTGCTGCTGGTAGAGCTGCATGACCGCCTGGTTCATCTTCTCCTTGTCGTCGCCGAACTTCGCCTTCAGCTTCTCCACCTCCGGCTGCAGCTTCCGCATCTCCTGCATCGACTGCATCGACTTCACGGTGAGCGGATAGAGGAGCGTCTTCACCACGACCGTGAGGAGGATGATGGCGACGCCCCAGTTGTGGACGAGGCCGTAGAAGCGCTGCATCACCCACAGGAGGATCCGGGCGAAGAACGCGAAGAAGTTCGTCACCGGCCCGTAGTCGATGGCGGTGTCGAGGTCGCGACCGTAGGAGCGCAGGAGGTCGAGCTGCTTCGGGCCGGCGTAGAGGACCACGTGGGCGCGCAGCGCGGCCTGCACCGGCAGCTTCAGCCCCGCTAGCGAGGCTCCCGGCGTCCCCAGCGTCGAGAAGTAGCACTCTCCGTCCACCCCCGACGGCATGAGCGCCGAGACGAAGTAGTGCTGGTCGAGCCCCACCCAGCGCACCGGCCCGGGGAGGGCGCGGAACGGGTCCTTGCCGTCGAAGCGCACGGTCTTGTCCCCGGCGCGACAGACGGGCGTCACTGTCTCGAAGACCTCGCCCCCCGAGAAGAAGCCGGGCTTCGGCGCGTTCGGCGGCATGAACGCCGGGTAGAGGAGCGACACCGAGCCCGGCCGCGGCCCCGCGCCCACCTCGAGGTCGATCGCCATCTCGTAGGGCTTCGCGCCGAGGCGGACCGTCTTCCGAACGTCGGCCTGGCCCGCCCGCCCCTCGAAGGTGACGCTCGCGCCGTCCCGCGCCACGACCCGCATCGGGGCCCGGGCGGACGGGTCCGTGGCGTCGCCGGTGCCGCCGAGCTCCGGGGAGGCGACGAGCGCGAGCGGCAGCGCCTCGCCCGCCGTCACCTGCACGAGATCGATGGGCGCGTCCGGCACCGCGCCCGGCCCGCGGCGGCGGTAGGTGTCCTGCTTCAGCAACAGCGCCTTTAGCGCACCGCCGTAGCTCGTGAACGTCGCCTTGAACTGCGGCGTCTCGAGCACCACGAGCTCCTCGGGCGCCGAGGGCGGCGGGGCCTCGACCGGCTTCGGGATGGGCGCGGGCGCCGCCGGGGGCGGGGTCGCCGCGGCCGGTGCCGGCCCGCCGTCGGGCGGCGCGGCGGACGGGTGCGCACGCCGGCCCTTCCCCACCACGAGCTCCTGCCAGGCGATGAGGATGAGCACCGAGGCGAGGCCGGCGATCAGGATGCGCTTGCTGTCGTTCAAGGGTTCCCTGCCTTCCCTCCCGTCCGCGGACGCTTCACGGAACGGGGTCGACGCCGCCGGGGTGCCACGGGTGACAGCGGGCGAGCCGGCGGGCGGCGAGCCAGCTCCCCTTGAGCGCGCCGTGGCGCTCGAGCGCCCCCACCGCGTACGCCGAACACGACGGGTAGAAGCGGCACGCCCTCGGAAGCAGCGGCGAGACGAGCCACTGGTATGCCCGCACGAGGAGAACGAGGGGTGCGGCGAGGATCCTCATTCGCCCTTCCCGGAAGCGAGCCGGTCGCGGGCTGCCTCGAGCGCGCGGCGCGCGCCCGCGAGGCCGACCGCTCCCGCGCCCGACCTCGCGATGACGACCAGGTCCACGGGCGGCAGCGAGTCCGCGACGCCCCGGAACGCCTCCCGGACCCAGCGCTTCACGCGGTTGCGCGTCACTGCGTTCGCCACCTTCCCCGGGACGGTGATGCCGAGGCGGGGGTGGTCCCCGCCGCTCTCGCGGGAGAGGACCAGGAGCTCCCCGCCGTACAGGCGCCGTCCCCCTTGCTGGACGGCCAGGAACTCGCTGCGGCGCAGGAGCCGGGACGCCTTGCCGAAGCGCACGTCCGCTCTGCCGCCCGCGCGGTCCAAGGCCTACTTCGCCGGCGCCTTCGGCGCGAGGCGCTTGCGCCCCTTCGCCCGCCGCCGCCGGAGGACGCTCCTCCCGCCCGCCGTCTGCATGCGCTTGCGGAAGCCGTGCGTGCGGTTCCTCTTCACCTTCTTCGGTTGATAGGTCCTCTTCATGGCGCGCGAAACTCCCCGATCGGCCGCCCCCTGTCAAGGACGGCGCCCACCCTCCCCGGACCCCTCCACCGCGGCAGCGGACCGATCGGCGGCGCCAAAAAACGTGGCTCCTTCCGCGATCCTTCACGTCGCACTTGATCCCACCGCGGCACCTTCGCTAAGGAAACGGGGCGACACGGGACCGTCACCCGGCGTTCCCGTCATTCGTAGATGACTCATAGTCAACACCGCCGCGTGCGGGCGGTGCCCGGGTTGTTTTGTTCCCGCGGAGGGGCGAGGGAGATGGTCACCGGGGCAGGCGCGTCGGATTCGGCATCACCGGCCGACGTCCAGTGGAGCCGCATCGACGAGTACCTGCGCGGCCGTCTGCGCGAGGACCTGTACCGCCGCTGGTTCGCGCCGCTTCGCCCGGTGGCGCTCGAGGGCGACCGACTGCAGGTCGCGGCCCCGGACCCGTTCCACCGGGACTTCGTCGACGACAACTACCGCGACTGGTTCGACGAGTTCGTGCCAACCCTCCTCGGCGCCCCGGTGCGCACCCACTTCGTCGTGGACGACGCGCCTCGACGGCAGCCCGCGGTCGAGGCCGCCTCCGAAGCCGCGCTGCCTCCGGCGCAGCCCCCGCAGGCCTCCGGCGAGTCCCGCCCGAACCCGCGCTACCTCTTCGACACCTTCGTCGTCGGCGAGTCGAACCGCTTCGCCTTCGCCGCCGCCCAGGCCGTCGCCAAGAACCCGGGGCGCGCCTGGAATCCGCTCTTCCTCCACGGCGACTCCGGCCTCGGGAAGACCCACCTCCTCCACGCCATCGCCCATGCGGTCCTCGCCTCGAGCCCGGCGGGTCGGGTCGCGATCGTCACCTCCGAGCGCTACACGAACGACTTCGTGGACGCCCTGTCGCGGAACTCCATGCAGGAGTTCCGCAAGAAGTACCGCGAGTGCGGCGCCCTGCTGGTCGACGACGTCCAGTTCTTCGCGGGCCGCGACAAGACCGCCGAGGAGTTCTTCCACACCTTCAACGCCCTCTACGAGCAGAACATCCAGATCGTGCTCTCGAGCGACCGCAGCCCCAAGGAGCTGAAGGGCCTCGAGGAGCGTCTCTGCTCGCGCTTCGAGTGGGGCATGCGCGTCCACATCGACACCCCGGAGTTCGAGACCCGGGCGGCCATCCTCAAGAAGAAGGCCGAGGCCGAGCGGATCGAGCTCCCCGACGACGTCGCGAGCCTGCTCGCGACCCACATCAAGTCGAACGTCCGGGAGCTCGAGGGCGCTCTCATGCGGCTCGCGGCCTTCGCCTCCCTCAAGGCCGAGCCCATCTCCGTCCTCCTCGCGCGCGACGTCCTCCACGACGTCATCCCTCCACCCGGGTACCGCCCGACCATCGAGCGCATCCAGGAGGCCGTCGCCGCCCACTTCGGCATCACCGTCGCCAAGCTCACGAGCACGTCCCGCGAGCAGAAGATCGCCCTTCCGCGCCAGGTCGCCATGTACCTGTGCCGCGAGCTCGCCAAGGAGACGCTCCAGAGCATCGCCGAGAAGTTCAACAAGAAGGACCACACGACCGTCATCTCGGCCATCGACCGCGTGGCCGAGCTCATGTCCCAGGACGAGGCCATGCGCGCGGCCGTCCAGTCGCTCCGGGAATCCCTCGTCCCGTGAGGGGATTCCCCCGGCCGTGGATCGTCGGGGGATCGCGTGGGGTGGAGCGCGGGGGCGGCCGGTGGACGCTCGTTGACACCGCTTCCGGCCGCGCGCTACACAAAGTGCCCGGCGCCCGATCCGGATCGTTTCCCAGATCGGTTTCCCCAGGGGTTTCGAGGCCCGAGCCCACTTCTCCACATCCCTCTCGCCCCTACGATCGCGACGAGGAATGAATAGAGAGAGGATCTCTTCTCATGGAACTGAAGATCGCCGTCCAGGAGCTCGCCAAGGCCCTCGCCCGCTCGCAGGGCATCGTCGAGAAGAAGAGTACGATGCCCATCCTCTCGCACGTGCTCCTCGAGGCGCGGAAGTCCGGCGAGCTCGCCGTGTCCGCGACCGACCTCGACATCTCCGTCTCGGGGGTCCACCCCGCCGAGGTCGCCCGCGAGGGAGCGGTCGCGGTCTCCGCCCGGCACCTCTTTGACATCGTGAAGGCCCTGCCCGAGGCGACGGTCTTCCTGAAGAAGACCGCGAACAACTACCTCGAGGTGAAGAGCGGTCCGGCCGACTTCCGCATCGCGGGCGGGGCGCCCGAGGACTTCCCGGCGCTGCCGAAGTTCGAGAAGGTCCCCTTCGTGGCCGTCGACCCCGACGCGCTCCTCGCGCTGATCGAGCGCACTGCCTTCGCGGTCTCCGCGGACGAGACCCGCTACAACCTGAACGGCGTGTACTTCGAGCCGGTGTCGGGCGCCATCCGGCTCGTCGCCACCGACGGCCATCGCCTGTCCATGGCCGACGCAGCCGTGGACGGCGACTTCCGCCTGAAGAAGGGCGTCATCCTGCCCAAGAAGGGCATCTACGAACTCCGCCGGCTCCTCGGCGAGGCCATGGAGGGCCCCGAGGAGAAGCCGCAGGGCGAGCTGGGCTTCGTCGAGAACTCCGCCATCTTCCGGCGTCCCGGCGTGGTCCTCGTCATGCGGCTCATCGAGGGCGCCTTCCCCGACTACCGCCAGGTCATCCCGAAGGCCGGGGAGAAGGTGGTCACCGTCGGCCGCGAGCGCCTCTCCCAGACGCTGCGGCGCGTGTCGCTGCTCTCCTCCGAGAAGTCGAACGCCGTGAAGCTCGAGCTCGCGAAGGGCAACCTGCGCATCACCGCGCAGAACCCGGACCTCGGGGAGGCGAAGGAGGACGTTCCCGTGGACTACGCGGGCGAGCCGCTCAAGATCGGCTTCAACGCCCGCTACCTCATCGACGTCTTGGGCGTCCTTCCCGCCGAGGACGTGCGCCTCGAGCTCGCCGACGACCTCTCGCCCGGGGTCGTGAAGCCCACCGGCGAGGCGCAGGATCACTTCACCGCGGTCATCATGCCCATGCGCATCTGACGGGGGCCCGGCGCGACGCCGTGCGCCTCCTCTCGCTCCACCTGCGCGACTTCCGCAACGTTGCCGCGGCGGACCTCGAGCCCTCGCCGCGCGCGACGGTGCTTGTCGGCCCGAACGGCCAGGGGAAGACGAACCTCCTCGAGGCGGTCTTCGTCCTCTCGACGCTGCGGCCGCTCCGCGCCGTACGGCTCGCCGAGCTCGTGCGCTTCGGGGCCGAGCGCGCCCGGGTGGACGGCGACTTCGAGGGTCCGGGAGGCTCGCGCCGCGTCTCGGTCGAAGTGGGGCCGTCGGGACGGACGGCCTTCCTCGACGGAAAGGCCCTCGCATCGAGCGACCGCCTCGACGAGTACTTCGAGGGCAAAGCCGCGGTGTGCTTCTCGCCGGACGACCTGCTCCTCGTCAAGGGAGGGCCCGAGCTCCGGCGCCGCTTCCTCGATCGGGCCGCCTTCAACCGCTGGCCGGCCGTGCTCTCCGAGGCACGCGACTACGTCCGGGCGCTGCGGGCCCGCAACGCGGCCCTCCGCGGCGCGGGCGCGGAGGTCGAGGAGAGCTTCCGCGCCCCGCTGGTCGCCGCCGGCGCACGCCTCGTCCTCCGGCGCCAGGCACTCGTCGCGGAGCTCGCCCCGCGCGTCGCCGCCGCCTTCCGGGAGATCTGCGGCGCCGCCGCACCCGCGGCCGAGCTCGAGTACCGACCCGCCGCGGGGCTCGTCCTCCGGGGCGCGGAGGTCGAGATCGCGGCCGCCCTCGGCGAGGCGCTCCGCGCCCGGCTCGGGCGCGACCGAGATCGCGGCTACACGTCGGCGGGCCCGCACATGGACGACCTCGCGCTCCTCCTCGGCCGGCGCGGGGCGCGCGCCTACGCGAGCCAGGGGCAGCAGCGCGCCCTCGTCCTGGCGCTCAAGATCGCCGAGATCGAGAACCTGCGCGAGCGAGCGGGACGTCCTCCGCTGTTGCTCCTCGACGACGTGTCGAGCGAGCTCGACCCCGAGAAGAACGCCTACCTGCTCCGCTACCTCGCCGCCTTGCCGGGCCAGGCGTTTCTCACGACCACGGACCGCCGGCTGATCGAGCCGGCCGCGGGCCCGGAGGCCGTCTTCTACCGGGTCCGGCAGGGCACCTTTTCCAGGGATATTTCCTGAGACATTTCATTGGGTTGATGCGCCAATTCCGGGTTGCCGCGGGGGGCATCGTCTGCTATATCGTCCACTGCGGTTAAGCCTTCAGAATCCCGAAGAAAAGCGCGAGATATCCCCCTGGAAAACGCCACGCAGACCCCACCCCCCGCTCCGCAGAACGGGAACGGCGGTGAGTACGGCACCGACACCATCAAGGTCCTCGAAGGGCTCGAGGCCGTCCGCAAGCGCCCGAACATGTACATCGGCGACGTGGGCGAGCGCGGGCTCCACCACCTGGTGTTCGAGGTCGTGGACAACTCCGTCGACGAGGCCATGGCCGGCCGCGCCGACGAGATCCAGGTCACGATCCACACCGACAACTCGGTGACGGTCGTGGACAACGGCTCGGGGATTCCCGTGGGCCCGCACCCGACCGTCGCGGGCATGGACACGCTCGACGTGGTGATGACGAAGCTGCACGCCGGCGGCAAGTTCGAGTCGAACGCCTACAAGGTCTCGGGCGGCCTGCACGGCGTCGGCGTCACCTGCGTGAACGCGCTCTCCGAGTGGCTGAAGGTCGAGGTCTACCGCGACGGGAAGGTCTGGGCGCAGCGGTACGAGCGCGGCCACCCCACGGGGAAGGTCACGGCCATCGGCGAGACCCAGCGGCGAGGGACCCGGATCACCTTCCGGCCGGACTTCCCGCTCTTCGAGGCGAAGGAGTTCACCTTCGAGACCCTGTCCGGACGCCTGCGCGAGCTCGCCTTCCTGAACCCGGGCCTGAAGATCGGCGTCGAGGACGAGCGCACCGGCAAGAAGCACGACTTCCTCTTCAAGGACGGGATCCGGGAGTTCGTCGCCTTCCTGAACAAGAACCGGGAGGCCATCGTCGAGCCGCCGATCGCGCTCCACCAGGAGGTCGAGACGGAGCACGGCACGGCCACCGTGGACATCGCGCTCCAGTGGAACGACGGGTACGACGAGAAGGTCTTCGCCTTCGCGAACAACATCCACAACCACGAGGGCGGCACCCACCTCGTGGGCTTCAAGGCCGCGCTCACCCGGACCATCAACGCGTACGGAACGAAGAACAACCTCTTCAAGGACCTGAAGGAGGAGCTTCCGAGCGGCGACGACATGCGCGAGGGGCTCGCCGCGGTCATCTCCATCCGGATGCCCGGGGCGAGCTTCGAGGGGCAGACGAAGACCAAGCTCTCGAACACCGAGGCGAAGTCGATCGTCGAGACCATGGTGAACGACCGGCTCGGGTCCTGGCTGGAGGAGAACCCGGCCCCGGCGAAGCGCATCATGGCCAAGGTGGCGGAGGCGGCGCGCGCGCGCATCGCGGCCCGCAAGGCGCGCGAGACCGTGCGGCGCAAGGGCGCGCTCGACAGCGCGTCCTTGCCGGGCAAGCTCGCCGACTGCCAGTCGCGCGACCCGTCGGAGAGCGAGCTGTTCATCGTCGAGGGCGACAGCGCCGGCGGCTCGGCGAAGCAGGGGCGGGACAGGCGCATCCAGGCCATCCTGCCGCTCCGGGGGAAGATCCTGAACGTCGAGAAGTCGCGCTTCGACAAGATGCTCTCGTCCGCCGAGATCGCGACGATGATCACCGCGCTCGGCACCGGCATCGGGTCCGAGGAGTTCGACGTCGAGAAGGCCCGCTACCACCGCATCGTCATCATGACGGACGCGGACGTGGACGGGTCGCACATCCGGACGCTGCTCCTCACCTTCTTCTTCCGGCAGATGCCGCAGATCGTCGAGAAGGGCTTCCTGTACATCGCCCAGCCGCCGCTCTACCGCGTCCAAAAGGGCAAGAAGGAGGTCTACCTGAAGGACGAGGGCGGCCTCGACGACTACCTGATGGCCATCGGGACCGAGAAGGCGAAGCTCGTCGCCGGCGACCAGGAGATCGGAGGCGCGGACCTGAAGCGGCTCGCCGAGGAGGCGCTCTCGTACCGCGATCTGCTGCGCGGCGCCGAGCGGCGTCGCGACGCGCGCATCGTCGACGCAGCCATCCAGCAGGGCGATCTCGATCTCAAGACGCTCAAAGACCACGCCGCGGTGAAGGCGCTCGCGGAGGCCATCCCGGCGAAGGCCCAGAAGCTCTTCCCGGAGCTGGAGGTGCGCGCCGCCCGGATCGTGCGCGACGAGGAGCACGACTGCGACGCGCTGGTGTTCCAGACGAACGTCGCGGGCGCGCCGAGGGAGACGCGCCTCGACCACGAGTACCTCTCGGGGGCGGAGTGGGGGGAGCTCTCCGCCCTCTACGGCGCGGTCGCCGAGATCGGCCTCGGGCCCTACCGCCTGGAGACGGCGGAGGGGGCCGAGGAGGTCGACGACGTCTTCGAGGCGGTCTCCGCGCTCAAGAGGGCCGCCAGCCAGGGCCAGACCATCCAGCGCTACAAGGGGCTCGGCGAGATGAACCCCGAGCAGCTCTGGGAGACCACCATGGACCCGGCCCGGCGCACGCTCCTGCAGGTGCGGGTCGACGACACCGTCGACGCCGACGGCGTCTTCAGCGTGCTCATGGGGGACGCCGTCGAGCCGCGTCGCGAGTTCATCGAGAGGCACGCGCTCGACGTGGAGAACCTCGACATCTGAAGCGCGGGAGGACGGGCGGTGCCGTGGATCTACCGACTCCCGCTCGCGGTCTTCTTCGTCGTCGACATGGCGACCTTCGTGGGGGCGACGCTCCTCGGCTTGTGGCTCCTTCGCCCCGTGCGGGACCGCCTCGCCGGCCGGGTCGCGGAGAGCTTCGCCCAGGTGAGCTACTTCGGGACGCAGGTGTGGCTCGTCTACAGCTTGATCCTGAGCCTCGTCGCGGTCGGGTCGTGGACGAACTTCCAGGCGGCGAACGACGTCGTGAGCCGGGAGAGCGCCGCCCTCGAGGTCCTCGCGCGCAAGGCCGACCTCTACCCGGAACCCGAGCGGACGACCCTCGGGGGGCTCATCCGCGACTACGCCCGCGCCGTCGCGGACGAGGAATGGCCCGTGCAGCGCGCAGGCGGCGAGCCAGCCGCCGGCCAGCCCCGCCTGCACGTGTTCCGCCGCGCCCTGAACGGGTACGAGCCCCGGAGCCGAGCCGACGAGCTCATGCATGCGGAGACCCTCGCGGAGCTCACGCGCGCATCCGAGCTTCGTCGGGATCGCGTCCACGCCGCCCGGACGGGCCTTCCCGGGCTCGTCTGGCTCGTCGTCCTCGCGGGGAGCGCCGTGGCCCTCGCGGGGGCCACGTTCTTCGTTCACATGGAGGACCGCCGCCTCCACAAACTCCTGGCGGCGCTCATGGCCGCATTCGTCGGCCTCGTGGTATTCGTGACGGCGGCCCTGGACCACCCGTTCCAGGGGTCGGTGAGTCCGTCGGAGGAGCCCTTCCGCCGCATTGCGACGAGGCCGTTCGACGGGCGCTGAACCTCGGGAGGAGCCATGCCACGCACCGCATTCGTCACCATCGGCACCTACGTTCCGGACCGCGTCGTCACGAACGAGGAGCTCACCCGGTACATGGACACGACCGACGAGTGGATCACCCAGCGAACCGGCATCAGGGAGCGGCGCTGGGTCGAGCCCGGCGTCGGCACGGCCGAGCTCGCGTACCGCGCCTCGGTCCGCGCGCTCGAGCAGGCCGGCTGGCAGGCGTCGGACGTCGAGGCCATCGTCTTCGCGAGCCTCTCTCCGGACCACATGTTCCCCGGCGACGGCTGCTTCCTCAACGCGAAGCTCGGCCTGCCCGGGGTCCCGGCGCTGGACATCCGCAACCAGTGCTCGGGCTTCCTCTACGGCCTCTCCATCGCCGACGCCTGGATCCGGACCGGGACCTATCGCCGCGTCCTGCTCGTCGGAGCCGAGGTCCACTCCACCGGTCTCGACGTCTCCACCCGCGGACGAGACGTCTCCGTGATCTTCGGCGACGGGGCCGCGGCGACCCTGCTCGAGGCGACCGAGGACCCGGGTCGCGGCGTCCTGGCCCTGACGCTTCATGCCGACGGTCGCTTCGCGACCGACCTGTGGACCGATGCCCCGGGCTCGATCTACAGCCCGCGCGTGACGCCGGAGATGATCGAGTCGGGAGCCGTCTTCCCGAAGATGGAGGGGCAGAAGGTCTTCAAGCACGCCATCGTCCGGATGCCGGAGGCCGTGCGGGCGCTCCTCGAGCGCACCGGGCTCGGCACCCCCGACGTGAAGCTGCTCGTGTCGCACCAGGCGAACCTGCGGATCAGCGAGGCCGTCCAGAAGTCTCTCGGGTTGCGCGACGACCAGGTCTTCAACAACATCCAGAGGTACGGCAACACCACGGCGGCGAGCATCCCGCTCGCACTCTCCGAGGGAGTGGTGGCGCGTGGCGTGAAGCGGGGAGACCTCATCGCCCTGTGCGCGTTCGGGGCGGGATTCACCTGGGGTGCCGCGCTGGCGAGGTGGTAGGGTCGAGGGGCCCGTCGCCCGAGGGGCGGCGGACAGACGAGGAGACGTCCTTTCGTGTCCCGCAAGGAAACTGAGGCGTCGTCTAACGGCAGGACTGCGGACTTTGGATCCGCGTATGAAGGTTCGAATCCTTCCGCCTCAGCCAAGCCGCCGGCCCGCGCCCCGAACCTGCGCGCCGAGCTGAAGCCGCTCCCCCTGCCGGAGCGGTTCCTGCTCGTCGCCATCGGCCCCGCGCAGAAGGGACTCCTGCCGGAGATCGGGCTGGCGCTCCAGCAGGTCTTCGGGGCGCCGGCGGGCGTCGGTCCGCCGCAGGCGAAGCCCGACTACGCCTTCAACAAGGACCGGAACCAGTACCACTCCACGGCCATCCTGCGCCGCCTCGACGCCGTCCGCGGCCGGGAGAGGACAAGCCCGGTCCTGGGCGTCGCGGACGTCGACCTCTTCGTCCCCGACCAGCCGTTCGTGTTCGGGGAGGCCGACCGGGACGCGCGCGCGGCGGTGCTCTCCGTGTTCCGGCTGAAGGGGACCGCGGACGGGCGGGCCGTGCCCGTCGAGCGGCTGCTTCACCGGGCGCGCGCCGAGGCGGTCCACGAGATGGGTCACCTCCTCGGCCTGTCGCACTGCAACGACTTCCGCTGCGCCATGTTCCTCTCCCACTCGGCGGCGGACGCCGACCGCAAGGGGAGCGGGCTGTGCGCCCAGTGCCGCGCTGCCATCGGGCGCCCCTGACGGGGCGCGCTCGTCGTGAAGCCGCTCTGCCAGCGAGGGGCCTCGAGCTGCGGGGCGTGCTGCGGCCTCTACAACCGCCTCGACCACACCCCGCGCGCGCTCGCCAGGCTCCTCGACGAGCGCACGGACGCCCTGGACACCCTCCCCCGCACCCCGGAGGCCTTTCGTGCCGGGGCGGCGCGCCTCGCCGCCGATGCCGCGGAGGCGGTGTTCCCCTCGGTCCGCGTCTGTCCCCTCCTCGGCTGGCTCGACCGCTCGCGCACGCGGGTGGGGTGCCTCGCGCATCCCCAGGCGACCGGAGGACCCGACCTTCGCGACTGCGGCGCCTACGACTCGTTCACCTGCGAGAGCTTCCTCTGCCCGAGCCACGCCTGGCTCTCCGAGGAGGAGGCCGAGATCGTGGACCGGGTCTGCGGGGACGCGTTCCTCTACGGTCTCGTGGTCACCGACGTGCCCTTCGTGCGCGCCGTGCTCCGGGCGGTGGCGGACCTGTCCGGGGCCGGCGTGGAGCTTCGCCATCTCGAGCGCCCGGGGCTCCGCAAGTCGCTGCGGGCGCTCTTCGCGCTGAAGCTGGAGCTCGAGCCGGGCTCGGAGGGGCTCTTCGGCGCCTTCCGGCCCGATGGGACGGGGGAGCCGGTCCCGCGCGCAATCGACTACGCGGCGACCGGCCGCACCGGTTCCCCCTACGACGCCATCCTGACCTGCGTCGGGGCCGACCCGCGCTCCGGCAACGACCTCGACCGGCTCGAGGCGGAGCTGCACCGGCGCCTCGACGCGTGCGCCCGCGCGCTGGACTAGGGACCGGAGCTAGCGCCGCGGGCCGCCCCCGCGCGGATGAGGTCGGCGAAGACCTGGCGCTGGCGCGCGTCGAGCGCGGCGTGGATGCGGGCGAGCGCGGCCCCGGCCTGGCGGCGGAGCGCCTCGAGGGGGGCGACCTGGCGGGACCCGTGGGCGTCGAGCGCCGTGGAGTCGAGGGCTTCCGCCTCGAAGAGCGTGGCGAGCTCCGCTCGCGAGCCGAGGAACCCCGCCCGGAACCGGCGCAGCGCGAGACCCAGGGTCTCCGCCTCGTCGAGGAAGATCCGCTCCTGCTCCGGCGTGGCGTCGAGCCGGCGGACGAGGCGCCTCACGAACAGGCTGCGTCCACGGCGATGGAGGCGCCGGTGGACGGCGCGGCGCACGGCGCGCAGGAGCACGAGGGTGCCGAGCGCCGCCAGGATTCCGATGACGATTCCGCTCATGACCGCTCCCTTCTTCGAGGGCTACGGCCGGGAACATGGGAAGGCTCCCTGAACGGCGCGCTGCGGGATCGTGAAGAAACGTGTCGTCAGGGGCCTTGGATGCCCTCGGCGACGATCTCCGCCACGTCGAGGACCTTCACCTTCTCCTCGCGGCCGAGCTCGTTCACGCCGTCGCGGATCATGGTCAGGCAGAAGGGGCAGCCGGTGGCGACGACGCCCCCGTCCCCGAGCGTACGTGCCGCCTCCTCGACGCGGTTCTGGTTGATGCGGGTTCCGACCTTCTCCTCGAGCCACATCCGGCCGCCGCCCGCGCCGCAGCAGAAGCCCTGCGTCCGGTTCCGCTCCATCTCGCGGAGCGCGAGGCCGGGCACCGCGCCGAGCGCCTGGCGGGGAGCGTCGGTGACCCCGTTCCAGCGAGCCAGGTAGCAGGGGTCGTGGAAGGTGACGGGTCGACCGCCGAGCGAGGCCGCGGCCTCGGGGCGAAGGCGGCCCTGGGAGACGAGCGAGGCGATGAGCTCCGAGTGGTGCACGACCTCGTAGTGGCCGCCGAAGGCGGGGAGCTCGTTCTTGAGCGTGTTCAGGCAGTGGGGGCACTGCACGAGGATGCGCTTCACCCCGTAGGCGTTCAGCCGCTCGACGTTGGCGGCGGCCTGCATCTGGAAGAGGTACTCGTTGCCGAGGCGACGCGCGGCGTCGCCGGTGCAGGTCTCCTCCTCGCCCAGGATGGCGAAGCTCACCCGGGCGGCCCGCAGGAGCTTCACGATGGCCCGGGAGACCTTCTTCTGCCTGTCGTCGAAGGCGCCGGCGCAGCCCACGAAGAACAGGTACTCGAAGTCCTTCGTCTCCGAGGCGCGGGGGACGCCCAGGTCCTCGCACCACTCGGCGCGGCGGTTCGACCCGATGCCCCAGGGGTTCCCCTGGGTCTCGATGCTCCTGAAGACGCGCGCCGCCTCGTCCGGGAAGGTCGACTCGACGAGCACCTGCTGCCGCCGCATGTCGACGAGGCGAGGGACGTTCTCGATGAAGACGGGGCATGCCGCCTCGCACCATCCACATGTCGTGCACGCCCAGACGGTCTCCGCGGCGAGGACGCCACCGACGAGCGGAGGCAGCGCCTCCGCGAGCGGCGGGCGGGCCTTCGCGTCCGCGCGGGCGACGGCGGCGAGCTCGGGTGCGTTCTCCACGAGGTGGTGCCGAATCGCCCGGTTCACCTCCTTGTGGCTGAGCGGCTTCCCGGTGACGTAGGTCGGGCAGTGGGTCTGGCACCTGCCGCACTCGGTGCACGAGTAGGTGTCGAGCCCCTCCTTCCAGGAGAGGTCGCTCGCCGTCCGGGTTCCGTACTCGGCGTTCTCGCTCTCGAGGTCGAGCTTGCGAAGCGCGCCCGCCGGCGGGAGCCGCTGCAGGTACACGGTGGGGAGCGCGGTCAGGATGTGGAAGTGCTTCCCGAAGGGCAGGAAGTTCAAGAAGACGAGGATGATGACGAGGTGCAGCCAGAAGGAGGCCGCTCCCGTCGCCACGACGGCGCCGGCGGGGGCACCGGAGAGCGCGAGCGCGCCGAGCGATCCCGCCGGCGCGCTCCAGTCGAAGCCGGCCCCGGCCGCGATCCGCTCCGCCCCCTCGAACCCGATCTCCGTCACCATCAGGCCGGCGATGAAGAGGAGGATGAGGACGCCTTCCCCGCTGCGCGTCACCCGGTCGGGCTTCGTCACCAGGCGGCGCCAGAGGAAGCCGATCGCCGCGGCGAGCGCCAGGAGCACCACCACGTCCTTCACGAGGCCGTAGGCCGGCCCGAGCGCCGAGCCCGGGCCGATGAGCGGCAGGTGGAAGTCGCGCGAGAAGCCCATCCCGAACAGGGTCACCGTCCGCAGCGCCAGCACCAGGAAGGCCGCGAAGATGGCGATGTGCAGGACGCCCGGGACCACCTCGCCGCGGTCCGGGAGGCGCGCCTGCCCGAAGCCGAAGCGGAGGAGAGCTGCCACGCGCTCGCCGGCCCGGTCGAGTCGGTCGACGCGCCGCAGCGCCGCCAGCGGCACCAGGCGGCGGACCATCGTGAAGGCGAAGAAGCCGAGCGCGACGACGAGGATCAGACCGGTGAGCCAGGGGTTCATGGCGGCCCAGGCTACCCGATCGCCGCGCGACGGGGGGTCGGGAAAGGGGGCGGTGGGCGCGGCGTCGCCACCGGGCCCCGGGCCTCACTTCTTGTCCTTCTCCTCGTGGGTTCCCTGCTTGGCGGGCGGCGGAGGCTTCTTCTTGTCCTCCTTGTCCCCCTTCTTCTGCGCGGCCGGAGGGGTACCCGCCTTGGCGGGCGCGGCCGCGGGGGGCGTTGCCGGCGGGTGACCGGGCGAAGGCGGCGTCGGGGTCGTGGGCGCAGGCTTCTGGGCCGGGCCGGGCTGCGGCGCCGGCGGGCCACCCTCGCGGTAGTAGCCGCGTGCGGGCGGCTCCCTGGCGGGCGGGAGCTCGCCGCCCTTGGGCGCCGGGCCCTGCCCGGCCGCGGGCTGCGTCGGCGCAGGAGGCGGCGGAGCGGGAGCGGGCGGCGGCGGCGGTGCCGGCCGAGGGGGCGGTGGAGCGGGAGGTGGCGGGTGAGGGACGTCCCTTCGCTGGTGCGGGGGAGGCGGGACGTACGCCCGAGGAGGCGGGGCGATCACCGCCGCGCGCGGCGGCGGGGGCGGCGGCGTCCAGACCCACACGTGCGGCGGCGGCGGCCGCTCCACGGTGTACGGCCCGACGTACAGGTAGCCCTGTCCGCGCCAGGCGAAGCCCGCGTCGGGCGGCGGGAAGTAGTCGTGCCGGTGCGGCCCCGCGATGTAGCACCAGCCCCCCGGGAACGGGTGCGGCCCGAGGTAGGTGAACACGAGGGGGCCGCGCCAGTAGTAGAAGCCGTCGGCGTAGACGTAGTAGTCGAGCTGATCCGGGAAGTAGGAGTGCGCGTGCGGCCCGTTCAGGTAGCACCACCCTCCGCCCAGGGCGGCCGGGATGGCGTGCTGGCCGCCGTAGTAGACCTCGACCGGTGGGGGCGGCGGCGGGGGCGCGGGCGGCGGCTCCGCGCCCGGCGGTGGTGCCGCACTCATGGTCACCGTGCAGGCCGCGAGGGGGACGAGGAGCGCGAGGACCAGCCTTCTCATGGGTTCACCTGTGCCGGGGGGGAATTCTCCCCTTGTACGACGCCCGCCGGGGCGGATCCATTCAACGTCCGCCGCCGGAGGTGCGCTAGACGCGCACGTGGTGGGAGGCGACGGCGCCGGCGCGCCGCGCGCGAGAGAACTCCGCGGCGTGCTCGACGTAGAGACGGGCGATGTCGACGCGCGTGACCTTCTCGAGCCCCTCGAAGCCCGGCGAGCTGTTCACCTCCATGATCTTCGGGCCCGAGCGGGACTCGAGCATGTCGACCCCGGCGACCTCGAGGCCGATCACCCGGGCCGCCTTGACCGCCGCCTCGGCCTGGTCCCGGTCGAGCCGGAGGGCCTTGGCCGTGCCGCCCCGGTGGATGTTGGATCGGAACTCGCCGGTGCGGGCCTGGCGGCGCATGGCGGCCACCACCCGGTCTCCGATGACGAGCGCACGGACGTCTCGTCCCTTCGACTCGGCGACGAACTCCTGGAGGAGGATCTCCTGGCCGAGGTTCCAGAAGGTGTCGAGCATCCCTCGGACCTCCTCCATGGTGGAGGCGATCATCACGCCGACGCCCTGGGTCCCCTGGATGAGCTTGATGATGCAAGGCAGGCCGCCCACCTGCTCGACCGCGTGGGGCACCTCCTCGCGGTAGCGGCACATCGCGGTGCGGGGGATGTCGATCCCGAAGCGGGAGAGGAGCTGCAGGGCGCGCAGCTTGTCGCGGGAGCGGGCGATGGGGATGGAATTCGCGAGAACCGGGACGCCCATCATGTCGAACTGGTTCACGACCGCGAGGCCGTAGTGCGTGATGGACGCGCCGATGCGGGGGATGACCACGTCGACGCGCGGGATCTCCTCCCCCCGGTAGAAGATCGCCGGCCGCACGCGGGAGAGCACCATGTTGCAGTGGAGCGTGTCGAAGACGAGCGGCTTGTGGCCGAGGGATTTCGCGGCTTCCACGAGCCGGCGGGTGGAGTAGAGCTTCCGGTTGCGGGACAGGATGGCGATGGCCAGCCTGTCGCCGGATCCCCGCGCCTTGGGCCGGGTCGCGCCGTCGGCGCGGCGGGAGGCCTTCCTCGCCATTCGCGGCGAGCGTACGCCGCGCCCCCAGGGGTCGCAAGGTCGCGCCGTCCGCCTTCGTTGATCGAGCGGGGCCGCGCTGGTAGAACCCTCGTTCCCCCGAAGAGAGAAGGTCCGTGGACTACAAGGACACCGTCAACCTTCCGAAGACCGACTTCCCGATGAAGGGCAACCTGCCCCAGCGGGAGCCCGAGATCCTGAAGGAGTGGGAGGAGACGCGGATCTTCGAGCGCATCGTCGCGCAGAACGCGGCCCGCGGGGGGAAGCGCTTCGTTCTCCACGACGGCCCGCCCTACGCGAACGGCCACATCCACATCGGCCACGCGCTGAACAAGATCCTGAAGGACCTCATCGTCAAGTACCGCAACATGTCCGGCGACGTGGCGGACTACCAGCCCGGCTGGGACTGCCACGGCTTGCCGATCGAGCGGAAGGTCGACGAGGAGCTCGGATCGAAGAAGCGCGACATGGATCGCGTCGCGGTGATCGCGGCCGCACGCGCCTACGCGGGGAAGTGGATCGATCGCCAGCGCGAGGAGTTCAAGCGCCTGGGCGTGTTCGGGCGCTGGGCGGCCCCCTACAAGACGATGGACCGCCGCTACGAGGCCGACACCGTCCGGGCGCTCGCCCGGGTGGCCGAGCGCGGGTACCTCTTGCGGGGCAAGAAGCCCGTGTACTGGTGCACCACCGACCGGACGGCCCTCGCCGAGGCGGAGGTGGAGTACGAGGATCACACGTCGCCCTCCATCCACGTGGCCCTCGACGTGGTCGGGGACCTTCCGCACCCGGCTCTCGCCGGCCGCCGGGCGCGGCTCGTCGTCTGGACCACCACGCCGTGGACGTTGCCCGCGAACCTCGCGGTCGCGGCCCACCCGGACTTCGCCTACGTGGCGTACGAGCTCGGCGCCGACGTGTTGGTCGTGGCGAAGGACCTCCTGCCGGCCTTCCTCGCGGCCGTCGCTCCGGGCGAGCTCGCGCCGGCCGACGCGCCCGCACGCCACACGCCGGCGGCCCACGAGGCGGCCACGGGCGGCGGCGGCATCCCGGTCGCGGCACTCCGGAGCCCCGGCAAGATCCTCGCGCACCTCGAAGGCAAGTCGCTAGAGGGGGTGCGCTACCGCCACCCCTTCTTCGACCGGGTCTCCCCGGTGATCCTGGGGAGCCACGTGACGCTCGAGGCCGGGACCGGCCTCGTCCACACCGCCCCCGGTCACGGTCAGGAGGACTACGAGGTCGGGCTGAAGTACGGCCTCGAGGTGCTGAACCCCGTGGACGGCGCCGGGGTCTTCACCGCCGAGGCGGGCAAGTACAAGGGGCAGAGCATCTGGGAGGCCAACAAGGAGATCGTGGCGGACCTCCACGCGTCCGGGCACCTTCTCTCGGACCCCAAGGCGACGCTCCGCCACAGCTACCCCCACTGCTGGCGGTGCCACAAGCCCGTCGTCTTCCGCGCGACGGATCAGTGGTTCCTCTCCCTGGAGCACGAGGGCCTCCGGCACAGGACGCTCGCCGAGATCGACCGGGTGCAGTGGATCCCGCGCTGGGGGCGCGACCGGATCTACAACATGATCGAGCATCGACCCGACTGGTGCCTCTCGCGCCAGCGGGTCTGGGGCGTGCCCATCGCCGTCTTCTACTGCGAGGCCTGCGGGGAGCCCCTCGTCTCTCCGCGCGTCATGGAGCGTGTGGCCGACGTGTTCGAGGCGGAGGGGATCGAGGCCTGGTATCGCCACGAGCCGGCCCGCTTCACCGACGGGGAGAGATGCGCGTGCGGCGGCACGGCGTTCCGGCGCGAGCAGGACATCCTCGACGTCTGGTGGGACTCCGGCGTCTCGTGGGCGGCGGTCGCGGCGCGCGACGAGAACGCCGAGGTCCCCGTGAGCCTCTACCTCGAGGGCTCGGACCAGCACCGCGGGTGGTTCCACTCGTCGCTGCTCACCTCGATGGCCATCCGCGGCGACGCCCCGTACCGCGCCGTGCTCACCCACGGCTTCGTCCTCGATGGCCAGGGGCGGGCGATGTCGAAGAGCGTGGGCAACGTCGTGGCCCCCGAGGAGATCATCAAGAAGTACGGGGCCGAGATCGTGCGGCTGTGGGTCGCCGCCTCCGACTATCGCGACGACGTCCGCGTGTCGGCGGAGATCCTGAACGGGCTCGCCGAGGGGTACCGCAAGATCCGCAACACCGTGCGCTGGGCGCTCGGGAACCTGCACGACTTCGACCCGGCGACGGACGCGGTCCCCGTGGAGCTCCTCGAGCCCTTCGACCGGTGGGCCTACGCCCGCATGGTGGAATGGCAGGAGAAGGTCGAGGGCGCCTACGCCGACTACGAGTTCCACGTCGCCTTCCACGCGACGATCGAGCTCGTATCGGTGACGCTCTCCTCGGTGTACTACGACGTCATCAAGGACAGGCTCTACACGGCGCGGCGCGACGGGCGGGCGCGCCGGAGCGCCCAGACGGTGCTCCACTGGGTGGCGCAGGACCTCCTGCGCCTGCTCGCCCCCATCCTCTCGTTCACCGCCCACGAGGCCTGGGCGTACCTTCCCGGGAAGCCGGCCGAGAGCGTGTTCCTGGCGGGCTTCCCCCGCCGGGAGGCGCCGGCCGACGCGGCCGCCCTCGCCGAGCGCTACGGCAAGCTGCTCGCGGTTCGCGAGGAGGTTCTCCGGGTCCTCGAGGCGGCGCGCCGCGACAAGCTCATCGGGTCGGGCCTGGAGGCCCGGGTGACGGTCCGGGCGGAGGGGGAGACCCTGCGGGTGCTCCGGGAGTCCCAGGCGGAGCTCGCCACCCTGTTCATCGTCTCGCGGGTGGACCTCGAGGAAGGAGCGCTGGAGGTCACGGTGTCGCGCAGCGAAGGGGAGAAGTGCGAGCGCTGCTGGGTGTACGCCGAGGACCGGGGCAAGGACCCCGCGCACCCCACTCTCTGCGGCAAGTGCGCGGCGGCCCTCTCGTGACGCGCGGCCCGTCCAAGTGGGCGCTGCTCGCGCTCGTGTTCGCGTCGATGGTCGTCGCCGACCAGGTGACGAAGTACCTGGCGGTCGAGCGCCTGACCTTCGCCTTCGAGCGCTACGGCATGGCGGGGGCCGGGGCGCGGATCGAGGGCTTCTACCGGCTGCACCATCTCGAGGGCCTTGCCCGCGAGCCCTACGTCGTCTGGAAGCCCGTGTGGCGGATGAGCTACGCCGAGAACCCGGGGGCGGCCTGGGGCCTGTTCCGGAACATGCCCGCGGGGTTCCGCAACGGCTTCTTCCTCGCCATCTCGCTCGCCGCCGTGGCCTACATCCTCTGGTACTACCGCAAGGTCCGCCCGGAGCAGCGCTGGATGCAGGTCGCGCTCGCGCTCGTCCTCTCCGGGGCGGTCGGCAACTTCGTCGACCGGGTGGCGCGGGGCTACGTCGTCGACTTCGTCGCATGGCACTGGTGGAACCGACCGGACATCTACTGGCCGACCTTCAACCTGGCGGACTCGTGCATCGTCGTCGGCGTGGCGATGCTCATGCTGCACCCGGCGGAGAAGCGCGGCGAGGCGCCGGGCGGAAAGAAGGCGGCCGCCCCGGGTGGCGCGGCCTAGATGCTCCCGGTCCTGTTCCAGATCGTCATCCCGGAGGGGCTCACGGCGCCGCTCGCCGCGATCGCCGCCCTGGTGCTCGTCGCGGGGCGCGCCTTCTTCTACCGGCGAGCGTCCGCGAAGGAGGGAAAGGGCGTCTCCTGGGGCGAGGCCCTGTGGGCCGACAAGGGCGTGGTGCTCGCCCTGGCCCTCGCGCTCGGGCTCGCCTGGCGGGCGGGGCTCCTCTCGGAGGAGGTGCGGCTCCCGCTGCACAGCTACGGGCTCATGCTGGCGCTCGCCTTCATCGTCGCGATCTGGCTCGCCCAGCGGGAGGCCGTCCGCGTGGGACAGGACCCCCAGGCCGTCTCGGACCTCTCCTTCTGGATCCTCGTCTCGGCGCTCGTCGGAAGCCGGATCTACTTCATCCTCGTCAACTGGAACGACTACTTCGGCACGAACGCCTGGCTCACGACGCGCGTCGGCCGCATCCCGCGGCTGCTCGCGGTCTGGGAGGGGGGCCTCGTCTTCTACGGCGGCTTCATCGCGGCCGCCCTGACGGCCTTCTGGTACCTGCGGAAGAAGCGCATCCCGTTCCTGCCCTACGCGGACACGCTGCTCCCCTCCGTGGCGTTCGGCCAGTTCCTGGGGCGGATCGGGTGCTTCGGGGCCGGGTGCTGCTGGGGCCGGGCGGCGGACGCGCACCTCCCGTGGGGAGCGAGGTTCCCCCCGGAGTCGCTCGCCTTCCAGAGCCTCGCCCAGCGCCCGGATCCGGGGCGCTGGCTCGCGCCGGATCACCTCCACACCGTGGCGCTCCACCCCGTCCAGCTCTACGAATCGGCCGGGGAGCTCCTGCTCTTCGCGTTCCTGGTCTTCGCGCTTCGGCCCCGGAAGACGTTCCACGGGCAGGTGATGGCCGCGTGGTTGATGCTGTACGCGATCCTTCGCTCCACGACGGAGACGTTCCGGGGCGACGTCGAGCGCGGGGTGTACCTGGGCCTCGGCGCCGGGCAGTGGACGTCCATCGCCATCTTCGCCGCCGGCGCCGCCATCTGGGCGGTGGGCCAGCGACGGACCCGTGCGGCACTCGCCCGGCTTCCCGCGTGACCGGCCCGATCCGGGTACGTGTGGGACAGGGACGCATGTTTGATCGGCCCCTGAGCGGCCGATAGACTCCTCGCGTGGCCCAGACCCCGCAGCGGCCCGGCGTGCCTCGGGCCGGGAACCAGCCCCTGGGCGAGCTGGAGAGCACGAAGGAGCGGCTCGCGAGCGAGCGGCTGGACGAGGTCTGCGCGGACCTCGAGGAGGAGCTCGAGGAGCTCAAGGTCAAGTACGAGATGTACTTCCTCGGGGTCGAGCGGATGGAGCCCGCTCGACGTCGCGACGACCTGAAGCGCAACATCGCCCGCCTGAAGAACGCGTTCACGCGGAATGCGGGCCTGCGCTTCCGGATCCAGGCCTTGCACGCGCGCTACCTCGCGTACGAGCGCCTCTGGCTCCGTTCCGCTCGCGAGAAGGAGGAGGGCAGGTACCGGCGCGACATCCTGAAGGCGCGCAGGCGGCGGGTGCCGGCTGGCGAGGCGAAGGGCAGCGCGCCCAAGCGCCCGGGACTCCAGTCCGAGGACGTCGATCTCTCCGACTTCGGGGCGCCCGACGCGGACGAGGCCGACGAGACCGTCTCCGAGGAGAACGCGGCCGTGCCCGCCGCGACACCGGAACCCGCACCTCCGCCGGCGCGGGCCTCCGCGAGTGTTCCGACGCCGCGGCCGCAGGAACCCGCGCGAGCCCCAGCCAGTCTCACGGAAGTGCAGATGCGGGCACTATACGAGGCCTACGTGGACGCAAAGAAGCGCTGCAACGAGGACGTCTCCAAGCTCACGTACCAGGCCGTCGCGAACAGCGTGAACAAGCAGATCCCGGACATCGTCGCTCGCTACAAGGCACGAGAGGTGGACTTCCAGGTGATCATCAAGGACGGCAAGGCCGTCCTGAAGGCCGTTCCGCGATCGTAAGCGCGCCAAATTCGGGACTTGCTTCCACGCGGTGCCGATCGTAAAAATGGCCCCCCTTGCCCCCAAGGCGGGGAACCCGGTTCGCCTGGGTAGCTCAGTCGGTAGAGCAGGGGACTGAAAATCCCCGTGTCGGTGGTTCGATTCCGCCCCCAGGCACCACACTCTGCGTAAACACTGGGCCCGGCGATCCGATGGATCCGCCGGGTCCGTCGTTTTCCGCGGGGTCTGTTGCACCGGTGTTGCAGCTTGCCCCGATGGCGGTAGCGAGCCGCCGCCGGAGGTCCTCGACGGGTAGTCGTCCGTAGACCCGCTCGACCATCCTCGTGTCCACGTAGCCCATCACGGGGGCGATGAGGTCCGGGGAGGCGCCTGCCGCCCGGAGCCACGTGGCACAGGTCCGGCGGAGGTCGTTCGGGGAGCACCGCGCGATCTTCACGGCCTCGCAGGCCGCGTGAAGGTCGCGCCGGACGTTCGTCCATGGCTTGAAAAGGAGGCCGTGCACGCCCTCGGCGTGCTCGAGCGCGTACGCGAGGAGCGACCGGGCAGCTTCGCTGACGCCCCTGGTGCCAAAAGCACAGCACCCTGCATCGAAAAGGCTTTGTCGGACGAGCGAGGATCTACGTCGCTCCCTTGCCGACGGTTTCGATCACGACTCGAGCATCGGCGTTAGCCTGGCGGTAGTGGAGAATCTCCACACCGATCACGCGTCCGCCGGCGTCCTTCATGAGGACAACTTCGTCGGCCGTCTCCTCGCTCACGGCCTCCTTCGCGGGGTCGTCCAGCCAGATCGTGAGCGTGTGGCCCGCGGTGTCGTGAATCACCTTGATCGCGTCCATACCTTCACCCCGATCTTGATGGCGTCCGTCGGGTAAGCCGTGATGAGAAACCCGCGAATGCCCTCAGTTCTCGCCACGGCGCATGTCCACCTCGGAACGGCACCTCGGTAGAACAATAACACCGAGGGGTCCTTCCTGCTCTGGCGCACCTCGTCGGGATTGGCGAGCGCTTCTCGGACGTCCGCCTCGCGCCCGCGAAGCACGGGATGCTTCTCCAGGATCACGCGTTCCCAATAGACACGAGTGCAGCGGACCGTGAAGCCAAGGGGCGTCTCGACGTCGAGGGCAAGGTCTATCACGGAGAGTCCAGTTTACCCTGCACTGTGACATCCGCTCCGTCGCGCACAGTCTACTCGCGTCCAGTCGCGTCGAGAGTCCGTGCCCGCAACCTGGCCCGCGTGACCTTGGGCCTCACGAGATGGGCCTCCCGGTGTTGCACCGGCGTTGCAGTCTGCCTCCGCCGTCGCCCGGATCGGCTGGAGATCCCCGGCGTTGGCCAGCCCCTCGCCGGGACTGAAAATCCCCGTGTCGGTGGTTCGATTCCGCCCCCAGGCACCACACTCTGCGAAAATAGTGGACCCGGCGATCCGAGGGATCGGCCGGGTCCGTCGTTTTCAGCGGGGTCCGTTGCACCGGCGATGCAGTCGTGGCGGGCGTTTCGACCGCGTACGCGCTCCGACCGCGCCCGCCTCTCTGACAACGGGAACCGTTCGCAACGTCGTGCTGCCCTTCGTACCTCGGAGGCCGTGGAGTGGTCCTCGGCGACGGCTATCCTCCTTGCCCGGCAGGGCTCACGCCGGCACGCGCTCGTTGCCACGACGGACGGCCCCAGGGAGGTCATAAGGAGCTGACGTCCTTCGCTCAGGAGCGCGTCACGCGTCGGGCGAAGCACTTGTCCCGCTGGCCCTCCTGGGTAGCGAGCGTCGACCGAGCCGAGGAAGGTCAGCAGGCGCTCGACGTTGTCCGCCGAGCGTCGGTGAACGACGTCCACGTCGACCGTCGTGAGCGGGCCCCGTGGGCCACGGCCGCGAGGCCGCCGACGAGCAGGAAATCAGCGCCGCTCGCCGCCAGGCGTGCAAGGAGAGTCGTGAGACCTGGCGGCGAAGCGATGGCGTAGCTCCTCGATGGTCCGCAACAACCGGTCGTTGAGGCGGAGTTGCTCCTCTGGAGAGAGTTCCAGCAAGGCGTCGACGAGCGACCCGTCAACGAAGCCCGTTGGGGCCGTGGCGCGGTCCATGTCTCGGGAGGACGATTCGGGCATCGAGGGCGAGTCTGGCTGACGATCACGACGGCAGCTGTGGACCAACCTGACGGCAGAAGCCTCGCCGGCGTCACCGCGCCCCGTCCCGAGGTCGTCTGCCCGCCAGCGGTCCGTCGACCGCGTCCCTGGGTGCGTCGCGCGCGTCACCCTGGAGGCTGGCGAACGGAAACGGCACGTCTTGCGCCGGCGGAGGGACCTGGGTTCCTCCGAAGCGTGGAGGTTTCCACCAAGCGGCCGGTGACGACTTGCCGCGCGCGTCAGGTTCGCCATAGGCTGAATGGCTCCCTGTCGTACACGCGAGGCAGCGAACCATCGAAGCGGGAGGCACCTTGGATTCGCGCTATCTCGACGATCTCGTTCCTGGAGAGCGCTTCACCACCCGGGGCCTGACTCTCACGGAAGCCGCGATCGTCGATTTCGCCTGGCGCTACGATCCGCAACCGTTCCATCTCGACAAGGAGGCGGCTGCCAGCTCGCATTACGGCGGCCTGATCGCGAGCGGCTTGCAGACGCTGGCGGTTTGCTTCCGGCTCTTCCTTGAGACGGGCGTCTTCCACGCCGCGTCCATCGGGTCGCCCGGCTTCGACGAGTTGCGCTGGCTCGCGCCGGTTCGGCCCGGGGACACCCTCCATACCGAAACGGAGGTGCTGGATGTTCGCCCCTCGACCTCCAAGCCGGATCGCGGGATCGCGCGGCTCCGCTATCGGGCGGTGAACCAGCACGGCGATACCGTGCTGAGCTTCACCATGCTGCATCTACTCCTCAGGCGACCGGCCTCCTGATCGCCAGGAAGACCCGGATCCAGGGCACGCATGGCGTCGCCGGGACACCGGACGCCGCTCGCCGCAGTGCCCTCTGCGGTGGACGCCCAGGAGTGAGTGCACCGCGCTTCGACCCGGGCGGCACCGAGCTCGAACGCGTAGATCATTCGCTTCCCATCCCGCCGATGTCCCTGCCGCGAAAGGCGCCGTCGGCGTCCAGAGCCCCCCGCTCAGCGCCGCGTCAGCCCGTGCGCTGCAGCCAGGACTGGAGCCGTGCGAGGCCGGTCTCGCTAATCGGGATCCGCGCGCCCGTCGTCAGTACGGCGACCCGCGAATCCTTGCCGACCGGTTCGACCCGGGAGAGCCGCTCGCCCTGGATGATGTACGAGCGGTGGAGGCGCACGAACCGGGCGGGGTCGAGCGCCGCCTCGAGGTCCTGCAGGGTCACCTCCTTGAGCCAGCTGCGCGCGCCACTCACCAGCTCGACGTAGTCGCCCTGGGCCCGGGCGTAGTCCAAGTCGCCGACCGGGAGAAGCTCGACGCGAACGCCGTCCTTGATGACGAGGCGAGTGGCGAAGCTGCCGGTTGGTCTGGCGGCGGCGGCGAGCGCGCTCCCGGACGTTCGCCGGCCGGCGCCGAGGCGGCTCTCGGCCCGCTCCAGGGCCTCGGCGAAGCGCGCCTCCGAAAAGGGCTTGAGCAGGTAGTCCACCGCGTTCACCTCGAAGGCGCGCAAGGCGTAGCGGTCGTAGGCCGTGGTGAAGACCACGCCGACGGACGGTTCGACGAGCTCGAGCACCTCGAAACCATCGAGCCGGGGCATCTGGACGTCGAGGAGCAGCAGGTCCGGGCCTCGTAGACGGGCGAGATCCACCGCCTCGAGGCCGTCCATCGCCTCGCCGACGAGCGTCAGGTGAGGCCGCGCGGCGATCATCTCCCGCAGCACCGCGCGGGCCGGTGCCTCGTCGTCGGCGAGAAGGACCCGACGCGAGCGGTGGGGCTCGCCTGCCATCCGTCAGCTCGCCTCCGGCGGAAGAGGGGTCGGATCGATCGGCAACACCAGGGTCGAGGTGAAGCGGTCGACGTCACGACGGGTCGTCAAGGTCGCCCCTCGAAAGGCCGCCGCGATCCGCCGGCTGACGTTGGCCAGCCCGACCCCCCCGGGGCGCTGCCCGTGTCGCGCCGGCGCGTCGGGATCGAAAGGGTTCGTGACCGTCACCACGAGCGTGCCCGGCGTCGTCCGAGCCTCGATGGCCAGGGTCCCGCCCCGCGCGCAGGTGGCGATCCCGTGGGTGATGGCGTTCTCGACGAGCGGCTGCAGCAGCAGCGCAGGCACCCGCACCTCGCCGGCCGGGGGGCTCACCCGGATATCGACGGTGAGCCGGTCGCCCAGCCGGACGCGCTCGATGTCGAGGTACGACCGGGCGAGCCGAAGCTCCTCCGACAGGCTCACCGTGGCCTGCTCGCCCGTCGCCAGGCAGCCTCGCAGGAAATCGGCGAGCAGCACGCACAGCTCGCGCGCCAGGCGGGGCTCCTGGACGGTGAGGGCGCTGACGGCGTTCAGGCTGTTGAAGAGGAAGTGCGGGTGTACCTGCGCCTTGAGCAGCGTGAGCTGCATCTCCTGGGCACGCAGGGAGGCGGCTGCGGCACGCTTCTCGGAGTCGCGGGCCTGCTGCACGCTCGAGACGACGGTGTAGAAGGCCATCGCCGCGAGATAGAGGAGCGCCCCGAGGACGAGCAGCGCTCCCCAGCGGCGCTCGACCTCCTGGCGCAGGGCGTCCGGCCCGGAGCCGTCGAGGAGTGCCGCGGCGACCCAGAGGAGCCCCCACCAGGCGGCCCCGAAGAGCAGGCCGAGCACGCCGTGGACGCGAAGGGCCAGGCCCGCGGTCGACGACCGCAGCTGGAGCGCCCGACACACGTAGTAGAGCGGCAGCGCGCCCACGCCGAGGAGCACCGTCGGCACCACCGACGCGGCGAGCGCGACGAAGAAGCGCGAGCCTCCGCTGGCGGCTAGCAGCGAGGCCGGGAGATACGACGCGACCACCCACGTCGCCAGGTACAGGACGACGGCACGCCGCTCGCTCAGGACCGGATGCACGCTTCCTAGCTCAGTTCCGGATGGTCACCGCGCCCATCGTGATCTTCCCGCGCAGCACGAGCCTCTTCTTAACGCCTGTGGCGTCGGGGCGGGGCTCGGTCCGGTCCTCGACCACCCCCATGAAGGGGGAGACGTCGCTCACGACCTCCCAGTTGCTCGGAACGTAGAGCTCGATGTTCCCCATCGTCAGAGACAGGTCGAGGGCGGCTTCGTCCCCGGCGATGGCGGCCCGCCGGAAGTCGCCCCGGATCTCGCCCATGGTGACGTCGAGGGAGCCACCCCTGAACTCCTGGGAGTCGACGGCGAGCGAGAGGTCTCCCATCGTGACGGACCGGTGCAGGTCGCCCGCCGACACGTTCTCTTGGGCCCGCCGCGGACCGGCGCGGCGACGCAGCCCGCCCCAGATGAAGCCGACTCCCGCGGCGATGAGGAGGACCGGCCAGAGCCGGGCCACACCCACGGAGTACCCGAGCCGCTGGGCCAGTAGACCGGCGCCGAAGAGCGCGACGGCGAGCCCGACCAGGACGCCTCCGAAGTGGCGTCTCCGCACGGCGATGGACAGGCCGAGCCCGATGATGACGACGGGCCAGAAGTCCATCGCCCGGACGCTCGAGCCGAGGATGCCGAACTCGCGAAGGAGGAGGAACCCACCCCAGGCGACGAGGACGAGGCCCGGAATGATCCCGTGCCCGCCGTGATGGCGGCGGTGGTCGAAGGCGGGGTGCCGGCCCCACGAGCGCATCGGCGGGGCGGATGGGGGTGGCGGGGAGTGCGAACCGGATTCGTACGTCATGACGATCTCCAGAGTTTCTGTCTTCGCGGGGAAAGCGCCAACCGCGCAAAGGCAGCCTACGCATTCGCGCCCACTGCCGCAGGCGGTTCCCGACGAACGCCGGCGTGGGCCCGACGAGCGCCGAGCGCGGACTCGCCGGCCGCGGCGCCGACCACCAACCGGCCGGCCCGCTACTCGCAGGCGGCGGAGTTTGTCTGCCCCAGCTGCGGCCGCGCCGCAGTGCCGCGCCGCCAAACATCGATGACACACCCCAGGTAAAGATGAGAACTAGGAATGTCGTTACATCACACCCGCTCCAGACGATGAAGCTGACCGCCATCCGCCCCGCCATTCCAGCGCTGCTTCTTGCGCTCCTCGTACTTGTCCCAATGTGGGATAAGGCCTTCACAATCGACGATACGCTCTTCTTGCTCCAGGCCAAGCACGTCCTTTCGGACCCCCTCCACCCCACGGCGTTCGACGTTGTCTGGGACCTGCCGAAGCCCGAACGACTTTCTCAAATCCTTCCGAGCGGACCCGTCATGGCTTGGCTTCTTGTGCCAGCCGTCGCGGGTCATGCTTCCGAGCTCATCGCGCACGGGATCGAGACGCCGTTGTTGCTTCTCGCCATTCTCGCAACGGTGTCGCTAGCGCTTCGGCTTGGCCTGTCGACAGGCTCCGCTCGCGTGGCTGGGCTCCTCTTGGCCTGTACGCCCGCTGTGCTTGCCATGGCTGGGACGGCCATGCCGGACGTTCCCGCGATGGCACTATCCTACCAAGGGAGCCCCCCCGGCTATGCCAGGGTGGCAGCAGAAGTTCGACAGTTCCAGGAGTGAAAGCGGAAACTCCCTCCCGTGAGCCGCCAAGCGCACGAAAGGGAGTTCCGAGATGGACGACGCAGAGAGCCTAAGCCACACGAAGTGGGAGTGCAAATACCACCTGGTTTTCATCCCGAAGTACCGCAGGAAGGCACTGTACGGAGAGTTGCGGCGGCACCTTGGAGAGGTCTTCCGACGGTTGGCCGAGCAGAAAGAGTGCAGGGTCGAGGAAGGGCACCTGATGGTCGACCACGTGCACATGATGATCTCAATTCCGCCGAAGTACACGGTTGCGCAGGTCGTGGGATACATCAAGGGGAAGAGCGCCATCCATCTGGCCCGCGCGTACGGAGAGCGGAAGCGAAACTTCGTGGGGCAGAATTTCTGGGCGCGGGGCTACTACGTCTCGACGGTCGGCCGCGACGCGACGTTGGTCCGCGAATACATCAGGAAGCAGGAAGAGGAAGACAAGCGGTTGGATCAGATCAGACTCTGGTAAGCGTAGGGCCACCTTCAGGTGGCCAACAACCGTAAGGGCCGCGCTGAGCGGCCCGCTGCCAGCCGCTTTGAGCGGCTCACAACCTAATGCCCCCGGCTCTGCCGGGGGATACTTACGCGTAGCGGGGCTGGAGCGACTCCTCGCGTGGCGGGACGAGCAACGACCTGTGGCCGGCCTCCTCGCGGCCTTGCTGCTGGGGCTCTCTGCATCCACACGCAGCCACTTCCTGGGCCTCTTCGTGGTCGGAGCGCTTCTTCTTGTCGTAGCTCCGCCTTCCGTGGATGACGGGTGGAGCGGCTCCCGGGCTCGATGGCTGCCGTTGCTGGCAGCGCCTCTCGTCACGGTGGGCCTGGCCGCGCTGACGCGCGATCCCTCGCCCGATGCCGGCGGCATTGCCAGGGCAGCGTGGCGGCTCAGCGAGCTACCGCACCTGGTCCCGAATTCGTTGGCCTTCTTCATCCACTGGGTCCTCGCGATTCCTTTGGGGCTGCCCTGGGTTGCGATGCGCTGGCGGTCGCTGGTGCGCCGGCCTTGGGTGTTCATCGTCGCGACCGGAGCGGCAGCGTGGGGGATGCACGCCGGCTTCCCCGAGTACCCCATCGTCTACGCCCTGGTGGCGGTCGCCGGACTCGGCGCCGCCGCGGTTTTCGACGTTCTGGCGGACGCCTTGGCGAGGCGCGACGGCTTGCAAATCGTGCTGGGGATCTGGCTGCTCGCACCGCTCGCCGCTGCCCCTTACGTGCACTTGCCCTCGAAGTACCTCCTCTTGGCCGCACCAGCCGCGTGCGTGCTGGTTTCTCGGTTAGCCGTGCGGACCCCTCGGCTCGCGAAGCCCGTCCTCGCAGTGACGCTCCTCTTAGGCCTATCCCTCGGCATTGCAATCCTTCGGGCGGACGCCGCGGCTGCGGGCACGGAACGCACTGCGATCAGAACCCTGGTTGCGCCGAGAATCGCCGAGGGCAAACGAGTCTGGTACCTCGGCCGATGGGGATTCAAATGGTACGCCGAGCAGGCCGGCGCACATGTGTTCTCGTTATTGCCTCCATACCCCACACCTGGTGACTTCCTCGCCTCGACGTTCACCACCCATCCGCTCCTCAGCGCTTTCGGGGAGCAGACGCACACCCTCCTTGTCCATGTTGGGAGAGTGGAATACAGCGAGCCCGGGGGGCGCATCATGGACGCGAGCTTGGGAGCGGGCTTCTACTCGAACTATTGGGGCTATCTCCCGTGGGCGTGGGGCGCTGAATGATCCCCTCATCTCATAGAGGCAAGTTCTTGAAATTCGGGATCGAGGGGATCACGCTGGCGACTCGTGAGCGACCAACCTCTCGACCGCGACCGGATCACGAAGCTCGTTTCCACCATCTTTGCCGATGATCTCCATGCCAAACGCGTCGCCTCGCTGGCTGGAGCAGCGGTCGGGGTGCTCGAGGGTGCCGCCCTGGGGATCCACGCCATCGGCAACGCGCTCGCAATGGCAGAGGGGCTCAAGACGAAGCACGCCGTCAAACAGGTGGACCGTCTGCTGAGCAACAATGGCATCTCGGTGTGGAGCCTGTTCGCGAGTTGGGTGCCGTTCGTCGTCGGCGACCGGCCGGAGGTCGTTACCGCGCTCGACTGGACCGACTTCGACGACGACGACCAGTCCACCATCGTGCTGTCGATGATCACCAGCCACGGCCGCGCCACGCCGCTGCTCTGGAAGACGGTGACGAAGTCCGAACTGAAGGGCTGGCGGAACGAGCACGAGGACGTGCTCCTCGAGCGCTTTCGCGAGGTCCTGCCCGAGGGCGTGAAGGTGACGGTGCTGGCCGACCGGGGCTTCGGCGACCAGGCCCTCTACGAGCTCCTCAAGGACCAGCTCGGCTTCGACTTTGTCGTGCGCTTCCGCGGCATCGTCAAGGTCACGAGTGCCGACGGCGAGACCAAGGCGGCCAAAGACTGGGTGCCCGCCAACGGCCGGCCCCTCCTGCTCCGCGGCGCCCAGGTAACCAGGGCCGGCCGTGCGCTCGGCGGGGTCGTCTGCGTGAAGGCCAAGGGCATGAAGGAGGCCTGGCACCTCGCCACCAGCCACGGCGACAGGGCCGGCGCCGAGATCGTGGCGCTTTACGGCAAGCGCTTCACCATCGAGGAGAGTTTCAGGGACCAGAAGAACCTGCGCTTCGGCATGGGTCTTTCCGACACCCGCATCGGAGATCCCGATCGCCGCGACCGCCTGCTCCTCATCAGCGCCATCGCCATTGCGTTGCTCACCATCCTCGGCGCCGCAGGCGAGGCTATCGGCATTGATCGGTACCTCAAGGCCAACACCGTGAAGCGCCGCACCATCTCGCTGCTGCGGCAGGGCCTGATGCACTACGGCGCCCTCCCCAAGATGAAACTCGACATGCTCGAGCCCCTCATGGCCAAGTTTGGCGAGATGCTCCGCGCCCAGCGCGTCTTCCGCGAGATTTTCGGCCTCATATGAGGGGATGGCTCAGG